>DATAQN010000003.1:0-46179 GCA_036264635.1 Xanthobacteraceae bacterium | reverse complement strand
TCGAGGAGGAGAATTACCGCGCCAAGGGCAAGGCCAAGCCGGATTTCTCCGATCCCGCCGCGCTCGTCGAATTCCGCCGCGAATGCCGCCGCTTCGCCGAGCATTGGATCAAGGTGCAGAAGGCGGAGTTCGAGCGTCTCGGCGTCGTCGGCGACTGGGCGCATCCCTACACCACGATGGAGCCTTTCGCCGAAGCGCAGATCGCGCGCGAACTGATGAAGTTCGCCGCCAATGGCACGCTCTATCGTGGGTCGAAGCCGGTGATGTGGTCGGTGGTGGAGAAGACTGCGCTCGCCGAAGCCGAGGTCGAATACGAGGACTATACGTCGGACACCGTGTGGGTGAAGTTTCCGATCCAGCATGTCGTAACAAGCGGCGCCGCTTCCGATCCTCGACACGTCAGCTGGAACAAGCTCATTACCGAGCATCGGCCCTCGGTCGTAATTTGGACGACGACACCGTGGACGCTGCCGGGCAATCGCGCCATCAGTTACTCGTCACGTGTCGAATATGGCCTATACGAAGTTACCGATGTGCCGGAGGGCAATTGGGCGAAGCGCGGCGACAGATTCATACTCGCTGACAAGCTTGCGATAGACGTCATGCGGCAGGCGAGAGTACTTGCCTATCGTAGGGTCAGTACTGTCGCGGCAGATACCTTGGCAGTGGGCGAATGCGTCCATCCTCTTGCGAGTTTTGACGCTCGATATGGGTTCAAGGTGCCTCTTCTTGCAGGAGATCATGTTACCGACGATGCTGGCACTGGTTTTGTCCATACAGCTCCTGGTCATGGTCGAGAGGATTTCGATGTTTGGATAGCTAATGCGCAAGAGTTGGCGGCCCGCCATATCGATACGTGGATACCTTACACGGTCGATGCTGACGGCACCTTCACGGAGTACGCGCCCAGCTTCACCGGCAAGCGCGTGCTCACCGAGAAAGGCGAGAAGGGCGATGCCAACGATGCGGTGATCAAGGCTCTGATCGATGCCGGCATGCTGCTCGCGCGCTCGCGGCTCAAGCATCAGTATCCGCATTCTTGGCGCTCGAAAAAGCCGGTGATCTTTCGCAATACGCCGCAATGGTTCATTGCGATGGATAAGGACATCGACAAGCACGGCGACACGCTGCGCCATCGCGCACTCGCGGCGATCAAGGCAACACGCTGGGTACCGGCGGCGGGCGAGAACCGGATCAATGGCATGATCGAGAGCCGCCCGGATTGGGTGATCTCGCGCCAGCGCGCCTGGGGCGTGCCGATCGCGCTGTTCATCAAGGAAAAGCCGGACGGTTCGGTCGAGATTCTCGACGATCCGGAGGTGAATGTCCGCATTGTCGAGGCCTTCGAGGCCGAAGGCGCCGATGCCTGGTACGCGCCCGGCGCGCGTGAGCGGTTTCTCGGCAAGCTCGGCAATGAGGGCTGGCAGAAGGTCGACGACATTCTCGACGTCTGGTTCGATTCCGGTTCGACGCATGCTTTCGTGCTGGAAGACGAAAAGCATTTCCCCGGCCTCGCTCACATCAAGCGCAAGGTCGACGGCGGCGACGACGAGGTGATGTATCTCGAAGGCTCCGACCAGCATCGCGGCTGGTTTCAGTCTTCGCTTCTCGAAAGCTGCGGCACGCGGGGCCGGGCGCCGTTCGACGTCGTGCTGACCCACGGCTTCGTGCTCGACGAGGACGGGCGCAAGATGTCGAAGTCGGAAGGCAACGTCACGGCGCCGCAGGATGTCATCAAACAATCCGGCGCCGACATCCTGCGCATGTGGGTCTGCGCGGCCGACTATGCGGACGATCTGCGCATCGGTTCGGAAATCTTGAAGACGACGGTCGACACTTATCGCAAGCTGCGCAACACGCTGCGCTGGATGCTCGGCAATCTGGCACATTTCAACGACAATGAGCGCGTCAAGCCGGAGCAGATGCCAGAGCTGGAGCGGTTGATGCTGCACCGGCTGGCCGAGCTCGATCCGCTCATCCGCCAGGCTTATGCGGACTTCGACTACAAGCGCATCTTCGCGGTGCTGAACGCGTTCATGACGGTGGATCTCTCGGCGTTCTATTTCGATATCCGCAAGGACGCGCTCTATTGCGATCCGTATTCGTCGAAGACCCGCCAGGCCTGCCTGACTGTGCTTGACTATTTGTTCCGCTGCACTGTGACCTGGCTCGCGCCGCTCTTGTGCTTCACTGCCGAGGAGGCTTGGCTCTCGCGCTATCCCGAGGCGACTTCGGTGCATCTGGAGTCATTTCCCAAAGTCCTGGCGGCTTGGCGTGACGAGGCACTGGCCGAGAAATGGCGCAAGGTGCGCAATGTGCGCCGCGTCGTTACCGGGGCGCTCGAGCTTGAACGTGCCGCCAAACGGATCGGCTCTTCGCTCGAGGCGCATCCGGTCATTTATATTGCCGATGCCGATTTGTTTGCCGCCGTGGTCGATGTCGATCTCGCCGAGGTCTCCATCACATCGGGGGCGGCTTTGGTGGAAGGCGAGGGGCCTGCGGAAGCGTTCCGGCTGCCCGATGTCGAAGGTGTCGCGGTCGTGCCTGAGCGGGCGCAAGGCAAGAAATGCGCGCGCTCCTGGAAAATCTCGCCGGCGGTCGGCGAGGATCCGCAGTTCCCTGACGTGACGCCGCGCGACGCGCAGGCACTGCGCGAGTGGGAAGCCACGCGCCGCGCCGCGGAATAAGACGTTAACGTTCAGGCCAGTCCGAGTAACAGCTACGGAGAAATGCCGGTGTCAGACGCGGCGCAGACCGATGCGGGTCATTCCCCTTCTTATGTTTGGGGACGCTTCAGCGCCTTTGCGCTCATCGTCGCGGCGCTGACCTGCGCGGTCGACCAGGCCGTGAAGTTCTGGCTGCTCTATGCGGTGCACGTTGCCGATTCTGGCGCCATCGCGCTTAACCCTTTTGTCGAGATCGTGCTCGCCTGGAACACCGGCATTAGCTACGGCCTGTTCCCGCAGCAGACTACCGTCGGCGTCTGGGGGCTATTCGCGTTCAAGGTCTTGGCAGTCGTCTTTCTCTGGCTCTGGCTGACGCGGGCACAGACGCGGCTCACTGCCGCAGCCCTGGGCCTGATCATCGGCGGCGCGGTCGGCAATGCGCTCGACCGGCTGCACTGGCCGGGCGTCATGGATTTCGTGCTGTTTCATGTTGAAACAGCGAGCTTCAGCCTCCGTTGGTATGTCTTCAACCTCGCTGATGTGGCTATTGTTGCCGGGGTGGTTGGACTTCTGTATGAATCGCTATTCGGTCGGGGTGCCGCAAAAGTGCCCTGATCGGGTATTTAAAACCATCGCGTGGGGCATCGGTTGTTTCGGCCGGGTTTGAAGCGGGGCTTTCCCTAAAAGCTTCAGAAGGTTAATGGCCGAGCTCGTCGTGTGCCAATTTTGGTATTGGCGGAGTGCAACAGGTCAGTTCGATGCAGGCAGTTCGAGGTGAGGGCATGCCGCAGAACCAAATCACGCGCCCAATGAAACTCGCGCAATTTGCCTTTGGTGCCGCCGCTGTGGCGCTCGTGGCCTTTGGTCAGGTATCTGCAGCGCGCGCCGGCGATGACGAGCTCAGCTCGCAGGAGTCGTTCTCCGACAAGTTCTGGCGCACACTCGGCGTGAAAAATCCGACGACGACGGAATACGAGATCAATTATAGCGAACGCTCGCCGCTGGTGGTGCCGCCGAACCGCAATTTGCCGTCGCCGGTCGTGAATGCGACGCCAGCTCCGAACTGGCCCAAGGATCCCGATGTCGCCAAGCGCAGGGCCAAAAAGGACGACGATAAGCCGGTCATCCGTCAATACGACGCTGCGCGTGAAGCCGATCGGGCGCTGCTTCCCGACGAGCTCAACAATGTCAGCAGAGACCCGAGAACAGTTTCCGCTCCAGGCACGCCGGAACAGAGCGAACCGGTGAACAAGCCGAAGCGAAACCTCTTCGATTTCAGCTGGCTTAACCCCAATAAGCAGGAAATCACGACATTTACCGGTGAGCCGCCGCGTGTCAGCCTGACCGACCCGCCGCCGGGCTATCTCACGCCGTCGCCAGATCAGCCCTATGGTCTCCTGCCCGAGCACAAGCCTTATGTGCCCAAGTCGCTCGGCGAGCGCATGGAACTGCAGCGATAGCGCATGATCCGCAAAAACGGCACCGGTTTTTGAAGGAGATCGTGCGGCAAAATGCATGATCCCAAAAAAACCGTAGTCGGTTTTTTAGAACAGATCGCACGCAAACAGAGACTGCATGGTGCCTCGAGACTGGCCGTGGTCATCAAAGAGACCGCCGCCTGAATGAAGATCCGAGCGCGAAGCGTTTCTTCGGCTCGTAACGGCGGCCCGCTCAGAGGGTGAGGGGTCTAGATTCAAGCGTAACGTTGAACAGCCCGGCACGCGTTTTGCTCGCGTGATAGCCGGACACGTGCTTGCGGAGGAAAGGCTTGACAAAATTCCTATTGCTGGTTGCCGCGCTGACCGCCTTGGGCGGCGCCGCGCAGGCCGCGACCGGCCCCGAAGTGACCAGCTTTACCCTGTCGAACGGGCTTGAAGTGGTCGTGGTGCCGGACCACCGCGCGCCGGTGGTCACGCATATGATCTGGTACAAGGTCGGCGCTGCCGACGAGACGCCTGGCAAATCGGGACTGGCGCACTTCCTTGAACATCTGATGTTCAAAGGCACCGAGAAGCATCCGGGCGCTGCGTTCTCGCAGGACGTTGCTGCGATCGGCGGCCAGGAGAATGCCTTCACTACTTCGGACTATACCGGCTTCTTCCAGCGCGTTCCCCACGAGCACTTGAAGGAAATGATGGCGCTCGAGGCCGACCGCATCACCAATCTCGTCCTGACCGACGCAGTGGTGAAGCCCGAGCTCAATGTCGTGCTCGAAGAGCAGAATATGCGCGTCGCCAGCAACCCGAATGCGCGCTTGAGCGAGCAGATCGATGCCGCGCTCTATCTCAATCATCCCTATGGCCGGCCGGTGATCGGCTGGCGGCACGAGATCGAGAAGCTCACGCGCGACGACGCGCTCGCCTTCTACAAGCGCTTCTATACGCCGAACAACGCCATCGTGATCATCGCGGGCGACGTCACGCCTGAAGAGGTCAAGACCGACGCCGAGGAGACCTACGCCAAGGTTCCGGTGCGCACCGTGATCGCGCCGCGGCAGCGGCCGACCGAGCCGGTGCAGGAAGCGCCCCGCACGGTGACGCTTGCCGACCCGCGCGTCGAACAGCCGAGCGTCAGCCGCGAATATCTCGCGCCGTCGGAAACCACCGCCAAGCCCGGCGAGAGCGAGGCGCTCGATGTGCTCGCGCATGTGCTCGGCAGCGGCGCCAACAGCCGGCTTTATCGGACGCTCGTCGTCGACAAAGGCATCGCGCTCAGCGCCGGCGCGTTTTATTCCGGCACCGCGCTCGATTACGCGAAGTTTGGCGTCTATGCGGCGCCGCGGCCCGGCGTGTCTTTGCACGACGCCGAGCAGGGGATCGACGCCGTGCTCAATGACGTGATCGCCCATGGCGTGACCTCGGATGAGCTCGATCGCGCCAAGAACCGCCTGATCGCGGACGCGGTCTATGCGGAAGACAACCAGGCGACCTTGGCGCGCTGGTACGGTACGGCGCTCGCGACCGGCCAGACCGTCGACCAAGTCCGCACCTGGCCCGACCGCATCCGTGCGGTCAGCGCCGACGCCATCCAACAAGCCGCCCGCACCTGGTTCGACCGCCGCCAGTCGGTCACCGGCTATCTCGTCAAAAGCCTGCAGCCTGAGGAGAGCCACTCGTGAGTGCTTTTGCGCCCAAAGCGTTTTCCGATTCTATGGAATCGGAAAACGCTAGAGTTTTTTTGTTTGGTCGCATTTTCTTTCGGAAAACCGGTGTCCACTTTTCCGGAAAATGCTCCAAGTCATCCCGCTCCGTTTACCGGCGCATCATGTCGGCATTCACGCTGCCGCTCGCACTCGCAGCTTTTGCGGCGCCCGCAAGCGCGACCACCATCGAACGTGTCGTGAGCCCCGGCGGCATCGTCGCCTGGCTCGTTCACGAGCCTGCGGTGCCGATGATCGCCGTCGACCTTGCTTTCGCCGGCGGTGCTGTTCAGGACCCGGCCGGCAAATCCGGCACTGCAAGCTTCGTCGCCTCCATGCTCGACGAAGGCGCGGGCGATCTCGACTCCAAAGCCTTTTCCGACCGTCTCGAGCGCAAAGCCATCGAGATGAGTTTTTCCGCCGAGCGCGACAGCGTCCGCGGCTCGTTGCGCACGCTGACGGAAAATCGCGACGAGGCCTTCGATCTGCTGCGGCTGGCGCTGATCGCACCGCGCTTCGATGCCTCCGATGTCGAGATCAATCGCGCCCAGCTGTTGTCGATCCTGCGGCGGCAGACGACGAGCCCGGGCGATATCGCCAGCCAGCGCTGGTGGCAGACCGCTTTCCAGGGCCATCCTTACGGCCGGCCGGTCAACGGCACGCCGGAATCGCTCGCGGGCATTACGGTCGATGATCTCAAGACCTATGCCCACAAGGTGCTCGCCCGGCAGAATCTGAAAATCGCCGTGGTCGGCGATATCGATGCCGAGACCTTGAAGTCGATCCTCGACCGCGTGTTCGGCGCGCTGCCGGAGAAGGCCGATCTGGTGCCGGTCGAAAATGCGACGCCGCAAGGACTCGGCCGCCGCATCGACGTCAATCTGGACGTGCCGCAGACCGTGGTCGATTTCGGCGGTCCCGGCATCGCGCGCAAAGATCCCGATTTCATGGCCGCCTATATCATCAATCACGTTCTCGGCGGTGGCTCATCGGACTCGCGTCTTTATCAGGAAGTGCGCGAGAAGCGTGGCCTGGCCTATTCGATCTCCGACAGCCTCGTCTGGCTCGATCATTCCGCGATATTGATCGGCGGCACCGCCACGCGTTCCGATCGCGCCAATGAGACGGTCGATCTGGTGCAAAAGGAGATCCGCGGCTTTGCCGAGAGCGGTCCGACCGAAGCCGAACTGACCGAGGCGAAGAACTATCTCAACAGCTCGTTTGCGCTCAATCTCGACACGTCGAGCAAGATCGCGGCGTTGCTCGTGCAGCTTCAGCTCGACGGGCTCAACACCGACTATTTCACCAAGCGGGCGGAAATGATCGGCGCGGTCACGCTCGATGACGCCAAACGCGTCGCCAAGCGCTTGTTGAGCAGCGGCCTTCTGGTCACCGTTGTCGGTAAGACCCAGGCCGTCGCCTCGACCTCGCAGTCGGCGAACTGACGCCTCTTTCCCGTCCCCAGCCGAACTCGGGTGTTCCCGAGTTCGGCGAATTCTAAAGTGATCGAAGTCGGAAACATCCGACTTCGATTGGGGAGGGGTAGGGGTGGGGGTCGCGACGTTACGCTCCGTGTGGACGTCGTCTTGCACGCGTCTATGTTAGTGCGTTACTTCCCGACCCCCACCGCAGCCCTCCCCACAAGGGGGAGGGAGCAGCAAGCGCCATGATCCGCGTCAGCCCTCACATTGAAATCGACGAGCGCGAGATCGAAGAGCAGTTCGTGCGCGCCTCGGGGCCGGGCGGGCAGAATGTCAACAAGCTCTCGACCGCGGTGCAGTTGCGCTTTGACGTGCGACATTCGCCGTCGCTGCCGCCTGACGTGCGGACGCGCCTCGAACGGCTCGCCGGCGCGCGGCTGACGCGGGACGGCGTTCTCGTCATCATCGCGCAGCGTCACCGCACCCAGGGGCGCAACCGCGAGGATGCGCTGGAGCGGCTCCTCGATATGATCCGCCAGGCGGCGGTTGCGCCGGTGAAGCGGCGGCCGACCCGGCCGACCAAGGCGTCACGTGAACGCCGTATCGAAAGCAAGAAACGCCAGTCCAGCATCAAGCGGCTGCGGAGAGGAAAGCCGTCGTTCGATTAATCAAAGCGGGAGCATTTGGATCGTCATTGCGAGCGAAGCGATCCAGCGCTGAGGCGCGGCCCCTGGATTGCTTCGTCGCGGAGCCTGTCATCGGGCCGGCCACTTCGGGCCGGACCCGTTGGCTCCTCGCAATGACGGTGGTGCGTTAGAACCGCCTCACTGGCCCACGGTGTGAAACTGGCTCATTTCCAGCGTGTAGAGCCCGCCGCCCAGCGCGACAACGCCGAGCGCCATCATCGCCAGCCCGTAGGTCATCAACGATTTGTTCTTGCGCGCGGGGTCCTTTTCCCGGCGGTAGGCCAGATAAAGCAGGCAGCCGATCGCATAGGCTAAAACGCCGCAAGCCGCGAGGATGACGCCGGGCAGATAACGGGCCATTTGCGAACTCCTTGCTGCGCTGCATTCATCAACAGGCCAGCCACAGCTATCTGCCCCGGATTTCGCCCGCGCTCAATCCCGGCTATTTTGCCCAACTATTTTGCCCAGCCATTTTGCCGGGCGCTTTGCCCGGCTAGTTTGACCCTGCTTTTGCCGCCGAATCGTGGAAAAGCTCCTTTCATGCCGATCCGCCAGCTTCCCGAAGCCACCGTGAACCGCATCGCCGCGGGCGAGGTCGTCGAGCGCCCGGCGAGCGTGGTCAAGGAGCTTGTGGAAAACGCGCTCGATGCCGGCGCGCGGCGGATCGATGTGCTCACCGACGGCGGCGGCCGGCGTCTCATTCGTATCACCGACGACGGTTCCGGCATGACCGCCGCCGATCTCGATCTGGCGGTCGAGCGCCACGCCACCTCGAAACTCGCCGATGACGATCTGGTCTCGATCCGCACGCTCGGTTTTCGCGGCGAGGCGCTGCCGTCGATCGGGGCCGTGGCGCGGCTGTCGCTGACGACGCGGCATGCGCAGGAGCCGCATGCCTGGGCGATCGAGGTCGACGCCGGCGAGAAATCGCCCGTGAAGCCGGCGGCGCTCGGGGAGGGCACCCGCGTCGAGGTACGCGATCTGTTTTATGCAACGCCGGCGCGGCTGAAATTCCTCAAGCTCGACCGCACCGAAGCCGAAGCCGTGCGCGAAGTGGTGCGGCGGCTCGCCATGAGCCGGCCGGACGTCGCCTTCACGCTGGCCGGCGAGGAGCGTGCGCCGCAGACCTTCGCCGCGGCGCTGCCTGGCGCCCCTGGGCGGCTCGCCCGGCTCGGCGATGTGCTCGGCGCCGATTTCCGCGCCAACGCCGTCGAGATCGCGGCCGAACGCGACGGCATTGTCATCGAAGGCTTTGCGGCGCTGCCGACGCTCACCCGTGCCAATGCGCTCGGCCAATATCTGTTTGTCAACGGCCGCCCGGTGCGCGACAAGCTGCTTCTCGGCGCGGTGCGCGGCGCCTATGCCGATTACCTGCCGCGCGACCGGCACCCGGTGCTCGCTTTGTTTGTCACGCTGCCGTCGCCCGAGGTCGACGTGAACGTGCATCCGGCCAAGGCCGAGGTCCGTTTTCGCAATGCCGGTCTCGTCCGCGCTCTTATTGTCGGCGCGCTCAAAACGGCGCTGGCGCGCGAAGGCACACGCGCGGCAACGACTGGCGGCGCAGCGACCATCGCGGCGTTTCGTCCGGCAGTGGCGCCGCAACGCGGCTGGGATTGGCGGCGCTCGCCGACGCGGCCGCTCGATACGCGACGGCCGTTTGCGCCATTGCGCGGCTTTGCCGAAGCGGCGCAGGCGGCTTTCGATGTCGGCGCACCTGCTGCCGACTCACGCGCTGGCTTTGCCGACGCCGGGCAAACCGCAGAAGCGGCGCCGGCTGCGGAATTGCTCGATCACCCGCTCGGCGCGGCGCGGGCGCAAATCCACGAGACCTATATCGTGGCGCAGACCCGCGACGGCCTTGTCATTGTCGATCAACACGCGGCGCATGAGCGTATCGTCTATGAGAGGCTCAAAGCCGCGCTCGATCAGAACGGCGTGGCCCGGCAGATCCTGCTCATCCCGGAAATCGTCGAGATGGACGAGGCCGATGTCGAACGGCTCGTCGTCCGCGTCGGCGAGCTTGCGCGCTTCGGCCTTGTTCTTGAAGCCTTCGGCCCGGGCGCGGTGGCGCTGCGCGAAACGCCTTCGCTCCTCGGTGCGATCGACGGCGCGGGTCTTGTGCGTGATCTCGCCGAGCATTTGAGCGAATGGGACGAGACCCTGCCGCTGGAGCGGCGGCTCATGCACGTCGCGTCTTCGATGGCGTGTCACGGCTCGGTGCGCGCCGGCCGGCGGCTCAAGCCGGAAGAGATGAACGCGCTCCTTCGCGAGATGGAAGCGACACCCAATTCCGGCCAGTGCAATCACGGCCGCCCGACTTATGTGGAATTAAAGCTCGGCGATATCGAGCGGTTGTTTGGAAGGCGTTGAGATATGAGTGTGATGCGTGCGTTGTTGGCGGCGGCCCTGGTTCTCGCTGCGTCTCAAGCCCAGGCCGCCGACTGGCCGAGCCATCCGATCACTCTGATTGTGCCATTCTCCGCCGGCGGCGGCGTCGATCTTTCGGCGCGCATCCAGGCGCAGCGCATGAGCGAATTGCTCGGCCAGCCGATCGTCGTGGAGAATATCGGCGCCGCCGGCGGCATGGCCGGCAGCGCCCGCGTCGCCAAGGCCGATCCCGATGGCTACACGATCCTGATCGGCAATAGCGGTACGCAGGCCTATAGCCAAGCGCTCTACAAGACGCCGCTCTATAATTCGCTCACCGATTTCACGCCGGTTGGGCTCGCGACGGAATCGCCGCGCATTCTCATCGCGCGCAAGGATTTCCCGGCACAGAACCTGCAAGACTTCGTCGCCTATGTGAAGGCCAACCAGAGCAAGCTGCAATTCGCTTCGGCCGGCGTCGGCTCCGGCACGCATCTGCCCTGCGTGCTGCTCAACAGCGCCATGGCCGTCAATGTCACGCATGTGCCCTATCGCGGCGAAGCGCCGGCACAGCAGGATATCATCGGCGGCCGCGTCGACTATATGTGTTCGACCATCCAGACCGGTGCTGTGCTGGCCAAAGAGGGCACCGTGAAAGGCCTCGCGGTGATGGCGGCGCATCGTGCCAAGATCATTCCGGACCTTGCGACCACCACCGAGCAGGGACTGCCGGGCGTCGAGGCCAGCGTCTGGAACGCGTTCTTTTTGCCGCCGAAGGCGCCGCAATCCATCGTGCAAAAGCTCAACAAGGCGATGAGCGATACGCTCGACGATCCGGCAATTCACACTCGGCTGGAAGATCTCGGCCTCGAGATCGCTGTGCCCGAGCGCCGCACGCCGGATTATCTCGCCAAGTTTCAGGCCGACGAAGTGACGCGCTGGGGCAAAGTGGTGCGCGATGCAGGGATCAGCGCGGACTGAGGTCGTCGCTCCTCTACGTCATTGCGAGCGAAGCGAAGCAAAGCAATCCAGTGCTGAACTGCCGCTCTGGATTGCTTCGTCGCTTCGCTCCTCGCAATGACGGCCTTGATCATCCCAGCTCATATATAAAAAAGCCGGGAGCAGCGCTCCCGGCTTTCCGACTTTCGCGCTTCGATGATTAGTCCATGTCGTCCTGGTCGCCGAAGCCAGGCAGTGGCTCGGTGTGCTCGAGCCGCACTGCCTCAAGCTCATGCGGATCGAGACCGAGCGCTTTGAGGATCGTCGGCGCGATCTGCTTGGTGGCGACCGTGGACTGCACAGTCGACTTTGGCAGGCTGGGATTCGACACCAGCATCGCGACATGAACGTCGTCCGGGTTGAAGCCGCCGTGCTCGGCGATCTTCGTTCCGCCAGTATAGACCACGCCGACGCGGGTGATGCCGATGATGTCCGGGGCTCGCGAATCGTGCTGCGGGTCCTGGAACATGTCGGCGAGCGCATCGCCGTAAAGGTAGGTTTGGATCCCGTTGTCGCCGGGGAAGTTCTTCAGCGCCTGGACGGCTTCCTGGATCTTGTTTCCGGAATTGTCCTTTAGCCAGATCAACGCGCCGTCGTCGGCGATATCGAAGGCGAAATTCGCGCCGATCGGAGCGGCGATTACTTTGGAGTCGTCGAGCGCGACCCGCTTGGTCCGGTCGATCGGCGACTGCCCATGTTTGGCGCTGATAATCACCAGCGTCCGGTTCAGCAGCCCACGGTTCTGCAGCGTGTTCACCATCTGGCCGATCGAGCGGTCCACAAAGCCGATGGCATTGGCGAGATTGGAACTCGGCGTGCCGTTGGCGTCGGTATAACCGCCGCTCGCAAGCTTCTCGCCGACGCTAACGGCCTGGAAGTTCATGCCGAAGATCGCCGGCGTGCCGACATTGTTGGTGCCGGTGTGATCGTAGCCGTTGATCTCGTTGATGATCGCGGAGACTTTGATGCCATCATAATATTCGATGCCATCGATCGAGGAGGTGAAGTCGCTGCCGCAGCTCGGCCCCGGGCAGGTTGGATCGGTGACCGGCGCCGGCGCGGTTGAATGCAGGCCGAGCGAAGCGATCAGCTGCACATTGGCGTTGCTCAGGTCGGAATTGATTTCCGGCGCGAAGAATTCGTCGATATTGGTGCCGGGCCCGTTGCTCGGCTGCGAGTCCGGATCGTTGCCGTTGAGGATGTCATAGGCCGGATGCTTGTCGGACCAGGCGGTTCGCAGATGATGTTGGTGAATGATCTGGAAGATGGTGTTGGCGCGGGCGAAATTATGCGGCCACACCGGCTGGCAGACGCCATGCACCAGTTGCCCGGGCAAATTATTGGGATCGATCGCAACCGCGCTGTTCGGCCCAGTGAGGCTTGCCGGCACGCCGCCATCGATCGAATGCAGATTCGTGTCGTCGGGCTCGGCATTGTTGACTTCGGTGCCGGGGCCTGTTGCACAGGGCGCCGGTGGATTGCCGGCCGGCGCAAACAACGTGCGGTCGTAGCTGTCGTCATAATACACGCCGACGGATTTCGAAGTTCCGCCGGTCACTTGCGCCAACATGCCGGGAAAGGAGTCGGACGGTTTGGTGGTGAAGGCATTCGTATAAGTGGTGCCGTGGCGCGTGAGGCCGGCTAGATTTGGACATAAGTTGCTGGCGATACAATTCGACAGATCGACGCCATGAAAGCCATCGATGCTGATGAGCAGAACATGTTCGAAATGGTGGTGGAACCTGTCATCGTCAGCGAACGTCTTCGTCGCCGGGAGCTGAAAAGACAATACTGTCGCAACAGCCAATGCGCTGGTCGTGCCCTTTATCAGTTTCATGCTTCGCCTCCATGAGCATTAAGACGCCGCATGAAGGCACCCGGCGGTGACACCGCGTTGTCGTTTCGGTGACTAACGAACTTATCCAACGACTCGGCTGTGCGTGGCGTATCTCGGCAGACGACTGCACGAATTGTTGTTGAAATGTTCGCCTCGAGTTCCACGCGCGGACGGTTTTAGTTCCGTCGCAGAATGACGAATTCTGTATCGTCATAGCGGCGCCGCTCGAGCTCGGAAAATCCTTCCGGCGCGGTAAAGGCGGATTTGACCGCTTCTTCGACAATGACCAGCGCTTCGCCGGTGAACCAACCGCCGTCGCGTGCCGAGGCGAGCGATTGCTCGGCGAGATTTTGCCCGTAAGGCGGATCAACGAAGGCCAGCGAAAAAGGTTACAGCGGCGCGACGGGGCCGAGCTTGGTTGCATCGCGCCGGAAAATCTTGGTCACGCCGCCTAAGCCCAGCGTCGTCGTGTTCTCGCGAAGGAGCGCGCGCGCTTCCGCGCCATCATCGACCAGAAGCGCAAAGGCCGCGCCATGCGACAGCGCCTCGATGCCGAGCGCGCCGGTTCCGGCGAAGAGATCGAGTACGCGCGCATCAGTGACCGGATCGCCATACGCATGCACCAGGATGTTGAACAAAGATTCGCGCAGCCGGTCGGCGGTCGGACGGATATTTCGTGATTTCGGCGCGGCGAGCGTGCGCCCGCGCAGGCGTCCGCCGACGACGCGCATCAGAGCATGATCCCGAAAAGTGGGTACCGGTTTTCGGACAAGATCATGCTCCACTTAGTATTACTTGCCTTTGGGCCGGTGCGGTCGCGCGCCACGGGCGCGATCGGGCGCGCGGCGGCGGCCGGACGATTTGGGCGGACCTTTGCTCGCACCTTTGCTTGGACCTTTGCCCGGGCGCCGATCTTTTTGCTCGCCGAACCGCTCGCCTTTGACGAATCCTTGGTGCGACGTGTCGGGCACCGGCGGCTCCCCATAGCGCTCGACGGCGACACGGCGGCCTTTGCGGTCGGTGAGCGCGCTCGCGCGCAGTTTGCCCTGCGGCTGCGTGCGGGCCGCATCATCGCGCGTGCCGTGAAATCGGCGCTGCAGTTTCTTCGCAGGCCGTTCGTCATCGCGCGCGCGCCAAGCGTGTTCGGCGCCTTTGCTTCTGCGCTTCTGCTTGGGCCGCTCGTCGCCGGATTTCTTCGACCACGGCGTGACCCGTGTTGTTTCGCGTGGCTTTCGTTCCGCGCGCCGTGGCGCGTCCGACTCGGCGCGCGCCGTGACCGGTGCAGAAAAATCGAGCTCCGCTGCCACAATGAGTTTGTCGCCGAGCTGTTCGCGAAGCACGCGGGTGCGCACTTCTTCGACCGCGCCTTCTTCCAGTTCGGCGAGCTGAAACGGGCCGAAGGACACGCGGATGAGCCGGGTCACTTCAAGCCCGAGATGCGCGAGAATGGTCCGCACTTCGCGGTTCTTGCCCTCGCGGATGGCAAAGGTGAGCCAGAGATTTGTGCCCTGCACGCGATCGATCGCGGCCTCGATCGCTCCATAATGAATGCCACTGATCGTGATGCCCGAGCGTAGCGCGTCGAGCTGGCCTTGCGTGATCGTGCCATGCGCCCGCACGCGATAGCGCCGCAGCCAGCCGGTCGCCGGCAGCTCGAGCACGCGCGCCAGCTCCCCGTCGTTGGTGAGGAGCAACAGGCCTTCGGTGTTGAAATCAAGCCGGCCGACGCTGATCAGCCGCGGCAGGCTTCGCGATAGTTTCTGGAAGATCGTCGGGCGGCCTTGCGGATCAGCATGGGTGGTGATGAGCCCGCGCGGCTTGTGATAAAGGAAAAGCCGGGTGCGCTCGCGTTCCGGCAGCGGTTCGCCGTCGACGGTGATGCGGTCTCGCTCCGTGACGTTGAGCGCTGCCGACTGGATGACCTCGCCGTTGACGGCGACACGGCCGGCGGCGATCCAGTCCTCGGCCTCGCGCCGGGAGGCAAGGCCGGCGCGGGCGATCACCTTGGCGATCCTTTCGCCGGATTTGTGCTGGTCGTTGTTGCCGTCCATATTCGGTCCTTCAGCGACGGCTGATAGCAGAGCAGGCCGCAGGGGACCACTTATCTTTCATGTCATCATTCATGGACACGGCTCTGGAGCAGGCCCGCGCCGCGGCGAGGCGCGGCGAAGTGCCGGTCGGTTGCGTCATCGTGCGCGATGGCGCTGTCATCGCGCAGGCCGGCAACCGCACGCTGGCCGAGCGCGATCCGACCGCCCATGCCGAGCTTGTCGCCATCCGTCAGGCCGCCGCCAAACTCGGCTCGGAGCGGCTCGACGGCTGCGATCTCTATGTCACGCTCGAGCCCTGCGCCATGTGCGCGGGCGCGGTGTCTTTCGCGCGCATCCGCCGGCTCTATTACGGCGCCGCCGACCCGAAGGGCGGGGCGGTGGACAACGGCGTCCAGTTCTTTGCTTCGCCGACCTGCCATCACCGGCCGGAAGTCTATGGCGGACTGGGCGAAGCGGAGGCATCAGCGCTGCTCAAGGACTTTTTTAAAGAGCGCCGCTGAAACGACATATTTCCGCGTCTGTTCAGGGCGCGCCTTTCTCAATCGGCATTTTGCCACCCTTCGCTTCTCGTTCACGCGGCCGCCCTTCCGCCCGCCAAGACAACAATTCAACAAGACAGAAATCCAATGCCTGCCGCGCTCGGCCTCGATTTCGGCACGACCAATACCGTGCTGTCGCAAATTCATGCGGACGGCAAAGCACGTCCGATCATCTGTCCGATCGATGGCGTGCAGGTCGAAGCCCTGCGCTCGGCGCTTTGCTTCTGGCAGACCGGCGGCCGCGACGGCCGCAAGTTACATGTCGAGGCCGGGCCTTACGCCATCCGGCAGTTCATCGATCATCCCGGCGAGTGCCGCTTCATTCAGTCGTTCAAGACGTTCGGTGCCAGCCAGCATTTCCCGGGCACCTATATTTACGGCAAACGCTACAAATTCGAGGATCTGCTGGAAGGTCTCGTCGCGCGCATTCGCGATTACGAAAGCGCGGAATTAGACGAATTGCCGCGGCGTCTGGTGGTCGGCCGGCCGGTCGAATTCGCCGGCGCGCAGCCCGACGCGGCGCTGGCGCAGCAGCGCTATGACGCAGCGCTGCGTCGCTTCGGCTTCGCCGAAATCTTGTATGTCTATGAGCCGGTCGCCGCCGCGTTCTTCTTCGCCCGCAATCTGGCGCAATCGGCGACGGTGCTTGTCGCCGATTTTGGCGGCGGCACCACGGACTATTCGATCATCCGGTTCGAATTGTCCGGCAATCGGCTCAGTGCTCGTCCGCTCGGCCACGGCGGCATCGGCATTGCGGGAGACAATTTCGATTTTCGCATTATCGACAATGTCATTCTGCCGCGGCTCGGTAAGGGCAGCCAATATCGGCACATGGGCAAGACGCTGGAATTGCCGCAAGGCCTGTTTGCGAATTTCGCGCGCTGGAATCAGCTTTCGGTGCTCAAGACCATGGACGAGTTTCGCGACCTCAAGGGTCTCCTCCGCTGGTGCGTCGAGCCGGACAAGATCCAGAAGCTGATCGATCTGATCGAGGACGATCAAGGTTATCCGCTCTACAAGGCGATCTCGGAAGCCAAGGCGCGCCTGTCGTCAAACGAAAGCGTTGAGCTGCGCTTTCCGCCGCTCGGCGATGATTTCCAGGTCCTGGTCGAGCGCGGCGATTTCGAGACATGGATCGCCGACGACCTGCGCCGCATGGAGCGGGTGCTCGACGATGTCTTGGCACGCGCGCAGACCGAAAGCGCCGCGATCGACAAGGTCTTTCTCACCGGCGGCACATCGTTCGTCCCGGCCGTGCGCCAGATATTCGAGCGCCGATTCGGCTCCGAGCGCATTGAATCCGGCGACGAACTGCTCTCCATCGCCAACGGTCTCGCTATGATCGGGGAGCAAGACGATGCCGAGCAATGGGCGGTCAACGAGCGAACCTAATCAGCCCGCCAATAGCGCGCCGAGCTTCTCTTTGATTTCGTCCTTCACCGCCTCGGCGCTGCGGATGATGGCGCTGGCCTGCAGAAAGCCCAATGTCCGGAAAATGCTGACGTTGGGACGGATCACGAGATCGGGTGCCTCGTGCTCGAGCTTCGCCGCGGTGATGGCGCCGCCCATGACCAGCGCCGCCGCGTAGACAGTCTCCCAGGAATTCGGGATGTCGGCGCGGTCGACTTCGGGAATGCCATGGACGTCTACGGCGATGACGCGATCGGCAAGCCCTTTGAGCTTGTCGAATGGCATGGGATTGGTGGTGCCGCCGTCGATCAGGACCCGGCCATCCATGACCACCGGGCGAAACAGGCCGGGGATGGCGATCGAGGCCGCCAGCGCCGGGCGCAGCGGGCCGGATTTGATCGGCCTTTCGCTGCGCCGATGCAGGTCGGTCGCCATCGCGATCAGCGGAATGGTCAAATCCGAAAAATCCTCGGGCACCCGGCCCGGCAGGAATTGCTCGCAGAATTTCTCCGGATCCATCTGCGCGACCTGGCTGAAACGCCCGGATAACAGGTCGCCGAAATTGCCGGCGCGCGTTGTCATCAGCCGGCGCCGCGTCTGGCTCCAGTCATGGGCGAAGGCGATGACATGGTGGCGGATATCCTTGGCGCTCATGCCCGCGGCATAAGACGCCCCAATCAGCGCACCGATGGAGGTGCCGGCGATCGCGACTGGCTTCACCCCCATCTCGTCGAGCGCCTCGACGACGGCGATATGGGCAAGGCCGCGCGCGCCGCCGCCACCGAGCGCCAAGGCAAAGGTCTTCATGGGTGCGGACTCATGACGTGGGACATATTGAGACGTGATCTTGTGTCTCAAGATTTGGCCTCGCGGACAAATTCAAAAGCTTTGGCGGCGAGCGGCCGCACCAATTCGGCCTTGGCGGCGGCAAAGGCTGAGGTTGCGGTGCCGTCGCGCACGCGGCCGGCAATGCCCTGCATGATGGCGGCAAGGCGGAAGAAATTATAGGCGAAATAGACCGGCAAATATGGCCGTGGATCGAGGCCGGTGCGCGCGACATAAGCGTCGACATAGGCTTGCAGCGACGGAATGCCGAGCGCGGCAAGATCGAAGCCGACCAGCGACCCTGTGCCGGCCTCGGAATGCGGCATGTGCCATTGCATCAGGTGATAAGTGAAATCGGCCAATGGATCGCCGAGCGTAGACAATTCCCAATCGAGCACAGCGAGGATTTTCGCGTCGGATTGCGCGAGGATCATATTGTCGAGCCGGTAATCGCCGTGCACCAGCCGTGCCGGTTGTGGCGGCGGCAGATGCGCGGGCAGCCAAGCGATCAGCTTGTCCATTTCCCCGATCTCTTGCGTCTGTGACGCGCGATATTGCCTCGACCAGCGCTCCACCTGGCGCGCGACGTAATTCTCGCCGCGGCCGAAATCGGCAAGTCCGATCGCAACCGGATCGAATGTGTGCAGCCGCGCCAGCGTGGCGTTCATGGCGTCGTAGACGCGACCGCGCTCCTGCGGATCTGAGGCCGGCATCTGCGGCTCCCAGAATACCCGGCCTACGACATAGGCCATGACAAAGAAGGCAGTGCCGATGACGCTCTCCTCAGCGCAATAATGCACCGGCTCGGCGACCGGAAAGCCTTGCGCATAGACCGCGCTGATCACTTTGAATTCGCGATCGACGGCATGGGCCGAGGGCAGGAGCTTTCCCGGCGGCTTGCGCCGCAGCACGTAGCTACGCAGCGGCGTCTCGATGAGATAGGTCGGATTGGACTGCCCGCCCTTGAACTGGCTCACCGCGACCGGTCCGGCAAATCCCGCCAGGTGGTCGTGCAAATATGCTTCAAGCCGCGCGGCATCAAAACGCAGCCGCTCGGCGACGTCCCGCGTGCCGGAAAAGGCGTTCTGGCGCTCGCTCATTTTCATTCCGCGGAAGTCTAGAACAAGAGATTCGTCATTGCGAGCGAAGCGAAGTAATCAAGCGCGGCGGTGGGGCCATGGATTGCTTCGTCGCTTCGCTCCTCGCAATGACGGCGACAATCTAGCCGCGGAAGAAGTCAAGCAATGCCTTTGCGGTCGCTGCGGGATTTTCTTCCGGCACATAATGCCCGCTCTCGATGGCGAAGCCGCGCAGATCGGTGGCCCAGTCGCGCCAGCAAGCGAGCGGATCGAGCTCGGCATTGGCGGGGAGGCCGCTCGTGCCCCACAGCACCAGCACCGGGCAGGCGATCTTCTTTCCATCCGCGCGGTCGGCTTCGTCATGGGCGAGATCGGTGGTGCGGCCGGCGCGATAATCCTCGCACATGGCGTGGATGCGCGCCGGGTCCTGATAGGCGGCGTGATAATGCGCCAGCGCTCGCGGGTCGAAAATCTCGACCGTCTTGGCCTTGGCGCCGGCCCGCGCGCGAGAGTCGAAGAAGAACCCCGGATCGTGACCGATCAGCGTTTCGGGAAACGGCGCGGGCTGCGCCAAAAACATCCAATGCCAAGCCCGCGTCGCAATCGCCGCATTGATGCGATGCCACATGTCCCAGGTCGGCACGATATCGAGCGTGGCTAGCTGTTCGATGCGGCCCGGATGATCGAGCGTCAGGCGGTAGCCGACGCGCGCACCGCGATCATGGCCGGCGAGGCGAAAGCGGGCGAAGCCGAGCTCCTCCATCACTTCGATCATGCCGGCGGCCATGGCGCGCTTGGTGTAAGGCGCATGCTCCTCGTCGGCCTCGGGCGCCGCCGACCAGCCATAGCCGGGCAGGTCGGCGATGACCAAAGTGAAGTGCTGCGCCAGCTGCGGCGCCACGCGATGCCACATCACATTGCTTTGCGGATGGCCGTGCAGGAGCAGGAGCGGCGGCTTGCCGCCATCACTGACGCGGGCAAAGATTTTCCCGGCCGATGTACCGATCCAGCGTGATGCGTAACCGGGATAGAGATCGGTGAGGTCAGGCATTGTTTTTCTCGCGCTCCACCGCGCGCCAGCCGATGTCGTGGCGGCAAAAGCCGTCCGGCCAATGGATGCGCGAGACGGCCTCGTACGCGCGTGCTTGCGCCTCACGCACGGTTGCGCCGATAGCCGAGACATTGAGCACGCGGCCGCCGTTGGCGAGAATTTTGCCGCCCTCGGCCTTGGTGCCGGCGTGGAAGATTTCCACACCATGGACCTCACGTGCGGCGTCGAGGCCTTCAATAACGCTGCCGCGCTTATAAGCGCCCGGATAGCCCTTGGCGGCCATCACAACGGTCAGCGCCGGCTCGTTGTACCAGCGCAGATCGAAGGCTTTGAGCATGCCGTCGCGCGATGCCAGCAGCGCCGGCACGAGGTCCGATTTCATCCGCAGCATCAGCACCTGCGTTTCCGGATCGCCAAAACGCACATTGTACTCGATGAGCTTCGGTCCCTCGGCCGTGATCATCAGTCCGGCATAGAGCACGCCTTTATAAGGCGAGCCCAAGGCCCGCATGGCCTTGAGCGTTGGCGTAATGATCTCGCGCATGATGCGCTCAGCCATCGCCCCATCGATATTCGGCGCCGGCGAATAGGCGCCCATGCCGCCGGTATTGGGGCCCTTGTCACCGTCATAGGCGCGCTTGTGATCCTGCGCCGTAGTGAGTGGGAGCGCGGTCTCGCCGTCGCATAGCGCGAAGAAGGAGGCTTCCTCGCCGTCGAGAAATTCCTCGATCACGACTTCGCCGCCGGCTTCTCCCAGGCCGCCGCCGAACATCATGTCGAGCGCGTCCTCCGCTTCGGCGACGGTTTGCGCCACGACGACGCCTTTGCCGGCCGCAAGACCATCGGCCTTGACCACGATCGGCGCGCCGCGCGAGCGCAGATAAGCCTTGGCCGGCGCGAGCGCATTAAAGCGTTCATAGGCAGCGGTCGGGATGTTGTTCTGACGGCAGAGGTCCTTGGTGAAGCCCTTGGAGCCTTCAAGGCGCGCCGCCTCCCGGCTCGGGCCGAAGGCCTTGATGCCCGCAGCTTCGAGATCATTGACGATGCCGGCGCAGAGCGGCGCTTCCGGCCCGACGACGACGACATCGATGGCCTTCTCGCGGCAAAAGGCGATCACGGCCGCATGGTCGGCAATATCCACGGCGACACACACGGCCTCCTGGGCAATGCCCGCATTGCCGGGCGCGCAATAGAGCTTTTCCGTCAGCGGGCTCGCCGCCATCTTCCAGGCCAGCGCGTGTTCGCGGCCCCCGGAGCCAAGAATGAGGATGTTCATCGCCTTACCAACCGCCGCCGGTTTGGGTCGGGCATGATCCCGAAAAGCATGCCCTTGGACTTGATCCGAGGGTGGGAACCGGTTTTCGGAAAGATCACACCAAAAACGAGCCAGAGCGGGATGTCCAGCCCAGGGAAAAGTCGTCCCGCTCTAGCGGCCGGGCAGGGCCAGGACAAGGGCACTTCGCGCCTTTTGGCCGGTGTTCCACGGGGATTACCTGCCTCGAGCTGTTTTCCGCCCCATAGCGGGGTCATATACAATGGTTAGATGGCCAGAAGCAGAATCACCGCAGAGCTCGAAGCAGAGGCCGGCTCCATAGAGGGGCCGCCGCTCGCCAATATTCCGGAATGGTCGGTCTCGGAACTGTCCGCCGCCCTGAAACGGACGGTCGAGGACGCCTATGGCTATGTCCGGGTGCGCGGCGAAATCTCAGGCTTCCGCGGGCCGTCGCCGTCGGGGCACGTCTATTTCCGCCTCAAGGACGACAAGGCGGTTCTCGAAGCGGTGATCTGGAAGATGACCTTCGGCCGCTTGCGGATGAAGCCGCAAGAGGGCCTCGACGTTGTGGTCACCGGCAGGCTCACCACCTTCGCCGGCTCCTCGAAATACCAGATCATCATCGATACGCTCGAACCGGCCGGCGTCGGCGCGCTGATGGCGCTGCTCGAGGAGCGCAAGAAGAAGCTCGCGGCCGAAGGCTTGTTCGACGAGGCGCGCAAACAGCTGCTGCCGTTCCTGCCCGAAGTGATCGGCGTCGTCACCTCGCCGACCGGGGCGGTGATCCGCGACATCCTGCATCGGCTCGCCGACCGCTTTCCACGCCGGGTCATGGTGTGGCCGGTAAAAGTGCAGGGCGAAAGCTCAGCGGCGGAAGTGGCTGCCGCGATCCACGGCTTCAATGCGCTGCCGGAAGGCGGAAGCGGAGTTTGGCCGCGGCGGCCTGATCTCATCATCGTCGCGCGCGGCGGCGGCTCGCTCGAGGACCTCTGGTCGTTCAATGAGGAGATCGTGGTCCGTGCCGCGGCCGCAAGTCTCATTCCGCTGATTTCGGCGGTCGGCCACGAGACAGACATCACGCTCATCGATTTCGCCTCCGACAAGCGCGCACCGACGCCGACCGCGGCTGCCGAAATGGCCGTGCCTGTGCGTACCGATCTCCTGGTCCAGGTCGAATCCTGCGCGCGGCGAGCGTTCGCCTGCTGGCGGCGTTGCCAGGAGGCGCGCTGGAGCGAATTGCGCGCGGCCGCGCGCGCGCTGCCGGATGCCGACGAGGTGCTGGCGCAGCCGCGGCAGCGCCTCGATCACGCCGCATCGCGGCTCTCGCGTGCGCTCCATGCCAACGCACAGATCCATCGCGTCGACTTCTCGCGCACCAGCGGACGCCTGAGCCCGCAATTGCTGCGCACCAATATCGAACGCCGGCGCGAACGCTATGCCGGGCTCGCGTCGCGGCTGCGCGCGGGCTTGGCCGCCACGATTCAGATGCAGCGCACGCGGATCGCGCGCGAGGCCGAGCGCGTCAACGCTTTTGGCGCGCGCGCCGAGCGCGCCATTTGGCAACTCATTGCCGTGCGCCAAGCGCGCGCCGAACGCGGCGGCCAATTGCTCGCGGCATTTTCCTATCGCGGCGTGCTCGCGCGAGGCTTCGCGCTGGTTCGCGACGCCGCGGGTACGCCACTGCATACGGCGGCCGCGGTTGGCCCGGGCACGCCCGTCGAGATCGAATTCGCCGACGGCAGCGTCGGCGCCCGAGTCGAAGGCGCGAAAGCCCCGCGGTACCGGGCTGAACCCGCAAGGAAGCCGCGCCCGCGTCGTGACAATTCCGACCAAGGCAGCTTGTTCTAAGCTCGCCGGACCGAGACATTGTACGCGCTACCGCGCGAGCCATTCCGGCACGCGCTTTTGTGCATCGGCGCGCGCTGCTGGATTGGTGCCGCTATGCGCGCGGCCGGTCGGATCAGCACTGTTGACAAGACCGGTATGCAGCCTGATCGGCGCATTGGGACGGTCGAATTCGTGTTCGGCGCCCGGATAGACGATGATCTGCACATGGGCACTGCGGTCGCGCGCGCCAGCGACCATCTGCTGACAGACCACGGCCGGCGTCCAGTCGTCGGCACCACCGACGAGGATAAGCGTCGGCACGCGCGCGCTCCAGGCGGTTTCGCGCAACCTGCGGCAGCTTGGATATAACGATACGGCCGAGCGGAAATCGGCGCTATCGTCGTGCAAGGTCGTGTTGCGGCGAGCCGTCCACAAAGCGGCGGTGCCGCCGTTCGACCAGCCGAGCAGCGAGATGTGGTCGGGCTTCACGTAGTCTTGCGTCCGCAGCCAGCGCCGCGCCGCATTGGCGTCGGCGACGCGCTCGCGCGAGGCGCGCACTTTACGGTGCGGCTCGCGGCATTGCGGTCCAACGCCGCGGGAGCCGAAGGAATCGGGAAACAGCACGACGAAGCCGTGGGCGACGAGGAGCCGCGCCCATTCGACGTAATGCCGTGTCTCGCCGATCGGGCGGTGATGGGCCAAGCCACCGCAATCGTGCAGCGCTACGACCGCAGGAAATGGGCCCGCACCCTCGGGACGATAGAGTGAGGCGCGCAGCACAAGCTCGCCGTCCGGGATGTCGACATGCTCCGGCACGGCGGCAAGGGCAGCGGTCCATAGGGACGCTGCGGCCAAGACGACGCCAAGGAGACGCCAAGGCGCCTTTGCGGTTACCCATGTCAGGAAGCGGCACATCAGGGTTTGGGCCACGCTGGTTCCAAGTTGTGCTGCGTCCGCAAGCGCCCCCCGATTCTACATAGCATATCGGTGGCCCTTGCCGCGCTGGCAAAGTGTCTTTCGTCCGGGTAACCGAATGATTATGTTGCGGTTTGGTGACTGGGCCGTTCGCGCCTCGAGTGAGGACTTGCGAAGGGGCTTGCAACGGCGGTCCGGTGCCTGAAAAAACCCGTATTGAAGCGCCAAAACGCCCCGAGCCGCCGGAGGTATATTTGCTCAACCGCACCGATCGCCCGCAGCCGATGCCCGGCGAGGCCGAAATCAAATATCTCGATGGTGATTTCCGCATCGTGCGGCCGGGGGCTTTCGTGCGCTGTGCCGTTACCGGCGTGCCGATCCCGCTCGAGGAGCTGCGCTATTGGAGCGTCGACCTCCAGGAGCCCTATGCGACGCCCGAGGCGGTGCTGCAGCGCCAGGCCGCCGCGTACAGGAAGTAGGGTGGACAAAATCGTCTGCCCTGAGCTGACGCGTCGCCGCTATCACGCCGCGGTGCCCACCCTGCGCTTTAAGGCTACGATCGCTTCATCGCGCCGAGGACCAGCTGCCGAAACGGTGCCTCCTCCTCGACGACAAGCCGGACCGGCAGCGCGTTTACATGTTCCGCAAGGCCGGTGAGCTGCGGATCGCCTGAAAGCCGCATCAAGTCCTTCTCGGTCGTGACCAGCATCAGATTGGCTGCGCGGGCGCGCGCCAGCAAATCCTGCGCTTGTGCTGCAGTGAAGCGATGGTGATCGTCGAAGCCGACGCGTTCGGCGACCGTCACTCCGGCTTCGGCCAAAGTCGCAAAAAACTTATCCGGGTTGCCGATGCCCGCAAACGCCAGGACTTTGCGTTTGCCGATGGCGGCGACGATGCCGCGGTCAGGTTCGAGCCGGGCATGGAAAACCTTTAGGCCATATCGCTCCGCGCGTTTTGCGAGATTGGCGGCGCCCTCCAGCGGTCCGACGACGAGCAGGGCTCGCGCATGATCGAGTTGCGTAGCGAGCGGCGCGCGCAGCGGGCCCGCCGGAATGACCTTGGCGTTGCCAACGCCGCGCCGGCCGTCGACGACCACGATGCTGAGGTCCTTGACGAGCGACGGGTTCTGCAAGCCGTCATCCATGACGATGACGCTGGCGCCGGCATATTGGGCGAATTGTGCTCCGGCCACGCGATCGCGCGCGACGACGGTGGGCGCAAACCGCGCCAGCAAGAGCGGCTCGTCGCCGACATCGGCGGCATGATGCACGGCGGGATTGACGCGCACCGGGCCGGCGAGCCGGCCGCCATAGCCGCGGGTGAGAAAGAACGGCCGCTCCTGCGCGGCGCGAAGAAGCCGCGCCACCGTAAGCGCTGCCGGTGTCTTGCCGGCGCCGCCCACGGTAAGATTACCAAGGCAGATGACCGGCACGCCGGCGCGCCGGCCGCTCAGGCTCATGCGCGCCGCCGCGACAGCACCGTAAATCGCGGCGAGTGGCTCAAGCAAGCGGCCCGTGCCGGGCTGCCACCAGAAGGCGGGCTCGCGCATCACCTTATCCCGACGGACTAGACCTTGATCCAATTAAACTGAATGGGATCAAGGTCTAGTTTCTTTGATTGAGCATGATCTTTTCCGAAAACCGGTTTCCACCCTCGGATCAAGTCCAAGGGCATGCTTTTCCGGATCATGCTCTCGTTGTACGACCCGGCCTATTTTCCGCATCATGCCCTACGACGCGTGCTGTTCCAGACGAAGCTGCATCAGATAGGGATCGAGGGCGGCGAGTGTGCGCGCCAGGCCGCCGCCGAGTTGCGCGACCGTCTTGGCCGCAGCTTCTGCAACCGTCTTGCGCGCCGCTCCGTCCGCAAGCCAGGCGCCGAGCCGGTCGGTGAGGGCCTCTTCGTCCGCCACGAGATCAGCGCCGCGCGCCTTGTCGAGCGTCCCATAGATCTCGGCGAAGTTCCAGACATGCGGACCGTGCAGCACCGCGGCACCGAGTCTGATCGCCTCGATCGGGTTTTGTCCGCCATGTTCGGCGAGCGAGCCGCCCATGAAGACGATCGGCGCCAGCCGATAGAACAGGCCGAGCTCGCCGAGCGTGTCGGCGACATAGACACCGATATCCGGCATCGGCTGTGCGCGCTGCGAGCGCAGCGCCACCGACTGGCCGGCGACTTGCGCGATGTCGGCGATGCTTTGTCCGCGCACCGGATGGCGCGGCACGATAACCGTCAATAGCGTCGGGAATTTCGCGCGCAGGCGGCGATGCGCTGCGATGACCGCGGATTCTTCGCCGGCATGTGTCGAGGCCGCGACGATGACCGGCCGGCTGCCGACCATGTCGCGGGTGCGCTTGAGCACGGCCTCATCGACCGACGGCGGCGGCACATCGAGCTTGAGATTGCCGGTCGAGGTCACCCGCGGCGCGCCAAGTTCGGCATAGCGCTCGGCATCGGCTGCGGACTGCGCCAAGCACAGATCGAAGCGTCCGAGCAGCGCCGCGATCGTGCCGCGTACACGCTGCCAACGGCCAAACGAGCGCTCCGATAAACGGCCGTTGATGACGATCATTGGAATCCTGCGTTCGGCGCAAGACAAAATCAGATTGGGCCACAGATCCGACTCGACGAACAGCGCAAGCCCCGGCTGCCAATGCGCGAGGAAGCGCTGCACAAAGCGCGGCGCATCGAGCGGGATGAACTGATGAATTGCGCCTTCCGGCAGGCGCTGTTCGGCAAGCGCGGCCGAAGTGACCGTGCCCGATGTCACCAGAACATTGAAGCCCTGCTCGCGCAGCCGCTCGATCAGTGGAATCGCGGCGAGCATTTCGCCAACGCTTGCGCCGTGCACCCAGATCAGCGGTCCGGGCGGCCGCGCCAGGCTCGGCTCGCCGCGCCGTTCGCCAATGCGCTCGGCGTGCTCCTTGCCGTTTTTGAGCCGCCGCGCCAAGACCCGCGGCGCCATCGGCGATCCGGCGGCCGAGGCGAGCTGATAAAGACGAAGCGCAAGCGGCAGACGCTTAGGCAAACTCACTTCTCCCCGCGCTCCCCAACGTCCATCGAGCATTTAATCTGCAACTGGCCAATGGCCACGGCGCAACATCGCCGTCGGCGCCAAATTCCCGGCCGCAGATTGTATTTTGTCAGCCCCAATATTTTCAGCGAATGGCGCCCCGGACGCAATAAGCGGACAGCGCCGCATAAAGGACAGTTCCATCATCTTCAGCCTCTGCCATTTGGTTGATCGACGAGCTCATAGGCGCGCTTGGTCGCCATGTTGAGCCGGTCTTCGAGCAATTGCCGTGCTGCCTCCAGCGCCGCGTCATCGGCGTCGCGCGCGACGGTGACTGGCTCGCCGGAAACACCCGCGCCGCGGCCGAACGGGAGATTGATCGTGGTATGGTCCCAGTTGTTGAGCACATAGCGGCGGCTGGTTGCGATCGCGCTCGGGTAGATCGGCCGGCCGGAGGCCTGGGCCAGCTTGATGATGCCAAGGCCAGCGACGCGCGCAACTTTGGGCACATCGGCCGACATTGCGATGGAGCAGCCTTCGGCGAGCGCGTCCACCATCGCCTGAAACGCGGCGACGCCGGCTTTGCGCACGAAGCCGCCGCCGTGATTGCCGGAGCCGCGAATCGTCTCGACGCCGAAGCGGCGCGCCGCGACCGCATTGACCTCGCCGTCACGATGGCGCGACACCAGCATGGCTGCGCGATGCTTGCTCTGACGCGCCATCGGCGCAAGCAGATGCTGGCCGTGCCAGAACGCGAGGATGACCGGAAGATTAGCCTCGGCACGGCTATAGGCGTCATCCGGCTCGAGCGTGAACCGCGTCGTCTTGCCGACAAAGCGCAGATATTCGGCGGCGAAGGTTCCTATCGCCGCCGTCACCCAGCGTTGCCGCCCGATGTGACGCCATAGCCGCATCCGTCGTCCCGGTACCTAACTCTTCGGCGCGTCGGGCGTGTCGAGCAGGCGGTGCAGATGCACAATGAAATATCGCATCTGCGCGTTGTCGACTGTGCCTTGCGCCTTCGCCTTCCATGCCACGTAGGCCGAGGCATAGTTCGGATAGATGCCGACGACGTCGAGCTTGTCGAGATCCTTGAAATCGGTATTCGACACGCTGTCGAGCTCGCCGCCGAAGACGAGGTGGAGAAGCTGCTTTGCAGGCTGGGTGTCCGACATGATGCTTGATCCGCGCGCTCAATCCGCGATGCTATGATGACGCCAGGCGTTCATCCCTGAGGAGTCTCATGAGCGCCGCGTGCCTATCCCGGCCGGCCGCGACGAGCGTCCCGTGCCGCGGCACGGGACGGTTATAAGTCACCGACCCGCCCCCAACGGGTGCCAGTGTACCGCCCGCTTCGTGCACCAAAAGATCGGCCGCTGCAAGGTCCCAGTCGTGGCTGCTGCCGCCGGCAATGGCGGCGTCGAAAATGCCTTGGGCAACACGAGTTAGCCGCAGCGCCAGCGAGTGCCCTCTGGGCATAGTGGCAAAAGGCGGGGCGATGGCGGCGAGCCGCTCCATCAGTTTGCGCGGGCCGGCGATTCGCGCATTTTCGATCCCGGATCCGCGGCTCGCGGCGATCGGCGCGCCGTTGCGTGTGGCGCCGCCGCCGGCGCGAGCGGCGAAGAACTCGTCCAGCGCCGGCGCATAGAGACAGGCCAGGACCGGCCTGGCGTCTTCGACGAGCGCCACCGACACCGCCCAGTCCGGCAAGCCGCCGATATAGGCGCGGGTGCCGTCGATCGGATCGACGACCCAGACATGCCGCGCCTCCAGGCGCGCCGCATCGTCAACGCTTTCCTCGGACAGCCAGGCGATGTCGGGACTGATTGTGCCGAGCCTTTCGCGCAGCAAATTGTCGGCGGCGATATCGGCTTCGCTCACCGGCGACTGCGCCTCGCCCTTGGTCCAGGTCTTGACCGGCTTGCCGAACATCGACAGCGCGAGCTGTCCCGCCTCGCGAACGGCTGCGGCGAGCTGCTCGGCCTTGCCCCGCAGATCGTGCTGGTTCAGTTCGACCTCAGAGCGAAATCGTTTCATGTTAAAGCGATTGTCGCTCTAGCATTCTGATGAAGCACGATCTTTTCGGAAAACCGGTTTCCACTTTTCCGGATCATGCTTTAGTGGCCGGCAACAGTCAGGCCCTCCACGCGCAAGGTCGGCGCATTGGTGCCGTAACGGAAGGTGAGGTCGTCGGCCGGCGTGAGGCTTTCGAACATCTCGATGAGATGACCCGCAATGGTCACTTCACTCACCGGATAAGTGCGCACGCCGTTCTCGATCCAAAAACCCGACGCGCCGCGGCTGTAATCGCCGGTGACGACATTGACACCCTGGCCGATCAGGTCGGTGATATAGAAGCCGTCCTTGATCTCGCCGATCATCTCTTCGGGAGTCTTCTTCCCGGCTTCGAGATGCAGATTGCTCGGGCTCGGATAGGGCACCGAGGAGACGCCGCGCTGCGCGTGGCCCGTGGTCGCGAGTTTGAGCTCGCGTGCGGTGGCGCTGTCGAGAAACCAAGTCGTCAGCACGCCGTCCTCGACGATCTTGATCTTGTGTGTAGCGACACCCTCGGCATCGAACACGCGCGAGCGCTGGCCGCGCGGGCGGCGCGGATCATCGATGATGTCGATGCCCTTGGCGAAAAGCCGCTCGCCGAGTTTCTCGCGCAGAAAGCTCGTCTTGCGCGCAATCGCACTGCCATTGGCGGCGCTGGCGAGATGGCTGACCAGCGAGCCGGAAATGCGCGGATCGAAGATCACCGGCACTTTGCGGGTTGCGACCTTGCGCGGATTGAGCCGCGCCACGGCGCGCTCGCCGGCTTGGCGGCCGATATCCTCAGGCCTGTCGAGATCGGACGCATGCAGGGTCGAGGAGTAGTCGTAGTCCTGCTCCATGCCGGTGCCTTGGCCGGCGATCGCCGACATCGAAATCGAATAGCGCGAGCCGATGGTCAGGCCGCGAAATCCTGTCGAGGTCACGAGCACCATGCCGCCGATACCGGCGGAGGCCGAGGCGCCGCCTGATTTCGATACGCCGGAAATCGCGAGGCCTGCTTCCTCGGCAGCGCGCGCGCGCTTCTCCAGGACAGCGACCGCCGGCATATCGGGATCGAGCAGATCGAGATCAGGGAAATCGCGCGCCAGCAAAGCCGGATCGGCGAGGCCGGCGAATTCGTCTTCGGGGGCGACGCGCGCCATGGCGACGGCGCGCTCGGCAAGCGCATCGAGACCATTGCCGTCCTGGCCTTTGATGTCGTTGGTCGAGACCGCGGCCTGCTTGTGGCCGACGAGCACGCGCAGGCAGACATCGTCACCTTCGGCGCGCTGCGATTCTTCGACCGCGCCGTCGCGCACGTCGACCGACAGCGAGACCGAGCGCACCGCGACGGCGTCGGCCTGGTCGGCGCCGGCGCGGCGCGCGGCGGCAACCAGCCGTTCAGCAAGATCGGCGAGGGCGGTTTGGTCGAGGAGAGAGGAGGACATGTTGCTCTGGTGCTTTTGGCAATTTCTGTTGGCAATTTGTTTAGGAAGGCACGCCAGCCGGCGCAACCCCGCGTATTGCGAGGATTGGCGCGGATAAGTATCGGCAACATGTGCGCTCGCGGCGCGCGATGCAACCCGCATTGCTGAAAAATCGCGGCATCCTGGCAACCAGACGTCAAGCATGCGGCGGGTTCCAGGTCTCGCAACTGTGCTTTAACCAGGGTTTTTAAGCTCATTGCGACCGCGCTCTGGCATGGTGACGGCAACCGGGCGGCACAGTCCGGGGGGAGCTTAAAGTTTTCGAGGCGTCAAAATGGAAGCCGGCAGGGCCACTGCCGGGTCGAGCCGCAATGCGCGGCTCGACCCCTTCTCTTTGCCTGTGCGTTTCGAGGCCGCGGATGCGGCCGCCGATGGGCACCGGCGCGTCGTTGAACTGCACCGCGAACGCGTGGTGCTGCGGCGCTCGGTGAGCGGCATGCGCATGGCGCTCAATATGCCGGTCGCGGCTTTCCGCGGCGTCGCTATCAGACTCAAAGGCGAGACTGATGCGCCGCCGAGCGAGATCGCGGTCGTTCTTGAACATGACGATCCGGCTTTGTCGCTGCCGCTGTTCGCGTCCGGCGAATGCGACGACATCGTCGCCGAATGGCAGGCCTGGGGCCGCGTGCTCGGCCTGCCGTTGCTGGTCGCCGAAGGCGACGGCAGCCTGCGCGAGCCGTTCGCCCGCATCGGCGCGGTGCGCGTCGAAGCGCCGACCTGGCGCCGCCGCCGCCGCACCACGATCGGCCGCCGCCGCTCGACGCGCATGCTGCGCCGCCGAGCCGGCAAACTTCCCGCCGTGCCGACCGTGCATCGCGGCGAACGCGAGATCATCGCACGCAATTGATTTCGTCGTTCGCAACTTCCCTCTTGATCCAAAGCGGATGCAGAAGAGTGCTCGGTTGAGCGGAATCAATTCGATGATGAATTTTAGGCTATGCGTTTTTTCTAGACTTTTTAGCTTCGATCTTCTTTTTTAGATTGAATTGGAAGGCACGCCGCTGTTTGGTGATCTCATACAATATGATGCCGGACGAAGTGCCAAAATTGAGGCTTTCAATAATCCCAAACATTGGAATATTGATGCAAAGTTCGCTTCTTTCGAGAGCGCTCTTACTGATACCTGCTCCTTCATTTCCGAACCAGACAGCGAGCTTTTTATAATGAGTGTAGTCATGTTCGTGAAGCACTGCGTTCTGGCGCCCTTTTGCATGGGGTGACGTAACCACTGAAATAAAGCCGTTCTTATCCAAGTGATCCAAACAACTATCGGTGTCTTTGAACGTCTTTACGAAGCTCCATTTGATCGCGGAAGCAGATATGGCACTGAGCTTCGGCTTTGTGCGCATTTGTTCCCAGTCGTCAGGCAACAGCTTTTGGTTGGTGACGACATAAGCCTTCTCGACGCCGAGCGCATTAACATTTCGAATGATTGTGCCGATGTTTCTTACGTCGTCAGGATTCTCAATGACTGCAATCAGGTTCTTGCACCTGAAGTCTTTAATTCTATTGGCTCTCGCACGAAGCGTTGGCTTAGACTTTGGTTTTTCTTCCATGACCGACCATATGTATTATGCTGCGATACTTCTGGGACCCTACGGCGTTTCCACTTTTGTGCCGCCATCAAGAGCCAAGCGGCCACCAGTTCGGGAATTGTATTGTTCCCATTTATGAGTCGGCGCCGTTAAAACACATCCCACGCCGCGACGCGCCAGGAGCTGTCGTCGGCCTGATAGAACACCACACGCAGATTGTCCTTCGGCTTGCCGCCGGCGAAAATCCAGGTGCGGCATTGCCATTGCTTGCCGGCGTGATCGGTGCAGGTGGTGATATCGGCTTTGTCGGGCGTGGCGCCGAGCGTGTCGGAGACGCCCTTCTCGGTCATGTCCTTGGCCAGTTTTCCGCTCAGCGAAGCGTAGTCCTTGTCGTGGTCGGCAAGGGCAGGGGCAAGGATCGAGGACTGTCGCGTGCAGGACATCAGGCCGTTCGATACTAGGCACAATACGGCCGTCGCCAGGATCATATTGGTGCGTAACGACGGCATTGATCGGCTCCACAACGAGCGCCGGCCCCCGAAGCACAATATACGAAGCGAGGTGATTCGTGGTGCAATGGACCTTGCGGAGCCGGATGGCCTGCCTATGTGCGCTCGGCAGGGGTGCCGCGCTCGTCCGCGCGAATTTCATGATCAGATTATCCGGTGGGCAAATCTTTCCGGTAGGGATTTACGATGGACGAAGCGCAATTTGCCGAAATTGCCTGCTGGATCAGCGAGGCCGGGCTGCGCGGCGTCGATGAAACCACGCTGATGACAGAGTTCTGCAGGCGCCTTGTTGCAAGCGGCCTGCCGCTGACGCGCGCGCAGGTCTTCATCGATACACTGCATCCGACCTATGGCGGCCGCGCCTATTCCTGGCATGCCGAGACGGCGGAAACCACGGCCAGAGAATATCCGCAGCTCGACGATGGCGAGATGTTGGAGCGCTGGCAGCGAAGCCCGTTCTATCGGCTGATCGAGAGCGGCGGCGCGATGATGCGGCGTAAGCTGAACGCCGAAACGATCGCCGAATTTCCGGTCTTCAACGATCTGTTCACGGCGGGCATGACGGAGTTCATCGCCGTGGTCGATCGCTTCGGGGCCGACGCCATCATCGGCGAGATGGATAGCGTCTATTCGTCGTGGGCGACGGATGCGCCGGAAGGCTTTTCCGACTGGCAGGTCAAGGCGCTGCGCCGGCTCACGCCATCGCTGGCGCTCGCCATCAAGTCGGACACGCTCGGCCGCATCGCCAAGACGCTGGTCGAGACTTATCTCGGCCGCGATCCGGGCGCGCGCGTGCTCAAAGGCAGCATCACGCGCGGCATCTCGGCTTCGATCGATGCCGTTCTGTGGTTCAGCGATCTGCACGATTACACGCGCATCTGCGACAATGCGCAAACCGAAGAAATCATTCCCTTCCTCAACGATTATGCCGAGACCGTGATCGCGGCGATCCACGAGAACGGTGGCGATGTTCTCAAACTCATCGGCGACGGCACGTTGGCCATTTTCACCGGCACGGATCGTGAGGCCGCCTGTCGCGCCGCGCTGTCTGCGGCGCAGAAGACGTTCGATCGCGTCGGCAAGCTCAAAGACCTGCGCCAGACCGCCGGCGTCCCGGCGACCGACCTTTATCTGGCGCTGCATTTCGGCCACGTCGTCTACGGCAATTTCGGCAGTCGCGACCGGCTCGATTTCACCGTGATCGGGCCGGCGGTGAACGAAGTGAGCCGGATCGCCGCGATGTGCCGGCTGATCGATCAGCCGGTGCTGTTCTCGTCGGCATTCTTTGAATCGCTCGGGCCGGAGCAGGGCGGCCTGGTCTCGGTCGGCCGCTATGCCTTGCGCGGCGTCGCGCAGCCGCAGGAGCTGTTCACGCTCGATCGCGGACAGTGACGTTGAGCGGACATTCAGGCGGAAGCGCCTGACATCCGCAATATGACTGCGGTCGGGACGTCGTGCTATTCTTCCCGGTCAAATTGGAGAAGGGACGGTGGATGTTCCCGCCGGAGCGGATCGTTTGCCTTACCGAGGAAACCGTCGAGACCCTTTATCTTCTCGGCGAAGAGTCCCGCATCGTCGGCATCTCCGGCTATGTGGTTCGGCCGTCCAGGGCGCGGCGCGAGAAGCCGCGGGTCTCGGCCTTCACCTCCGCCGACATCCCAAAGATCCTCGCTCTCAAACCCGATCTCGTCCTGACCTTCTCTGATCTGCAAGCCGATATCGCAGCAGCGCTGATCCGCGCCCACGTCGACGTGCACGCATTCAATCAGCGCACCGTCGCGCAAATATTCGATATGATCCGAACCCTCGGAGCGCTCGTCGGCGCTGCCGACCGTGCCGATCGCTTGGCAGGCGAGTTGGCGGCGACGGTCGACACCGCGCGCAGACGCGCGGCGCAGTCGGATCGGCGGCCGAGGGTATATTTCGAGGAGTGGGACGATCCGATGATATCCGGCATTGGTTGGGTGTCGGAATTGATCGAAGCCGCCGGCGGGGTCGATGTTTTTGCCGATCGCGCATCGTGCAAGTCAGCCAAAGATCGCATCGTGACGGCTGAGGAAGTCATCCGCAGCGAGCCAGATGTCATCATAGGCTCGTGGTGTGGCAAGAAATTTCGCCCAGAAAAGCTCGCCAATCGACCAGGCTTCGACAGCATTCCGGCGGTGAGGTACGGCGCGCTGCACGAGATCAAATCGCCGTTGATCCTGCAGCCGGGTCCGGCCGCACTCACCGATGGCCTGGCCGCTCTGCAAGCGATCATAGCCAACGGGATTCCACAAAAGACAGTCGCCACCATCAAATAGCGACGGTCCCTCCGGCCTGGAAATGCCGCCGTGTTTATTCCGCCGCGACCAGTGTACGCGTGAGAATGCGCTGCGCGAGTTCGGCGCATTGCACGCGGATGTCGGGGATGGCGGTGCTCTCCCAGAAGCGGCCGCGTGTCAGCGGACCGATCGCGAAGATTTTGTCTGACACTGTGCCGGAACGATCGATCACGGCGCAATCCGGCGTAACATCAAGCCCGAGGCCGATCGGGTCTGGCCGGGCCAAGCCTTGCTGCAAGAGATTTTGCAGGACCGGATTGGCGCTGTCTTGCGGCGGAACGCCAACGCCGACGCATGTGACGATTTTGGCAACGCGCATGGTTTCCATGTGCGTCTCGCCGCGGCGGCGGAAGCTCACACTCGCGCCGTCGGGCGCCACTGCGACTTTGCAAACTTTTCCGGCGATGACACGCAGCTGGCCGCTGCCGGCCGCCGCGCGCAGGCGTGCATCGATCTCAGGGGTGGTGCGATGGCGATGCACGTCCCACCAGGGGCGGGCGTGGCGCAGGAAGCGGCGCTTGGTCGCGTCCGGCCAGCTTTGCCAGATGTCGCGAATGAACGGACGCAGCGCATCGACAACCGAGCGCCAGTCCTGGTCAGGCTCCAAACGGCGGCCGACGACCCCGCGCAACCAGCGTAACAGGTAGGAAATATCGGTGCCGAAGGGCACGTCGGCGGCGTCGAGCAAAAGCGGCGCAACGAAACGGTGCGGCCGCGGCAACAGGCCCCGCCGTGACATGGCGGTGATGGGGCCGCGATGGCCGGCTTGCAGCAGCGACAGCACATAGTCGACCATGGTCAGCCCGGAACCGATGATCAGCACCGGATCATCGGGCTTCACGCCTACGTGCTGTGGGTCCTGCCAGGGACCGGCACCGCTCGGTCCGTAGGCATTCGGCGGCGCCTCGTTGCCGGTGGCGAGCACCGCGACATGGCTGAGATAGCTCGAACTGTCTGTGAGCTTGACCTCGACGCCGCGCCGGGTGGGGCGGAGCGAAGCGCACTCGCCGCGCACGATATGAAGCTGTTGGCGCGGCGAGCAGCGGGCTCGATGCTCCTCCACGAGATGTGTGAGGTAACGGCCGTACATTTCGCGCGGCACGAAGCAGAAGGCATCGCCGCAATTCAACCCGCGATGCAGGTTGTTCGCGATGATCCAATTCCAGAAATGTTCCGGCTCATCGGGAAAGGCGCTCATATTGCTAGCGCGGACATTGAGGAGATGCTGCGGATTGCGCGTGCCATAGGCGAGGCCAAGCCCGGCCTGCGCCGCCTTCTCGATGATCGTAACATGCACGCGACAGACTGGATCGCGCAACAATTGGCAGGCGAGCAGCGCGCCGGTGGCGCCGCCGCCGACAATCACCACGCGACTATCGCTCTCGGGAAACATCGGCGCCTCCGCGGAACCACGGAGATATTGTATACTAAATCGATAGAGAAAAAGAAATATCCCAATTTATCCCGAAGAATAAAATGACATTGCGCCGAGTTCCAAAAGCATGATCTTTTTGGAAACCGGCTCCGCCTTCGGATCAAGTCCTAGACCGTGATCCGATCAAGTTGAATCGGATCACGGTCTAGTTTCTTCGTTGGAGCATGATCTTTTCGGAAAACCGGTTTCCACTTTTCCGGATCATGCTCTGGGCAAGCTTTTTCCGGCTCAGGCTTCAACGCCGGGCGGCGGCGAGCGCGCGCTCGGCCTGCGGCAGGTCGCGCATCTCGGCGAGCGTGCGGTGATCGAGGATGGTGGCGATGGCGTTGCGCACTTCGAGCATCATCAGCCGTACTGTGCATTTCTTCTCGCTGCGGCAATCTTCGCAGCGCTGATAAGCGGTGCGGCTCGCGCATGCGATGGGGGCAAGCGGGCCGTCGAGGACGCGGATCACATGGCCGACCCGGATCTCATCAGGCGCGCGCGCCAGCATATAGCCGCCGTCCTTGCCGGTCTTGCTGCGGACGAAGCCGGCCTTGCGCAGGTCGCCGAGAATGCCATCGAGGAACTTCTTCGGGATATTGTTGGCGGTGGCGATGTCGGTGACGAAAGCGAGCTGGCCTTCGGGCAGGCCGGCGAGATGGACCAGCGCTTTCAGCCCGTACTTTCCCTTGCGCGTCAGCATGGCGATGCCCTCAATACGGCCGCGGGCGATGAGCGTCGGCGAGCCTGTAACAGGGGGCGTCTATCACATTTTTTATGGACAATGCCATTTTTGATCAGGGACGGCTTGGGGGCCTTCGCTTGCACAGGCCGTGCAGATAAGGGCGGCGGCCGTCAGGGCACTGTTGGCCTTGGGTCCGCCGCGGATATCCTTGGCAGGCATCCGATTCGAAGACCAATACTCTCGAGACCAAGCTCGACCTCCCACTCCTTCCGAGAGCCGACGCATATGGACGCCGCTTCCTCGCAAGAATTTGCGGTTTTAGCTCCGCTGCTGATCTCGCTGGCTCCGATCGTAGTCACCATCGTTATTCACGCGGTTGCTCTCGGCGCCACGATCAAGTTTATTCGGCGCGAATATGAAGGCGGGCGCGCAGGTGTCCGATTCTGGAGAGACGTTGCCATTGTGGCCGGCGTTATCCTGCTTGCCCTCATTGCACATTTGGCGGACATATCCGTTTGGGCAGTGCTGTACGAGGAATACCGCGAATTCACGAGTTTTGGGTCTGCCTTTTATAGCTCGGCGATGATCTACACGACGCTCGGGGGTGTGAACCTGTCGGCGTCCTGGAAATTGCTCGCACCCCTCGAAGCCGGCAACGCGTTGCTCATGTTCGGCGTTTCGACGGCCACGATCTTTGCCGTCATGCAGCAGTTGTTTCAGACCAGGACCAAGACGGATACGTGACCCCTCGGGTCACTGTGATGAAGCTGTCTCAAAACAAAAATGGCCGGGCGAAGGCTCGGCCATTTTGAGTTGTTGCGGGCACGGCGCCGCGGCGCCCGCTTTGCGGCGTGCCGATTAATTGGACGCCGGCTCTCCAGTATCGAGCGGCTCGACCTTGACCAGCGAGTGGTCGTGGTTGCTGCCGACCCAGAAGGTGACCGGATTGGTCGAATTGTCGAGCCCCACCGTGCGCATATTGGTGTCCTGCGGCATCAGATATTCGAAGGTCTGGTTGGTCTTCGGATTGAGCCGCACCACGCGGTCGGTGCTCATGGTGGAGGCCCAGAGCTCACCGTTCTTGTCGAACTGCGCGCGGTACGGGAACGTGTACGGCGGCAGATTGTATTCGGTGAACTGCTCGGTCTTGGGATCGAACACCGCGACCTTGTTGGCGCGATATTCGGCGATGGTGAGGCGGTCCTGATCGTCGATCTCAAGCCGGCGCATGCGCGAATGCAAGGTCGGCGGCGTGTACCATGTCACTTGCAGGGTCTTGGCGTCGATCTTGCCGAGATGGCCGTCGTCGAATTCGGCGAGCCACAGATTATTGTGGGAGTCCGCGATCACCTGATAGATGCCGTAATGGCGCCCGGGCGGCAGTGTGTCGGTCGGATGGAATTTCTCCCAATTGCCGCTCGCAAGATCGAGCCGGAAGATATCCTGAGTCCCGACGCTCTTGGTCCAGACTTTGCCGTCGACGTCGTAGCGCAGCCCGGTGAAGTTGAGCTGCACGCGATCGTCGTTGTACTGCGCGGCAAGCGGATAATAAATGACCTGTCCGGTCTTCGGATCGAGATTGCCGAGCGCGCCCTGGTACATCGTGTCGAACCAGAACTTGCCGGTCTTGTCGTATTCCAGCGACAACAAGCCGACCGGCGCGTCGGGCTTGAACTTCTTGATCGGATATTCGGTGAGCTTGAGCGCCTTCGGATCGAATTTCGAGATGAACATCTCGCCGAAGTCGGTGTACCAGACATTGCCCTCCTTATCGACCTGCACGTCATGCGGCTCGGTGGTCTGGCGGCCCATGTCGTATCTGGTCGTGATCACGTGCGTCGAGGGGCCGGTTGGGCGCGGCAGCGTCTTGAGCTCATAGGACCATTTGTCGGACGAGCTCAGATTGATGGTGGCGAGATATTCGGCCGCCTTGCGGTATTGCTCCGGATCGCCGGCGCGTGAGCGGTCGAGCATCGGCTGCGGCTTCACCGGCTGGCTGACCGCGCCGTAGCCCATCATGCGCGAGATCACCTGCATCCATTCGTTGACGTCGTGGGTCGAGAGGACGACGCGTTCGAGCGTGTGACAGCCCACGCAATTGAGCAGGAAAGCCTTCTGCTCCTCGGTGCCGGGCATGCTCATCGTCCATTCGGCATTGGTGAGCTCGGCGGCGAGGTTCTTGGTCTTGTCGAGCTTGAGATCGACGGCGGCCGTCTTCTCCGGGCTGACGTCGGCTGAGGCGGGGGCAGCGAGGTCATAGCCCACGGCGCGTATGGCGAGCGAATAGTGTCCCGGCTCGAGCCGGTTCTCCGGGAAGACGTAGTGGCCTTTGGCGTCGCTGATCACGCTGACCGAGACGATGGAGCCGTCCTTGTGAGCGGTGACGACGACGCCTTCCATGGCGCCTTCGGCTTGCGACGAGACCTGTCCGGAAATGGCGGCCGGTCCTTGCGCCCGCGCCGCGGTGCCTTGAGCCAGCACGACCGCGAGTGCGGTCATGCCCAGCATGACGACTGATTTCATTGCCCGCTCCCTAAAGTCTCTGCATTTGTTTTGGCCAATTAGATCGACTTGGCCTTGTAGACACACTTGGCAGAGTCGCGGCATTTTGCCCCTGCGACCCCAACTTGCACAAGACCCATCCGGGCGGGGTGGGGATGCGTCAGGCGACGGTCACGGGAGGATGGCCAGGCGGAAGAGGGATCAGCCGGCGATGAGATGCCGCAGCGCCGCGTCCAGCAGGAGGCCGGCGAACAGGATCAGTCCCGCATCGCGGTCCGACTTGAACAGCATGAGGCAATTGTCGGGATCGGAAATATCGAGGCGCCTGATCTGCCAGGCGAGATGAGCGGCGAAGGCGCAGAGGCTAATGGCAAAGACCAGGCCGGCATGGGCGGCAAAGCCCGCGGCGCCAATCAGGATCACCGCGAGCCCGTAAAACAAAGCCAGCATCGGCTTGGTGCGCTCGCCGAACAGCAGTGCAGTCGATTTGACGCCGATCAGCGCGTCGTCGTCGCGATCCTGGTGCGCATAGATCGTGTCGTAGCCGATCACCCATGAGATAGATCCGGCATAGAGCAGGAGCGCCGGCCAATCGAGCCGGCCGAAGGTTGCCGCCCAGCCCATCAGCGCACCCCAGGAAAAGGCGAGCCCGAGCACGATTTGCGGCCAATAGGTGATCCGCTTCATGAATGGATAGACGAGCACGATCAAAAGCGAAGCGATGCCGAGCCCGATGGCGAAGTCGTTGAAGCTGATCAGCACGGCAAAGCCGACCAGCGCCTGCAGGACCAGGAAAAGTACGGCCTGCGCGACGCTGACCTGGCCCGAGGGAATAGGCCGCGAGCGCGTCCGCTCGACGCTGGCATCAAGATCGCGATCGACGATGTCGTTCCAGGTGCAGCCGGCGCCGCGCATGGCAAAGGCGCCGATGAAGAACAACGCGATGTGCCAAGGGCTCGGCCCCCATTTATGGGCAGCCACGGCCGCAAGCGCTGACGACCACCAGCACGGCAGCAGCAACAGCCAGGAGCCGATCGGGCGATCGAGCCGCGCCAGTCGCAAATAAGGCCGCAGCCAGCCGGGCGCCAACGTGTCGACCCAATTGCCGATCGCGTCTGCGACGGGAGCCGTCACGGTGGATTGCGCCGGGCGGGACATGGAGCGGGAAAACATGGAGCGGGAAAACATGAAACGGGAAATATGGCCGGCTCGCTCAGCGCGCCAGCGGATTGCCGGTCAAGGTGTCGAAAGTGCCGCGGCCCGTCTTGGTATTGGTCGCAGAATCAACCGACGGCATCTTCATGGCGTCGCTGAGCGACGGCGCCTTCGGCTGTGGAGCGGCATCAGTGTTGCAGGCCATGGTGCGGAATTTGACCGATTTCTCGTGATTCATCTTCGACGCTTTGATGGCATCGTCCGGCACGCCGCACCACACTTTATTGTCTTCGAGGAATTTAATGACGCTGGCTTCGCTGGCTACGAACGATGTCATCAATGTGCAGACCTGTTTGCGATCGACCTTGGAATTGATGGCGGCTTGCACGGCATCGGCCCTCTTCTTGGCCTCCGCGCTCAATCGCGGAAAGTCCGCGCATTGCGGCGCGCCCTGTGCGGCGGCTGGCGCCGTTCCGGCATAGATTGCCCCGCTCAGGGCCAGGAGCCCGCCCAAGAGTCCGCCCAAGAGCCCGCACGCGGCGGCGAGACTGCGCTTCATCTCACACCCTCTCCCAAAGTCAGCCCGCAACGGTCAGCGCGGCCTTAAGTCCGCAAGACCTGAACCCCCGACCTGAAACCACGAAGACCCTGAATCCCTGTAAATCCACCCCCCAAAGCATTTGGGACGCCCTCTGACCGGTCATCCGGGGGAGGCGGATTCCCGGAACGCGGGCTGATTCTCAGGCTCTGCACCCTCTATCTGACATTGCCTGAAATTTGGATCGCATTAAAGACTCGCTGAATTCGGCGAGATGGGGGCAGAAAGGTAAAGCCCCCCGGCCTGCGACACTGTGGTGCCAGATATGGTGTGAGCAAATGCCAGCTTACGATTTCAAAAGCCCGCGGCTTTATGTCGATGCCCCGCTGGCGGAGGGCCGAAGCGTCGCGCTCGAGCGCGGCCAGGCGCATTACCTGACCCACGTGCTGCGGCTCAAAGCCGGTGAGTCGGTGCTGATTTTCAATGGCCGGGACGGGGAGTGGGCTGCGACGCTGGCCGAGAGCGGCAAGCGCGCGGTGACACTTGCGGTCAATGCCCAGACCCGTCCGCAGACTAAGGCTGGGGATCTGCATTACCTGTTCGCGCCGCTCAAATCGGCGCGGCTCGACTATATGGTGCAGAAGGCGGTGGAGATGGGTGTCTCCTGCTTGCAGCCGGTTTTGACCCGTCACGGGCAGGTGGCGCGGGTCAATCTCGAGCGTATGCGCGCCAATGCGATCGAGGCCGCCGAACAGTGCGGAATTCTGTCGGTGCCGGAGATCGCGGAGCCTTTGCCGCTGTTGAACCTTATCGCGCAGCGGGAGCCGCAGCGCTGGCTGGTATTCTGCGACGAAGATGCCGACGCGGCCAATCCGCTGACAGCTCTACAAACGGTGCCGCAACAGGCTCCGCTCGCCGTGCTGATCGGGCCCGAAGGGGGATTTGCCGAGGACGAACGGGCGGCGCTGATCAAGCTGCCGCAAGTGGCGCGGCTGTCACTCGGTCCGCGCATTTTGCGCGCCGATACGGCAGCAGTGGCTGCGCTTGCGGTGGTTCAGGCGATGCTGGGCGACTGGCGTTGACGCGACGGCGTCAGTGGATCATCCACGGCTTGTCGATGCAGACGAAGCTGACGTAGTCGCCGTATTTGCGGTGCACGCTGGTGACATGCGACAGGCGGCCCCAGCGGGCGCAATAGTCCGCGGCGATCTGCTGATACACGCCTTCGACGTCGGGCGAATACGGGAAAATGCCGCCGGTATCGTTGCCGGTGATGCCGGTGCCGGGGCCGGCGAACCTACCGCCATTGGATAAGGCTACGCCACCCGTGACCAATACGACACCGAGCGCGATCAAGACCTTCCGAAGCATTTGACCCAAGCCTCCCGCCACACAGCACGACACTGAGCTTAGTGCATGACCAAGCGCGGCGAAACCCGATCCGGGGAGGGACCGACGCCGAACCCCCATTATTGGCCGTTCCGTAGCGAAAACGTCACAGCATGGAATAGGCGCTGGCGACCATCCCGACCGGCCTTTTATCCGCGGCGTTCAAGAGCATAACCCGGCCGAAGCTGGTATTGCGGCCGATTCGTACGACGCGGGCGTCGGCAACGACGTCGAAATTCACCGGCCGCAGAAAATGCGTGGTCTGGTCGATCGTGCTCATTGGCCGGTAGCCGTTCCAGGCGGCGGAGCAAGCGATGACCATTGCGGTGTCGGCGAGCGCCATCAGCGCCTGGCTGCACACCACTGCGCCGTCGCAGCAGGCTTTTTTGGAGAACGGCAGCCGCACGATCGCGCCGGGCTGCCAGTCCGCCTGGGCCCCGGCAGGGCGCGCCGCTTCCACGCTTTCGACGAGTAAGGCCAGTTCTTGCACCCAGGGCGCGAAGATTTCGGTCATCAGGCGCCCAGCGGCCTGAAGGCCGAATGTCGGCCGCGCCGTTTGTAGTTGATGCACTTCACCCATCGTCAATCCCTCCAGTGCCGGCAAGGGCCGACATGTCCCCCTGGTCGACGGCGCCTGCGCGCCGGATCCCAAACTACCCACGATGAACAGGATGGAGGCCGCCGCGATGCTGTCCGGCGACATGACGCTGACACAACGAATCAAATGCAACGAACAAAGGATTGATACCACAACGCGAAAAACGCAGGCGCGTTTTGTGCAAAATGCCTCTCGCAACGGGAAATCCCGGCGAACGAGAAGCCGTTGCGCGGCGCAGTGACCGCCGCGCGACCGGCCAAGAGGGCATTCAAGCGGCATTCAAGAGGGGCATTCAAGCCACACTCCCGCAATATGAATCCGGCGCCCTTGACCGGGGACAGCGGGCGCGGCACGGTTCAGTGGGGTACGGTTCGAAAAGGGGCCAGGAAGCCATGTCGAAAGGGATGTCAAAGGCCGTTTCGCGGGCCATTTCGAAGGCTTTATTGCAATTGAAGGCTTCATCGCGATTGTCGTCTCGACGGGCTGCGGCCGTCGCGCTCGGCGTCGCGCTCACCGCAGTCGCGGTAACGCAGGCGCGCGCGGCAAGCTGGTGGGAAAAGACCTTCTGGCTGTCGGGACCGCGCTATGACCGGGTCATGCCGGCTTGCGACTACCGGCCGGCGCTCGATCGCATCATTGCCAATTTCCGCACCAAGGAGTTCGGTTTCTGGAACTCGGAACTGCGCATCGTCGGCGTCGAGGACATCAAGGAAAATGCAGTCATGCCGTGGGCAGCGCAGTCGATCCCGCGCCGATTCTGCAGCGGCACGGCCGTGGTCAGCGACGGCCAGAAGCATGCCATGTATTATTCGATTGCCGAAGACACCGGCATGATCGGCATGGATTGGGGCGTAAATTTCTGTGTCGTGGGGCTCGACCGCAATTGGGCCTATAACCCGGCATGCCGGGCGGCGCGGCCCTGACCCGCCGTCTCTGATTCGACCTGATCTCGATCGCTACTGCTTGAGCGCCTGCAGGACGCAGTCGCGCAATTGCCTCTGATCGCGTGCGCCGCGCTGCGCAAATTCAATCACCGTCTTGGCGACGCGGGTCTTGTCCACGGTCTTCGTGCCGCTTTTGTCGGCAAGATCGCCGTCGTTCAAGCCAAGTGCGCGGCAGACCTCGGCATAAGTGCGCGTCATCGCCGAGAGCGCTTCCGGCTCGAAAGCTTGGTTCTTGAACAAGCGGTGGACGGTCATGCCCCTACCTTTTCCGATATTTCGTCGGCACCACCTTTTTGCGGCCAGAGGCCGCAAAAAGCCAGCACTTTTCAAACACCCTCCAATTGGAACCAACTCTAGCGCCGCTAGTGAAACTATAAGCGACACCGTTCGCTTTTTTAAGCCGCGTCCGGTCAAATTCCGGCTATCGTTCATGAAGCCGTGATGCAGCGATATAAATGTCGCCGCAACAAATGACGCTGGTTCAGGCTTTGTTTTGGGAAGGTCGCCGCGCGTATCGGGCCAATTTAAGGCGAAGTGTTTGAGGCGAAGTTCCATTTTTACGCTGAAGAGGACGCGGCGGCGTTGAGGGGAAGGTCATGGTGATTCTATTCCGGAAAGTTGTCGCGGCTGCGTGGCGGGGGGTGTTTGTCGCCGGCGCTCTTGCACTATTCGTGTTGTCATTGGCGGTGCCGGCCGGGGCGCAGAGCGCGGAACAGAATCAGCCCGGCCAGTTCGATTTTTATGTGTTGTCGTTGTCGTGGTCGCCGTCGTTTTGCGCAGCCGCCGCCGACAGCTATCGTTCCGGCGGACCGCAATGCGGCCCGCGGCCATTCTCGTTCGTCGTGCACGGGCTATGGCCGCAATACGAACGCGGTTTTCCGGAATATTGTCAGAACCCGTCGCCGCGGCTCTATCACGGCATCGTCTCCGACATGCTGGACCTGATGCCAGCGCCGCGTCTCATCTACAATGAGTGGGACAAGCACGGCACGTGCTCCGGGCTTTCGGCGCAGTCCTATTTCGACACCATCCGCAAGGCGCGCGCCGCGGTGAACATTCCACCCGAATACAGCGATCTGAAAGAACCGCTCACGGTGACGCCCGATGCGGTGGAGCAGTCCTTCATCAAGGCCAATCCCGGATTGACGCCCAACGGCATCGCCGTCGAATGTTCGCGCAACCGCATGAGCGAAGTGCGGCTGTGCCTGTCGAAGGATCTAAAATTTCGCGATTGTCCCGAAGTCGCCAGGCGCAGTTGCCACCGCGATCAGCTGGTCATGCCGCCGGTGCGCGGCGGCTGACGCTATGTCTTTTTGACATGAGCTAGATGAACTATCAGCACGCTTTTCATGCCGGTAATCGACCCGAACTCAGCATTTATGCACATTTCTAAGCTGGTTCATTGTCTATCACCGCCCCTGAGCGTAAGCTTCGGCGTAAGCTTGTCAAGGGGGTGTAAGTGCCGGAGCTACATTTTACCGAAGATGACATCAAGGAGGCCAAAGTCGGCCGGACCCAGGTGCTCGGCACGGAGCTCCTCTACGTCGTCAAAACGCCCAAGGGCGTGGTTCGCTATGAATATCGCTATCGCGTGCCTCGGAACGTCGAGCGCGATTGTCGCACAAGAGTAACCGCTGTCGGCAAGCCCGGTATCTCACTCAACAAGGCCAAGGACATCGCCGCCAAATACCAGGAATGGTTGAAGGATGGCATCGACCCGCAAGACGCCAAGAAATGGAAACACCGGGACGAAATGACATTCGGCAAACTGGCCGATGAATATATCGAAGCCAACAAACATCGATGGGGCGAAAAGCGATTTAGCGAAGCGGATCTTTTTCTTCATAAGTATGGTGTGAAGCTAACGAAACTGCGGATGGCGCAGTGTCAAATTGAAGTCATCCGCGATGCATACAAACCGCTGCTCGAACGAGTGCCGCGTCAAGCACGACGCGCGCTTACGA
>DATAQN010000198.1:0-37888 GCA_036264635.1 Xanthobacteraceae bacterium | reverse complement strand
CCGACCATCCTTTGGGTGCAGAACGGCTGTGGCCTGACGACAGTATTTGCGTGCCTCGCCACCTTGCTGTTCGTTGCAGCGGTATCGGTGACGCAGCTTGGCCCCGAGGCGCGGCAGAGGAGCCTCGACGAGATCGCGCCGCCGACGGGCTAACATTCACGCATCGCCAACAAAAAAGCGGCCGCCCTCAAGGCTGCCGCTTTCGTTTTCAGCAATGACAGATCAGCGGAGATTGCCGCAGAAGCGCTGGATGCGCGTGCAGGCTTCTTCCAGCGCCGAGGTCGCGGTCGCGTAAGAGATACGGAACGCGGGCCCGACGCCGAACGGCGTGCCCTGCACTACGGCGACGCCTTCAGCTTCCAGAAGCTCGGTGACGAAGTCCTCGTCCGTTTCGAGCTTTTTGCCGTTCGGCGCCGTCTTGCCGATCGTTCCGGCGCAGGACGGATAGACGTAGAACGCGCCTTCCGGCTTCGGGCACTGAATGCCGCGCGCCTGATTGAGCATCGAGACGCAGAGGTCGCGCCGTTCCTTGAAGATCTTGTTGTGTTTTTCGATGAAGTCCTGCGGACCGTTAAGCGCCTCGACCGCGGCCCATTGCGCCACCGCCGTCGGATTCGACGTCTACTGCGACTGGATCATCGCCATGGTCTTGATCAGTTTCTCAGGGCCGCCGGCATAACCGATGCGCCAGCCGGTCATGCAATACGCCTTCGATACGCCGTTCACGGTGAGCGTGCGCTCATAAAGCCGCGGCTCGAGCTGCGCCGGCGAATAGAACTTGAAATTGTCGTAGACCAGATGCTCGTACATGTCGTCCGACATGACGTAGACATGCGGATGCCGCATCAGCACGTCGGTTACCGCTTTCAGCTCGTCCTTGGTATAGGCCGCGCCGGTCGGGTTCGACGGCGAGTTGAAGATGATCCATTTGGTCTTCGGCGTGATCGCGCGTTCCAGATCGTCCGGCAGCATCTTGTAGCCGGTCTTCATCGTGGCCACGACCTCGACCGGAGTGCCGCCGGCGAGCAGCACCATGTCCGGATAGCTCACCCAATAGGGCGCCGGAATGATCACCTCGTCGCCCGGATTGAGGGTAGCGACCAGTGCGTTGTACAGCACCTGCTTGCCGCCGGTGCCGATGATGATCTGCGACGGCTTGTAGTCGAGCTCGTTCTCGCGCTTGAACTTGCGCGACACGGCGTCTTTCAGTTCCGCGAGCCCGTCAACGGCGGTGTACTTCGCCGCCTTGCCCTCACGGATAGCCCGGATGGCCGCTTCCTTGATGTTCTCGGGCGTGTCGAAATCGGGCTCGCCGGCGCCAAGGCCGATGACGTCGCGGCCGGCGGCTTTCAGCGCACGCGCTTTATCCGTGACGGCGATGGTTGCCGACGGCTTGATGCGCATGATCTGGTCCGCGATGAAGGCCATTGCGAGTCTCCGATTCTCCTGTGGTTAAACGACCGCGGTTTCCTAAAGGGAGGAGCCCGCACAGGCAAGGGCAAAAGCCGGCTTGCACCCTCACAAATCCGGCACCCATGCCGAATGCCTGGGACGGCGCTGACCCGCGGCCCTGTGTGTCGTCGCCATTCTCGCGACACCTTACAGCTTCGATTACGACACGATGGTGCAGGCGCCGGCGATCGCTTTCATTGCGGTGGATGGTTTCACCCGCAACTTCGGCCCGTGGGAGAAAACCATGCTGGCCGCGCTATGTCTCCTGCGCTCCTCGCCCGCAGCGTCATTCAAAATCAGTCTAATTCCAATCGGCGCGCCGGCGATGCTGGCGGCATTAGCTCTCATATTGCAGCGCAGCGGATTTCGCTTTGTCAGTTGGAATCTCGGACGACTCTCCTACATTAGGTCGGTGTCCGAAAAGGTGGTGTCGACGAAGCAAATTGTAGCCAAAGCAAGCGCAGCGAAAAGCACGGCCAAGACCATGGCCACACGGCCATGACCACAGCCACGACATCGCCGCGCTGACGTCGCAAGGCCGCAATACTCGCACGCTACTGCCCCACGGAAATTTGGAAGCGGCAATGCTTACGCTCTATTCGATGCAACGATCGGGCAATAGCTACAAGGCGCGCCTTGCTTTGGCGCAGCTTGGGCTGCCCTACCGTCTTGTCGAGGTCGATATTCTCAAAGGCGAGAGTCACACGCCGGAATTCCTGACCAAGAATCCCAACGGCCAAGTGCCGCTTCTTGAAGTCGCACCCGGCCGCTATCTCGCCGAATCGAACGCCATCCTCTGGTACGTCGCCGGCGGCACGCCACTGGCGCCGGAAGATCGCATCGACCGCGCCGAGATTCTGCAGTGGATGTTCTTCGAGCAGCACAGTCTCGAGCCGAATATAGGCGCCGCTTATTTCTGGCTGGCGCTGGTCAAAGGCGGGCGCGAGTTGCAGCAGCACGCGCTCGAAGACTGGATGGAGGAAGGCAATCGCGCGCTCGGCGTGATGGAGCGGCATCTGGCGCTGAACGACTTCTTCTGCGCCGAACGCTACACCATCGCCGACATCGCGCTCTACGCCTATACGCATGTCGCGCATCACTGCGACTATGATCTGACGTCGTTCCCGGCGATCCGCGCCTGGCTCGATCGCGTCGCCAATGAGCCGGGTTACGTGCCGATGGAGTTTCGGCCAGCGACGGCTGCGGCGGTGGCGTGAGCGCGTCGCGGCGTGGCAGCAAAACCACAGTGGCAGAAAATTGCGGTAGGCGGCTGCCGTGTTAACGATCCATTAACCAAAATCACGAATTTGCCCTTTTTTCTCAAACACTTCGACAAAGTCCGGCCGATGCCGCGCCGGTATTTCGCAGCAATCCTGGCAGCAACATGAAACAACTGATTCGCCCGCCTGCCCTTAGAGCGAGCGAAGACGCTGCAAGGATGACGACAATGACCGCGCTGAAGGGGCAGGTCGGCTTCACCTCCCCCGCCTCCGACAAGGCCAATGCAAAACGGCGACGCGCCGGCGTCGAACTGTTCGCGACCGTCGCGCTCGCGATTTCGCTCGTGATCGCCGCGACCGCGGTATCGATCGGCATGGCGAGCGCGCATGCGCCGCTGATGCAGGTGCTCTATCGCTCCTGACGCGACACGATTGTTGGCTTCATATCCGATCGGAAGAACTGGATTCCCGCTTGCGCGGGAATGAGCGGAGATATTTCGACGCGGCGTTGCGTCTCCTACTCCGTCTTGATCTCGGCCGCTTTGATGATCGGCCACCACTTGTCGATTTCGGCTTTGTTATATGCGGCGAGCGCCGCGGGATTCTGCTCAGCGCTCGGGAATATGACCTGGCCGAGGGTCTCGATCCGTTTGCGCACATCCGGATCGGCCAACGCGGTCTGCACGGCCTTATCGAGGCGCGCGACGACGGGCTGCGGTGTGCCTTTGGTCGTCCACAATCCGTGCCAGAACGAGATGGTCAAGCCGGAGACGCCGGATTCGATCATGGTCGGCGTATCGGGCGACATCGCCCAACGTTCCTCGCCCAGCACGGCAAAGGCTTTCATCTTGCCCGCCTTGACATAAGGAAGCGTCGACGTCGCTTCGAGGCAGGCCAAGTCGATCTGGCCGCCCACCAGATCCTGTATGGCGGGACCCGCGCCACGATAGGGCACGAAATCAAGCCGTGCGTGGGTTTTCTGCTGGAAATAGATGCCGCAAAGCTGCGCCGCGCTGCCGGTGCCTACGGTTCCGAAGGTGGCCGGCTGCGGCTTCGACGTCACCCAGGAAATCAGTTCGGTCGCCGTATTTGGCAGGACCGTCTCCTTGCCGACAATCCATAATGGCGAGGTGGCCACGAGCGAAATCGGCTGCAGATCTTTGAGCACGTCATAGTCCAGCTTGTAGAGCGCGGGAGCGCCGACATGGCTCGACCAATTGCCGAGACCGATCGTGTAGCCGTCCGGCTCGGCATGAACCACGCGTCCCGCGCCAATCGTGCCGGCTGCGCCACTCACCGTCTCGACCACGATCGACTGGCCGAGCACTCTCCCGACGCCGTCCGCCACAATGCGCGCCAGCGCATCAGTCGGACCACCCGGCGGAAAACCGCTGATCATGGTGATGGGACGCGACGGAAAATCTTCCGCATAGGCGGGGCCCGCGGTGGGAACCTCGCTTGCCAGAACCACACTTGCCAGAAGCACGATGAGCGCGGCGATGACACTTCGCTGTTTCATAGCTCCCTCTCTGGTTCTGTATGTCGTATCCCGCGATCTGCACCTTTGAGTTTCTGATTTTCGGTCACAACGATGACACGTGTGCGAGTAACCTGAAAGGTCAGAAGCGCTGTCGTGTCCTTGGAACACCGCAAACCGATACCGCCTTGAAAACGGCCAATGTCGGCCCTTGGCGGGTCGGTTGACGCCGCCTATATGCGGCCTGTAACCATCCGCAAATGTTCGCAAAATTCGAACGACTCCTGACGCCGACGGCAACGCCGGAACATCCGGAACCGCCGGGAAGCCTCATTGCCTTCCTGTGGCACTTCGCCCGGCAGGCGAAATGGCTATTTGCGGCCCTATTCGTAATCGAGCTGATGGTGGCACTGAGCGACAGCGCGGTGCCATGGTTCATGGGCCGTGTCGTCACCATGGTCACCAAAATGCCGGCGGACCAGTTCTTCGCCGAAGGCTGGCCATGGCTCATCGGCATGGCGGTGGTCGTGCTCATCGTGCGCCCGAGCGTCACGCTGCTGCGATATCTGGTCAATAACCAGGCACTGGCGGCGCCGTTCACCGGCCTCGTGCGCTGGCAGGCGCATTGGCATGTGGTGCGGCAGAGCTGGGCCTTCTTTCAGAACGATTTCGCCGGCCGCATTTCCAATCGCGTCATGCAGACCGCGCCTTCGGTGCGTTCGACGCTGACCGCGACCATCACCACGGTCTGGTACATTCTTGTCTATGGCATCTCCGCGATCGCGCTGACGGCCGCGGCGCAACGCTGGCTGGCGCTGCCGATCCTGTTGTGGTTTGCCGGCTATACCGGACTGCTGCTCTATTTCGTGCCGCGCATGCGCGACCGCTCCAAGGTGAGCTCGATCGCGCGCTCGGAACTGACCGGGCGCATCGTCGACAGCTATACCAATATCCTCACCGTCAAGCTGTTCGCGCGCGCTCGCGAAGAGGATCAATATGTGCGCGACGCGGTCGACCGGCATGTCGACCTGTTCATCGCCTCACAGCGGCTGCTGACGATTTTCGGCGCGCTGCTCGACATGCTCAACGCGCTGTTGATTGCCGCATCGGGCGCGTTGGCGCTGTTGCTGTGGCGCATCGGCAAGATCGAAGTCGGCGTCATTGCTATGGTGCTGCCACTGACCTTGCAGCTCACCAATATGTCGCGCCAGATCGCAAGCCGTATCACCGACATTTTCGAGGATATCGGCGTGGTTCTGGAGGGCATGCTGACGATTGCTCAGCCGCTGCAACTGGCCGATCCTGCACATGCCAAGCCGCTCACGGTGCGCACCGGCCGCATCGAATTCAAGGACGTGAATTTCGGCTATGGCCGCGAGACCGGCGTCTTGAAGAATTTCAACCTGACAATCGAGCCCGGCGAGAAGGTCGGGCTGGTCGGGCGGTCCGGTGCCGGCAAGTCGACGGTGGTCAATCTGTTGCTGCGCTTCTTCGATCTCGAGGGTGGCGCGATCCTGATCGACGGCGAGGACATTTCCAGCCTGACCCAGGAATCGCTGCGTGCGCAGATCTCCATGGTAACGCAGGACACTTCGCTGCTGCATCGCTCGATCCGCGCCAATATCGGTTATGGGCGGCCCGACGCTAGCGACGAGGAGATCGAACGCGCCGCTCGCTTCGCGCATGCGCACGAATTCATTCCCGAGCTTGTCGACTGGCACGGCCGGCGCGGTTACGACGCCCATGTCGGAGAGCGCGGTATCAAATTGTCCGGCGGCCAGCGCCAGCGCATCGCGATTGCGCGGGTGATCCTCAAAGACGCGCCGATCCTTGTGTTCGACGAAGCCACTTCGGCGCTCGACAGCGAGGTCGAATCCGCGATCCAGTCCTCGCTCGGCACGCTGATGCAGGGCAAGACCGCGATCGCCATCGCGCACCGGCTGTCGACCATCGCGCAGATGGACCGCCTGGTCGTGCTCGACCACGGCCGCATCATCGAGCAAGGAAGCCACCGCGAACTGATCGCGCAGAACGGCCACTACGCGGCGCTATGGCGGCGCCAGGCTGGCGGCTTCATCGATGCCGACGACAACATGCAGGCGGCGGAGTAGCGCCAAAAGCGCAATCGGCGCCGCTCCCGATTACCCGCGACCGCACGGATGGGTGTGCAAGTCATGGTGCGACCGCCCGCCGCATGCCCGTCGCAATTCGACTATATCCCTGGCGCCATTGCGCTAAGACCGAACCGGGAGAATTTTCGATGCGCCGTTCGTTTGCCGCCGTCAGTACCCTTGCGATCGTTGGTTTTGCCGTCGTCGTTGCTCTGCCGGTGTCGAGTGTTGCGCAACAGGGCGTGCCGCTGCCGCCGGGAGGCTTCAAACCGCCGCCAGCCGCTCCGATCAAACCCTATCAGACCGTCGCGGTGACACCGCCGCAGCCGCTGAACGATCCCGGCTTCATCGCGCTGCGCAAACAGATCGCAGATGCCGCGGCGAAAAAAGATCGCGCCGGGCTCGCCAAGCTCGTCGTCGCGCAGAACTTCTTCTGGGTTCAGGACAAGGATCTGGCCGATCCGCATAAATCCGGGATCGACAATCTCGCCAAGGCCATCGATCTCGACGCCAAGGACGGTTCCGGCTGGGACACACTTGCGGGCTACGCCAACGAACCGACAGCTTCGGAATCGCCGCAGCAGAAAGGCGTGTTTTGCGCGCCGGCCGATCCGACTATCGACGCGAAAGCATTCGAAGTGCTCGGCAAGGCGACGGGAACCGATCCGTCGGAATGGGGCTATGCCAACAAAGACGGCGTCGAAGTGCATCAAACCGCGAAACCGAATTCACCGGTGGTTGGCAAGCTCGGGGTCTATCTGGTGCGCGTATTGGCCGACACCGGCCAGGGCGCCGATCCCAACGATCCGCTGTTCCTGCACATTGCGATGCCGGACGGCAAAACCGGCTATGCCGACGCCCAGCTGATCTCGCCCCTCGGCAGCGACCAGATGTGCTACGCAAAGGACGCGAGCGGCTGGAAGATCGCCGGTTATCTGGGCGGCGCCTCGCAATGAGGCCCGCCAAAGGCCACGACGTGACGGGCGCGGCGAAGTGCTATCGGCATCATGATACTACCGGGCAGGTGTTGCCGGCGCTACGCGCATGGTTTTGGCAGCCCTGTCATCGGGTAACGGGTATTGAAGGGGGCTGAAGTCCGCAGCACAATGCCCCCTAAACTGAGGGTGGGACGAATGGCAAGCTTAAGATTGAGAAGCTTTGCGCGGCTTGTTCCGTGGATCGGCGCGGCGGCGTTGTGCCTGATGTCGGCGCAGGTGCCGGCGCAGCCGGGTCCGCGTCCGGGGGCGCCGGTCTTCCAATATCCGGTGACGGCGCCTGACGTCGATCCCGGCGTCGACCACGGCAACAACGCCAATCTTCCGGAAGAATACCAGAAGCAATTGGTGTTCTACCGCTCGCAGCAGCCGCCGGGCACGATCATCATCGATACGCAGGAGCGCCATCTGTATCTGATCCAGGATCAGACGCATGCGCTGCGCTACGGTATCGGCGTTGGCCGCGACGGCTTCACCTGGCAGGGTCTGCTGCAGATCAGCCGCAAGGCCGAATGGCCGGATTGGCATCCGCCGCCCGAGATGATCGAGCGCCAGCCCTATCTGCCGCGCTTCATGGCCGGCGGCCCGGGCAATCCGCTCGGCGCGCGCGCCATGTATCTCGGCAATACCGTCTACCGCATCCACGGTACCAACGCGCCGGAAACGATTGGACAGGCGGTGTCGTCAGGCTGTTTCCGCTTGGTCAATGACGACGTGATCGATCTGTACAGTCGCGTGCAGGTCGGCACGCATGTGATCGTGCGGCAGGATTGAGTCCTGCGTTTCATGCCCGGCCATTAGAGCCGGGCATCCCGATCATAAGAACTCCGTGCCCCACACAAAGAGATGGCCGGGACAAGCCCGGCCATGACGGCATCGTTTGTTTGGTGAGCCAACGCTGTTGCGGCTATTTCTGCGCCGCCGCGGCTGCCGTCACTGACTGCGCGGTTTGACCAAACAGAATTGCGCGCTCTTCGGCCGTGCGGATGCCGCCCTGATTGGGATTGATCTTGGGCGTCCACTCATAAGCTTTGATCACCGCGGGCCGCTTGGCGATGGCTTCGAACCAGCGCTTGAGATGCGGGAAATCGGAAATCTTCTGGCCTTGGCGCTCCCAAGGCACCACCCAGGGATAACAAGCCATGTCGGCGATCGAATAATCGCCGGCGAGATACTCGTGATCGGCGAGCCGTTTGTTCATCACGCCATAGAGCCGGTTCACCTCGTTGCGATAGCGATCCATCGCATATTGGATCTTGTCGGTCGCATAATTGCTGAAATGATTGTTCTGACCCGACATCGGGCCCAGGCCGCCCATCTGCCAGAACAGCCATTCCAGCGCCGCGACGCGGCCGCGAATGTCCTTGGCGATGAATTTGCCCGCCTTGTCGGCGAGATAGAGCAGGATCGCACCCGACTCGAAGACCGGGAGCGGCTTGCCGCCGCCGGGCGGATCGTGGTCGACGATAGCCGGGATGCGGTTGTTCGGCGACACAGCTAGAAAATCGGACTTGAATTGCTCGCCCTTACCGATATTGACCGGAGTGATCTTGTACTCCAGTCCGGCTTCCTCGAGAAAAATCGTAACCTTATGGCCGTTCGGCGTGGTCCAATAATGTACGTCGATCATGATAGAGCCTTTTGATGTATCCTTGGGCTAGCGAATGCACTTCTAATTTGGCGGCTCGAACTTAGCGCTTCAAGATCGCGACCAGAAGCGCCGGCCGCGAGCAGCAGATATGTATCAGCCGCCCTGCCATCTTCCCAGTTTAGGCCAGAATAGGACAGCAATGGCTGCGGCTTAAGTGGCGGCGCCGGCAAGCGATATCGGCGCGATCTGGCGCGCGATCGTGCTAGGCTCCCACCCCTCATCGCGGCGGCAAAACCCAAGGACGGACCATGGTTCTCGAAATTGCGCAGATCGACATCAAACCGGGCATGGAATCTGAATTCGAGGCCGGCGTGAAGAACGCCGCGCCGGTATTCAAGCGCGCCAAGGGCTGCCAAGGCATGGAATTGCAGCGCTCGATCGAAAAACCTTTGCGCTACCGGCTGTTCGTCAAATGGGCGACGGTCGAGAACCACACGGTCGATTTCCGCGGCTCGGCCGACTTTCAGGAATGGCGCAAGCTTGTGGCGCATTGTTTCGCGTCGCCGCCCGAGGTGGAGCACGTGACGCAGGCGGTGGTGGGATTTTAGGCGCCGCTGCAGATCTCAGGTGACAGGCGCCGGATTGAACAAAGCCAGCGCGTTGTGCAGCTTCCATTTCTCAGTCCAGGTGCGCCGGCGCCCGCTCGCCACGGCGAGCATGGTGTGAAAAAGCTCCCAGCCGAGTTCCTCGATCGTCGCGCCGCCGGTGGCGATGCGGCCGGCGTCGACGTCCATCAGATCGTGCCAGCGCCGCGTCAGTTCGCTCCGGGTCGCAACCTTGATCACAGGCACGGCGGCCAGCCCGTAGGGCGTGCCGCGTCCCGTCGTAAACACGTGAAGGGTCATGCCGGCCGCGAGCTGCAAGGTGCCGCAGATGAAATCGCTGGCCGGTGTCGCCGCATAGAGCAGTCCTTTGTTGCGCGCACGCTCGCCAGGCGGAACGACGCCCGAGATCGGCGCGGTGCCCGACTTGATGATCGAGCCCATGGCCTTCTCGACGATATTTGACAGGCCGCCCTTCTTGTTCCCCGGCGTCGTATTGGCGCTACGGTCGACACTGCCACGCTCGAGATAGCGGTCGTACCAGCCAAGCTCGGCGATCAACGCGCGTGCCACGTCCGGGTTCGCCGCTCGCGCCGTGAGTTGCGCCACGCCATCGCGGACCTCGGTATTCTCCGAAAACATGACGGTCGCGCCCGCACGCACCAGGAGGTCGCTGGCGAAGCCAAGTGCGGGATTGGCCGTCACGCCCGAAAAAGCATCGCTGCCGCCACATTGCATGCCGACCACTAAAGCCGAAGCCGGGCAGGTTTCGCGTCGCCGCCGGTCGAGGCGCTGCAGATGTTGCTCGGCGATCCGCATGATCGATGAGATCATGGCGTCGAAGCCGACATGCGAGGGATCCTGCAAGGTGACGAGATCGTAGTCCTGCGCTCCCGCGGCGGCGCGGCCGCGCGCAGCTCCGGCAGGCAGCAGACGTTCCGGCTGCAGCTTCTCGCAGCCGAGACCGACAACCATCGTGCCGCCGCCGAAATTCGGATTGAAACTGATATTGCGAAGCGTGCGGATCGGGATCTCGGCGTCAGGCGCATCGATGGCCACGCCGCAGCCGTAGATGTGCTCGAGGCCCACCACGTCATCGACATTGGGATATTTCGGCAAGAGCTCGCCGCGGATGCGCTGCACGGCATGCTCGACGACGCCCGACACGCATTGCACCGTCGTGGTTATGCCGAGGATGTTGCGCGTTTCGACCGATCCGTCGGCATTGCGGTAACCGTCGAATGTGTAGCCTTCGAGGGCAGGAGCCAGAGGCGCATTGTTGGTCGCGACCGGCAATCCTTCCAGGGCCGGCGGAGTCGGCATGACAAGTTTCTGCTCATTGACCCAGGAGCCCGCGGGCAGCGCCCGCGTCGCATAGCCGATGACCACGTTGTAGCGGCGAACCGGCGCACCGTCGGCGATATCGACCAATGCCACTTTGTGGCCCTGCGGAACGCGCTCGCGCAGCGTCAGTCCGGTCGGCAGCTCCGCACCTGCCGGGAGGCCGAAATCGTTGACGACGATCGCCACATTGTCGTCGGGGTGCATGCGGATCACGCGCGGCGCGTCCAAATCGGCGTCCAGGCTCGAGCCCAGTTTCGCACTCTCGTCGATCGTCATGCCAAGCCGTTCCTCATGTTCCATCGCACGGCGAGTTTACGCCCTCGCCTGCTCGACATTGGCGATACGCGTTGGCACGCCGAATTCGCGGCGGCAGACTTCGGCGAGCGCAGCAACGCCCGTGCGGATCTGCTCATGCGACGGATGCGCGAAGCACAGGCGCATGCGGCTCTTGCCGTAGTCCTTGTCGGTGGCCCATTCCGGACCGGGATTGATGGCGACGCCGGCTGCGAGCGCGGGCTGATAAAGCTTTTGCGTGTCGACCTGGTCCGGCAGCTTGACCCAAAGAAAAATGCCGCCCTTGGGATCCTCAAATTCAGCCACCGTGCCGAATTGCTCGTTGAGCGCATCCATCAATGTTTCGAGCTTCTCGCGTAGGCCGCGCGTCAGTTGCGGCACATGCGCGTCGAAATGCTTCGGGCAAAACTCGCCCAAAACCATTTGCTCGAGCGCACCGGAACCGGCGTCGGTCTTGATCGCCAGCATGCGCGACAGCAGGCTCCAATCGGCAACGATGTAACCGACGCGCAGCGCAGGCGCGATCGACTTTGAAAACGAGCCTATGTGGATGACATTGCGATTTTTGCTCATCGCGTAGAACGCCGGCGGCCGCTTGCCGTCCCAAATCAGATCGGCATAGCAATCGTCCTCGAAGATCGGCACGCCGTATTTGTCGGCAAGTGCCAGGAACTCATGCCGCCGCGCTTCGCTCAAGATCGTGCCGGTGGGATTTTGCACGGTCGGGATCGTGTAGATGTATTTCGGCCGCACACCGCGACGCTTGAGGTCCTGGAGGGCTTCCGCAAGCGCGTCCATGCGCATGCCGTCGGCGTCGAGCGGAATGCCGATGACGTTGACGCCAAGCCGGTTGAGCCGCGTCAGTGCGCCCTGATAGCTGGCCTGCTCGATGATGACGGTATCGCCGCGCGCCAAGAGAATGCCGTTGACCAGATCAAGCGCCTGCAGCGATCCTGACGTGATCAGAATCTCGTCGGCGTCGCAAATGATGCCGGTCGTGCGCTTGAGCTTCTGCGCCAGGAATTCACGCAACGGGCGATAGCCGAGCGGACCGCTGGCGAGGCCGTAAGTGGAGAGCGTCCGGCCTTCGCGGTTCAGCACCTCATTGGCGGCTTCGACCAGCTTTGCGAGCGGAACATGGTCGGCATCGTTGTGGCCGCCGATAAAATTGTATTTGGCAAAGCCGTTCCATTTCGCAGCGGCCGGCGGCAGGCCGGGCGCGAGCAGCGGCGCGAAGTCGAACATGGAATTTTCCATGGAATTTTGTGTCGCCATGCGTGTTGATCCCGGACGCTGTCTCCCCGGCCAAGAGACTAGTACAGATTAGAAACATGCGGCAATTCGCGTTGCCGGGCGGGTTGGCGAAAGCGCTGCACTTGCTATTGTCGCGCCGCTTTTGAGCCCCCACCTCATAATCCACAATAACGAGGAAACACCACATGCGCTGCTTGCTCGCTCTGCTCGTGATCTGTGCCTTCGCGAGTCCTGCGACCGCCGAATTTCCGGATCGGCCGATCCATCTTGTCGTGCCGCAGGCCGCCGGCAGCGCGACCGACACGCTGGGGCGCATTTTCGGCGCCGCGTTCGGCGACGCGCTTGGCCAGACCGTCATTATCGATGATCGGCCAGGCGGCGCGCTCACCGTCGGCATGGACTTCACCGCCAAGTCGCCGCCTGACGGCTACACGCTGTGCGTGGCGCCGATCGGCGCGCTGGCGCTCACGCCGCATCTGGTCGATCCGCTGCCCTACAATGTCGAGCACGACTTCGCGCCGATCGTTGTCGTGACACGCGGGCAGATCATGCTCGCAGTGTCACCGACGACGCCGTTTCATTCGGTCAAGGAGCTGATCGACTATGCCAAAGCCAATCCCGGCAAGCTCCTGAATGCGTCGTCGAGCAACGGCTCGCCCGGCCATGTCGATGGCGAATTGTTCAAGTTCATGACCGGCACCAATATCGTTCACGTGCCGTATAAAGGTGGCGCCGCGGCGATCAACGATCTGATCGCCGGCCGCGTGCAGATCATGTTCGAAAGCCTGAACTCGATCGCGCCATTTGCGAGCTCGGGCCAGGTGCGCGCGCTGGCGGTGACCGGCGACCATCGATCGCCAGCCTTCCCCGATCTGCCGACTATCGCCGAAGCCGGTGTGCCGGGTTATGTGGCGCCGTCCTGGACCGGCATCGTCGCGCCCGCCAGCACCCCGAAGCCGATCATCGACAAGCTCAATGCCGCGGCCAACAAGGCGCTACAATCGGACGCTTTCAAATCGAAGATCGCGCAGATCGGCGACGATGTCGGCGGCGGCACGCCGGACGAGCTCGCGACGCTGATCCCCTCGGAATACAAGAAATGGGGCGAGGTGATCGAGCGCGCCGGGATCAAGCTGGAATAGTTCCTCGCCGCGTCAGTACGGCGTGACAACTCTAAAGAGCGAGGTGACTTGGTAGGTTGCGGGTGCGTGAATGAAGCCGCAGTGGATACAGCCTTTAGCTGTAACATTGGCGTCTTAAACTTGTCCGTTAATGACGCCTGCTGTCACAGGAGACCACGTCGATGGCCACGAGCCCCCATGCGCACAGACCCGGCGCACAGCTGCCACAACCGCTTTTTCACGAGCCCATTTTCAGTGAAGCCGAACGACTGCCCAGCCCGACCGGCTTTGAAACGAAGCATCCCAACGACGATGCCACCTATAGGGCGGTGGAAGATCTGCTGACGAAAGATGTCGTTGCGATCCCCGCGTCACGCATCGCGGACAATCAGACGTTCAGCTTGCAAGCAGCCTATGGCGATCACCATGGCCCTTTGGTGATTCAAAAAATCCAGGCCGCGGGAAAGATCATCTTCCATGCTTTTGGCGATTCCGGCGCGTCCAATGTACGAAAGTACAGTCAGGAGCTGCGCGTCTCGGACCAGGTTACTGTCGACTGCGCCTCGTCCGATGATGCCAATCGGCCTGCCTTTCTCTATCATCTGGGCGACGTCGTCTACGACTTCGGCGAAGCGCAATATTATTACGACCAGTTCTACGATGCGTTCCGCAACTATCCTGCGCCGATCTTCGCAATCCCGGGCAACCACGACTCGTTCGTCGTCCCCGGCACTCCGGCCGGCAAGGAACCGCTGACGACATTCCAGCGCAATTTCTGCTCCGTGCATCCGGTGATTACGCCCGAAGCGGGCTCGCTCCACCGTACCGCGATGACGCAGCCTGGCGTTTATTTTGGACTCGATGCGCCTTTCGTGCGGATCATCGGCCTGTTCAGCAATGCGCTGGAAGACCCGGGCGTGATTTCGAACAAGGAGGGCAAGTGGCCGGCGGTCGACGACAAGCAGCTCAAATTTCTCGCCGCCCAGCTCAAGCTGATCAAGCAGCAAAACTTCAAGGGCGCAGTGCTCCTGGCAACCCATCATCCGTCTTACAGCTACGCGCCGCGGTCGGGTCAAGATGGGACCGGCGGCAATCATGGCTGCAGCTCGGCCATGCTGGCGCAGATCGACGAGATATGCCTGCAGGAAGGCGTCTATCCGCACGCGTTTCTCTCGGCGCATGCGCACAATTATCAGCGCTATACCCGCACGATCGAGTTCGGTGGGCGCAGCATCGACGTGCCGTTCATCGTGTGCGGCGACGGCGGCCATGGCGTCAATCCGCTGGTCCGCGCCAAAAAGGGACAGCCGGCCGAGGAGCCGCATCCCGGCAGCCGGGTGGATTATCTCGAGTCCGCCAGCGCCAAGATCAAAGCCAAGGAGCTTTGGCTCGAGAAATACGACGATACCAATTATGGCTATCTGCGCATCCACGTCGATGCCAAGGAACTCGCCATCGGCTTTCACCAAGTCGGCGCCAGCACGCTGGCGCAGTCGCGCTACGACATGGTGACGGTCAATCTCGATCAGCACGCCATGGTGTCGAATTAACTGCGACCGCAGGCCAAGGACACTTCCGGTGTGGGTGAGGCGCTGCGTACAGCGTCATGACAGCAGTCTGGTCGACCCCGCTTTCCTCGCCTGCGGACTCGACCCATATTGGGCGCATGGCGAAGCGCCCCGAACCCCGACATCCGGCAAAACATTCGAAGAAGGACCCGGCCAAGCCGACGCGCGCCAAGGCGGCGCGGCCGGCCGCGCCTGAGCTCGACCCGTCATTGGCGGAACTCCTGAATCCGGCCATCGGCCAGGGTCGCGCCGGCGTCGGCTCGCAGACGGGAATTAGTCCCTCCCCCCTTGTGGGGGAGGGTAGGGAGGGGGGTCGGGACGTTGCGCAGCAGATGGAGACGCGTGCTGAGGACTTGTCTGCGTCCGCGCATCACGTCCCGACCCCCACCCCTAGCCCCTCCCCACAGGGGGGAGGGGAACAGCGTGTGTCACGGGCGGAGGGAACGTCAGGCCTGCAGCCGCCGCCGGACAATTCCTGGGATCGGCGCCGCGATTTCTCGAATGCGCACAGGGCGCGCAAATCGACGCAAGAGCAGCCCGGCTTCCACGAGGCGCCGCAGTCCGGCTATGCGGCGAAGGGAACCATAGATATCGATCTGGAGCTTGCTGAAGCGCTGGGATTCAGCGGCAAGGATCCAAGCAAGCCGCTGATCGGCGCGCCGCAAGACGAGCCGGACCAAGACGAGCCGGACCGCGGACCAGAGGAATCAGGACGCGACGAGCTTGCGGAAATCTTCGAACGGCAGCGTGAGAAGCGCCACCGCCCTTCGCCGCAGCCCATCACCCTGGGCGTCACTGCCTCGATGCAGGCGCTCGAAGCCCTGCTGCGCGAAGGCCGTGCCGAGTTCCGCGAAGGCGAAGGCACGATCTGGACACCGCACCGGCCGCCGCGACCGGAGAAATCCGAAGGCGGACGCAAGCTGGTCATCAAGTCCGACTTCGATCCAAGGGGAGATCAGCCGCAGGCGATCAAGGACCTGGTCGAAGGCGTGAGCCGCAACGACCGCACGCAAGTACTGCTCGGCGTCACCGGCTCCGGCAAGACCTTCACCATGGCCAAGGTGATCGAGCAGACGCAGCGCCCTGCCCTCATTCTCGCGCCCAACAAGACGCTGGCGGCGCAGCTCTATGGCGAGTTCAGGAATTTCTTTCCCGACAATGCGGTCGAGTATTTCGTCTCGTATTACGACTACTATCAGCCGGAAGCCTACATTCCGCGCACCGACACCTATATCGAGAAAGATTCCTCGATCAACGAGCAGATCGACCGCATGCGCCATTCGGCGACGCGGGCGCTGCTCGAGCGCGACGATGTGGTGATCGTTGCATCGGTCTCCTGTATCTACGGTATCGGCTCGGTCGAGACCTATTCGGCGATGACCTTCACCATCAAGCGCGGCGAGCGCTTGAACCAGCGGCAGCTGCTGTCCGATCTGGTCGCGCTGCAATACAAGCGTTCGGGCGGCGATTTTTATCGCGGCTCGTTTCGCGTGCGCGGCGACGTCATCGAGATCTTTCCGGCGCACTTGGAAGACCGCGCCTGGCGCGTGTCGCTGTTCGGCGATGAGGTGGAATCGATCCACGAATTCGATCCGCTCACCGGGCAGAAGACCGACGAGCTCGAATTCGTTAAAATCTATGCCAATTCGCACTATGTGACACCGCGGCCGACACTTTTGCAGGCGATCTCCGGCATCAAGCTTGAACTGCGGCAGCGGCTGGAACAGCTCAATGCCGCAGGCCGGCTCCTCGAGGCGCAGCGGCTCGAACAGCGCACCATCTACGATCTCGAAATGATGGAAGCGACCGGCGCCTGCGCCGGCATCGAGAATTATTCGCGCTATCTGACGGGACGAAAACCCGGCGAGCCGCCGCCGACTTTGTTCGAATATGTGCCCGACAATGCGCTGGTCTTTGTCGACGAGAGCCACGTCACGGTGCCGCAGCTCGGCGGCATGTATCGCGGCGACTTTCGGCGCAAGGCGACGCTCGCCGAATATGGCTTCCGCCTGCCCTCCTGCATGGACAATCGGCCGCTGCGCTTCGAGGAATGGGACGCGATGCGGCCGCAAACGCTTGCCGTCTCGGCAACGCCCAGCGGCTGGGAGCTCAACGAATCCGGCGGCGTGTTCACCGAGCAGGTGATCCGCCCGACCGGGCTGATCGATCCGCCTGTCGATGTGCGGCCGGCGCGCACGCAGGTCGACGACCTCGTCGGCGAAGTGCGGCAGGTGGCGCAGCGCGGTTATCGCGCGCTGATCACGGTGCTGACCAAGCGCATGGCCGAGGACCTCACCGAATATCTGCACGAGCAGGGCATCCGCGTGCGTTACATGCATTCGGATATCGATACGATCGAGCGCATCGAGATCATCCGCGATCTGCGGCTTGGCGCTTTCGATGCGCTGGTCGGCATCAATCTGTTGCGCGAGGGTATCGACATTCCGGAATGCGCGCTGGTCGCGATCCTCGACTCGGACAAGGAAGGATTCCTGCGCAGCGAGACCAGCCTGGTGCAGACCATCGGCCGCGCCGCGCGCAATATCGATGGCCGCGTCATTCTCTATGCCGACAGCGTCACCGGCTCGATGGAGCGCGCCATGGCCGAGACCAGCCGCCGCCGCGAAAAGCAGGAGGCCTACAATATCGAGAACGGCATCACGCCGGAGAGCGTGCGCAAGGGCATCGGCGACATTCTCAACAGCGTCTACGAGCGCGACCATGTGCTGATCGCGGCCGGCGCCGGCGAAGCCGGTGAATTCGAGGACGCCGCCACCATCGGCCACAATTTCGAGGCGGTGCTCGCCGATCTCGAGACGCGCATGCGCGCCGCCGCTGCCGATCTCGATTTCGAGGAAGCCGCGCGGCTGCGCGACGAGGTCAAGCGCCTGCGCTCGACCGAGCTGGCGGTGACTGACGATCCGACGGCCAAGCTCCTACCCTCCCCTGCAGGGGGAGGGGCGCGTCGCAAAGCGACGCGGGGTGGGGCAGGCGGCAGCAGCAAGGTCCACAAGCCGGCGCTCGATGAAATGGGCATCGCGCTCTACCACGAGGTCGCACCGCACCGGCCGGGTGGAAAGCGGACTCCACCACGCAAACCTAATCTCGACGAGATGGGCCCCGGCGTTGAAAGCATCCCAGGAAAATCTTCGGGCCCGCGCTCGACGCTCGGCCGCCCCGGCATGCATGGCGGCTTCAAGCCGCGCCAGCGCTGAGCGCCCCCGCATTCCTTTCGTACTTTGCGTGGCCGATAGGTTGCCGATAGGTTATTGTGCTGTTCGCATGGAATCATCCGCCGCTAACAAACGAGGACGCCATGGCCAAGGGCCAGATGCGCAGCAACAAGGAAAAGAAGAAACCGAAGCAGGACAAGAACAAGAAGAAAGGCGGCGCCGCGCCGGTCTCGCCGTTCGCCGATATGCACAGCCAGGCTAAGCCCGGCACTTGGGGCAAGAAGGCTTAGGGGCAAGAAGAGCTAATTAGCCCTTCGCCTCCGGCTCGAAACTGAAGCCCCAGCGATGCGTGCAGGAGCGCAGCCACGGCACCACGCCGGCGACGACGGGGAAGGTCATGGTTTCGACTTTGACCGCATCGAATTGCGCCGTGGCGCCGTCGCCGAACGCCGCCGCCAAGGCCATGCCGTGATCGGGAAAGATCGCGATCTCGTCACGGCCCTCCACCTGTGCGGCAAAACCTGAGAACTGCTTGTCGCCGATCTTGAATGTCGCATTCACCGATGCGCCGGGCGGCAGATCCAATTGCGAGTCCTTGAGCAGCATGGTGAGGCCTTTGCTGCGGCTGGCAATCAGGAACGTGCCGATGGCCCGCGCATTTGGCCCGCCGCCGACGGTGTAATGCTGCCGGATCATGCAGGCGAGCACGCGGCCGTCGAAGCCGCGCAGCTCGGAGGCATCCCAGCCGCTGATCTTCCGCTTGTCCTCGATGCCAGGCGGCCCGGCCTGTGTCGGCTGTGACGAGCCGATCTCGGGCGAATGAGGCCGCGGCACCGGCAGTGCCGGCGCCTTCGGGTCGCTCGGCTGATCGATCGCGATCTTGAACTGGGTGCCGCATTGCTTGAGCCAGGCATAGGCGTCGCCGGGCAGATTGAGCGTGATGGGTCCGGTATCGAAGCCGGCGCCGTCTGAGCGCAGCTGCACCTTGTCGGTCTTTTGCAGCGCGGCGAGCACGCCGGCAGCGTCGCCGGGATGGAACGCGAGCTTTGTCGTGCCGGCCACCGTGAAAGCCACCGCCGGAAACGACTTGCCGTCGAGAATGACCTCGGCTTCGTCGTCCAGGACCGACTCGGAGGGCAGCGAGTTGTCGCTGAGCCCAAAGGCGAGACCGGCGCCGGCGCTGATGTCGATGCTAAGCCCGGTATCGATGGTGCCGGCAGGGCCGGCGCGCGGCCGCGGCGCAATCATCACACATTGCCGGACTTTGCTATTGGAGCCGATCTGCGGCAGGCCGCTCCAGGTGCCGTCCGGAAAGTGCACCTGCTTGCCGGCGGCCGGCTTTGGCAGCTCGGCGCCATAGGCCGCCAGCGCCATCCCGGCGGCCGCATAGAGAACAATCACGGCGCCAAACATCAGCGCTCTGTACAGGATTCTCGTGCTCGACATCGCCCTGCTCCGCTGCTGCGGCAAGTCCGGCTGAATTGTCCGAGTTAAATAATGAGATGTTGAAAGAAGTGTTCATGTTTGGGCCCGCCGCAACAGGCGCAGGCGTTCAAAACAATGTGTCGTGGGGGCAGCGCAGTCAGTTCACTGTGGTTCCCAGACCGCGTCGGGCTTAGGCGTTTGCAGCGTAACGCCGGACCCGATGCGAAGCACCAAGCCCGGTAATTATGGCCGAAACCGGTTAAGCTTTGATCCGTATCTTAATCGGTACCTCAATCCGTCTCTTGGCTGAATCGGCAGAGCGATGAGCGCGCCAAGCGAAACTTCCATCTTCTACGCCAGCATCCCTGTTCAGCGCGGGTTCCGCGCGCTGATGGACCCTGCGCTTTACACGCCTCTGCCGGCTGACTGGACCATCGGCATGGCCGATGTTGTGCAGTCGACCAGGGCAATTGCGGAGAAGCGCTACAAAGCGGTGAACATGGCTGGCGCCGCGGTGATCGCGGCGCTGGCTAACGCAGGCGAAGGCCACGAATTTCCCTTCGTGTTCGGTGGTGACGGCGCGAGCTTTGCGGTGGCGTCGGGTGATGTCGAGATCGCCCGCACGGCATTGGCGGCGACCGCGGCCTGGGCAGGCTCAGAGCTCGGGCTCACACTGCGCGTGGCGCTCATACCGGTCGGGGCCATTCGCGCCCAGGGCGTCGATGTGCGCGTGGCGCGCTATGCGCCGTCGCCGAACCTATCCTATGCGATGTTTTCCGGCGGCGGCCTTGCCTGGGCCGACGGCGCGATCAAGCGTGGCGACTTCGCCGTTACGCCGGCGCTGCCTGGCAGTTGGCCCGACCTCTCCGGCCTGTCGTGCCGCTTCGAGGAGTTTCATGCGGCGCAGGGCCTCATCCTGTCGCTCATCGTGCTGCCCGCGCCGGGCGGCGATGCCGCGGCTTTCCGCGCCCTCACCGAAGAGATCGTGGCGTTGATCGAGGCGAGCCCCGATGCCGGGCGGCCAGTGCCCGCCGCCGGGCCGAAGCTCGACTGGCCGCCGCTGGGCGTCGAACTCGAAGCGCACACGGCGCCAGGCGGACGGCTGCAACGGCGCATCGCCGTGCTGACGCGGACGTTCCTCTATTTCCTGATCATGCGCGCGGGCCGCCCGATCGGCCCTTTCGTGCCGGCGCGCTATATGCGGCAGGTCGTGGAGAATTCCGACTATCGCAAATACGACGATGGGCTGCGCATGATTCTCGATTGCACGGAAGCGCTGGCCGATACTGTGGAGCGCAAGCTCGCCGGGGCTTCAGGCATTGCCCGCTATGGCTTGTTTCGCCAGGACGCCGCGATGATGACGTGCTTCACGCCCTCCCCGCTACGCAGCGATCATGTGCATTTCGTCGATGGCGCCCGCGGGGGCTATGCCGCGGCCGCGAGCGCGTTGAAGGCGGCGCTCACCTAGTCATTCCGGGGGGCTGAGCGAAGCAAGGAACCCGGAATGACGGAAAGCTACATCCCCGGCTTGCCAAGCGTGTCGGCGCCAGCCTTGGCGACTTGCGCGTCCTGCGCCGAAAGCGCGCCGGAGACGCCGATAGCGCCGACGATCGCGCCGTTAGCGACGAGCGGAATGCCGCCTTCGAGCGGCGTGATGTCCTTGAGCGCAAGGAGCCGCATGCCGCCGCCGCCCGCGGCGATGGCATCGTCGAGCGCCTTGCTCGGCCGCTTGAATTGCAGCGAGGTGCGGGCCTTGCCCTCGGCGCCTTCGCCGGCGGAGAGCTGCGTGTTGTCGATCTTGTGGAACATCACCATGTTGCCGCCGGAATCGAGAATGGCGATGGCGACCTGCCAGGAATTCTTCAGCGCTTCGAGCTCGGCCGCGGCCATGGCGCGCTTGGCCTGATCGAGCGTCACCGGCGGCCCGTAAGGCAACGTTGCGGTCGACACCGGCGCGGCGGGCGAAGCGGCTGGAGGGACGCCCGGCGCCGCGGATTGTTGGGCCAGAGCCGGACCAGCCGCTATCGCAGCCGCTAAAGTGACCACGCTCCCCAGCGCGCAAAGCGACGCAAACTTGCGAGACATGAAGCCCTCCACGAAGCTACCGACACGCTCTTTAGCTTTGCGCATGTCCTTATCGGAAAACCGGTAGCCACTTTTCCGGGACATGCGCCGAACCGGTTTGTGACCGAATCGTGCAGCGGCGGGCACAATAGGCGGCAAAAGTGGCTGGGAAAAGCCAGCGCCTGGGCGCTGGCGTGCATTGACCGCCTGAGAAGATAGCGAATAGTGCGTGGCGAATAGCGAATGGGGTAAGAAATGGCCCTCACTATTCGCGATTCGCCACTCGCCGTTCGCACCATTACGAACAAGTCGAGAACGCTGGGAGCTCGTCGATGCGCTGGCCGGACGGACGCTATATTCAGGCGGCGATCTTCTTCAGCCGCTGGCTGCTCGCCCCATTCTTGATCGGGCTGTTAGGCTGCCTGTTCGTGCTGATGTACCAGTTCTTCAGCGATCTGATCGTGCTGATCCTGCAGTCGCCACGATCGAGCTGGCACGAGGCCGTCACCGGCGTGCTCAATCTGGTCGACCTCGCGCTGGCCGCCAATCTCGTGTTGATCGTGATTTTTTCCGGCTACGAGAATTTTATCCGCAAGATCGATGCGAGCGCCCATCCGGACTGGCCGCAAGGCCTGACCCAAGTCGATTTCGGCGAGCTGAAACAGAAGCTGCTCGGCTCCGTGGTCGGTATCGCCGCGGTCGATGCGCTGGCATGGTATTTCGATCTCGAGAAGGAAACCGACACCTCGAAGCTCATCTGGGTGCTCGGTTTCCCGATCGTCTTTGCCCTCGTCATGCTGATTCTCTCAGCGGCCGACTGGCTGAGCGACAACCGCAAACAGCACGAATAACGGCTCACTTTCAGCGGCAAAACGGGAAAATCGCGACATTTTCCCCTTCCGACGCAAAGTGGAACCCCCGGTGAGGGATTGTTAACCATAACCGGCGTTAATCGATCCTGGCTTCGCTCTGGAGTCTTTGGGTCGGATTGCGCGTATGCGGGTTGCCCGCTCTTTTTTGCTGATCTGCGCCGTCGCGTTGGCGGCGGCAGGATGCGCTTACCAGCCGCGCGTCCAATACGCCGCTACGCCCTCACCGGCCCCGCAAGGCATCGACAACATCGTTTATGGCGCGACGCCCGGGCCAGCCGCGCCCGCGGGCTATCACGCGCCAGCACCGCCTTCCCGCGGACTGTTTGCGCCCGGCCCGGCTACTGCCGCAGCGCCAACGCCGGCGGCGCCCCACCCAGCCACAGTGGTCATGCAGGCACCCCTTCCCGGGCCGACGCCAGTGGCAATGCCAGGGTCAGGTCCCGCGCCCATTGGGCCCGGTCCGGTGCTCGGGCCCGATTTCGGGGCACCGTTTCAGCAAGGCGGCTACACGCTCGATTCTGGTGACCGGTTGCGCGTCGTCGTCTTCGGCCAGGATGGGCTGACGAATTCCTATATTGTCGACGCTTCCGGCCATATCGACATGCCGTTGATCGGCCCAGTGTCGGCGCGCGGCCTCACTAGCGAGCAATTGGCGGGGCGTATCGCCGGTGCGCTGCGCCAGGGCTTCATCCGCGAGCCGCACATCGCGGTGGAAGTCGAAGCCTATCGGCCGTTCTTCATCCTCGGCGAGGTCGTGCAACCGGGGCAGTATCCTTACGTCGCCAACATGACGGTGGAGACCGCAGTGGCGATCGCCGGCGGCTTCGGGCCGCGCGGCTACCGCCGGTCCGTGATCATCAGCCGCAATTCCGGCGGCAGCACCGTCCGCTTCGAAGTGCCGATAACCTACCCGATCTGCCCCGGCGACACCGTGCAGGTCGAGGAGCGCTGGTTCTGAAGACGTGGATGGCCGGAACAAGTCCGGCCATGACGCGTCGTGAAGCTTTCACTTCACGTTCTTCGCCAGGAACGCCATCGAGCGCTGCCAGGCGAGCTTGGCTGCGGCGTCGTTGTAGCCGCCGCGCTCGTCGCAGTGAAAGCCGTGCTGCGCATCGGGATAGACGTAGATCTCGCAATCGCCGCCGCGTTTTTCTTTGATCACGTCGACATCGCTCATCGGGATCGACGCGTCCTTCTCGCCGAAATGCATCTGCACCGGCACTTTCGGCTTCTTGTCGGCGTTCTTGATGATCTGGCCGCCATAGTAGCAGACTGCGGCCGAAAGACCGTTGAGCTGACAAGCGGCGAGAAACGAAATGGTGCCGCCCATGCAGAACCCCATGATGGCGACCGGCCCCTCCTTTTTCAGTTCGTCGATCGAGGCCTGCACATCGCGCAGCATGGCGCCCCAATCCGGATTGGCCACGAATTTGCGCGCATTGGCGATTTCGTCGGGCGTGTAGCCACTCTCGAAATTGGGCTGCTGGCGGTCGAAGACCGCGGGCGCCAGCGCCGCATAGCCTTCGCTCGCCAACCGGTCGCACACCGCGCGGATGTGATGATTGACACCAAAGATTTCCTGAATGACGACAATGCCGCCCTTGGCTTTTGCAGTCGGATCGGCGCGATAAGCGCCGAATTTGAAACTATCGGATGACGTCAATACAAAATGCTTACCCAAGGCGACCCTCCTACTATCGATTGACTTCGCTGAAAGGCAGACGGCGCAATCGGCGGCCGCCCGCGGGGACCATACAACGCCAAGAATGTCCGTTGAATGGCGGATTCGGAAGAGCGGATCAGCCCTGGCGCGGCATCAGCCGTGGCACGCGGACGGGCTTTAGAGCATGATCCGGAAAAGTGGAAACCGGTTTTCCGAAAAGATCATGCTCCAAGGAAGAATCTAGACCGTAATCCGATGCAACTTGATCGGATCATGGTCTAGCGCGTAACGACGATGAAGTCGGTACCTTCGCCGGTCTCCCCGCCCAAGCCGTGATCGGAGACGATCAGGGAAGAGCCAGGTACCATGCGTTGCGAAATAAAATCGATCGCGTCCTGCGGCAGATTGATCCGGGCCAGCACCTGTTCCGGCGTCTGCGGCGACGACTGTTCAGCGGCGACGTGCTGATCGTCGCTTGGATGTTTGTGGTGCCTGACGACGTGGCGGACGTAGAAGCGATCGTAATAATAGTAGTCGCGGTCGTCCTCCTCGGCGACAATGCGCGAAGGCTTCGCCGCCTTCGCGGCTTCACCCGGCATCGTCACGACGTTCCAGCGGAACGTCGTGTTGTCGGAGAGCAATTCCAGCGCCGTGAAGACATGCGTGCCCATCGGCTGTTCCGGATGCTCGATGGTGATCGCTTCCTCAAAAATCGGCTCGAAATCCTGCCGCACGAAAATCTTCTGTTCCTTGCGGCTGATGAAAATCGCGATCGGCGTTTTTTTGATCACGGGCGGCTGGACAGCCTCTGCGGGTTTTGCCGGCGGCGCTTCCGGGGTGGCAAACAAAGGCGGTGGCAAATTGGGGGCCGCCGCATCGGCTGCGGATTTCGGCGCATCGGACTTCGGCGCGTCAGACTTTAGCGCATCAGACTTGGACGCATCAGACTTCGAATCGGACTTGGACACATCCGATTTTGGCGTATCGGCTGCAGCGTTCGGCTTTGCCGCATCGGACGACGCATCGGACTTTGAAGCGCTGCTATCGTCCGAGGCCGCGACGATGAAGCTTGTGGCGACATTGGCGCGCGAGCCGCGCAGCCCCAGATCGAACGACTTTGCTGCCGAAACGGCATCGCTGATCTTGGCGTCGTCAGTACTTTGCGCGGTCTTCACCGCGTCGGGGTTCGGCACAACCGCGGCCTGAATGTCTCTGTGCACAAACAGATGCGGGTCGGCGAAATCGGCGGGCTTGAGCTCGCCGCGGGCGACGATCACACGCGCGCCGATCCGGGTGAACTTGTAAAGCCGCGCGGCAAATTCGCCCGGCATGCGGATGCAGCCGTGAGAAGCCGGATGACCGATATTCTCACCCTCATGCAGGGCGACACCGGACCAGGTGATACGCTGCATGAACGGCATCGGCGCGTCGCTATAGAGATTTGAGCGGTGGAATATCTGCTTCTGAATCACGCTGAACACGCCGGTCGGGGTCGGCAGGCGCGGCACGCCGGTCGCGACCGAAGTATCAGCGACGTGAGTGCCGTCGCTGTAGAGATGCAGCTTCTGCTGATCGATCGACACAAAAATCTGCACCGGCCCCTTCGGCGCATTGCCGAACGGCTCGCTGACGCGGTCAGCCTCTTTGTGCAGCGCCTTGATCTTGGTCCGCGCTGTCGCGGGCTCAGCGCCGAGCACAAGCGTCAGAGCAACGGCGAGCGTCGTCACAATGCCAAAGGCTGAGACGCCGCTGAGCAGAGCATTTTTGTGCAAAGCGCAGTCCGGCAAGCCGGCCTGCGCTTGGGAGGACGGTGCACCCCGATACCGCGTGATAATGGCGCTCAACTTTGACCTCAAACAGATGCCGGGAAAAACACCGGGAACCCGCAGAAAGTCGCGTTTTGACCTTGGATTGCAAATCTACGCGACGCCGACGTCCTTTTCTACATAACGTGGAATGGTTGAAGGAGTTTTTACGTTAATGAGGCGTGGAGGACACGCCTGCGGGAACTAAGGGCGGAACATACGGTGATGCCAAAGCTTTTTGGCCTGTGCCATTGCTGGAAATGCCGCTTTGTCTGGACTTTATGACGTCGGACGCAGTTAGGACGCGTCAGCAAGCTTGACGTGAGTCCGGGGGGCCGCCTGGGCGCAGGTCTGTTTATGAATTTTTAACGTACCGCCGAAAGGTAGTCTCAGCCGCGCGGAGCCAGCGCAAAAGCTTCCGCCAGCAATTCATAACAATGCCGGCGCGCGGCGTGATCGTAAATCATCGAGGTGATCATCAGCTCGTCGGCGCGCGTCGCTTCGGCAAGAGCAAGCAGCCGCTCCTTGACCCGCGCGATGCCGCCAACCACCAGCCGCGTGCGCTGGCGGCCGATGCGTTCGCGGTCGATCGGCGTGTACGGATAGGCGGCGGCTTCCTCTGGCGAGGCCAGCGGCAGATATTCGCCCTGGGCGCGGCGGGCATAATGCAGATCGGCACTCGCGGCGATGCGCTCGGCCTCCGCATCGGTATCCGCTGCGATCACCGCAGCGCCGAGGATCGCGTAAGGCTCAGGCAGCGCCGCAGGCTTGAAGTGATCGCGATAGTTCAGCATGGCGCTTGCGGCATCGTAATCGGCGAAGTGATGGGCGAAAGCGAAGCCCAGGCCCAGCGACGCGGCGAGCTCGGCGCTATAGCCACTCGAGCCGAGCAGCCAGATTGGCGGCAGCGGAACATCGGACGGCACCGCGCGCACTTTGCGAAAAGGATGGCCTTCGGGATAGGCATTTTGCTCGAGCAAGAGCAATTCCTGAAAGCGCTCGAGAAAATCATCGCCCTGCCGCGGATCTTGTCGCGCGCGCAACGCGTAAGATGTGATCTGGTCAGTGCCCGGCGCGCGGCCGAGCCCAAGATCGATGCGGCCGGGAAACAGCGCTTCAAGAACCTTGAATCGCTCGGCAACCATCAGCGGCGCGTGATTCGGCAGCATCACGCCACCCGAGCCAACGCGCATATGCGATGTCACCGCCGCGATCTGGCCAATCATGATCTCGGGTGCGGAGCTGCCGACATTGGCGAGGTTGTGATGCTCGGCGACCCAATAGCGCTTGTAGCCGAGCCGCTCGGCGAGTTGCGCCAGATCGAGCGTATTGCGCAAGGCGACCGAGCCCGGAGTTGCGGTGGTCACCGGCGAGAGATCGAGAACGGAGAGCGGGATCAAGCAGGACTCTTAAAAATCGCTTCGCGGCCGATAAACCAGTTAGATAGGAAGTCTCCGGGAACGATGCGAGAGCCTACGCACCGCGGCTGCGGGGTGCGCCGATCAGCCATGCTTACTGGCTTGAAGCCCCGCCGAAAGAGCCTTTGACCAAGCGGCGCCATCTCGCCGGCCGCGGTTTGATGGCCGCCGGCGTGAATGCAAAGCCGGGCTGGACGAAGCCGTTAGGCTCCGCATAGCCGCCGGGGGAGTAATTGGTCACGGTCGGCTGATTGTATGCACTGGGCTGAACAAAGACCCGCGTCCGACCCGAGCTGACCTGATGAACGCGCGGCCGGCGGAAATGATGCGACTGGTGCAGATGGACAGCAAGCTTGCGGCGCTTGCTCACCCTGCGCGCGAGTGTCGGAGCCGGCGACGTGGTCACGCTCGCGGGATTGTCGGCTTCCCGCGATACGATCCTGATCTGCGGTGCGAGATGATGTGGAACGCTCGCTGCAGTGGGCTGCTCGGGCGCGGCAGGCTTGGTGGCGGCCATGGCGCCGGTCGTATCATTGCTGCTGGCGCTGCCGTTCGGTTTCGCTTCGCCAATCCTTTCGCTCACATTGGCGTCGGCATTGGTCGCGGCTCCGACTGGCGCGACTGGCGGAGCATCCTCGGTCGGGGGCTGCGGCGGCTGCACATCATCGTGCGGCAGGGCAGCGATCGATTGCAAATCTGGTTGCGAAACCGATTGTGAATTGACTGCAGGATTGGTCGCAGGCTCCGCCGGCGCCTCGGGCGACGCGACGTGATCGAGCGTCGCCGGCACCGCGACGATCACCGGACCGCCGGGGATTTGCCGCGCGTTCAGTTGGAAACGGACACCGAACGGCGCCGGCTTGCCGTCGGCGACCGGGGCAGAAATCTCGTCAGCATAGGCAAGTTGCAGCGGCGGCTTGGCGGGCGCAAGGCCGGAGAACGACTCATGGGCGACATTGAAGGCGGCAAACATCCCCATGAAAAGGCTCATGGCGCAGACGATCGCAAACAGCGAGGCCGATAGCGCCACGATCATCAAGCGAAGATTGGCAAACATTCCACCTCGCAGAAACGCCCGCGCGCAATCCCAAAGAGCACGCGTCACACAACACGCATCACACGAGACGCGTCACAGTGGGCATCAGATCATCGCGAGAGCGGAATTCACGATCGGATATGACGATCACACTTCCGACTAGCGTGGCACCGCACCGACGTCGCCACACCGACCGACAACAGCACGCAGCCAACGGACTGCCGGAAGGGCCAGCTTCGCTGGCGCGAATTTAGCTGAGTCGCTGAAAAATCAATCGAAAAAATGATTCTGCCGGCGTATTCGGCGGCAAATTGCGAGATTTTGTGACAATCGCGCATCAGTGATCGATGCGCGTCACCTTCGCCGTCGTTTCGGCGCCAAAGCGCAATGACTTCAAATCGAACCGATTGCGCTCTGGTTTTGCGCTCCTAGTGCGCGACCGGCGGCGCGGCACTCGCTTGCGCGCCCGGCATCACCACGACGCGAGTGCCGACCTGCACGCGGCTATAGAGGTCGGAGACATCGTCGTTGGTCAGCCGGATGCAGCCCGAGGATACGAAGGTACCGATGGTCGACGGCTGGTTGGTGCCGTGAATGCGATAGAGCGTATTGCCGAGATACATGGCGCGCGCGCCAAGCGGATTGGTTTCGCCGCCCGCCATGAAGCGCGGCAGATAGGGCTGGCGCTCGATCATTTCCTTGGGCGGGAACCAATCCGGCCATTCCTTCATCCGGCTGATGCGCTCGGTACCGGTCCAGGTGAAGCCCTCGCGGCCGACCCCGATGCCGTAACGCATCGCCCTGCCGCTGCCGAGCACGAGATAAAGGTACGTATGCGGGGTATCGATGATGATCGTGCCCGCGGGCTCGATGGTATTGTAGTCGACCGCCTGACGGCGGAACTGCGGGGGCAGATTCGCCGGGCCGCGGTCGGGCTGCTCTTCCAGCGGCAGCGAGGCGACCACGGTGCCGCCGTTGGGCGCGGCCTGAGGCATCGGCGCAGGCGCCTGCTGAATTGAACCGGTCACATCGGCCGGATTGCCGCCCGCGACGCCCGCCGGCGGGCGCTCATAGAAACGTCCGTCATCCGCGGGGAGCGGCTGTGGTGCATACAGCCGGCCATAGGCATCCTCCTGCAACGGGGCTCCGTTGGTGTCGCGGTAAATCGGCCGTTGCGAATAGGGCGGCGGATAGGCATTCGCCGGATAAGCACTTGGCGGCGGCGGATAATACTGCGCGGCGGCGCTACCCAGCGAGCCGGCTAAACCAGCTACGACGAAGGATGACGCGACGAGGACGGTACGAAGATTGATATGCAAGTGAACCCCCACGGCCCCTTAATCCGGGTTTGGTCTTGCCGGGCACATTTGGCGGGAAGAAGGCACCCTGAGGCGTTTTGGCGCTAGTGTGGCCCCAGTCCCACAGGTTCCAAAGCCATGGTGAACAAATGGTAATTTCTGTTTCCTCCTTCGCCCTAATCCTACCCATGGAACTCGGTCCGGCCGCAAGCTATGGTATTGCCCGCAGGTCCGGGAAATCGGTGGCAGCCGCTTGGGGGCGATCGGCTTAAGTCCGCCGGATTGTTTGGGACAGGACCAACACCATGAGGCAGATCGGCTTGCGGCGCGCGGCCGCGTTTTTCGCATTTTTTCTGGTCGGCGCGTTTGCTTCCTCAAGCGGCGTGCGGGCTCAAAGCACCGAGATCAACGACCTCAAGGGCCAGATCTTCGACGCCAAAATGGCGCAGCAAACGTTCGGCAAGGGCCTCGCTCACTGCAAGGAACTTGATGGTACGAATTTCTATTTCCGCCAACGTGACCGCGTCCTCAGCCTCGAAGAATATCACCACTCGCTGGAAGGCCTGACACAGCAACGGGTGTTCAATCCCGACACCCGGCGACCGTGGACTGAAGAGGACGCCATCGCGCGCTGGAAGCAGGTGCAGAGCCAGGCTGCCGAGGACCGCACAAACTGCGCGCTGATTGTGCATTTGCCGGAAATGGAAAAGAAGCTTGATGAATTGCAAAAGCAAAGTGCTGCGCCAAACAAATAGTCCGAGCGACTAAGCCGTTATTCGCAACCCAGACGAAGGGAAAGCGCGTGGGCACGTCAGCCGTGCTAGAACGGCGCGCCCGTCCGAGGGCACGCTTTTCGGATCATGTTCGAGAGAATTGAGGGACGCCAGCATGGATTGGACCGACCGGCGCGAGCGATTACGTGCGATCATTTCTGGACCGCGCTGCGTTTATCCGGGCTCCGTATTCGACGCGATCTCGGCACGCATGGCCGAGGATCTGGGCTTCGAAGCCGGCATGTTTGCCGGCTCCGTCGCCTCGTTCACGGTGCTCGGCGCGCCCGATATCGTCATGCTGACGCTGACCGAGTTCGCGCAGCAGGCCTATCGTATCAATCGCGCCGGGAAGCTGCCGCTCTTCGTCGATGCCGATCACGGCTACGGCAATGCGCTCAATGTCAAGCGCACGGTCGAGGAGCTCGAGACAGCAGGCGTCGCCGGGCTGACGATCGAGGACACGTCGTTACCGACGAGCTTTGGCGCCCCCGGTGCAACGCTCATTCCGATTGCCGAGGGTGTCGGCAAGATGAAGGCGGCGCTCGCCGGGCGTCAGGACAAACGGCTCCTCATCATTGCCCGCACCAGCGCCGTGGCCATGACCGGCATCGAGGATACGATCGCGCGGTTGAAGGCCTACGAGGACACCGGCGTGGATATGCTGTTCATGACCGGGGTGAAAACCCGCGCCCAGCTTGACGCCGTCGCGGCAGCCGTCAAACTCCCCTTGTTCCTCGGCAGCGCGGGCGCCGAATTATACGATCTCGACTATCTAAGCGCCCGCAATGTGCGCGTCTGCTTGCAGGGCCACATGCCGTTCATGGCGGCGGTCAATGCCGTCTACGAGACCCTGAAGGCATTGCGCGACGGTGTGCCGCCTGCCAGCATCGAATCAGTCGCGTCGGCAGAGCTGATGAAGCAAGTGACCCGGCAGGCCGATTATGCGGGATGGTCCAAGGAGTTTTTGAACGCGGGAATTTCGGGCGGCTGATCGGGTTGTTTCGGGCGGTGGTATTGCAGCCTTGATTAGGCGCGCATGAGACAACAAATAATAGATGTGAAGCGAAGGAATATCCGATGCCATCGGTGAGCGACTGGAAGGTGCCGAGTTCTTCACAGCCGAAGCCCGAAGACTATGCTTATGATCTCGATCACGCATTGTCGTCGGTCGTCGCACTGCGGGCCACCGTTCCGGCGGACGCGTTTACGGCGGAAACGCTCGGCACCGAGCGCGCCGGCAATGGTGTGTTCATTCGCGGCAACGGATTGGTCCTGACCGTCGGCTACTTGATTACTGAAGCGGATCAGATCTGGATCACGCTCAATGATGGCCGTTCGGTGCCGGGCCATGTGCTCGGCTACGATCAGGAGACCGGCTTCGGGCTGGTTCAGGCGCTGGCCAAGATTGAAGTGCCGGCGCTCGAGATCGGTGAATCCGCTGCTGCGGCCGTCGGTGAACCGGTCGTTGTCGGCGGCGCCGGCGGGCGGCAGCGCTCGGTCGCGGCCAATATCGTCGCCAAGCAGGAATTTGCCGGCTACTGGGAATATGTACTCGACGAGGCCATTTTCACCTCGCCATCACATCCGAACTGGGGCGGCACCGCCCTGATCGGAGCGGCCGGCGATCTCATCGGCATCGGCTCGCTGCAATTGCAGCAGGCCGCCGAAAAGGGCCGGGCTGAGAACATCAACATGATCGTACCGATCGATCTGTTGAAGCCGATCGTCGACGACTTGCTGAAATTCGGGCGGCGCAATGTGCCGCCGCGGCCGTGGCTCGGCCTCTATGCCACCGAAGTGGAAAACCGCCTGGTGATTGTCGGACTTGCCGACCGCGGGCCGGCAAATAAAGCCGACCTGCGCACCGGCGACATCGTGCTCTCGGTCGGCGGAACGCATGTCGACGATCTCGCCAGCTTTTTCCGCCGCATCTGGGCGCAAGGCCAAGCCGGCGTTGAAGTGCCGATCACGATCTATCGCGACGGCGAGACCATGGAAATGCGGGTCAAGTCGAGCGAGCGCAACAAGTTCCTGAAAGGCCCGAGCTTGCATTGACCTCGTCATTGCGAGCGAAGCGAGGCAATCCAGGCTGCGCAGCCGCTCTGGATTGCTTCGTCGCTACCCTCCTCGCAATGACGCGACTTGTTGCTCCACAAACAATGCCTGCAGTCCTTCGCGATATGTCGGGTAGCGCAGTGTCACGCCGAGCTCGCGCTTGAGCTTATCGTTTTTTACGCGGCGGCATTCCTGCCAAAAGCTCAGCGCCATCGGTGACATTGTCTGTGCGGCTTGCGCGAACGGAATTTCCGGCGGTGGTGCGACAGCTAAAAGCTGTGCGGCGAAGACAATCGGATCGCCGGGCGGCGTCGGCTCATCATCGGCGATATTGAAAACGCCGGACGCACGGCGCGTGAAGGCAGCATCGACGGCCTGCGCGATGTCTCCGACGTGGATGCGGTTGAAAATCTGGCCAGGCTTCAACACACGCCGCGCTTTGCCGCGCGCGACCTGCTCGAGTGCGTTCTGGCCTGGGCCATAGATGCCGGCGAGACGAAGCACGGCGACGCTTGCACCGCCGCGCTCGCCGACGCGCTGCCAGGCGCGCTCGGCAGTCAGCCGCGCGCCGCCGCGGCCGGAATCCGGATGCGGCTCCGTTGCCTCGTCGACCCAGGCACCGCCGCGATCGCCATAGACTCCGATGGTCGAAAGATAGACGACCGCACCCAACTGCTTCACCTGCTCCAGCGCTTCGCCGAAGACGGTGAGAACAGGATCACCGCCCTCGCCGGGCGGGACCGAGACAAGAATGCAGTCCGCCGTGGCGATGGCGTTCCTTAGGTCGGCTGTCGCGTGCACGCCGTCGAAGAGCAGAGCTTGCAGGCGCTGCCCCTCATAGGCGTTGAGAATAGCGGCACGTTCGGCGCCGCGTACCGTGCCGACAATGCGATCGAATTTTTGCCCAAAGGCAGCGACGTAGTGTTCCGCGCAATAGCCAAAGCCGAAGCAAACAAGGTTCGTCATTCGCTCAGGCTCGCGGTCCATTCGGCAATCACCTCAGCATCGGTCTCACCGGCGCGGTGCGAAGCGGCGGCACGCTCGAGCTGTGCCTGATCGAGCCGACCGAGCGCCCAGATGGCGGCGCCGCGAACAAGCGGCGACGGATCGTCGAGCAAACACCCGGCTTCGCCGGCGAGATTTGCATCGCCGGAATTGCCGATCGCGATCAGCACATTGCGGATGAAGCGCGCGCGGCCGATGCGCTTGACCGGGCTCTTGGCAAACAGCGCGCGAAACGCCGCCTCGTCGAGCCGCGCCAGATCGGCAAGATGCGGCGCTTGCAATTCGGCGCGTGCAGCAAGCTTCATCTCGCGGCCGGTTGTGGCGAACTTGTTCCACGGACATACCGCCAGGCAATCGTCGCAGCCGTAAATGCGATTGCCGACCGCTGTGCGCAATTCACGCGGAATGGCGCCCTTGTGCTCGATGGTGAGATAGGAGATGCAGCGCCGCGCATCCAAACGATACGGCGCAGGAAACGCCGCTGTCGGGCAGATATCGAGGCACGCATGGCAGTTGCCACAATGATCGTCTTCCGGCGCATCGGGCGGCAGATCGAGCGTCGTAAAAATGGCGCCGAGAAACAGCCAAGAGCCAAAGCGCCGTGACACGAGATTGGTGTGCTTGCCCTGCCAGCCGATGCCGGAGGCGGCGGCGAGCGGCTTTTCCATCACCGCCGCGGTATCGACAAAGACTTTGACATCGCCGCCGGCCTTTTCAATGAGCCAGCGGCCAAGGCTCTTCAGCCGCGGCTTAATGACATCGTGATAATCGTCGCCGCGCGCATAAACTGAAATGCCGCCGCGGCTTCGCTCGCGCAGAACAGCGAGCGGATCGTCTTGCGGGCCGTAATTGACCCCGAGCATGATGACCGAACGCACGTCAGGCCACATTGCCGAAGGGCTCGCGCGCCACTCGGCCTTGTTGGCAAGCCATCCCATATCGCCATGCGCGCCGGCATCAAGAAAAGCGCGCAGGCGCCTGGCGGCCTCCGGGATGGCATTCGGTCGCGCAATGCCGACTGCATCGAAACCTTGAGCCTGCGCGGCTTGCGCAAGCTCAGCTTTCAGCGCTTGCGGCGTCAGAAATCGAGGTCGGCGTAAGTTGCCGACGGCATCAGGCCGGACAGTTTTTCCACGAGCAGCGCGCGGAACGACGGGCGCGACTTGATCCGCGCGTACCAGTTCTTGGCTGTCTCGTCTGCGTCCCACGGCACATCGCCCAGATAATCGACGGCGGACAAATGCGCCGCCGCCGCCAGATCGGCATAGCTTAGATGATCACCGGCGAGCCAGTCACGGGCGCGCACCAGCCAGCCGATATAAGCGAGATGATACTTGATGTTCGCTTTGGCGGCACGCAACGCCTCGGTGTCCGGCGAGCCCCCGCCATTGTCGGCCGGGATGTAGCGCTTGTAAACGCGCTCCATCACCAGCGGTCCGCTCACCTCGGCGAAGAATTTTTCGTTGAACCAATTCATCAGGCGACGCACTTCGATGCGCGCATTGACGTCGAGCGGCAACAACCGGCCATCGGCAAAAGTGGTGCCGATGACTTCGTCGATATATTCGGCAATGACGGCAGCGCCCGGCACCGGCGGGATACCCTCTTCGACCAGAACCGGCGTCGTACCCGCCGGATTGAGTTCGAGGAATTCCGGACGCCGTTCCCAGACCCGTTCCTCCACGAGCTGTGGCGGCTGATTATATTCTTCGAGCACCAGCCGCACGAAGCGCGAATGCGGGCAGATCGGATGATGGAACAAAGTCAGCATGTATGGCGAGCCCTTGCCCAAAAACTCTGGCCGCGCGTCAAAAGCGACGAAATGTGGCTAATTTTCCCCCGATGGGCAGAACCTGAGCAAAATCCCTTAAGAATTTGGAATCGATTGCTCGGCAGCAGGCGCAAGCTGCGCATCACCGGAGAAATACCAAAATACCTGCCGCCAAGCGCGAGCGCTAAACCGCGTGTGCTTGGAACTGTCCGGTCTTACGGAACCGCCACAGATAGGTCGGCACGATCGCCTCGATTGATTCCGGGATAATCCCGATTCCTTCAAGCCGGCGGCCGTCGCGTTTGGCGTCTTCGGAAACGATATTGTCGTAGCGCAGCAGTTCGACCTGGTCGGGTGTGATCGGCGGCTTTGGCAGGAATTGCAGAATGGCTGCCTGTGCCTTCATCAAGCCGAAAGGGATCGGCAGCAGGAGCCGGCGACGCTCGACGGTTGCGAGCACGAACCCCATCAATTCCTTGAACGTGTAAACGTCCGGACCGCCGAACTCGTAGGTCGTGCCGGGCTTGAGGTCGCCATCCACGGCCTTGGCAATGCCTTCGGCGACGTCGCCGGCAAAGACCGGCTGCATGCGGGTATGACCGCCGCCGACCAACGGCAGCGCCGGCATTAACCGCGACATCGCGCCGAAGCGATTAAAGAAATCGTCCTCCGGCCCGAATACGATCGACGGCTGCACGATGATCGCGCCGCTCTGCGCGCCACGGACACGCTGTTCGCCCTCGCCCTTGGCGCGCGCATAATGCGAAGTCGCATTCGGATCGGCCGTGAGGGCGGATACATGAACGAGCGGCGCGCCGACCGCGCTCGCCGCCTTGGCCACGGTTTCCGCGCCTTGCGCCATGACGGCATCAAAACGCTGGCTCCCGCGATCGAGCATCAGCCCGACAAGATTAACGGCGGCATCGGCGTCGCGCAAAGCCGCGGTGACCGAATCGGGGTAGCGCAAATTGGCCCGCACGGAATGGATCTGGCCGACCAAGCCCATGGGCTGCAGAAAACCGGCAAGCTCCGGCCGGCGCACCGCCACGCGGATTCGATACCCGCGCTGCGCCAGCGCCCGCACGACATGGCGGCCGAGAAAACCCGACCCTCCGAACACAGTGACGAGCTTTTCAGTCGCGAGCTTGGTGGCCATATTTGCGAAATACCCAATGGTTTTCGTGATGTATAGGGCATGATCCCGAGCAGTGGAAAGCGGTTTTCGGGTCGGATCGTGCCAAATTGAAGCCTCAACTCCCTTGAGCCAAATCTACGGAATTGGATCAGGGAGTTAGGCATGATCCCGAAAAGTGCGAGCCGGTTTTCGGATCGGATCATGCCAAGCGAGAGCCTAACTCCCTGACCCAATTCTGCAGAATTGGATCAGGGAGTTAGGGACTAATGCCGTCGATTGACAAGGCGGTGACCGCTCCGTACCTATCCCGCATTCTGAAGCCCGACACTGCCCAGGTGGCGGAATTGGTAGACGCACTAGTTTCAGGTACTAGCGCCGCGAGGCGTGGAGGTTCGAGTCCTCTCCTGGGCACCAATCGGGACACCAATCGCGTATAAATCCGATCGCCCGATTTGATTCGGCTTGGTTTTTCGTAAGGAAACCCGGCGGGGTTCCGGCTATGCCGGGAAGCGTCCCCCGCGACAAATGGCAGTGTGACCATGGCTGATGCTTGCACCGAAGGCGTCGACACCGGCTTTGTGGCGCTGGGCTATTTCAAGGTCGCGGTGCTGGGCGTGGTGCAGGGGATTTCGGAACTGATGCCGATTTCGTCGACCGCGCATATGCGGCTCGTGCCGGCCGTGCTCGGCTGGCAGGACCCGGGCTCGGCCTTCTCAGCAGCGATGCAGATGGCGGCGCTGGCGGCTGTCATCAGCTATTTCTGGGCCGACATACGCTGGCTCGCCACCGACTCGATCTCGGCGGCGCTGCGTGGCCGCTTCCGTGACAAGTCTTTTCAGTTCGCGATGTGGATCGTCATCGCCACGATCCCGATCGGCATTGCCGGCCTGGCGCTCGCTAAGATTCTCAACAGATGCAATTCGCCACTGCGCGAGCTCAGTGTCATCGGCTGGGCCTGTGTCGCCATGGCGCTGTTGCTCGCCGCCGCCGAAATCTGGGCGCGGCATCGCCGCACCATCAAGGACGCGACCCTGATGGACGCGCTGCTCATCGGCCTCGCGCAGGTCGGCGCGCTCATACCCGGCGTCTCGCGCTCCGGCTCGACGCTGACCGCAGGCCTGATGCTCGGATTCGAACGCGCGGAAGCCGCGCGGCTGTCATTTTTGCTGGGGCTTCCCGCCATCGCGCTCGCCGGACTGAAAGAGCTCTACGAGCTGCACAAAGTGCATCTCGACGCATATGGCTGGAGCGTACTGGCTGTCGGCCTTGTCGTCGCATCGATCTCGGCCTTCTTCGCGATCTGGGGCCTGATGCGGATCCTGGAGAATTTCTCCAGCTGGCCGTTCGTCGTCTATCGCTTCTTGCT
>DATAQN010000188.1:0-47067 GCA_036264635.1 Xanthobacteraceae bacterium | reverse complement strand
GGACATCAAGATCATGTTCATCACCGGCTTTGCCGCGGTGGCGCTCAATTCCGATTCGAGCGCGCCCAAGCACGCCAAGGTGCTGTCCAAGCCGATCCATCTGCGCGAACTGGTCAACGAAGTGCAGAAGATGCTGGCGGCTTAGGCCGGGTGCATTGAGCCAAATTATTGCTCGTCATGGCCGGACTTGTTCCGGCCATCCACGTCTTTATGTCGGGACGTCCTCCAAGACGTGGATGCCCGCGACATAGGCGAGCGAAGCGACGCCGTTCTTCGAACGGCTATGCGCGGGCATGACGACTCAATTGAATTTCGCACCCGCTTCTTCAAACCTTCAACACGTCGGCGATCCAGTCCCACATGTAGTGGACGCCGATGGTGACGTTGTCGACTTGGCAATGGTGGAAGCCGCCTTCTTCGCGCGTGAAGACTTTCAGCTCTTTCTGCTTGGAGCCGACCGCATCGTAGAGCTTTTCGGCGAGAGGTAAGGGAATCTGCTCGTCGCCTTCGCCGTGCAGCAAGAGGAACGGGCATTTCATCTTCTGCACGATGCCGTCGAGGCGGAAGCCTTCGAGCTTTTTCAGCGCCGAGGCGCGATCCGGCACGCCGAGCACCCATTGCAGATGTTCCGGCGGCACCGACAGCGAGAGCACTTTTCCGGAATCGAGCGCTTCGAGCCGCCGCGCCCAGATGTCGTGGTAATCCCATTGCGCGCCCCAGGCGACGCAGCAGGCGTAGCGCTGTTCGAGCGACGCCGCGCGGGGCGCATAATAGCCGCCGAGCGAGAGCGCCATGACGCCGATGCGCTTTGGATCGAATTCCTTCCGCCCGGCGAGATATTCATAGACCGGCGTGGCGTAATGTTCGGTCTCCGCGATCAGCGGCAGATTACGGAAGCGCACGCTCTCGCCATTGCCCGGCCCGTCGACGATCAGGCAGCCGATGCCGCGTGCGGCGAGATCGGGAATGCCGTAGCCGTATTGCAACTCCTTGGTGACGTCGAAGCCGTCGAAAAACACCATGGCCGGCGCCGGCTTGGTGCCGGCGACTTCGGGGTCGGGATGCACCAGGAGCCCGGGCAGGGTGGTGGAGCCATACGGGATCTCGACCGGCTCGATGCGCGGGCGATGCATCAGGGCGGCGGCTTCCTTGAAGATGCGCACCGACTTGGCATAGACGTCCATGCTGTGCTGCGAGCGCGGCTGGATGAAGCGCTCGCCGGTCTGGTAATAGCGGCAGGCGCGCATGAAACATGAGGCGGCCGTGAGCTTGCGGCCACGGCTGAGCGCGTCGCGGCCGCGGGCCTCGATCTTGTCGCCCATCCGGGTCCATTCATTGAACCAGGCGGTATCGTCGCCGACCTTGCCGGCGAGCGCCCGGCCGACCCGGTTGACCTCGTCGATCTCGACGCCCATCCAGGGCGCGCCCGACAGGCAGATCAGGAGACCCATCGACCAGCGGTAATTGGTCGGAAAATACAAGAACGCCGGATCGTCGCTTTTGCCGATTGTCATGCCACTTCTCGTTTCCATTCCCCAGGACCTCTACTCGCTAGGCGGTCTCGGCCGCCATATTTCTCGAGTGCGGATTTTTCCGCGTGCCCGAGCTTGATACCAGGATTTATGCGTTTGAGCATGATCTTGTCCGAAAACCGGCTTCCACTTTTCGGGATCATGCTCCGGCCGGTTGTCGCCAGGGGCTGCCCATGACACCATCGGGGCTGCGATCCGCTTCCGGTTCTGACCATCATGCCGCGTAAGAAATATTTCTGGACCTCTCTGTCCGACGACGAGTTGCTCGACGTCCGGATCAAGGACCTCAAAGTGACGGTCGAGGGGACGTGGCTGCAAAAATGCCTCGATACGCTCCACGACGAACTTGCAGGGCACGACATCCGCGTGCGGCCGCATGCCTGGATTTCCAGCGAATGGTTCAGCCCGGAAAATACGCCCGGCATCGCCATTCCGTTTTACCTCGCGCATCCGCGGCTGATGCGGCTGGAAAAGAAAATGATCTTTGACGTCGAGGGCGGCACCTGGTCGGAATGCATGAGGATTCTGCGGCACGAAGCGGGCCATGTCATGGCCCATGCTTATCAGCTGCACCGCCGCCGCCGCTGGCAACAATTGTTTGGTCCGTCGTCGAAACGCTATCCGCGCTACTACCGGCCGAACCCGGCGAGCCGCAGTCACGTTCAACATTTGCGGATGTGGTATGCGCAGAGTCATCCCGACGAAGACTTCGCCGAGACGTTTGCAGTGTGGCTGCGGCCGCGCTCGTTCTGGCGCAGCCGCTATGCCGGCTGGCCGGCGCTGAAGAAACTCGAATATGTCGACGAGCTGATGAAAGACATTGCCGGCGTGCGGCCGATGCTGACGCATCGCGAAAAGGTCGATCCGGCGTTCAAGCTTACCCAGACTCTTGGTGAATATTATAAGAAGAAACGTTCGCTCTATCTGGTTGATACGCCGAAAACCTACGACCGCGACCTGCGCCGGTTGTTCTCCGAAGACCCGAAACATCGGCGTTCCGAGGCCGCTTCATCGTTCATTAGGCGGAATCGAGCCACAGTACGGGAACTGGTGGCGAAATGGACGGGCGAATATCAGCTCACATTTGATGTCGTGATTGAGGATATGATGCAGAGGTGCCGCGAGCTCAATCTGCGCGCGGTCGGCCCCGAGCGAAAACTGCTTTTGGAATTCACCGTCTTGTTGACCGCAAAAACCATGCACGCGCTTTTAGGTCCGTCACGGCGAAGGTGGATCGCGCTATGAAGCAGCTGCGCATCCTGGTGCTTGTGCATCCGGATCTGATCCCGCCGGATTCGAAGAAGGGATTCTCCGAGGCGGAGGTCAATGTCTGGAAGACGGAGTATGACGTCGTCTCGACGCTGCGCGCCGCCGGTCACGAGGTGCGTCCGCTCGGCGTACATGACGAACTCAAGCCGATCCGCGAGCACATCGACAGTTTCAAGCCGGATGTCGTTTTCACGTTGCTCGAGCAGTTTCGCGGCGAGGCGATCTACGATCAGAACGTCGTCAGCTATCTCGAACTGATGCACATGCCTTATACGGGCTGCAACCCGCGCGGCCTGATGCTGGCGCGCGGCAAGGATCTGTCGAAGACGCTGGTGCATTATCACCGCATTCCGGTGCCGGACTTCGTCGTGTTTCCGATGAACCGCAAGATCAAGCGGCCGTCGCGCCTGGCGCTGCCGCTCATTGTCAAGAGCGTCAACGAGGATGCCTCCATGGGCATCTCGCAGGCCTCGGTCGTCGACACCGACGAGAAATTGGCTGAGCGCGTTAATTTCATTCACGAACGGATCGGCACCCCCGCTATTGCCGAGCAATATATCGAGGGCCGCGAAATCTATGTCGGCATCGTCGGCAATGAGCGGCTGTTAGCGCTGCCGGTGTGGGAGCTGCGGTTCGACAATATGGCCGACGGCGACTGGCACATCGCGACCGAGAAGGTCAAACACGATACCGACTATCAGGAGCGCCGCGGCATCCGCCATGGTCCGGCCGAGGACCTGTCGCCGGAACTGACGGCGCGCATCCAGAACATGGCGAAGCGGATTTATCGCACGCTCGAACTCGACGGCTATGCGCGCATCGATTTCCGCCTCACAGCCGACGGCACACCTTATTTCCTCGAGGCCAATCCCAATCCGGAAATCGCCGAAAGCGAGGAGTTCGCCCATGCGGCCAAGCATGTCGGGGTCGGCTATCCAGACCTGCTGCAGCGTATCGTGGCGCTGGCGATGCGACGCAGCGGAACAGCCCGCGCAGCGGCGGCGTAACGTCCAACACTAAACGTCAGGCGCGGCGTTTCTCAGCGTGCGGACGGCGCTCGGCGTCGCGCTTGCCGCTCTCGTGCTTTCCGGCTCCGGCAGCTGGCTTTGCGGCTTCTTGCTTTACGATCTCGTGCTTACCGGTTGCATGTCCGGCAACCGCTTTGTCGGCGAGGCGGTGTGCCGCGTGCTTGTCGTGTGCGCGGGCGGCTTTTCGTCCCGTCTTGCCGTCGGCTTTGCTCTCGCGCGGAGGCTTAGAGTCGACCAGCGCCACAGGCGTTACATTGTCGATCGCGCCGGTGATGTCCGGCGCTTCGAGCTTGGCCTGCTCAATCTTGGCTTCCGTTTCCGTCTGCTGCTCCTGCTCGACACTGGCGAAAGCCGGCATGCTGCGGCAGGGCAGGTGCTGCACGAAAGTGAGCGCCTCGTCGGTCACGGGCATGTTGCGCCAAGCATCGACCGACAGGCCGGTCACACGCACCACATAATTGCGCGTCTCCTGCGGCAGGTTGACGCGACGCTCGAGCCATCTGGTGACGCGGCCGGGGCCGGCATTATAGGCGGCGGCGACAAGGCCGAGATTGCCGAATTGCATTCGCAGCTCGCGGAGCAAGCGCGCCGAGGCGGGCAGGGCCTTGATCGGATCGAACGGATCGTCGAGGCCTTTTTCGGCGGCAACGGACGGCATGAATTGCGCGATGCCCTGCGCGCCCTTCTTGCTGACATCGACGGGATTGAGACGGCTTTCTTGCCAGATCAGATTGGCGAAGAATTGCACGGGAATGTCGTTGGCTTGCGCCGACGTGAACAGCGCTTGGCAGAGGTCGTCGAGCGAGACTTCAGGGCCGCGACCGCCGCTGATGCTGCTCGCGAGCATGCTGGCATCGATGTCTGCGTCGGCGGAGGCAAGCCGCAGCTGCAGGTCCTCGACCGTCGGCCGGAAAATCTGCAGCGTCAAAGTGCGCGGCTGGAGCGAGGCGACTGTGAGCCGGTCGGATCGGCCGGTCGAGGAATCGATCTCGACCAATGAGGATGCTGCCCTGTTCCTCGCCGTGGCGAAATAATCAGCGAACCGTGACGCATATTCCGGTTCGTGCGCCGTTCCGTTGAGGCCAAGCAAAATGAGCCCGCACGCAACGATTGCTCGCATCGCGCCCCCCTCTTCACCGACCACGTGCCCGCGGACCACGTGCCCGCGACGGTGGCTTTGAGGCACCGCTCAACGTGGTTAAAGCGCAGTAAAATGGTTAATGCGCAGTAAAGATCCCTCGACATGGTTCGAATGACGCCCGAACAGGGCGGTTTTTTGACCGATTGTGCGCGCTTTGCGGCAAATTGCGGCAGCCATTCCCCGGGCGGAACCGCCATTGCGGCTTGGAAGGCGGGTTGGAATTTGCTTTGCTGCGCCCAGGGAGGAACGTCGGAAATGCAGAAAATACAGGGTTTTGGAGTTTGTACCGCGGTCTTGGCGTTGGCGTTTGGCCTGATCGGCGGCGGTACGGCAAAGGCGCAGAACGCGCCACAAAGGTTAACAGATTACCCCAACAGGTCGATCACCGCGATCGTGCCCTTCGCGGCCGGCAGCGCCAGCGATGTGGTCAGCCGCATCCTGTTTGCGGCCATGGCGAAATCGATGGGCCAGACCATCGTGGTGGAAAACCGGCCCGGCGCCGGCGGCAATAATGGCACTGCTGACGCCGCCAAGGCGGCGCCTGACGGCTACACGATGGTCGGCAGCGGGTCGGGTCCGATGGCTGCCAATGTTACGCTGTACAAACAACTCGGCTATGACCCGCAAAAGGATTTCGAGGTCATCTCGCCGTTCGCCAATTTCACCATCGTGGTCGCGGCGAGCAACAAATTGCCGGTCAATACGCTGCAGGACCTGATTGCTTACGGCAAGGCGCATCCGGGCCAGAATTACGGCTCGGTCGGCATCGGCAGTTCACAGCATCTTGCCGGCGAGTTCTTCAGCCAGATCACCGGCGTGAAGATGACCCATGTGCCTTACAAGAATATCGGGCAATACGTGCCAGACATGATCGCCGGCGACGTTCCGCTCGGTTTCCAATGGTATCCGAACGTCGCTGCGGCGCTGAACGCCAAGGGCGCGAAGGCGCTTGCGGTCGCCGGGACCAACCGCCTCGACATCTTGCCCGACACGCCAACGGTCAAGGAAGCGGGACTGCCGGAATATCTCGTCTCGGGCTGGTTTGCGCTTTCGGTGCCAAAGGGCACGCCGCCGGCCATCGTCAACAAGCTCAATGACGAAGTGAAGAAAGCGCTGGCCGATCCCGACGTGCGCGCGCACTTCCAGCAGCAAGGCGCCGAGACCTATTACCTCTCGCCGGAGCAATCGAAGAAATTCATCACGGACGAGATCGCCAAATATCGCGACATTATAACGAAGGCGAGTATCGCGCAGATCGAGTAGGCGCAGCCCGGCGGAGCGCGTCATGAAAGCCGTGGGGCTGGCGTTTGTCGGCTTTTTTCTTGGTGCGATTCTGGGCGGCGTGATCGGGGTGATCTGCGGCCTGATCTGGACGCAGGTCTTCCACACCAGTTCCTTCGAAGGCTATGACGGCATGCTGGTGTTTTTCACCTTCATGCCGATCGGCGCTCTCGCCGGCGGCTGTCTCGGCGCCGCTGGTCTTGCCTATATTGCTTCGCGCGATTCCGCGCCGCCGGCGCAACGGCGTGCAGAGTAAGACTAAGCGTCGAGCGCGCCGCCGCGGCCGGTGCCTAGGCCTTTCATGAAGCGGCTGCGGATCAGCGCAGGGTCGCGTACCGTCTGCCCCTGGCCCGGCGCATCGTCGATTTTCGCCGCGAGCAGACGCGGGCCGCCATCGGTGAAGCGGCGATCGATCAGCGCGTCGAAATGCGCCTCGTCGCGCACCCATTCGCTCGCGGCGATGCCCGCGCCGCGGGCCACCGTGACGATGTCGGTTACGCTACTGGTCGCCGTCGGCTGCTTGCCGGTGATCTGATAGATGCCGTTGTCCCAGATGATGATGGTGAGATTGCGCGGCTTCAGGTTGGCGATGGTCGTGAGACAGCCGAGACCCATCAGGATCGAGCCGTCACCTTCCAGCGCGATGACACCGCGCTCCGGCTGCCCGAGCGCGACGCCGAGCGCGATCGGGCAGGCTAATCCCATACTGCCGAGCATGTAGAAATTCTGCGGCCGATGGCCGGCGGCAAACAGATCGAAATTGGTGTTGCCGATGCCGGCGACCACCGCCTCGTCATGTTTGAGCCTCTCGACGAGGCGCTTGGTGAGCGCGGTGCGGCTGAGCGTCTTGACGGATGCGCGTTCGCTGGTCACGGGTCGGCCTCTCAAACTTTCAACTTGGCATGCGCCGCCGGATTGCCGCCGGTCAACAGCGGCGACAGGATGAAGGCGACGGGCGCCTGCGTCGCGAAAGCCTGTTTGATCGAGCTGTCGACGATGAACGGCATCGTCGCCTCGTCGGCGAGCGTATGATAGCTGATGCCGAGCGTGTCGAGCACCGGCCGCATGGTGCGTGCGACCAGCGCCTGCCCGATATTGAACTCGCCGAGCGTGCCGCGTTCCGAGATCACCAGGACGGTCGGGATCTGATAGGGCACGGTCAGCGACGCGAGCGCATTGGCAATGAGCGCGAAGCCCGAAGTCTGCATCATCACGGTTCCGCGCAGGCCCGCCATATAGGCGCCGGCCACGGTGGCGATTGCTTCATCCTCGCGCGTTGCGTTGACCGGCATGAAATAATTGTCGGAAGTCACGCCCTTGAGCAGCGGCGTGAGCACATTGTCCGGCACATAACCGACGAGGCGGACGTCGTTGTTCTTCAAAATGCCGAGGAAAGTATCGGACCAGGTCATCTAAAGTTCCTGCGAGCGTTCCCGAAACGTTTTTGCGGCTGATTATCGCACGGCGTGACATTGGGCCGTGCCAGCGGATAGGCTTGTGCAATATCGGCCCTCGACGGCCGATGCTGCAAGAGCAAAGTGGGAGGGTCGTTTGGTGAGGATCTTAGCGCCCATCGCGATCGCGGTGGCAACTCTTGTTTGCGCTCCGTTCGCGCCGGCGTTTTTAGCATCGACCTTGGCGGATGATTATCCAAACAGGCCGATCGCGCTGGTCATCCCGCTGCCGCCTGGCGGAACCAACGACATCATGGCGCGCGCGGTCGCCGACAAAATGAGCGCGGCGCTCGGTCAGCGCATCGTCATCGAAAATCGCAATGCCGGCGGCAGCGGTACGGTCGGCAGCCGCGAGGTCGCGCATGCCACGCCTGACGGCTATACGCTCATTCTCGGTTATACTTCGACGCTCGCCACCGGCCCGCATCTTTACAAAGATGTCGGCTATGATTCCCGCAAGGATTTTGCGCCGCTCGGGCTGATCGCTTCGGCGCCGGCCTTGCTGCTTGTCCATAAGGACTATCCGGCGCATTCGGTCGGCGAATTGATCGCGATCATGAAAAGCGCCAAGGAGCCGGTGCAGGTGGCAACTCCCGGAGCCGGCACGGTCAATTATCTGGCGTCGATTTTGTTCGCGCAGCAGGCCGGCGTGAAAGTCCAGCAGATTGTCGAGAAAGGCTCGAATCCGCTGATCACCGACATGATGGGCGGCTTCGTCAAAGTCGGCTTCAATCCTATACCGGTGTCGCGCGCGGCGCTCGACGGCGGCTATATCCGCGCGCTTGCCGTCACCTCGGCGCAGCATTCGACCCTGATGCCGCAATTGCCGACGCTCGCGGAATCCGGATTGCCCGGTTTCGATGCGACGCTGACCTATGGATTGCTGGCGCCCGCCGGCACGCCCAAGCCGATCGTCGATCGCCTCAACAAGGAACTACGCGCCGCGCTCGCCGACCCGGATGTGAAAAAGCGCATCATCAACGAAGGCGGCGAGCCGACGCCGACATCGCCGCAAGAGCACGCCGCGATCATCGACCGCGAAGAGACGAAATGGTCGGCGGTGATCCGCGACGCCGGCATCGAGCCGCAATAGAAGCCTTCACTGCGCGGTCTAGATTCTTCGTTGGAGCATGATCTTTTCCGAAAACCGGTTTCCACCCTCGGATCGAGTCCAAGGGCAGGCTTTTTCGGGATCATGCTCTGGCGTCTCTCACATGAACCCGGGATTGCGCGGGAGGTAGCGCCTCCAGTCGCCGAACTCCCGGTCAGATGCAAGAACCATCGGAAGCGTGATGTGCATGCGGTGATCGGCGGCGATTGCGAGCGCGGTCTCGCAATTCCCGGGTACAAATGCCGATATCTGCTCTGATTCACCTTCAGCGGCGATCATCAGCGCGCCGTTAAGCGCCGGGGCCATTGCATCACGCCTGATGACGGCTAATGGCCCAACGTGTCCTGTCGCTGAAATGTAGGCATATCCGATACAATCGTTGCCGTCGTATAGGAGATATCCCTTCATCGCCGGATCGTTAAGTAGATATTTGTGGTGCTTCTCGCGCGAAACGCCCAGCGCACTCGCATCCAGGGCGCCAAGCGTGGCGAGGTGCAAGTCGGAAGCTTTGGCTCTTCTGAATTCTATCCGTGCACCGGAGCCGGAATTAACGAGTGACTTGCGGCTGGCGTTAAACATGTAAATGGGGAGGCGTGGGAACATTCCGTGGCGCACGTAAAGCCCCTGTGAGACCGTGTTGAACGTGAATGTTATCAACGCTCTCGTCCTGGCTCCTGCTTGATCGGCGTGACGAAGAGTTTGTCGCAACAGCTGCCGGCCGATGCCGCTCCCTTGCATTCGCGGCGTTATGAATAACTCGGCAAGAAACCAGAGATCGCCGCACACCCAACTGAAGGCGGACCCTGCGATTTCGCCCTCTTCCTCGGCCATCCAGAACCCGCCAGGGTCCTCATTGAAGCAGTACAGCTGGAAGGCGGCTGCACGAACCGATGCCATTGCACCAAATCCATGCCGCTCCGTCAGATCGTTGAGACTGCTCACGATCAGTTCTTGTGCGCGCTGCAGTTCATCAGCCCGGGCGGGCCTGAGCTTTGTCGACATGCAGTCCTCGAAGCGAAACTCGCCGGCAGCAAGGCTGGCGTTTATCAAATAAGGGGATCAGACGAGGCGCGAATAAAGGAGCCTCAATGTCGCAGGCGTGTCATGAACCGCCGTTAAGCGGCGATCTCGATGAGCTCTCTATTTCCTCAATTCCGGGCGGTTTGCGTAAGAAGAAGGTCGCTGTACGCCTCTATCGACCTTGACTAGCCGAATACCGGAATCTGGAAAGGGCGGGCCATGTCGCATGGGTTCAGGGCCTCGCCGATAGTTACCCCGAGGTCGGAGACAGGTGGAAATGCCGCGGTTATTTGTGGTTTGTGCGTTGGTCGTTGTTGCCGGGTGTACGGTCGATCCCCAAGATGCAAGCACACAGGCGCCGGCCTCACCGCCGGCAGCGATCACATGCCAGGGTGGCGCTGACTGTGATGCGAAATGGTCTCGCGCAGCTGAATGGATCACCAAGAATTCGGCGTGGAAAATCGCAAGACAGACCGATAGCCTGATCCAGACCTACAATTCAATTAATGACAGCCCAAGTCCCGGCTTTAAGGTGACGAAGGTGGCTGCGGGCCAGCCCGGCACCTACGAAATGGATTTTACCGGGAAATGTTCAAACATGTGGGGCTGCATGCCGACTGTCGCGGCGGCGCGCGCGAGCTTTGCTGACTTCATAACAGGCGTGCCCGCACAGACGACGCCCGCGCCACCAATGGCCGCGCCGCTAACGCCTGCATCGCTGATGCCCGCACCGCCATTGGCCGCACCGGTGACGCCTGCACCGGTAACGCCCGCGCCGCCAACGCCTGTACAGACGATGCCCGTACAGCCAACGCCCGTACAGATACCGATGGTGTGGTTTCGTAAAGACCAGCAGCAGGTCAGTGGTAATCCGGCGCTCGAAAACCAAATTCAGTTCGATCGCACTCAGTGCCAGGCCGGCGCAAGCAAGAATGGTCCCGATTTTGAAAATGCCTTCAAGTCCTGCATGGACGTGCGGGGCTATACCCTCGAGCCGCCAGGACAGGCGGACCAGGAAGCAGAACAAGCTACCCAGGACGCGCACTGAAATCGTCGGAAGCCGCTTAGCAAAAGTCAGACGGGGCGCATGAACGGATGCGCCTGTCCCTTGATGGCAAATGACAGGGCTTCTAGCCGCGTCCGTTTAGATCCATGCCGCCGCGCACCGCCCATTTGGTCATGCGCCATTCGATGGCGCCCGCGACCGCATACATGACGATGCCCATGGCCCCGGTGATGAGAAGGCCGGCAAAGGCAAGCGGCACTTCGAAGCGTGACGACGCCACCAGCATGAAATTGCCGATGCCGGCATTTGCGCCGACGGTCTCGGAAATGATTGAGCCGACAAAGGCGACGGTGATGGCGACCTTCAGCGAGGCGAAGAAATACGGCATGGCCCGCGGCAGGCCCACTTTGCGGATCATTTGCCATTTGGTGGCGCCGAGCGCGCGCAGCACATCCTGCAATTCCGGTTCGACGGTGGCGATGCCGGTCGCGACATTCACCAGGATCGGAAAGAACGACAGCAGGAATGCGGTGATGATCGCCGGCACGGCGCCGATGCCGAACCAAAGGATCAGGATCGGCACGACCGCGACTTTGGGGATGGTGTTGAAGCCGATCAGCGCCGGATAAAAGCCGTCATAGATAAGCGATGACGAGCCGATGGCGACGCCAGCCAGAAGGCCAAAGACGATGGCCAAAAAGAAGCCGGCGGCGGTCTCGGCGAAGGTGACCCAGGCGTTCTGCAAGATGATGTCGCGCCATTGCCAGCCGGCGGCAAAGATCGCGCTGGGCGAGGGGAGGACAAAAGACTCGATGCGAAAGCCGTCGACCAAGGCCTGCCAGAAGAGAAACAGCGCAGCGATGACGAGCCAAGGCAGAACGCGGCGGAAAATCTTCTTGCGCGATAATTTCGGCCGCCGGCGCGGCGCCGGAGCGGGCGCGGAGGACGAGGTCGCGGCAGGCACTGCGATCTCGCTCATGCCGCCACTCGCGCTGCGCTGATATGATCGCGCAAATCCTGCACCAGCCCGACAGCATAAGGCTCGTAGGTCATCGACAGCGCGCGCGGCCGCGGCAATTCGACAGTACGCTCGGCGACGATGCGGCCCGGGCGCGCGCTCATCACCAGAATGCGGTCGGCGAGGAAGACCGCCTCACGCAGATCATGGGTGACCAGGATCACGGTCGGACGCCGCGCCAGCCACAGATCCTGCATGGCGAGCCACAGCTCTTCGCGCGTGAACATGTCGAGCGCGCCGAACGGTTCGTCGAGCATCAGAAGTTTTGGGTCGTGGATGAGAGCACGGCAGATCGAGGCGCGCTGCTGCATGCCGCCCGATAATTGCCAGGGGAATTTCTCTTCAAAGCCTTTCAATCCGACCAGCGCCAGAAGATCGCGCGCTTTGGCTTCATACTTTGCGCGCTCGCGCCGCAGCCGCGACGCATGCGGCGCGACGATTTCCAACGGCAGCATGATGTTGTCGAGCGTGGTGCGCCACGGCAGCAGCGTCGGGTTCTGAAACGCCATGCCGGTGATCGACAGCGGGCCATCGACTTCCTTGTTATCGACAATGACGCCGCCCTTGGTCGGCGGCCATAAGCCGGTGACGACTTTCATCAAGGTCGATTTGCCGCAGCCGGACGGACCGACCACGGCGATGAACTCGCCGGCATCGACGCGCAAGGTCGCGTCCTGCAAGGCGAGCGTGCCGTCACCGTCCTCGCCGTAGCGCAGCGAGACGGCAAACAGCTCGACGAAATTCTTCGCTGCCGGATGCGCGTTCACGCGGCCGACCGGTGCTGGCGAAATTCGGATTTGTGAAGTTTATGTGGCGGATACCAATCACGAAGCAGTTTGATCATCAAACAGGCACTTTCTGCGTTCCCGGCGCCCACAGCGGCGCATGATGGCCACTCCGTGCAATCGCCGTGCCAGCGCCGCGCCGGCGCGTTCAAGGGCACGCTTCTTGCAAGTTCGTTCTGGACGAATTGCACGGAGCGAAAACAATGGTTGTGGATGTGTTGCGACGGCACGCCAAGAATCCGCGCGCCTTGGTCTTGAGCACGTTCGTGGGCGGGCTGTGTCTCGCGCTGCTCGGCGCTGTCACGGACTCAATGTGGAACGGTGCGCGCGCCGAGAGCAAAGACGTCAAGCTGATGATGGACTGGATCATCCAGGGCACGCATGCGCCGTTCTTCATCGCGCAGAAGAACGGCTATTTCACCAAGGCCGGAGTCACCGTCGATGCCATCGATGCCGGCAAGGGCGCGACTAATGTCGCGGTCAGCGTCGCGAGCGGGGCCTATCAATTCGGCTGGGTCGATCTGCCGTCGATGATCCGTTTCAATGCAATGAATCCGTCGTCGCCGCTCATCGCCGTCTATATCAGCTTCGACGACACGCCACTGGCGGTGGTCACGCGCGCCGATGCCGGCATTCGCAGGCCCGCCGACCTCAATGGCAAGAAGATCGCCGGCGGTCCGGGCACGGCGGTGCACGATCTGATCTCGGTGCTTTTGAAGGCCGCCCATACGCCCGATGTGAATGTCGACTGGGTCAATGTGCAGCCGCAGCTGTTCGGGCCGATGCTCAAGCGCGGCGAGGTCGACGGCACCGGCGGCTTCACCAATTCCAACGTGCCGGCAGCTCTCGAGGTCGGCTTCAAGATGAGCGATCTGTTCGTATTGAAATATTCCGATTTCGGCGCCGACATGTACGGGCTGGCGCTGGTGACGACCAAACAATTCGCCGACGAAAATCCGGACACGGTGAAAGGCGTCGTTGCCGCGCTCAATCACGGCACCAAGGATACGATCGCCGATCCCGGCGCGGCGCTGGCGCTGATGCAGGCACGCGATCCGATGATGAAAATGGACATCGAGAAGGTCCGCCTCGGGCTCGCGCTCGATCTGATGAAGACCAAACATGTGGTCGATAATGGCTTGAGCGTCATCGATCCAAAGAAACTGCAATTCACGGTCGATTCGATCGCGGACGCCTATAAGCTTCCGAGTGAGCCCAACTCATCGACGGTCTACACCGACAAATTCCTGCCGCCGCTGGCGGAGCGGAAGCTTTAGAGCATGATCCGGAAAAGTGGATACCGGTTTTCCGAAAAGATCATGCTCCGTTCAAAATGCCAGAGCGACAATCGATTCGGCATGAAACGATTTCGCTCTAGCAGCGCGATCTAAAAACGTGGCGGCCGTGCGGATAGCCTCCGCACGGCCGATATTTCAACAGCAATGCGTTGCGCTGTGTCTGCTACACGCTAAAGCCCGCCGCGAAAGCCGCCGCGTAGGCCTCCCGCCAGCAGCGAGACGACGAACAGCACAATCGCCACAAAGAATACGATCTTGGCGATGCCGACCGCGGCGCCGGCGATGCCGCCGAAGCCGAAGATACCGGCGATCAATGCAATAATCAGAAGCGTAACGACCAGGTTCAGCATATCCGCGCTCCTGTCTGTCGGTTGTCGTGCAGTCAACTCACGACGCCGGGTGCGGTTCCGCATTCTGTTCCGAGCGCAACAGATTGGTCAGGTCTGATCGTCAGATTTGCGCGTCAGATTTGATCGTCAGGCTTGCTCGCCAGGCTTGCTCGTCAGGCTTGATCGTTCCTGGGTGGGAACAGAAAAACGCCGAGGACGAGAAGAACGCCGAGCGTCGCATAGATCTGCAATTCGGAATTGTGCAGCGCGGCCGCGAACTCGCCACACAGGCGGTCGAACTGTCCGAGCAGCGAAAATGCAGTGATCATTTGGCTCCCTCACCAATCGCGGTAAATTGCGCTATGACCGCGCCAGCACGGCCGGTCTGTCGCGCGAAACAAGCGAAAGTGTGGCTGGCGCGGTGTAGATTGAGGGTGGAACGGCAAACTATGAGAGCAGCCAATCCTTGGTATTTTGTCCGCCTTTTTGCGCTTTTGATCGCAGTCGCGGCGGCCTATTTTGGTGGCGATGCCGCCGCCGCGGACGATTATCCGGTGCGGCCGATTCTTTTGATCGTGCCTTATCCGGCGGGCGGCGGCAATGATGTGCTGGCGCGGCTCGTGGCCGCCAAGATGAGTGCAACGCTCGGCCAACCCATCGTGATCGAGAACCGCGGTGGCGCCGGCTCCACGATCGGCACGCGCGATGTGGCGCGCAGCGCGCCTGATGGCTACACGATTTTGATCGCGACCAGTTCGCTTGCGATCAATCCGCAGCTTTATCCGGACACGGCCTACGACCCGGTGAAGGATTTTGCACCGATCGGGCTGATTGCCAAAAGCCCGAACCTGGTGCTGGTGAATCCGTCGCTGCCGGCGCACAACATTGCCGAATTGATTGCGCTCGCAAAGAAAGAGCCCGGCAGGGTCGATTTCGCCTCGACCGGGATCGGCACCTCGACCCATCTTGCCGCCATGCTGTTCGCCACTATGGCCGGCGTCACCATCAATCCGGTGCCGTATAAAGGCGTTGCGCCGGCGCTCACCGATCTGATCGGCGGTCAGGTGCCGCTGATGTTTTGCCCGATCACGAGCGCAGTCGGTTTTGTGAAAGCCGGGAACCTGCGCGCGCTTGCCCTGACCGGCACGACGCGCTCACCATCATTTCCCGATCTGCCGACGGTCGCGGAAGACGGACTGCCGGGCTATGCGGCGGAATTGCACTATGGCCTTCTCGCGCCGGGCGGCACACCGCCGGCGATCGTGGCCAAGCTGAATGCGGCGTTAAATGCGGCTTTGGCTGAAGATGACATCAAGAGCCGGTTGAGTGTCGACGGCGCCGAGCCGCTGCCGAGCACGCCTGAAGCTTACGCTGCTGACATCGCCAGCGAGGAAGCGAAGTACTCGGCGATCGTGAAAATGTCGGGTCGCAAGCCGGAATGATTCGGCAGCGCAGTTATAATGCAGGCGTTGATGAGGTGGTTGAATGAGTGAGGAGGGCAGCATTGCCAGCGAGCGCCAGAAAGTCACTGAGCGCGCCCGGGCCGGGTCGCCTGCTGACGCGGCTTACCTGATCGGCGATTACAATCGCAGACGATTTATCTACAAAGAAGAGAGAGTATCCTTGCAAGAAGTCTTGCCGGACCTGAGCCAAACCCAGATTGAAATGCTGGAACGCAAGGCAAATGCGCTTTTTGCCGATGAAGGTTATTTTGGGGAGAAGCACTGGACAGGCAGGTCGCTCGAAGAGATCTACAAGGAAATGCAGCAGCGGCACCCAGGCTTCAGTCAAGAAGCGTACAGTCTCGCTTTGGACCGAGGAATCTTTGCTACACGTTAGCGTCGCGAGAGCGACTAAGGTCCAGATCGGGCACTCGGCAGACATATGCCCGCATCCGGGGCCTAAAGCAAATTCCCGTCATTGCCGTGGAATGGATAGGGGCCGTCGAAGCCGCCGATCGGCACTGTGTGCGTTACGACCGAGCCGAAATCGTCGCCGTGAGACCATGTGTGCAGGTGGAAAGCCGGCGGCTCGATGTTGAATGACGGTGGCAGGTGCGCGTCGAGATCGAGTGCGACGGCATGATTGGGCGCGGGGCAAATCGTTGCAGCGGCGCCGGCGAAAGTCGTCAGCGTGGCGCGATGGACGTGGCCGGCGGCGACCAGCCGCACGCGCGGATGTTTGCGGATGAGCGTGGCAAGGTCGGCGGCATTGCGCAGATTCTGGACGTCCATATGCGTGATGCCGGTCATGAACGGCGGATGATGCAGAAAGACCAGCCCAGGTCGCGTGCTTGATGCGGTGAGGACCGCGTCGAGCCACGTGAGCGTTTCGGCGTCGAGCTCGCCATGCGCCGCGCCGGGTACGCTGGAATCAAGGAGCACAATGTCGGCGTCGCCGACCTTGCGCACCGAATTGAGCGCGCCGCTCCTTTGCGCATAGCCGAGGCCGGGCAGCGCTGCTCGCATCAGCTCGCGGCTGTCGTGATTGCCGGGAACGGCCGCGAATTGAATTTCGAGGGGAGCCAAAAGCTCTTTCAGATGATCGTATTCGGCGGCGAGCGGCGTATCGACGAGGTCGCCTGAGATAACGACCAGATTTGGTCGCGGCGTGAAGCGGTTCAGGGTTTCGATGCAGCGGTTGAGCGCCGCTGCGGTATCGACGCGCCGATAGGCGAGCTCGCCCGGCTGTTTGATGTGCAGATCGGAAATCTGCGCGATCAGGAGCGGTGACGCAGGCACTACATATCTCCGGGCAGGAGTCGGATCGCGGCCGGGTCGATGGCGAGGCCGACGCGATCGCCGGCTTTGATGGCAACCGAGTTCGGCACGTCGACGGTGATGGCTTTGGCGGCGACGCCGCCGATCGAGGCGCGCTGGCGGTCGCCGACGAAGCTGACGCTGTCCACCCGTCCGGCGAGCGCCGCTCCGTCGGCCGCGATGACCCGGATCGATTCCGGGCGGATCATGGCGAACACCGTACCGTTAGCGTGACCGTTGATGGCGTCTTTCGCGAGCGGCAGCTTGCCGCCCGGGAGCGCCAGCGCCGCGCCATCGCACGCCGCCTCGACGATGTTGGCGGCGCCGACGAATTCGGCGACGAAACGATTGGCGGGTGCGAAATAGATTTCACGCGGCGTGCCGATCTGTGCGATCGCGCCTTTGCGCATGACGACGATGCGATCGCCAAGCGCCATGGCTTCGGCCTGATCGTGGGTGACATAGATCGCGGTGATGCCGAGCGTGCGCAGGAGCCGGTTCAATTCGCCGCGCAGCCGTTCGCGCAAAGCCGCATCGAGCGCGGTGAGCGGCTCGTCGAGCAAGAGCACGCTTGGGCGGGCAGCGACGGCGCGGGCGAGCGCTACACGCTGACGCTGGCCGCCGGAGAGCTGATCGACGCGGCGATGTTCGAGCCCTCCGATGCCGGTCAGCGCCACGAGCTCGGCGATGCGCGCTTTGCGTTCCTTCTCGGCGACGCCGCGGATTTTCAGGCCATAGCCGATATTGTCGCTGACATTCATGTTGGGAAACAGCGCATAGGACTGAAACACCATGCCGACATTGCGCTTTTCGATCGGCACGCGCGTCACGTCCGTGGCGTTGAACAGAAGCCGGCCGCCTTCATCGGGTGTTTCGAGGCCGGCGATGATGCGCAGGAGCGTGGTCTTGCCGCAGCCCGACGGACCAAGCAGCACCAGCGTCTCGCCGCGCGCCACGTGAAGCGTCACCGATTCGAGGGCGCGCGTGCCGTCGGCGAAGGTCTTGCCACAGCCTTCGATGCTGAGCGCGACGCCATGACTGTTGGCCTGCTGATCGTTCATCAGCGTGTCCCCATCGCGTTGGCGCGCATGCCGGCAAAGAGCTGCATCGCCGTCAATAGTGGAATGATCATCACAAAAAAGACCAGCGTATAGGCCGAGGCCACTTCAAGGCGCATCGAGGCGTAGCTGTCGGCGAGCCCGACCGGCAACGTCTTGGTCAAGGGCGTATGCAGCATCCAGGTCAGGTTGAACTCGCCGAGCGATAGCGTCACCACCATGAGCGATCCGGCGAGAATGCCGGGCCGTGCATTGGGTACGATGACGTCAAGAAAACGCCGCCACGGCGAGGCGCCGAGCGAAGCGGCGCCTTCGTCGAGCGTTTTCACGTCGATCGCGGCGAAGACCGCCATCACCGAACGCACCATGAAGGGCAGGGTAAAGATGACGTGACCGACCAGGATGAACAGCCACGAGCGGCGGAAGTCGGTGAAGCCGCCATAGGTGAGGAGGAGTGCGAGCGCGATGGCAAGGCCTGGGATCGCGAGCGGCAGCGTGATGATCTCTTCGACCGCGCGCGACAGCCGGTCATTGCGCAGATGCAGCGCATAGGCGGCGGGGACGCCGACGACGAGCGTCACCGCCAGTGCCGAGAAGGCGATGAGGAAAGAGCGGAAGATGGTGTCGTAATAGAGCTCCCAGACCTGTGCGACCCATTGCAGCGTCAGCCCGGATTTGATGCCGAGGAAATAATTGGCGGTGACGCCCGCCGTCATTGACAGCACCGCCGGCACGATCAGAAAAGCTGCGACCAGCAGCGTGAAGATAAGTTGCGCGGCAAAGAGCAGGCGATCGCGCGTCGTCTTCATCCGGCCGCTGCCACGGTATTGCCGCCAAAGGTACGGGCGAGCGCGAGAATGGCCCAAGTCACAAGACCGAGGCCGACGGACAGCGCTGCCGATGTGGCGAAATTCGCCGACAGCGTGAACTCGGTATAGATCAGCATCGGCAGCACATCGACGTCGGTCGCAAGCGTAAACGCGGTGCCGAACGCGCCCATGGCGGTGGCGAAGGCGATGGCGCCCGAGGCGATGAAGGCAGGCATCAGCGCCGGCAAGACGACATCGCGAATGACGCGCCAGGGGTTGGCGCCGAGTGCGCGGGCGGCTTCTTCGAGGCTCGGATCGAGTTTCTCTACCGCGGCCATGATGGTGAGAATGACGCGCGGGATCGAGAAATAGAGATAGCCGAGAAACAAGCCTTGCAGCGAATAGGCGAAGACCTGCCTGTCGTTGAACAGCGTCTGCGTCACTTGCCCGATCAAGCCCTGACGGCCGGCGAGCAAAATGATCATGAAGCCGACCACGACGCCGGGGAAGGCCAGCGGGAAGGTCAGCATGGCGATCAGGAGCGAGCGTCCGGGGAAGTGATGCCGCTGCAGAAAGATGCCGCTGATGGTCGCGATCACGAGCGTGGCGGCGGTGGTCGCGGCCGCCAGCAATACGGTGTTGATCAGGGTCGAACGATAGCGCGGATCGAGCAAGATCGCCGCATAGGCGGCGAGGCCCTTGTTGCCACTGGCGCCGACAACGACGAGCTTTGCCATCGGCAGCACGAAGAAGGCCGCGACCAGGATGGCAAGCGGCACGAAGCAAAGAACGATGAACGTTTTTTTGCTCATGAAATTTGTTTGCCGTAGGGTGGGCACCACGGCGCGCAGCCAAGCCGCGTGGGCAAAATCGTGCGACCGCGGTGCCCACGCGGTCCCTCAGAGCAGACGACTTTGCCCACCCTACAGCCTCAATGCGCTTCGGCGAGGTAGCGCTCGGTGAAGCCGTTCTGCAGCGACTCCATCTTGGCCCAGTCCACGCTCTTGGCGCGCGCATATTCTGAGTCCGGCAAGAATTTGGCTTTGACGGCCGCCGGCAATTCGACCGGCCGTGCCGGGCGTAAATAGGCGTTGGCCCACAGTGCCTGGCCTTTGTCGGACAGGAAGTAGTCCAGCACCTTTTGCGCTTTTTCCTTGTCGGGCGCGTTTTTCACAAGCGACGTCACATAGGGGAAGACGACGGTACCTTCGCAGGGAATCACGAATTCGAAGTGGCCGTTCTCGCCGTATTTGGCACGATAGGCATTGAAGTCATAATCGAACAGGATCGGGATTTCGCCCGAGACAACGCGCGCATAAGACGTCTGCTTCGGCACGATCGGCTGGTTTTTGTGCAACTCCTTGAAGAAGTCGACCGCGGGCGTCATGTCGGTATCGCTGCCGCCGAGCGCGGTGTTCACCGCCACCGCGCCGACATAGCCGACCGCGGCCGAGGACGGATCGAGATAGCCGACCATGCCTTTGTATTGCGGTTTCAACAAATCCTTCCAACACGCCGGCACCGGCGCGCCGCCGAGCGCATCTTTGTTGACGAAGAGGCCGAGCGTGCCGGAGTGAATGGTGGTCCAGTAGCCGTCGGGGTCTTTCAAGCCGGCCGGCACCTGTTCGGAGAGCTTCGGCTTATACGGCTCGATCAAATCGCCTGCGGCCTTGGCCTTCATGCCGAAATTGACGCCCCAATAGACGACGTCGGCGACCGGGTTCGCTTTCTCGGCGATGACCTGCGACATCGCCTGGCCGGAATTTTTGTTGTCGAAGGGGATGTCATAGCCGAGATCGGCTTTGATCTCCTTGAGCATGGTGGCGAAGTCGGCCCATTGCGGCGGGCAGTTGTAGCAAATGACGTCGGCCGCCTGCGCCTCGCTATGCGGCAGCAGCGCCGTCAGCGTGCCGAAAACGGCGGCCAGAAACCAGGGCCCAAAAGACTGAGACCATTTGCGCATTGCTCCGCCTCCCACAGCTGAATGCAGCAATCCAGTGATGCCAGGATAGATGACATGATGCATCAAAAGCAGGCGCACGATACTGTTGCAGTCCGATGACAGATGCACCCTGAGAGTAGGCTTCTAAACAGAAGCCGCCAATAGACCACGACGCTAGGTTGGCGGTCGATAACGGGCTGGTTGGGGCGCCCTATGGCCTGCGCCCACGCACGAAGCTCGCCAGGAGCCAAGCCACCAGAGCGGCCCCCGCGATCAGCGCGCCGACATCGAGCTCGCGGCTCGGCCGCACCACGGTGGCGACCGCCAGCGCCGCCAGCAGAAGATTGATCAGAAAGACGCGTCTGACGATTTGGATGACGGTCAGGCCGTGATCGGTGGCGCGCTGATAGAAATGCGAGCGATGCGCCTGCCAGACCTTTTCGCCGTTCATGATGCGGCGCAACAGCGTGATCGTGGAATCTGCGAGGTAGTAGAGGGGCAACAGAAGCGCGGCGATCCAGTCGCCCTTTCCGGCAACGAGAATGAGAAGCCAAGCGAGGATGAGCCCGATCGGCAGGCTGCCGACATCGCCGAGAAAAAGCCTGGCCACCGGGCGGTTGAAAAAGGCAAAGCCGATCGTCGCGCCGCACAGCGCGAGACTGACGACAATGGTCCATGGCGGCAGCGCCTCGCTGAGCCCAATTGCAGCGAGCCCGGCGCTGACCGGTACGACTTCGGCCACCGTCATCCAGTCGAGCCCATCCATGAAATTCACGAGATTGACGAACCATAAGGTGCCCAAGACAAGGAGGGCGCGCTCGATCCACCACGGCAAGAACGGCGCGACGCGTAATTCGTCCGGCAGCGCGAAAATCACCAGGAGTACCGCGATGGCCTGCAGCAGGAACCGCGGCACGACGTAATTCGGGTGAATGTCGGCAATAATGCCGACGATCGCGATCAGGATAACCGCGGAGAACACAACGGCAAGCGGTATCGTGCCCGTCTCGGCTGACGCCGAGTACAGCATGCCCACGGAGACAATCATGGTCGCGCCGATGACGGCGATGCCGCCGCCTTGGCGCGTCGGCACCGTGTGCGAGGAGCGTGCATTGGGGCGGGCCAGCGCGTAGCGCTTGAACAGCGGCCGCAAGACGATGATCAGCACGACGCAGACGAACATCGCCGCGAGGATGATGGCCGCCGGAGTCGTGATTGCATCGTCTAACGTAAAAAACATCGTGAAACCGCTGTGGCTAAACCCCCGGCCGAGCCTCTAGCATAGAAATCCGGCGAAGCCGATTTCCCGGGGATGCATTTGTGATGTTGATCGGGGCTGCGGAAAATGCGTAAGGCTTGGCGGATGATGCCGGTTCCTGCCCTCGCCCGCTTCGACGCTGCGTTTCTGCGGCGATCCGGCAACCGCCTTGCCGATTGGCTCGCCGTCGGCGTCGCGCTGGCCTTGCCCTGGTCGACGTCTGCAACGAGCATTTTCATTTTCGCCTGGCTTCTCGCCGTGCTGCCGACATCGGATGCGACGGCGATCAAGCGTGAGCTCGCAACCCCCGCGGGCGGCCTCCCGGTCTTGCTGTGGTTTCTTGGCCTGATTGGCATGTTGTGGGCGGATGTCGACTGGATCGCGCGTTATCGTGGGTTGGACAGTTTCAATCGGCTCCTGCTCATTCCGCTTCTGCTCGCGCAATTCCGGCGCTCGGACAACGGTATTTGGGTGGCGTGCGGCTTTCTCGTGTCCGAGACCGCCGTGCTGATATTATCTTACGTCCTGATTTTGACACCGGGACTAACATGGCGCGGCCATGTCGACGGCGTTCCGGCGCATGACGACATATATCAAGGCTCGGCCTTCCTCGTCTGCGCCTTTGGCGCGCTCGGCTATGCGGCGCATTGCGGCAAAAAGAAACCGGCTGCCGCGCTCGGATTTCTCGCCGTCGCCGCGCTGTTCATTGCCAATTTCGCGTTTGCGATGGTGAGCCGTATTGCGCTCGTCGCAGCGCCTGTCCTTATCCTGTTGTTCGGCTGGCGCCTGATGCGCTGGCGGGGCGTGTTTGCGGCGTGCCTTGCAGCGCTCGTGCTCGCCGGCGTGCTGTGGACCCTGTCGCCGAGCCTGCGCGCGCGTGTGCATGAGTCCTTGGGTGAGTTCCAACAATATCAGACCAGCAAGGACATCACCTCGCTCGGCCTGCATATGGCGTTCTTCAAGGAGTCGATCGAAATCGTCGGAGCGGCGCCGCTGTTCGGCCACGGCACCGGGACGATCGCCGAGCAATTCCGCAAAGTTACGGCCGGCCGCAGCGGCGCCGACGCGGTCGTCGCCGACAATCCGCATAATCAGACTTTTGCTGTCGCGATCCAGGTTGGCGCAGTCGGCGCGCTTGTGCTGTGGGCGATGTGGATCGCGCATTTTCTTTTGTTTCGCGGCCAAGGGTCTTCCAATCAAGAAGGCTCTTCCAATCAAGGCTTGGCGTCCTGGCTTGGACCTGTCGTCGTAGTCGAGAACGTTGTTTCCTCGACGGCGCATTCGCACTTGTTCGATTTCACCAATGGCTGGCTCTATGTGTTCGGCGTCGGTGTGCTCGGCGGGATGGCGCTGCGTGAGCGTGCAGGCTTGCCAAAGCCGGTTCCGGATTCAACAGAGTTGAGACGCGATCGAGATTTTTGACGTCGTGCAAATTCCTTGCTGCGCGCGACGCACCGCAGCAAACGTCACCGCTTATAAGATGTGATCCGACAATTCGGCGCGCCTCTTGCGGATCCGGGACAACGGTCTTATTCTTTGCGGCAGGGGAAAAAGCAGGCTCCCCTTCAGACGTCTTCCGTCCAAGCTCTGCGCAGCTCTCGATTCGTCGAGGAGGTGCGTATGGACGGAAAGGTCCCCTCACTTTCACCCGAAGAACTCCATTCGTTGCGCGGTACAGCGGCGTCGCCTTTGGTGGTGGACGTTCGGCCCGCGGAAGCCTTCCAGGCTGCCGACTGGCTCATCGCCGGTGCGGTCCGCGAAGATCCTGAATCTCTGACGAGGTGGGCAATCGCGTTGCCCTCGGACCGGCGCGTCGTCTTCTATTGCGCGCACGGCCGGGAAGTCAGCCAAGGCGTTGCCGCCACGCTCATAAGCGCAGGCGTGCAAGCCGCTTATCTCTCGGAAGGCGGCGATGGCTGGCGCGAGCGGGGTTTCCCGACACGCCGGAAAACAGCGGCCCCTACCGACAAATGGGTAACGCGCGAGCATCCGAAGATCGATCGCATCGCGTGCCCCTGGCTGATCCGCCGCTTCATCGATCCAAATGCGATGTTCCTCTACGTGCCGACCGCGGAAGTTCCGGCAGCCGCGGAACGAACCGGCGCGATTCCCTTCGATATCGATGGCGTGGAATATAGCCACGAAGGCGAGCGCTGCTCGTTCGACACCATCCTGCGCAAATTTGGCCTTGAGGATTCCGCGCTCGATCGCCTGGCTCTGATCGTGCGCGGCGCGGACACTTCGCGCCACGATCTTGCTCCGCAATGCGGCGGCCTGTTTGCGATTTCGCTCGGCCTGTCCGCCAATTTTCCCGACGACCACGAGATGCTTGCGCACGGCATGGTGATGTACGACGCGCTGTTCGCCTGGTGCCGTTCACTGCAAGCCGAAACACACAACTGGCCAGCGAAGGCGGCGAACGCCGCCTGAGCCAATGCACGGGTGAGAGGCAAACGGGAATGAAAGAGCGGAGAAGTGTGATGCGTCCCGCCGAAAAACGCACATCGTTTCGCGAGCTGGCAGCTTATTTTCTGCGGCTCGGCTTGCTCGGCTTTGGCGGCCCTGTCGCCCTCGTCGGCCAGATGGAGCGCGAGCTGGTGGGTGAGCGCGGCTGGCTCACCAAAGAGCAGATGCGTGAAGCCATCGCGATCTGCCAATCGTTGCCGGGTCCCTTGGCGATTCAGGTTGGCATTTACGTTGCCTATCTGCGCGGCGGGTTTTGGGGCGCGTGGCTTGGCGGCTGGGCCTTCATCTTCCCCAACTTCGTCATCGTCGCCGCGCTCGGTGCGCTTTACGTCTATCTGGGCGACCTCAAGCCGGTCACCGCCATCTTCTACGGTGTCAGCCCGGCCGTCATCGCGCTCATCCTTCATTCCTGTTACCGCCTCGCCAAGCTCGGCATGGAAGATTGGCTGCAATGGGCGATCGCCCTTGTGTGCCTCGCCGTGACCGTCATCCTCCAGGCTGAAGTGGCGCTCTTGTTCATCGGCGCGGGCATCATTGGAATTCTTTATTACGGTAATCTTCTGCGCCGGACGCCCAAGGCGCTGAGCGTTGCCGTTGTGCCGGCCGCGTTGGCACCCGTGGCGTCAAGCTCGATCTTGGGCAAGCTTCTGTTGTTCTTTCTCAAGGCGGGATCGCTCACCTTTGGCAGCGGCCTGGTGATCGTGCCATTTCTCCAGCAGGGGCTCGTTCAGCAATATGGCTGGCTGGACGAACGGCAGTTCCTCATTGCGGTTGCGGTCGGCATGATCAGCCCCGGACCGGTGGTGATCACCGCGACTTTCGTCGGCTACCTGGTCGCGGGATTCTGGGGCTCGGTCGTCTCGACCATCGGCATCTTCTTTCCGTCGTTCATCTTCATTCTCGTCGCGGCGCCGCTCCTCGCGCGCCACGGCGCCAATCCCAACGTAAAGGGTTTCGTTAAGGGTGCCTATGGAGCGGCCATCGGCACCATTCTTGGCGCCTGCATACTGCTCGGACGAATCGCGATCGGCGATTGGCTCACGGCCCTGATCGGCATCGTGTCGCTGGCGATCCTGTTCCGCTGGAAAGTCAGCAATCCACTGCTGATCGCCGCCACTGCGGTGGTTGGTCTCATCGCCTATCCCATCCTGCAACCGGCCTGGGTCATGATCAAATAACCGCGCACATCGCAATCAATGGGGCCTCCGCGGTCGCCCCATAAGATGGACTTCCATCCAAGCGCCGTTCACTTCCTACGGGGAGACAGACGTCATGGATGGCATCGTTCTCGCACTTTTTCTGATTGCCGCCTTCATCGGCGGATTTGCGTCCGGTCTTGCCGGTTTCGCGATGGGCTTTGTGGTCTCGGGCATATGGCTCCACATTCTAACGCCCGTGCAGACAACAGCGCTCATCGTCGGCTATGGCCTGCTGACGCAGGGCTACGGAGTCTGGAAGCTTCGGCACGTCTTGGCCTGGAAGACCGTTGCTCCCTTCATCGGCGGCGGCATTCTCGGCGTTCCGGTCGGAACACTGCTGTTGACCTACATCAACCCGGTTTACCTGCGCAGCGGCGTCGGCGTGCTGTTGATCATTTACGGCGCTTACGGTCTGGTGCAGCCGAAGCTCAAACCGGTGCCAAGCAACGCGCCAGTCGACACCGGCATCGGTTTCGTGAACGGAATTGTCGCCGGCATGACCGGCCTGCCGGGCTTCATCATTACCATCTGGTGCCAGTTGCGCGGCTGGACCAAAGATTTCCAGCGCGCCGTCTTCCAGCCCGTCTTGCTCGCGGCCATCGTCGCCAATGTCGTATCGCTGGCGATCGCCGGCGCCATTACCGAGGATGTGCTGCGCCTCTATGGGCTCGGTCTTCCGGCGATGATCGCGGGACTGTGGGCCGGCTTCAAGCTTTACGGCAAGCTCGATGACGCTGCGTTCCGCAAGATCATCCTGGTGTTGTTGCTTTTGGCCGGCTTGGGCCTGGTCATTCCACGCGGATCTGAACATGTCCGACATGGCAACGCACAGAGTGGCAATCCTTTGGCGCGGCGATCGCGCCACGCGCACCGCGGCGACGTCCGAGAATAATCGCTACCACCGTATCTTTGAGGAGCTTCGGGCGCTCGGCATTCATGCCGAGCCGGCGGTCTACAACGACGATTTCGCCGATGAAGTGGGCGCCCAGCTGATGACCGTCGATGGCGTGCTCGTCTGGGTCAATCCGCTCGACGACGGCCGGACGCGGGAAAAGCTGGACGCGTTGCTGCGTGACGTTGCCGCAAAGGGTCCCTGGGTCAGCGCACATCCCGACGTCATCCTCAAAATGGCCACCAAGGAAGTCCTGCACCGTACCAAACATCTCGGCTGGGGCACCGACACGTATCTTTATCGTACGGCGGTTGAATTCCGCGAAGCCTTCCCGGCAAGCCTTCGATCGAGCGGGCCGCGCGTCCTCAAACAAAATCGTGGCAATGCGGGCCAAGGTGTTTGGAAGGTCGAAGGGGGCGAGCAAACCGATGTCGTCTCGGTGCTCGAAGCGCAGCGTGGCAGCATGCCGAAACAAGTGCCGCTCCACGAATTCATGGCGCGGTGCGAGACCTACTTCGCGTGGGGCGGCTGCATCGTCGATCAGCCGTTTCAGCCGCGCCTGCCCGAAGGCATGATCCGCTGCTACATGGGCGCCGATAAAGTGGTGGGCTTCGGCCATCAACTGATCAAGGCACTGATCGCGCCGCCACCCGAGGGGCCGGGTTCGCCTGAGGCGCAGCCGGGCCCACGCATCATGCACGGGCCGGATGTCGTACCTTTCCAAGCGCTTCGCGTGAAAATGGAAAACGTGTGGACGCCGCAGATGATGCAAACGCTCGGGATCGAGGTCGGCTCGCTGCCGATCATCTGGGATGCCGATTTTCTTTATGGCCCGCGCACCGCAGCGGGCGAGGACACCTATGTCCTCTGTGAAATAAATGCCAGCAGCGTGTTCGCTATTCCCGATCAGGCGCCGGCGGCAATCGCCCGGCTCGCGCTCAAGAGATTAGAGGAACACGAACGCTCCAGCGTTCGAAAGGCGGCAGCGAAAACTCCGTAATCGGCTGCAAGTCGACGTGGAGAGACCGCCGCGCGGCGGTCTCTCTTCTGTGTTCAATCTGACCGTTTAGGCGGCGAGGACCCGCGCGTCCTGGAACTGAGGGCGCAGCAGCAAGTAGAACGCGACGACGTGCGTGATCATCAGTAGCGGCACATAGATGATCGGGATCGCATATGTGGCGCCCAACTCGCCGGCCCGCGCGGCAAGGCCGATCTGGTTGCCGTGGTAATAGTCGATGAGGATGTCGGCCGCCCCTACGACATTGAAGGCGACGACCAACAGCCAGAACAGCGGACGCAGTCTCGCGGTCAGGAGCGCCAGCATGGCCAGCACCCCGGTCGCGAAGTCACCGTAGGCGGCGAAGGCGGCAAAGCTAGCCGGCAAATCGGGGCTGACGACGCCAGGAACAAGGAAAACCAGTCCGAAGAAGCGGAAGCTGTGGAGCGTAGCGATCGCGCGGTGCGCTTCGAACGGGTCCGTCGAATTGAGCCTGGGCCAGACATACGCGCTCAAGAAGAGCAGCCACGGGACATAACCGAGAACGAGATGGATCCAGAAGATGGTTGCCGGCGACATGAGAGCCTCCTGTCAGGTTTAAGTTCACACGGCCGCGAACACCGCGGTCAGGATGCCGAGCCGGCCTTCCATCAGATTGCGTCCCAAATTGGCGGCAAGCTGTGGCATGTCCGGCCCCATCACCGCGCCGAGATTTGGCGAAGGCGGCGGGCCCGATGCGCGCAGCTGGGCGAACCAGGCCTTGGCGGCCTCGGTGCCGTCCTGCCATGTCAGCGTGCGGAAACCGGCCGGTTCGATCGCCTCGCGCGTTGCGGCGGCGGTGAGAAGAAAGCTCGTTGCCGGGGTTCGCGCCCAGGGTAGCGGATAGTGTGGAACCGGATAGTGCGGCGGATCGCGCGGCTCGGCGCTGTTAAGCACCACGTCGAAGGTCGCAAACTTGCCGCTCGGCTTGAGCACGCGCCTGATCTCGCGGTAGAGCCGGGCGCGGTCGGCGATGTTCATCGCCACATGCTGCAGCAACACGACGTTGAAACTGCCGTCGTCAAACGGAAGCTCGAGCGCGCTTCCGGTTTGGAACGACACGCGTCCGCGCTGTCCCGTGCGCTCGGTCAGATAGCGCGCGGCATCGGTGAATTCCTCGCTGAGGTCGACGCCCGTCACCTGGCAGCCATAGGTCGCGGCCAGGAAGCGCGCCGGGCCGCCGACGCCCGAGCCGACGTCGAGAACCGACATGTCCGCGGCGATTGCGGCCGTCTTTGCCAGTTCCGCGGTCGCGGCGAGCCCGCGGGTGTGAAATTGGTCCAGCGCAGCCAATTGCTCCGGCTTGAGCCGTTGATCGTCCGGCCCAAGTGCTTTGAGCGCGGTCTTCAGTCGGTCGGCGAGACCGGTCGCGCGATAATGGTCGCGCACGCCATCAAGAACATCAGTCATTGCCAGCTTCCTTGAAACTCGGGTGATCGCCCGGATCTGGGATGCGGTTTTGGTTTCGACATCGGCGTGACCGCTGATTTGCGGCTCTCGGGATTTTCAGGTCACCGGCCGGATATACGACTGCTTTCAGCGGCCGACTATTCGCGATAATGTCGACGGGCTATGAAGCAGAATTTCACAGTCCGGCAGGGCGCGCTCGACGGCGTCGAGGCGTTTCTGAGCGTCGCCCAGCACAGGAGTTTCCGCCGGGCGGCCGCGGGACTCGGCGTGACGCCGTCGGCGATGAGCCAGGCGATACGCGCGCTCGAGGCGCGCATCGGCGCCGCGCTCTTCATCCGCACGACGCGCAGTGTGGGCCTGACCGAGGCCGGTGAGCGATTCCTGTCGCGCGCCAAGCCCGCTTTCGCGGAACTGGTCGCTGCCAGCGAGGTCGCGCGTGACCTCGGACAACGGCCGGCCGGATTGTTGCGCCTTACGGTGCCGCGTGCGGTGGTGCCGATCCTGTTGGAGCCGCTGATCGCATCGTTCTGCCAGGCCAATCCGGAGGTCGAGGTGGAGATCGCCGCGAGCAGGGATCTGGTCGATATCGCGGCTGAAGGATTTGATGCCGGCATCCGCCTCGGCCAGTTCATCGCCGCGGACATGGTCGCGGTGCGGCTGACGCCGCCGTTCCCTTTCGTCGTCGTTGGCAGCCCCGATTATCTGCGTCGACGAAAGCGGCCGGAATGCATCGACGATTTGCGTCAGCACGCCTGCCTGCGCATGCGGCGCTCGAACGGGTCGATCGCGCCCTGGTCCTTTCTCAATGGCAACAAGGCCATCGAGGCCATTGTCTCAGGACCTTTCATCGCCAACGATTTCCCGACCTTGCTTGGCGCAGCCGTCGAAGGCGTGGGTCTTGCGCAAGTGCCTGGGCCGGTCGCCGCCGACGCGGTGACGGCGGGAAAACTGGTACGCGTCCTCGAGTCATTTGCGCCGATGGTGCCGGGCGTGTTTCTCTATTATCCCAGCCGCCACCAAATGATGCCGAAGCTGCGCGCCTTCATCGATCACGTGAAGAGCCGCTTGAACGTCAAGGCCACGCCGACATCCAGAGATTCGCGCCGCGCGAGGTAAGACGCCCGCGTCAACGGTGTCTGAACGCGCAGCGGTCAAATTTCAGGTGACGCTATTCCGCCTCGATATGTGCGGCTTTGATGATGGGCCACCACTTCTCGATTTCGGCGCGCTGCAATGCGCCAAGCGCAGCCGGTGTCTGCTGATCCGCCGCGGGAATTTGCAAGCCGAGAGCGGACAGCCGCTCGCGGACGTCGGCATCGGCTAAAGCCGCGACCACCGCGCGGTCGAGTTTCGCGATGATGGCTTCGGGCGTGCCCGCCGGAGCCCAGATGCCGTGCCAAATGTTGATGTAAAATCCCGGCATTCCGGCTTCATCGACCGTCGGAATATCCGGGAAGGCGGCGAGGCGGGTCTTGGCGGTGACGGCATAAGCGCGAATCTTGCCGTCTCGCACCTGTTGTGCGGAGTTCGACGCTTGGTCGACGATCACGTCGATACGTCCACCAATCATATCGAGGAGCGCCGGCCCGGTGCCGCGATACGGAACGAACTGCAGGCGGGTGTCGCTCAGCTTGGCGAAGTAGACCCCGGCAATGTGGGAGCCGGAGCCGACGCCCGCCGTTCCGGCATTGACGGTGTCCTTCGATTTGATCCAGGCGATCAGCTCCTTGAGATTTGTCGCCGGCACAGTCGTGCGGCTGACGATCAGCATCGGATTGCTCGGAAGCAGCGAGATTGGTGCAAAATCGCGGAGCAGATCATAGGGCAGTTTGTAGATCGCGCCGTTGACGACATGCGTGCTCCAGTGCCCGAGGCTGATCGTGTAGCCGTCAGGCGTTGCGTGCGCGACGCGGCCGACGCCGACACTGCCCGCGGCGCCGGTGATGTCTTCAACGAGGACATTGACTCCGAGTGTCCGTCCCATCGGGCCGGCGATAAGTCTTGCAAGGGTGTCGGTCGGGCCCCCGGCGGCGAAGGGAACCACGATGGTGATGGGCCGCGTCGGATAATCCTCGGCGGCCGAACATTCGAGCAAAGTGGCGACGAGAATGAGAATCGCCGCTGCCAAAGAAGCGCAGCGAAACACCACGATCTGCAGGATCGTTCGGGTAGCCAAACGCCATCCCCCTTGAAGCGGACGCAGCCTAACATCGCCGGCTGAACTGGTCACCGGGGCTGGCGGATCCGCGGTGGCGGACGCCGCCGCGGGCTTTGTCGCGCATCGGTCCAAGGAGGTCAGGCGGCATCGTGGAAGATCACGCCGAGGGTGTGACGCTTGCCTGAGTAAAGTTTGCTCACGCCATGATTGAGCTTCACTTGATAATCGCCACGCACACCTTTCATCGGGCGGCTGTTGACGGCGAAGATGGCCGCATCGCCCTTCTTGAGGGGTAGAACCATGGCACGTGTCTGCATTCGCGGGCGTTGCTCGGTCATCACGAACTCGCCGCCTTCGAAGTCCTCGCCGGGCTGGTCCAGCAGGATCGCGATCTGGATCGGGAAGACATGTTCTCCGTATAGGTCGCGATGCAGGCAGTTGTAGTCTTCCGGTGCGTATTCGAGGAGCAAAGGCGTCGGACGGACCTGGCCCGCCTGGTGGCAGCGTTCAAGAAACGCGGCGTGGTCGAGTGGGAAGCGCACTGTCTGTCCCATACGCTCGCACCAACGGTTGGCGATCGGGGCAAGCCTGGAATAGGCCGCGGTCCGCAGCGACTGGATCAAGGACGGGAGCGGGTAGCTGAAGTATTTGTACTCGCCCCGGCCGAAGCCGTGCCGGCTCATAATGATGTGACTGCGAAAGCCGTGCTCCTGGTGATAGAGGCCCGAGATGGAGTCCGCCTCCGCGTGGGTGAGGAGTTTCGGCGCAATAGCCCAGCCCTGGGCGTCAAGGTCGGCGTGGACCTTGACCCAGTCGATGACGTCCACGCGGGCTTCGACCGTCATTGACGCGGTGGACGGCGTGGCGGCGCGGGTGTCCGCCTTGCGCAGATCGAGATTCATCACGCCACTCCTTCTATGTTGATCAGCCGGCGTTTGCGCTGCACGCCCCAGCGGTATCCAGAGATCGAGCCGTCGGCCTTCACGACGCGATGGCACGGCACTGCGACCGCGATGCGGTTCGCCGCGCAGGCCGCGCCGACATCCTGCGCCGTCGCCGCGATCGGCAGCGTTTTGGCCATGGCGCCGTAGGTGCGCGTCTCGCCTGGCGGAATGGCCTGCAGCGCTTTCCAGACGGCGACGTCCACGGGCGAGCCGCGGAGATCAAGCGCCAAGTCAGTTCCAAGGTGAGGAGCCTCGACCAACGCGGCGGCCTTGGCAATGGTCTGCTCCAAGCCGGCCTGATCGAGAACCAGTTCGGCGTTCGGGAAAGCCTGCTTCAGGTCGCGTGATAACTTTGCACGATCATCGCCAATGAACAGCGCGGTAACACCGCGAGCGCTTTCGGCGACCACGATGATTCCGAGAGCAGTGTCGCCGTAGGCGAACCGCAGGGTCTCGGTCGTGGTGTCGGGGATGAGCTCAATCATAACCAGAACTCCTTCTTCTATGTGGCCCCTAAGATCGCCTTCCCCGGGGGCTTCGACACTCCGGCCCTTGCTTTCAAATTAGCTTTCGCGCCGATCACGCATTCGATCGAGCAGCAGCGGTTACGAAAAAAGTTCTGCCGCATGTCACATCCGGCAGATTCAGCTTGTCTGTCAGACAAGACGGATTTGACGATAAGAATCGGAGTGCGCCAGGCACCGCGGCGCCATATGCAGAGATAGAATGACGGTGACCTTTGCCTTGGATCCGCAGGAAGATCGGGACGAGCTAGAAAATCCGAACTTGGCGACAGCCCTCGTCATCGCCGAGCTCGTTCGTGTCGTCGGCGAGAGCGCCGGCTCTATGAAACGACTAGGATCAGACGTGATAGAACTCCGGCTCGCGACCGGCGAGATTTTCCATCTCGGCGAGGAGACGATCACACGCGTCGCCTGACCTTGCGGGTTTCGCCAGGAGGCTATGAACAGAGGCTATGAGCCGGGAACCGGGTCGCTGGTTGCGGCCAACAGTTGTTAACACAACGGGACCGGCACCCCATCTTTGGATTCGAAAGCAAGACCCGGAGTGTTGTCCATAGCCTCGCTCGGCATAATCGCGGCAATTGACCTGCGAGGTTTGAGAGATGACTGAGATCACGGAAATGGCGAGGAAGGCAGTTCCCAAGGTAGTCACAACAGCAGTCTCAACGGTAGCTGATCCGCGCTGGGCGCGCGTCGCTGCGCGCGACCGCACCGCTGACGGGCAGTTCTGGTATTCCGTAGCGACCACGGGCGTGTATTGCCGGCCGTCCTGCCCCTCGAGGACTGCAAACCCGAAGAACGTGACGCTTTACGATACTTTGGCCGCGGCCAAGGCGACCGGTTTTCGGCCGTGCAAGCGGTGCAACCCGGACGGCGCCTCTTTGGAGGCGCAGAACGCCACCCTGGTGGCCAAGGCTTGCCGCTTGATCCAGCAAAGCGAAGAGCCTTTGTCGCTGGCCGAGCTCGCCGCAGCGGTCGAGCTCAGCCCCAGCTACTTTCACCGGATGTTCAAGGCCGTAACGGGCCTCACGCCGAAGGACTACATAGATGCCCATCGGGCCGAACGGGTCCGCGAGGGTTTGGCTCAGGGCCAGCCCGTCACGGCGACGATCTACGACGCCGGTTTCAATTCCGCCGGCCGATTTTACGAAAAGACCACGGACATGCTGGGAATGACGCCGAGCAAGTACCGCGCGGGCGGTGCCGACGAGGATATCCGCTTTGCCGTGGGCCAGTCTTCGCTCGGCGCGATCCTGGTGGCGTCCAGCGTCAAGGGTGTGGCTGCGATCTTGATGGGCGATGATCCCGAGGCGCTGGTGCGAAATCTGCAAGACCGCTTTCCGAAGGCCCGCTTGATCGGGGGCGACGCCGATTACGAACAACTTGTCGCCCGCGTGGTCGGCTTTATCGAAGCCCCAAAAATCGGACTCGACCTGCCGCTCGATGTCCGGGGGACCGCATTCCAGCAACGTGTCTGGCAGGCGCTCAAGGAGATTCCGCCCGGGAAGACCGTGACCTATGCCGAGATTGCGCGCGCCATCGGCGCGCCGAAGGCCGTGCGGGCGGTCGCCGGCGCGTGCGCTTCCAACAACATCGCTGTCGCCATCCCCTGCCACCGCGTGGTTCGAAGCGACGGGTCGCCGTCCGGCTACGCCTGGGGCGTCGAGCGCAAACGAGCCCTCATCGAACGCGAAGCCGCGGCGTGAATGAGCAAACGGATTACCAATGAGCGTGCCGCTAGACCATGATCCGATCAAGTTGAATCGGATCATGGTCTAGTTTCTTCGTTAGAGCATGATCTTTTCGGAAAACCGGTTTCCAAGCATTGCCGACGAGGTGATCGAATAGGTCGCTTTTGCTGCAGGGCCGTCGGTCTCTTATTCGCACATTGCGGACGTAGACCCACATTGGACGAATATCCGCTTTCAAGATTGAAGCGGACGAGGCCCGCTGAACGTTCAGCGTTTCGGAGCCGACCTGTTGTGGGCATATTTGTGGGTACGAGAGGTCAGATATATTAAATTATTGAGTAATCATCATAAAACGTGACATTGGGCGGACACTCCCTTCGCCAAGATACTGTCCGCCGGCATCCGCTTCCGTCCGATTTAATCCCACAGAAGCCTTCCGCGGCTTCGTCAAGCTTGCCAGTATCATGCTCTGGCTTAAATGATTAAATTGTCACTACAGGCCAGACCATGATCCGGAAAAGTGGATACCGGTTTTCCGAAAAGATCATGCTCGATCAAAATGCTAGAGCGACAACTGATTCCATCTAAAACAACTTCGCTCTAGAGTCGTCATGGCGGCGCGGCGCACCGAGTCGGAAGCGATATGCGCCGTTATTTCTGACCACGCGCCGGTGGCTGGAGAGTGTTTGCTGGATTGCTGTCGTGCTTTGACAGTTTCTCTATCAGAGTGCCGTCCACCAGCGGCATGAGGTCGGATTCAAGCGCGTCTGCGATGTCCTTGGCATAGATTTCTTCGTCGTTGACGTGAAGCGAGAATACTTTCAGGTGCTTGGCTCTCTTCGCTGGATCTTCGATCGTCGCCTTGGTCCATTCGTACAGATGATAGTTTTCGGTTCCGCACCTCTCAGCCTCTGCTACATATGCCGCGAAAAGATCGAACTGACATCTCAACTCGGCGCCGTGCTTGGCCAGTACGTCGGATAGCCGCTCGAGTTTTTCGCTGCCCGGGTTGAATCGGGCAGCTTCGGCGAGATCCCCATTGAGATAGACTCGTACTTGATACTTCCATTGTCCGCTCATGGGAGCATTTCCTGTCGTCGTGGAAAACACTCGCGCCGGCATCTGCCATACTTTCAGTTAAAGTCTAACCCAGCCGCATATTTGTGCCAGGACTTCCATTTGACCGTGGACAGTGCGCAAGCGAGTTCGCAGCTGTTGTTCGAGATCTTCCAGCCTCGGAACCTTATCAATTGCCAGCCCCATGCCTTCGATGTGCTGCAGAGCAAGCAGCAACGTGGCGGCGAGCCACGTGTAAAGCGCCGGCTCTTCGCCACTATCCACGATGGTCTCGGCAAACAGTTTTGGACTGGGCAGCCCTGCATTGAAAAAATGCTCAGTCATTCGGGATCCAGCATCGTAGTTTTTTAGATGTCTATATACGACTGAACGGATCATATCTCCGGCGAGGTCAATTTCCGGCACCCGCGGCAGAGTCGTGATCTTGTGGACAAGATTAGGTTCGTGGAATGCCACAATGCCGTCGGTTCGGAGCAGGCTCGCTGCTTTCTTGAGGAAGGCCGCAGGGTCGATTTGGTGAACAAGGACATACCGGCCCACTACGGCATCGAAATCGGACTCGGTCACCTCATCCAGTGCCGCGACCTTGGTTTCAATATTGGGCAGACCCGCCTGTCGCGCTCGCTCTTGGGTCACTGCTATGGCCTCAGGGCTTGGATCCACCGCAACGACCTTTCCGGACGCGCCGACCAATTGCGCGGCCAGCAGCGCGACATCGCCAGCCCCGCAACCTACATCAAGCAAACGCATGCCGGATTCGACGCCTGCGCAGCGCAACAGCCTTTCAGTAACGGGCCGCAGCAGCTTCGCCTGTAGCATCAATCGTTGTATCTCCGCCGGCGAATGTCCGGGCACGTATTCGACGTTCTGAGCGCGACTCGTGTCAGCAGACGCCGACTTAGAGACCAGGTTGCTGCTTACCATTTGACCCTCCGTTCCGACAACGGAAGGCAATGCGGTCTGCATTACGATGGTGTGTCGGCACTGGCGACTTTGCGTTACCGGCGTAACTTGAGAATCGTCAGGTTTTCCGGCGAGGGCGCCTCCGCTAGACCATGATCCGATCAAGTTGTATCGGATCATGGTCTAGTTTCTTCGTTAGAGCATGATCTTTTCGGAAAACCGGATTCCACCCTCGGATCAAGTCCAAGGGCATGCTTTTCCGGATCATGCTCCAGGCGCTCTGCGCGTCGCGAGCACCGAGAGGCCATTGCGTGACTTGCGAATTGTCCCGGTGTTACCGCCGTAACGATCCACACAATTTGTGAAATCGCGACGTAACCCCTGACTTCCACGGTTGAGTTGGGCTTAGCCAGCTCACTGTCGCTTCGCATGGTCGGACGGCATCTTGGAAGCACCACAGAATATACGACGAGAATTTCCCGATGAAATTTAAGCTGTACCATTGTCCCGGGACGCGTAGTGCACGCGTGAAATGGCTTCTGCACGAACTCATTGATGACGCCTTTGAGGTCGAAATAGTCGCCCTCCGTGAGGCGGTCCAGTATAGGCCCGGCTTTCTCAGTAAGAACCCAAACCACGCCGTCCCCGTCCTTGAAATTACCTCGCAGAACGGGAGCTCCATGCATATGATCGAAAGCGGAGCGATGATTGCACTCCTGGCTGATAGTTTTCCGGAGAAGCGTCTCGCGCCGTGCCCTGACCATCTCTCCTCTCAGCGCGCCGATTATCTACAGATGTTGCATTTCGGCGCGTCATGGATGGACATGATCCTGTGGCAGATTCGCATTCATGAGCACCTTCTGCCGCGTTCGGATCGCGATCCGATAACCGTGCGACGCTACCGTGGAAAATTCGCAAATGAGATAGAGCCGCAGCTTCGCGCCCGGTTGGCAACAACGCGGCATATCTGCGGCGACACGTTCTCTGCTGCCGATTGTGTCATCGGGCAAAACGTCCGTTGGGCGAGGGCTTACCGTCTATGCCTTGACGACGTATTCACACAGTATCTTTCACGGCTGTCCGAGCGCCCCGCCTATGTCCGGGCGTTTTCCGACGTGACCGGAGGTCCCGCGGTTCCCGAGGATAGCCCGGTCGTCGCTCTGTTCACGGGGTGAGCATCGGCCGGAGAGGCTTTCCGAGACCCGTGGCAACCGATGCCCAAAAGGTGCAAGTCGGCTGAGCGTCAGCTCACTGCGTCGAGCAACTGCCGATAGAGAGCGACAGTCTGCCGGCCGATAATGTCGGCGGCAAATTTATCGACGGCGAGTTTTCGCGCCGCCGCCGCATAAGAGCGCCGCAACTCCGGCGCGCCGGCAAGACGCTCCATGGCGGTGGCCAAGGCTTCAACATTGTCGACGGGAAACAGCAATCCGGTCTGCTCGTGGATGACGATCTCGCGGCAGCCGGGCACGTCGCTTGCGATCATGGCGCGGCCGCTGGCGGCCGCTTCCATCAGCGACAGCGGCAGACCTTCGCGGCGCGACGGCAGCACGGCAATATGCGCGCGCTTCCACAGTCCGGCGACATTGCTGACATAGCCGAGCCAGGTGATGCCGGGCTCCTTGTTCCAGGAGGCCGCTTCCGCCGCCGTTACCGAGGCGGGATTGGCGGGGTCCGGCGTGCCGGCAATCAACAATGACGCATCTGATCCGCGCGTGCGCAACAGGTGAAACGCGTTGATCAGCGTGCGGATGCCCTTATCGTCGAGCAGACGACCGACAAAGCCGAAGGTGACGGGCGTCGGCGGCTCAGGAAGCGGTGTGAAGCGATCGACATCCACGCCGGATCCCGAGATCAGCGCAATGCGTTTTTCCGGCACGCCGAGTGACCGCAAAACCGCCATGTCGTCGCCGTTCTGCACCAGCGCGATGCTGCCGTCACGATCGACGAGCCGGCGCAGCAATGCGCCGATCACGAAGCGGATCACATGGGCTTTGGCGCTGGTGGATGTAAAAGCGTAGCCAAGCCCGACGAAGGCATTGACGCAGGGGATCCGGCGGCCGAGCGTCGCCATCAATCCGAGCACGGACGATTGCAGGCCGACATGGTGCGTCACGTCAGGCGCCACCTCGCTGTTGACGCGGCGCAGCGCCTCGATCGTCACCAGCGCCGGCACCGGCGATACGCTGCCGCGGGCAAAAGGGATCGGATGCAGCGTAAATCCCTCGGCGGTGATCGCAGCCGCATCGTGCTGTACGCGCGTGGCGACGTGCACGTCGAACCCGGCATTGCGCGCCGCGCGCGCCATCGGCAGCCGGTGCGACAGGAAGGCCCAGTCTTCCGCCACCACATAAAGAAGCCGCGGCACCAACTCGCCGAATTGCCGTGCCGCGAACTGCGGATTGCCAGGAAGGTCAGTCAAGAAGCGTTTCCCAATCCCTCACGACATGTATAAACCCCGCCACATACGCCTGCGAGCAATTCCAGAGCTCCCAAAAAAAGATTTTTCACCCAGGTATTTCATAACGTTAGTGATGTTCATCGACTGAACGTCAGGCTTGACGTTCATGTGATGAACGATGTACTCGTTGCCGCTGAGGGGGAGGGTTGGGTGATGCCCCAGGCGGCGCGTGACGATGAGCCGGAAAATGCGAGGATCGTTCTCGGGCTTTTACAGTCCGTCGAGCGTGACGGCGCCCAATCGCAGCGCAAGCTCGCCTCCGACCTTGGTATCGCGCTCGGCTTAGTCAACGCATATCTTAGGCGCTGCGTCAAAAAAGGCCTGCTGAAAATCGGCCAAGCTCCGGCGCGGCGCTATGCCTACTATCTGACGCCGCACGGCTTTGCTGAAAAGTCCCGCCTCACGGTCGAATATCTTTCCGACTCGTTCTCGTTCTTTCGCCAGGCGCGCGAGGACTGCGGCGGCATATTGCGGACGGCGCACGCTCATGGTTGGAAGCGCATTGCTTTGGCCGGAGTCTCGGACCTTGCGGAAATCGCGACTATCTGTGCGCTCGAGCAGGGCATCGCCATCGTCGCGGTGATCGACGCCAAATCGGCCAATGACAAATTCGTCGGCACGCTGGTTGTGGGATCGCTCACTGCCGTCCCCGGCGGTTGTGACGCGATCCTGGTCACCGATCTGCAGGCGACGCGTGAATTCCTCGCTGCACTTGCGGACCAGGTCGGCGCCGAGCGCGTGCTGGTGCCGGCGCTGCTCGGCCTTCGTCTCACCCGTCACGCGGAGAGCGCGGCATGACGCAAGATCGCAATTCTATTCTCGATCCGCGCTGGTTCGTCGCCCATACGCAGCCGAATGCCGAGGCTAAGGCGGCGGCTAATCTGATGCGCCAGGGTTTCGGCGTCTATGTTCCGCGTTATCTGAAGCGGCGCCGGCATGCACGCAAGATCGACATCGTGGCCGCGCCGCTGTTTCCGCGCTATCTCTTCGTTGCTGTCGATCTTAACGCGCAGCGCTGGCGCTCGATCTATTCGACCATCGGCGTGGCGCGGCTGGTTTGCAACGGCGACGATCCGGCCGCGGTGCCGGATGCGGTCGTCGGCGCGCTGAAGAACCGCGAGGACGCGCGCGGATTCATCAAGCTGGAAACACGGCCGGGTTTTCGCCCGGGGGAAAGGGTGCGCGTGCTCGATGGCGCGTTCTCATCCTGTCTCGGCCTGTTCGAAGGCATGGCGGATCGCGAGCGGATCGCGATCCTGCTCGATCTGCTCGGCCGCAAAGTCCGCGTCGTGCTGGACGCCGATCTGGTGGCGGCCGCGTAGGAATTTTTTGAGCGAACACGGTCGCTTTCGGAAAGCGTGCTTCGCTGTTCCGGATCGTGTTCCAAGCCGCCGCAGGCGGCCTCTGCCGAGACTTGTCGTCTGGGTGACACGATTTCACCCGGACTGCGGTAGCGTGGAAAATTGCAAACGAAAGCTGTGACACAAACTGGTGCCGATGTGGGCGCCGTCGGCGAGCCGGCCGCGCAGGGGCCGCTTGCGGACGTATCGGCGGTGGTTGTCTCGCATGACGGCTGCGCCGATATCTGGCCGGGATGTTTCGGCCTGATAACCCAATTCTGGCCGGATCTGCCCTATCCACTCTATCTGATCAGCAATCATTTGACGTTTCCGGACGAGCGGATCAACACACTGTGCGTCGGTGACGATCGATCCTGGTCGGATACGCTCGCGCGCGGTCTCGAGCGCATTTCGAGCCGATATGTGCTGCTGGTCCTCGATGATTTTTTCCTCACCGCCCCTGTCGATACGGCGCTCGTTCGGCGCATGCATGAGGCGATGGTTGCCAAAGGCGCGGCTTACATGCGGCTGGTGCCGAATCCCGCGGCCGATGAGCCTTGCCCGGACATGCCGGTGATAGGGACAATCAAGAAGGGCGCCGCTTACCGGGCCTCGCTGCAAATGGCGTTTTGGCGCCGCGACGCGCTCATCGATTTGCTGCGGCGCGAGGAGTCGGCCTGGGATTTCGAAATCAAAGCATCGCGGCGGAGCGACGCGATGCAGGAGGCATTTCTCGGCGTCCGCGATGGCTTCTCAGTCATCCCCTATCGCCACGTGCTGCGGCGCGGAAAGCTCCTGCCGGACGCGGTCCGCTTCTTCGCTCCCCTCGGCGTGAGTTTCGACTTCTCCAAACGCCAGCTCGAGTCGACCCTTAATCTACGTTGGCAGGCCTCAGCTGTGCGCCGGCATCTGGGCAGTGCATGGCGCAGCGTCATCGGGCGCTCTCTGTGAGTGTGCAAACGGGATCAGAGAGCCAGCGAGGTAATCTGGTGGAGAAGCCGGCGAGGCAGTGGCTGGTGAGCGGCGCGGCCGGATCTTCGTTTTCCGCTGCACCGGAACAGAAATCGGTTCGCCCGTGACGGTATCGGCAGTGTCGCCGCGTTTGACCATTGTGCTGCCGCTGAGGGGACGGCACCTCTTCACGCTGCGGTTTCTGTGGCACGCCAATGAGGCGCGGCTGCCATACCGCATTCTGATCGCCGACGGTCAAGTCAATGAAGCCATCGCACGCCACATCGAGAACAGCCGCGTGGTCTATCCCAATCTCGATATCGATTATGTGCGCTATCCAAACGATACCGGCTATAGCCGCTATTTCGCGAAGATGGCGGACGCGCTCAAGCGCGTGCGCACGCCCTATGCCATGCTCGCGGACAACGATGATTTTCTTGGGCTCAACGGCATCGAAGACGCACTGGATTTTCTCGAGACCAGCCCGGACTATGTCGGAGCTCTCGGTCAGCCGGTCGGGTTTTCGGCATATTCCGGGATCGCCGCGCCCGGCGGCGGCGTGTACGGACGTCTCAATCGTCTGCGGACCTATCCGTCTCGAGGAGCTTCGGCGCCATCGATTACCGAGCGGTTGCGCGAGGGCGGGCTGTCGCTTCTGATCTATTATTCGATCTATCGCACCGAGGCGCTTGCCACGTTGTGGGGCGAGGACAGCGAGATCGATTTCACCGATCTCATGTTGCATGAGACCTATCACGCCATGCGCACGATCACGTTGGGCAAGGTGCGCGCCAACAAGGCGGCGGTCACCTACTTTTCGCAGATCGGTACTTCGACGTCGTCTGATCCGATGCGCGACTGGCCCGGCCATCTTCTGCGCAGCCGTTTCACCGTCGAAACCCGCGATATGGTCGACCGCATCGTGGCGGCTGCTCCGCAAGACGACGCGGCTGACGTCGCCGAGCAGTCACTTGGCAACATCGAAAGCTATTTCCGCGACTTTCTCTGGACCAATTATGGAATGGTGGCGCAGATCAAGCGTTGTGTGCGCAATGCGGCGCCGACCGCTGTAAAATATTGGCAGTCGCGTCCGCGCTTTGCAGCCAAGCGTGAGATTGCTGCCGTGCTGGGGAAGCTCGTCGCCGCCGGCGCCTCCGAGCAAGTTATCGATCGCACCCGCGGCGAAATATCCGCCATCGAGAGAGCTTTGTCGCCGCAGTCCTTCGCCGTGTTTGCCGCGCCGTTCCTGGAAATGGCGCGCGCCGGCAGCGGGCGCGACTGGGTCTGAGAATTCTGGGCTCTGCCGAGTAAACGATGAACCCGCAGATCGAAAAGGACAGGGACAGCGTCGGCATGTTCGGCAGCCTCGACGTTCGACCGGCTGCGCCCGACCTTCTCATCCATCTGCATATCGCCAAGACCGGCGGCACGACGCTCAGCAGCATGGTGAAACATGCCTTCGGACCTCGAGAGATATTCGAGACGATATCCAAGGACGGTCAGGTTTATGGCGGACTGGATCTTCTGACCTATGCCTCATGCGAGCAGATACTGCGCAATTGCGACGTCGCCCGGATTCGCTATTTCACCGGCCATGTCCCGATGGGCGTCGACCGCATCTTCGGCCGCCCGGCGAAATATATTGCCGTGGTGCGCCATCCGGTCGAGCGGCTGCTCTCTTATTTCTATTTCCGTATTCAAGGCGGCGATCCTTATCTGAAGGACGGCAAGCCGGTGACATTCGAAGACTATGTCGAGAGCGGCGGCGACATCATCTTCAACAATTATCAGGTGCGGGTGATCAGCGGCAGTCCCGATCTCGATGCGCCGGCCGGTCCGCGTGGCGCGCTGGTGGCCGGTGCGCCGGTCGAGGCGCATCATCTTGCGATGGCCAAGCGCAATGTCGAGGAGCGCTTTCTTTCGATTGCGCCGCTCGAACAGATCACTGAACTGGCGCTGCTGCTGCGCCGGATCTATGGCTGGCCGATGCGGCGGCTGCAGACTGAATACAAGAATCCGACCAGGGAGCGGCCGCGCGCGCCGAATATTTCGCCACGGCTCCTTCGCATCATCGAAGAGCGCAATGCCCACGACATCGAGCTCCACGAATGGGTGTGCCAACGCTTCGCCGTTCAGCGCGCGCTCTACGAGCCGGGATTGTCGCGCGACCGGCATGTCTTCGCGCTGGTCAATCGCGCCTTGACGACGGCCGGCGAAATCCTGCCGTGGACGCTGCGCAAGCGGCTGGCTCAAATTTTGTTCTACGCCCGCTGATGAATCTGCATCTGAAACTGTTCGACGATCTGCTGACGCGGCTGCGCTGGCGCCTTCCGGTTCTGGTCGGCTGGACCGCGCTCGTCGGCCTGAGCGAGGGGCTCACCGTCATCTTATTGCTGCCGCTGCTGAATCGTGTCGGGGTGGCGGCCGGCAGCAATCAGGGCCTGGTGACCGGGCTTGTCAACAAAGCGCTGGCCTCGATCGGCGCCACCGAACCGCTGCCGATCCTCGCCGTCATTTTTGTGGTCGCCGGCGTTCAGGCCGTTCTCACCATTGCGCTGAATTGGTGGAGCGTGAAGCTCGCCCGGCATTATCAAAGCCGCCGCCAGCTCGAAATGTTCAACGCCTTCATGCGGGCGAAGTGGAGCTTCATCGCCGACCGCAAAGCCGGCGAAATGACGAACGCCATCGTCACCGAAAGCGAGCGCCTGGGGCGAGCCTTTACGATCTCGCTGTCGCTGGTCGGCAGCCTCGTCGTCGCGCTCATTTATGTGATCCTGTCGCTGCTGATCGCTTGGCAGGTCACGGTCAGCCTTATTGTCTGTGCGGCCGTCGCGGCGCTTGCCATGGTGCGGCTCTATCGCAAAGGTTATGAGGCCGGTCGGAGCCTCGCGCCGCTGGACGCCGAGTTGCAGTCGGCGCTGAACGAGCAATTCGCCGGCGCCAAATTCATCAAGGCGAGTGGCATCGACGATCGGGCATCGACGCTGATCGCGCCCTTGGTGCAGAAACTCGAAGAGGCCAATACGTTCGCCGGCGCGGCGCCCGGCACCGTCCGCGGCGTCCTCGAATTTACCGGCTTGATCGGGCTAGCCATCATTCTTGTGCTGGCAAGCGAAGGCATGGGCGTTGCGGCGGGCAATATCGTCATTGTGCTGGCGCTGTTCGGCCGGCTGTTTCCGCGCCTGACTGCAGTGCAAGCGCAGATGCATTATCTGACCGGAAATCTGCACGCCATCGAGGTCATCGACCAATTGCAACGGGCGGCAGAGGCCGAGGCGGAACGGCAGGATAGTTCCGCGACGGCGCTCAAGATCGATCCACCGACGGCGCTGTCTGTGCGCAACCTGCAGGTCAGGCTCGGCGAACGTACCGTGCTTGACCAGATCAACCTGACGCTGCCGATCCCCGGCGTAGTTGCGGTCGTCGGCCGTTCCGGCGCCGGCAAATCGACGCTGGTCCACGCGCTGCTCGGCTTGGCCGATGCGAGCGCCGGGTCGATCCGGCTCGGCGATTATGAATTCGCCGCCGCACCGCTGCGCGCATGGCGCCACGCCATCGGTTATGTGCCGCAGGAAACGATCCTCTTCCACGCCTCGATCCGCGACAATCTCACGCTGGTCAAACCGGATGCATCGCTCGGCGAGATCGAAAGGGCGGCGCGGCGCGCTCATGCTTATGAGTTCATTCAGGCCTGGCCCGAAGGCTTCGACACCATCATCGGCGATCAGGGCGTCAAACTGTCCGGCGGCCAGCGCCAGCGGCTTGGCATTGCGCGCGCGCTCCTCACCAATCCGAGCTTGCTGCTGATGGACGAAGCGATGAGCGCGCTCGATGCCGAGTCCGAGGCCGAGCTGTTGCGGACCATCGAGGACTTGCGCAAGGAAATGGGCATTCTCATTGTCGCGCATCGGCTGGGGGCCGTTCGCACGGCGGACGCGATTTATGTGCTGGAGGCCGGACGCGTGGCCGAGTCCGGCACCTTGAACGAGCTGATGGCGCGCCGGTCCCGCCTTTTTGCTTTGGCCGAGGCGCAGTCGCTCAGCGAAAGCACTGCGCGTGCAGCGTCATGATCCTGATCCCATCGATTAAGGCAACACGTTTCAAATGTCAGATCTGAACAAACTCTCGACCGAGTGCCGCGTCTGCGGCGGCGCCATCAACGCTTTCATGACCTTCGGCCGCATGCCGATCGCCAACGGGTTCCTGACGCCGAACGAAGTGGCGAACGAATATTTCTTCGAGCTTGCACCCGCCTTCTGCGAGGCGTGCAAGATGTTTCAGATCGTGGAACAGCCCGATGCGGACAAAATGTTCCACGCGAACTATGCGTTCTATTCGTCGACGTCGCGTTACATGCAGGCGCATTTCGAGCGCTACGCCAATTTCGTCATCAGCGAAGTGCTTCCCGGACGGCCGGACCCGTTCGTGGTCGAACTCGGCAGCAATGACGGCATCATGCTGCGCCACTTCCACAGCAAAGACATGCGCCATCTCGGCATCGAGCCGTCGGCCAATGTCGCCGATGTGGCGCGTGAGCGCGGCATTCGCACGGTCAGCAAATTCTTCAATCCGGCGCTCGCCGACGAGATCGTCAAGGAGCACGGCCGCGCCGATGCGATCCTCGCCGCCAACGTCATGTGCCACATTCCCGATATCAACGGCGTCGGCGAGGGCGTGAAACGCCTGCTCAAGCCCGACGGCGTCTTCATGTTCGAGGATCCCTATCTCGGCGACATGATCGCCAAGACCTCCTATGACCAGATCTACGACGAGCACGTCTTTATATTCTCGGCGACGTCGGTGCAGCGCGCCTTCGCGCCGCACGGCCTCGAACTGATCGACGTGATGCCGCAGGTCACCCATGGCGGTTCGATGCGCTATATCTTGGCGCCAAAGGGCAGCCGGCCGGTCGCTCCGCGTGTGGCGGAGCAGCTTGCGAAAGAAGACGCGCAAGGCCTGGATCGTGCGGACACGTACCGGCGTTTCAAGGACAACTGCGAGAAGTCCCGCGCGGCGCTGATGCAGGCGCTGGAAACTCTGCGCCGCGAAGGCAAGCGTGTCGTTGGCTATGGCGCGACGTCGAAGAGCACGACGGTGACCAATTATTGCGGCATCACGCCGGCCCATGTCGAATTCATCTCGGACACGACGCCGATCAAGCAAGGCAAGCTGTCGCCGGGGACGCACATTCCAGTGAAGGCATATGCGGAGTTCGAAAAGAACTATCCGGATTGCGCACTGCTGTTCGCCTGGAATCATGCCGCCGAGATTCGCGAGAAGGAACAGTCGTTCATCGCCGCCGGCGGGCAATGGCTGGTCTATGTGCCGGAAGTGAAGATCGAGTCATGAGCGCGCCAACGATGACGACGCAGACCGCTCCAATCCCCTGGGCATCGCCAGCGGCGCAGTATCGTGCGCATCAGGCCGAGATCAAGGCCGCCATCGCGCGCGTGCTCGACTCCGGTTTCTTCGTGCTCGGCGAGGAGGTCGAAAAATTCGAGCGCGCCTTCGCACAATATTGCGGCGTCAACCATGGCGTCGGCGTCGCCAGCGGCACCGACGCACTCGAGCTTGCCATGCGCGCGCTCGGCATCGGGCCGGGCGACGAGGTCGTCACCGTCTCGCACACCGCGGTGGCGACGGCCGCCGCCGTGCTCGCCTGCGGCGCGACGCCCGTTCTGGTCGATGTCGAAGATGCCTATTCCACCCTCCATCCGGCAAAGATCGAGGCGGCCATCACGCCGCGCACCAAGGCGATCGTGCCGGTGCAACTTTATGGACAGGCCGCGGACATGGATGCGATCCTGCCGTTGGCCAGCGCGCGGGGCTTGCGCGTGATCGAGGATTGCGCGCAGTGCACCGGCGGCCGTCGTGGCACTCGTGACGGCGCGCGCCGCCTCGGCAGCCTCGGCGATAT
>DATAQN010000128.1:0-2847 GCA_036264635.1 Xanthobacteraceae bacterium | reverse complement strand
CTTCATAGGTCAGATTCCTTAAATCTGCGTGGGGGGACAGCCCCTCACGTCGCGTTAAGGTAAAGACATCGGCGGCGCGGACCGTCCGGAATCGCCGTCCAAATGCGCCGGATCAGCGGGCCGCAATTTGCACTCTCGCCTAGCCGTGGCGCTATGGCGCAGGCGCACTGCGGTGCCGCGCCGCTTTGACGGTGGAACCGGCAGTTTGACAGCCCTATTTTGGCTCTTTAAGCCGCCGCCTGCCGCAGTGGGCGGCGCGACAGATCTACGGTTCCAGCGTGAACAGGGAGGGTAGCATGATAGGGCGTCGCGACGTGTTGCGTATCGCCGGTCTCAGTGTGATGGGTCTACCGACATTACGCGCCGCGTTCGCTCAATCCGGAGACTATCCCAACAAGCCGGTCACGATGATTTCCGACTCGGCGCCCGGCTCCGCTCCCGATATCGACGCACGCTTCACCGCAGAGGGCCTGAGCAAGATCTGGGGCGTCCAGGTGATCGTCGCCAACCATCCGGGCGCCAACGGCAGCATCGCGGCGCACTTTGCGTCGCAGGCTGTGCCCGATGGCTATACGCTGTTCATGCCGGCGCTTTCGACTTTCGCCTCGCTGCCCTCGGTCGCGCCCAATCTGCCGCTGCGGCTGCCGCGCGATTTCCTGCCCATCGGCTTCACCATCGAGAATCCGATGTTCATTGCGGTCAATTCGTCGCTCGGCATCAGCACGCTGGCGGAATTGATCGCGGCAGCCAAGAAAGAGCCGGGTACGATCTCGATCGCAGTGACCGGCGTCGGCCGCCTCACCCATCTCACCGGCCTGCTGCTGCAGCAGCGCGCCGACATCCAATTGCTGCCGGTGCCCTATCTCGGCGGCCCGGCGGCGGCGCTCGCCGATGTCGGCACCAATCGGGTCTCGATGATCATCGAGGGCTATTCGGGAATCCAGGGAGCGGTGAAGGCCGGACAGCTCAAGATCATCGCCGAAGCGTCGCACAAGCGGCTGCCGGATTTTCCCGACGTTCCGGCCGTCGCCGAAACGCTGCCGGACTTCTACGCCACCGGCTGGCAAGTCGTGGTGGCGCCGCTTGGCACGCCGCAGCCGATCATCGACAAGGTCAGCGTCGATCTCATCAAAGTGATGGGCGATCCGGAGCTGAAAAAAAGGCTGGGCCAGATCGCCAATTATACGCAGACCATGAATCCAGAGCAGACGCTCGCCTTCGTCAAGCAGCAGCAGGAGACTTGGCTGCCGATCCTGGACAAGGTAAACGTGAAATAGCTTCGGTTGGAAAAAAACTAGGCAAGTGAATTTTGTAAGGGAGGTTTGCTGTGTTGACGCTGTATTACGCACCCGGCGCGTGTTCGATGGCTTCGCACATCGTGCTCGAGGAAACCGGCGAAAAATATGAGCCGCGCAAAGTCGATCTCGCCGGCGGCGAGCAGCGCACGGAAGCCTATCTCAAGCTCAATCCGCTCGGCCGCGTGCCGGTGCTCGGCCTCGATGACGGCACCCCGGTCACCGAGAACGCCGCGATCCTGCCTTATCTCGGCAAGCGATTTGGCCTGTGGCCGAAGGATGCGCAAGGCGAAGCCAAGGCGATGTCGCTGATCGGCTACTTCGCCTCCAGCGTGCATCCGGCGCATGCCCATGTCGGACGACCCGAGCGCTACACCGCCGACCAATCGGCCTACCCCGGCATCAAAGATATGGGGCTGAAGACGTTCCAGACCTACTTGAAGCAGATCGACGGCATGCTCGCCGGCCGCGACTGGTTCGGCAGCGAATATTCCGTGCTCGATCCCTATGGCTTCGTCTTCTACACCTGGGGCGTGCGCCGCGAACTGCCGATGGCGGAATTGAAGAACTATTCCGCGCACAAGGATCGCATGCTCAAGCGCGATGCGGTCAAGCGCGTCGTCGAGAACGAGAAGGTGAAAGTATAGGCGCGATTTATTCCCGATCCTCGTTCACACTGCATTGATCTAAGCGTTATCGGGATCTTCGCTTCCAGGCCCCGCAGGCCGGGAATAGATTTCGGCGATCCGCAATCTCCTGGATGCCGGTCGAGCGGACACTACTGTCCGCGCGGCCGCACCCATCAGGAGATGCAATCATGCTGACAACGGCAAAATTCGCGATCGCGGCCGCGCTCGTGTTCGGCGCAACGCTCTCAGCCTCGGCTGCGACCAAGGCCCCGATGTTTCAGGTCAACCAAGGCACATCCTCCGACGTGATCCCCGGTTACGGCAAGGACGGCAGCCGCGTTGCCGTTCCGAATCCGGACCGCTGACGCGGGCCGGTCAGACCGCGTCGCCAAGCGATTGAGCTCGTGTAACTGGGCTTGTGCGACGTCGGTTGTGCGAAGTGACTTGGCGGAATAAGGCCGGTGGGCTTATTCCGCCGTTTTGCCTTCGCGCAGCTAAGCCGTCTTCTGCACTTTCAGACCCAGCTCGTTGATCGTGCGCTCGCGCATGATGAACTTCTGAATCTTGCCGGTGACCGTCATCGGGAATTCATCGACGAATTTGACGTAGCGCGGCACCTTGTAATGGGCGATCTGCTCGCGGCAGAAGCTTTTGATCTCGTCCTCGGTCGCGCTCTCGCCGGGCCGCAGCTTGACCCAGGCGCAAATCTCCTCGCCGTAGCGATCGTCCGGCACGCCGATCACCTGCACGTCCTGGATCTTCGGATGCCGGTATAGGAATTCCTCGATCTCGCGCGGATAGACGTTCTCGCCGCCGCGGATCACCATGTCCTTGATGCGGCCGACGATGTTGCAATAGCCCTCGGCGTCGATGGTGGCGAGGTCGCCGGTATGCATCCAGCGCGCCGGGTCGATCGCCTCGCG
>DATAQN010000070.1:0-47669 GCA_036264635.1 Xanthobacteraceae bacterium | reverse complement strand
CTCGACCACGTGGCCGGCATGCATGACGACGATGCGGGCCGAGCGTTGTCCGGCAAGCGCGAGGTCATGGGTGATGAAGATCGTCGCCATGCCCATTTTGCTCGCGAGATCGTTGATCAGATCCATGATCACTGCTTGGGTTGTGACGTCGAGTCCTGTGGTCGGCTCGTCGGCGATCAGCAGCGACGGCTTGGCTGCAAGCGCGATTGCGATCATCACGCGCTGGCACATGCCGCCGGACATTTCGAAGGGATAGGCCTTGGCGCGTCGCGCCGGATCGGTGATGCCGACCGCGCGCAGCATTTCTACCGCCTGCTCAGGGGCCTCGCGCCGCGGCACGTTGCCATGACGGATCAAAACATCGGCGATCTGGCGTCCGACCGGACGGATCGGATTGAGCGCGGTGCGCGGGTTCTGAAAGATCATCGCGATGTCGCGACCGCGCACTTCGGCAAGCTGGCTCGGCTTGGCGTGCAGAAGGTCGAGCCCGCCGAGCATGGCGCGACCGCCGGTGACACGGCCGGCCGGATCGAGAATGCCCATCACGGCATAGGCGGTGACCGATTTGCCCGATCCGGATTCGCCGACCAGCGCCATGGTTTCGCCCTTGCCGACGCTGAAGCTGACATTGTCCAGTGCACGCACGATGCCCGAGCGGGTGCGGAATTCTACACAGAGCCCTTCAACCGACAGTGCGGGCGCCGTATTCATGTTCGCAGCGATCATGGCAGCCCCATATCCGTCGCCTCACGTCCGCCGTCTCGGATCGACGAGATCGCGCAATCCATCGCCGAGCAGATTGAAGCAGAACACGGCGACCATCAGCGCGGCACCTGGAAACGCTGCGTTCCACCATTCGCCGGACACCATGAAGCTGGCGCCGTCCGCGACCATGATGCCCCATTCCGGCGTCGGTGGTCGCACGCCGAGCCCGATGAACGACAGGCCCGCAGCATTGAGAATGGCGTAACCCATGGTCAGAGACATCTGCACGACCAGGATCGGGAACACATTGGGCAGGATCTGAAAGGCAAGGATGCGCCAATCGGAATTGCCGGAAAGCCGCGCCGCTTCGACAAAGCCCGCGTCGCGCCGAATATTGGCCTCGGCGCGAGCGATACGCGCATAGAGCGGAAAATTCACGATCGCGGTCGCGAGAATGATGTTCTGCACGGTGTTGCCGAGCGCGGCAACAATGCCCATGGCAAGCACGAACAACGGGAACGCCATGATCGTATCGGCGATGCGGCCAACGATGCGATCGGTCCAGCCGCCGAAAAAGCCCGCGGCGACGCCGGCGAGCCCGCCCATCAAAAACACCAGTGCGACGGAGGCGACGGCAATAAAGAAATCGAGACGCGTCGCCACCACGACACGGCTGAACACGTCGCGGCCGAGCTGGTCGGTGCCGAACCAGTGATGGGCGTTCGGCGGCTTCAGCGACTGGCTGGTGTCGCTCGCCAGCGGATCGTAGGGCACAACATGCGGGCCGAACACGGCGGCCAGCACGATCAGGACGAACAGCGCAAAGGCGAAACCGGTGACCGGGTTTTCGCTCAGCACGTAGCGTGCGTGTTTGGTCAGCGCGGCGATGCTGCTCTCACGCGGAGGAGATGCTGCGATGTCGGTCATGCTTCGAGCCTCACGCGCGGATCGATCAACCCGTAGAGCACGTCGATGCCTAGATTGAGCATGACATACATCACCGCCATGGTGAGCACGAAACCCTGCACCGGTGCGAAGTCGGAGGCGAGCAGCGCCTCGACCGCATAGGAGCCGATGCCCGGCCAGGCGAAGACCTTTTCGACCAGCACATTGGCGCCGAGCAGGAAGGAGAACACCATGCCGAGCGTCGTGATGACGGGCAGCATGGCGTTGCGGAACGCGTAAGTGATGATAACAGTATAGGTGGAAAGGCCGCTGGCGCGCGCCGTGCGTACGAAATCCGAGGACAGGACCGACAGCATCGAGGCGCGTGTCATGCGCGCGATCGGCGCCAACGAGAAAATGCCGAGCGTCAGCGCCGGCAGGATGAGCTGCTTCAGTGCGGCCACGAAAGTCTCAGGGTCGCGCGCGATCAGGCTGTCGATCAGATAGAATCCGGTTACATGCGGTGGTTCGGTATAGAACACGTCGAGCCGGCCGAGCGGCGCCGGCGCCCAGCCGAGTAGATAATAGAAGACGTAAATCAAGATCAGGCCGGTGAAGAACACGGGCAGTGACACGCCGGCGGTCGAAACGATGCGGCAGGCATGGTCGATCGCCGAGTTCGGCTTGGTGGCCGCGATGATGCCGAGCGGCACGGCGATGACAATCGAAACGATCAGGCCGAGCAACGTTAGTTCGGCAGAGGCGGGGAGGCGGTTGCGCAGTTCGGTCGCGACCGGCCGGCCGGTGGTCAGCGAGGTACCGAGATTGCCGTGCGCTAGATCGTCGACGTAACGGCCGAACTGCACAATCAGCGGCTTGTCGAGACCGAGCTTGACCCGGATTTCCTGGATCGCCTGCGGCGTCGCTGCGGGGCCAGCAAAGTAAGCCGCCGGATCGCCCGGCAGCGCACGCGTCAAGAGAAAGGTGACGATCACCACGCCGATCAGGCTCGGGACAGCCATCAGGAGTCGCTTGAGGATCATCATCAGCATTGTGGCGCCTCACCCTCCTCGCCGTCATGCCGGCCACGACACAAACAGATTCACCCCTTCGCAAACGTCCGGTAGTCGAGTCGGCGGTGGAACCAATATTGATAGCCAGTAATGTTCTTCTGCATCGCCACGTTGACATAGGGCTGATAGAGCGGGATGCGCGGCATGTCGGCATAGGCGAGATCGACGAAGCCCTTCACGTCTTTATCGTAGGCCGCGGTGTCGCCGGTTGCCGCTGCGCTGCGCGCGCCGTCGATGAGAGTGTCCATCTGCGGCGACTGATAGTCCATTGTGTTGAAGATGGATTTGCCGGAATGATAGCACCAGTAAAAGAAATATTCGGGGTAATCGAGCCAGCCTGAGAACACGTTGGTGAACAGCGGCATGGTCTTTTTGGTCAGTTCGGTGCGCCAGTTCGCGCCCGGCACTTTGTTGATGGTGGTCTGAATGCCGATCTGCGCCAGGCTTTCCTGCACCAGCACGCAGGTCGGCTCGTTGACGCCGGCGAAGCCGAGATCGAACGACATCTGGATGGGATCGGGAAGGCCGTTCGGATAACCGGCTTCGGCGAGAAGCTGTTTGGCTTTGGCGAGATCGGTATTGAATTTATGCGGCTGCGGCCACGCGACCTCGGTCGGCGCCTCGGCCGCCGCGCCAAACATCGGCTTGGCGAGGCCGTACATCACCGCGTCCATGATTTTCTGATACGGGATGGCACAAGCGATTGCGTAACGCACTTTGACATTGTCGAAGGGCGGATGCGCCACATTCATGCCTAGATACTGGATGCCATTTGAATAGGGTGTCGAGACAATGGAAAGCTTGCCATCGGCCTTCAGCTCGGAGAAGTCTTTATTCGGCAGGTCGTAGGACACATCGGCATCGCCGCGTTCCAGGAGCGCTCGGCGATTGCCTGCATCCGGCACCATGCGCCAGATGATGCGTTTCAGCTTCGGCAGTGGGCCGCCTTTCCAATTTTCGTTGCGCTCGAGCACCACCTGCGAGCCGGCAGTCCAGTTGGTGACCTTGTAGGCGCCGCTGCCGACGGTATTGAGTTTGGTGAATTCGAGACCCCATGGGTCCTGTTCGGTGGCTTTCGATTTCACCAATTCGGAATTGAGCACGCAGGGTACGATCACCGCGAGGTCCGGGATGGTCAGCCGATCCTTCTTCAGAAAATCGACGCGGAACGTGTGATCGTCGACGACGACGAATTGCTCGGGCTTGGTGAGCGAGCCGGCGCTCATCTGGAAGGTCGGAAAGCCGCCGACCGTTACGGACCGGTCGAAAGACCATTTCACGTCCTTCGCGGTCGCCGGCGTACCGTCTTGGAAGGTTGCGTCCTTGCGCAATTTGAACGTCACCGACATGTCGCCGGTATTCATGTCCTCGGCGAGCTCCGGCTTGATCTTGTCTTTGTCGTAATAGGGCGTGCCGTTCGGCAGCGTCTTCATTTCGTGGCTGATCAGCCGGTCGTAGCAATTCCACGAGACCTCGTAGCCCGGCACATTGGTGCCGACACCGTGGATATCGAGATTGTTCGGCCCGCTTTCGGAGACGATCAGCAAAGTCTCTTGACGCGATTGCGCTTTGGCCGGCGACCAGGCCGCGGGCGCCGGGACGGCGGCGGCGGCAGTAAGCGCAGTTACGGATCTAAGAAAGTCACGGCGCTTCATGAGACCTCCCGGGGCTGGCACTTGGCGGATAGGGAAGTGCTCCGCTGATAAGTCCTTCCGCAAAGGGCGTGCCACAGGACGCGACGCTGATGCCGCAGCCTAAGTCATTGAATCGGTGGGGTTTCCGCGAGGGCAGCCAGGCACCCGGCCTAAGCATGAAGCATACAAAGCCGCCGCAGCATATTTTTTAGGCAGGAGAATTACGCGCGTTTTACGCTGGTCAGCTTACTTTTATAGGCTCACTTGCATGGGCTCACTCGCGCACAGAGAAGAAAAATGCCAGCGAAATGATAGGTTCTTCATGAGCACGAGGCGTATCAGAGGCGATAACCAAAGATATCAGCTCCCGTCACGCTCTCGAGATGTCGGCCGAAGCGGAATTTTAGTTCGGGGCCGTCGAACGGCGGCTGTTCAAGTCCTTGCTGCTCTTGGTCCGAAAACGGCTCGACTTCGAGCACGACAAATGTGTGCCCCGGTGCGTTTGAAGCTTTCACCGCGGGAAAATCGCGTTCCAATGATTCAACGGTCGTGAACTGGAAGACCCGCTCGAGGCCCATCGATCGCGCGAGCGCGATGTAATCGATGCTTCCGTGGTTGGGCAGGTCGGCGTTCGATGTCCCCCCATAGGCGCGGTTTGAAACCAGAAAATGGGTGAGGTTGGGCAGGTTCATCTGCCGCTCCACCATGAGCATTCCGGGGTTCATGACAAAGGCGCCATCGCCCATGAAGGCCCAGAATTTCAGATCCGGCTGCGCCAGTGCAAGGCCCGAGGCGAACATCGTGGAGAGCGACATGGAGGCATCAAGATAAAAGCTCGCATCCACGTCACGTGTCGCCGCCCACCAGGCTTGGCAGGAATTTCCCGCCGACGCGACGACGATTTCATTTGTGCGCTGCCGGGCTAGCGCGCGAAAGCATTCGACATATTGCATCAGTGCGCTCCCCTCAACAGCTCGCGCGTGAACAGGACGGCCATCGGACGCGCATAAGTGCGGGTGTGCTGGTAGCATCGTGAAATCAGGTCGATCTCTTCAGGCTTGTCGATGATCTGGTACGGCATATTGATCGCATTCAACACCGGCAGCAAATAAAGGCCGTTGGAGATGTGGTGCTTGTGATGGTCGCCGGCCTGGCCGCGTAACGTCGCCATCAGGAAAAGTGGGATTTCGTAGGTGTAGTTGATCTTGGTGATCGCATAGACGACGGTCATGAAGCCTGAGGCGCCCATCAGCGCGGCCGAGCCCATCGCGCCCATATAGGCGCCGGAGCAGAGCCCGATTGCCGATTCCTCGCGGTTGACGGGGACATGGACGAAGCGATCGTCGCGATCGAGCGTCTTGATGACACCCATCACCCAGTTGTCGGGCAGACTGGCGACGAGCCGAATGCCGCAAGACGCAAGCTGGTCGGCAATGCGCGCGGCCGTTGTTTTGTCGTTGGCGGACACTTTCAGGTAATCTCCTCTGCGCGGATCATGCCACACCCTTTCGCGGCGTAAAGGTTTACGCCGACGAATGGAGCGCCGGCGTTTCGGTCGACCCTCGCATCTGCAAGATACATGCCCTTGAGGGCTACACTGTATTCGCGATTGGACTTGCGCTATTCGACTCCAGTGAGCCGGGTGGATCTCTTGGACGAAGGGACGCATGAGCATCAAGATTTCAGCCGCTATCGTCGTGACCGCCAATGACCGAATGGATGTGTGGCAGCCCGGTTATCTGATCATCCGGGGCGGACAGATCGTCGAAGCCGGTCCTGGCTCCGGACCGGACGGCAGTTTCGACGAGATCCGCGCTTTTCCCCGCGGCATCGTGATGCCAGGACTGGTCAACGGCCACGCCCACTCACCATCGAACTTGCTCAAAGGCTTGTGGGCGCAATTGCCGCTGGAAATCTGGCGTCAATATATCCGCGCCGGCTGGCGCGAATATTCGGACGAAGCCGTCTATGTGAGCGCGCAGCTCGGCGTCATCGAAATGATCCGCACCGGCTGCACCAGCGTGATGGATCATTTCTATACCGGCTCGCCGAGCCCGCATATGGGCGCGCTGCATGCGGTTGCCGCCATGGCGGACGCCGGCATGCGCGGCGGTCTGGCGCTGACGCTCTCGGATCAGCAATACGACGCCACCGTCGGCCTCGACGCCACCGCGCTGTCGCCGAGCGCGCGCCAGGAGGTCGTCCGCATCAGCGCTCTCGAAGGCAAGGAATCGCTCGACGATTTCGCCGCCTTCGCAACCGCAGTGCGCGGGCGGACGCATCTGGTCACGCCGATTGTCGGTCCCTCGGCCCCGCACCGCTGCTCGGTGGCGCAGCTTAAACGCTGTGCCGAACTGGCCGAAGAGCTCGACATCATGGTCCATATGCATGTGTGCGAGACCAGGGGCCAGTTCTTGCAAGGCTATAAGCTGTTCGGCTCTTCGCCCGTCGCCCATCTCGACCGCATCGGCGCGCTGAACGAGCGGCTGTCGATGGCGCATTGCGTCTGGCTCACCGCCGAGGACATCGATCGCGTCGCCGACAGGGGCGCGATCGTGATCCATAATCCGGTGAGCAACGGCAAGCTCGGCTCCGGGCGCATGCGCTTCGACGACATGCTGCGCCGGAACGTCCGCGTCGGACTCGGCACCGACGGCAACGGCAGCAACGATACGCAAAATATGTTCGAGACCATGCGGGTCGCCGGCATTTTGCACAACCGCAGCGACCGCGATTACGAATCCTGGCCTTCGCCGCGGCAGATCCTGCACGCGGCGACGTCGCAAAGCGCCTGCGCGCTGGGGCTGGCCGGTAAGGTCGGCGCCGTTGCGGCCGGTCAGGCCGCCGATCTCGCCTTTCTGAATATGGACTCGTATCCGTTCGTGCCGCTCAACGACGTGATCAAGCAAATCGTCTATTGCGAGAACGGGGTCTCGGTGACCGATGCGATGATTGACGGCCGCTGGGTACTGCAGCACGGCAAGCTCGTCACCATCGACGAGGCCGCCGTCTATGCCCGGGCGCACAAGCTTCGCGAAGAAATGGATGCGCGCGTGAAAACGCAATTCCGCAACACTGCCGAGCTCGAGCCGGCGCTGCGCGCCGCCTATCTGCACACCGCCGAAACGCCGTGGTCGGAGCGCGAAAGCGGGTAAGCCCAGCAGCGTCTCCTTACGGCAGCAGCGTTGTTATTTTGTCGGCGATGGCAAAAAGGTCGGCGTTGCGCTCACGCAGTGATGCGGCCATGGCCTTCACTTCGCGGACCAGCGCGTCGACGTCGAAGGTCTTGATCACACCGCCTTCCATGATGACCTTGCCGTCGACGATGACCGTATCGGCGCCGGCGCCGGTCTCGGCGAAGACGAGTTGGCAAACGATGTCGTTGACGGGCAGCCACCAGGGCTTGTCGAGCCGGTAGATTGTGATGTCGGCGAGTTGCCCCGCTGCGAGCGTGCCGAGATCCTTCTGCCGCATGGCCCGCGCGCCGCCCGCGGTCGCCATATGCAGCGCCTCGCGCGCGCTTATCCAGCTCGAGCGATTAGGTTCATGTGCGCGATGGGCCATGGCAATCGCGCGCATCGCCTCGTGCAGCACCATGTTGTCGTTGGCGCTGGCGCCGTCGCTGCCGAGCGCGAGCGGCACGCCGGCGCGCAACAGCGCCGGAATTTGCGCGAGCCCGGTCCCGAGCCGCGCGTTGCTCTCGGGATTGAGCACGGCGGTGACCTGCTTCTCGGCCATCAAGGCAATATCGGTTTCGGTCAGCCAGATGCTGTGGGCGCACGACCAGCGGTCGCTGAGTACGCCGAGTTTTGCCAGCTGCTGCACGGTTGTCGTGCCGAAACGCTGCTGCGCAAGGTCGGCCTGTTTGCGCGTTTCAAGCAGGTGCGTATGGATCCCGGTGTCGAAGCGCTCGGCAAGCTCCGCGCACAACACCATGGCCGCTTCCGTGCATCGCTCCGGATTGGACGGAGCGGGAAAGACCGACAGGCGCGGCCTGCCATGCCAAGCCGCGATGATGTCCTGCAGCAGTCCGTCAAGTTCATCGAGTGGCTGCGGCTTCAGCAGATCCTTGGCGCGCGCTGCCACATCGTCCGGAAGGGGCATTGGCGGAAAGATGTCGGCGAAAGGGCCGTCGAAGAAACGCGCGCCGAGCACGACGCGCATGCCGGTTTCCTGCCAAGCTGATAACACCGCGTCCATGTCGGCGCGCGTGAAGCGCTGGCCGGGAAAGTGGTCGATGATCGCCGTCGTCCCGCTTGTGATCGCTCCATAGGCGGTGAGCAGCACGGCAAGGCGAATTTCGTCCGGGGCCCGGCGCGAAGTATGGGCCTGCGTCAGCCACATGAAGGCAGGGTGGCTCAGCTTGTCGCCGAAGCCCGCCATAGTGCTCGACTGCGAGTGAGCATGGGCATTGACGAGGCCGGGGGCGATCAGCCGGTTGCGGCAATCGATCCGCTGCTTCGGTTCTTCTTCGCCGCGCCATGGGCCGGCATTGACCGCGACGATCCGGTCGTCGCGAATGAAGACATGGCCGTTGTCGATGATGCGCTCATCCCGATCGAGCGTCAGGACCGTGCCATTCTCGAGCAGGAGCGTGCTCATGACGCTGCCCGCTCCACGGCGGCGAGCGCGGGCGTCTCGCCAGTGACGGCATCGAAGTCGAGGCCGACGCCGCGCTCCAGTGCGCGCCGGTAGAGCGCATGCGCCAGCGCGATGTCCTGTGCGATGGTGCCGATCGACTTGAATACGGTAACATCGCACGCTGCCTGGACCGGTGGATTATCGGCGAACAATTGGCCGATCTCGCCCGCGATCTGTTGGGGCTTGAGCACGCCGGAGGCAAGCGGGATCGCGAGGTCGCCGGCGCGCGTCAGGCAGCCGTCACGGTGATCGACATGGACCGTGCCGCGCGCGATCAGCACATCGTCGGCCTCGCGCGACTGCGGCTTGTTGGCGCCGGCGAGAATGACGAGGGTGCCGGGTTTGACGTCGCGGCCAAAAAATACCGGCTCGGCGGCAGTGGTGAGCGTCACGATCACATCCGCCTCGCGGGTCGCTTCCGCGATATCCCCACCGGCGCCGATATCGACCTGCGCGAAGGCGGGCTCGCGCTTGAGCGTTTCCGCGAGCGCCGTTGCGCGCACGAGCCCGCGACCGAGGATCAAGATGCGCTCGAATGGACGCACCGCGTGCAGATAGCGGATCGCGGCGGGAGCGATTTTGCCGGCGCCGAAAATCGTCAGCGTCTTTACGTCGCCTGCGGCAAGCTTGTCGGCGGCGGCGGCAAGGCCCGCGGCCGTGCGGTGATTGTTGAAGCCGGTGGCGGCGAGGAGCGCGAGCGGCCGGCACCGGATCGCATCCCACAGCACCAGCATGCTGGCGGAGTTGCGCTGCCGGGATCCCGCGTCGGGATAAGCGTGCACATTATTCTTCGAGCAGAACAGGCCGTCGGGGCCGTGGCCGGCAAGCACCAGTACATTGCCGGTTGGCGCTTGCCGCGGCAGGTCGAGTCGACCCGGGGCTGGCTCCTTGCCGCTGGCCTGCCGCCGATAGGCCGCGGCGGCACTGGCGATGGCCAAGGCGGGATCGATCAGCCGCTCGACATCTTGCTCGCAAAGGAGACGCATGGGTCTATCGCTTGGGCGTATCGTTGGTCAGGCCTTCCAGCGCAGCAGACGTTGCTCGACCGCCGACGTCGTCCAGAACACGCACAGCCCAAGGACGACGGACGTGAGCACAGTCGCCCAGAGCAGCTCGGTTTCCCGCATCTCGCTGTTGTCGAGAATCATCTTGCCCAAGCCTTCCGAGCCGGTGATCCATTCCGACAGCATGGCGCCGAGCAGCGCGCTCGTACCGGAGATACGAAGCCCGGTGAACAAATAGGGCAGGGCAAACCGCAGGCGCACCAGTTGCATCTGTTGCAGCGGTGTTGCGCCGTAGACATGCAACAGTTCAGCGGCGTTTGGATCTGTGGCCGCGATGCCGCGCATGAGGTTCACCAGGATCGGGAAGAAGGCGATGATGGTGACGACGGCGATACTCGTGCCGATGCCGCGTCCGATCATGAGCGTCATGATTGGTGCAACGGCGGCGACCGGTGTCGAGCGGAAGATCAGCACGAGCGGCATCGAAGCCTGTTCCAGCGTGGGCCTGAGCGAGAAGCTGATCGCGATGGCGGATGCCAGGATGGTGCTCGACAGCAGCCCGAGTGCTGCGGCGCTCAGCGTGAAGCCGGCATGCCGCGCGATACGCCACCAGTTGCCGGCGAAGGCGTCGAGGACCGCCACCGGCCGCGGCACGATATAGGGCGGAACGCCGTAGCCGGTGACGGCGATCTGCCAGATAACTCCGAGCGCGGCAACGACTGCGGCAATCGTGATGACCCGTCTGGCGAAAGGGACGGCGGTGGTTTCGCTCATGTCAGTCCGCCAATTTTACTTCGCGGCCATGCCGGACCACGAGCTTTTCGACCAACGCGACGACACCATAGCCGCCGGCGGCGAGCAGGCAGGTGAGCAGCACGGAGAGCCAGACCTTCGGCGTGTCGTAGGAGAACAGCGCATAGAGCATCATTGCGCCGAGCCCGCGCTCCGCGCCGGCCCATTCCGCGGTGACGGCACCGAGCACGGCCGCGGGCGCGGCGATCTTGAAGCCGGCAAAAAGATAGGGAACGGCGCTTGGGATCAGCAGGTAGCGCAGCATCTGGAACGGCGATGCCGAGAGGACATGCATCAGCTCGCGCTGCCGCGCATCCGTCGCCTGCAGGCCTTGCACGGTGCCGACCAGCATGGAGAACTGGCAGGCGAGCGTTGCGATCACGATCTGCACTTGCGGTCCGGTGCCGAGCCAAAGCGCCAGCAGCGGTGCGGTGGCGATGATTGGAATACTGTTGAGTGTGACGCTGAGATTGTAGATCGGCGCATAGAGCGCGCGCAGGAGCACGGCGAGCGAGCCCGCGCTCACCGCTATGCCCATCGCGATGAAAAAGCCGAGGGTCGCCTTGAAAGCGGTAGGCCCGAGATTGGCGGTGACGAGGCGAGGCGATTTGACGATCTCGTTGAACACTTGCGACGGCGCCGGCACGAAAACTGGCAGCAGGCCGCCGCGCTTGAGCAATTCGAGCCCCGCGAGCAGCACGACCAGCGTGATGGTCGGACGCGCGACGGCGGCGAGCCTGCGGCGGATGCTGGGCCCGGAGCCCGGCATCAATAGGCCTCGACCGGTTGCGGCCGGCTCGCCGCACTCGCGCTTTCCTCCATGCCGAAGAGGCCATCGCGCACACGGTTGACGCAGTCGAAAAAAACATGGCTGCGCATCATGTCCAGTGTGCGCGGACGCGGCAGCGGCACATCGACCACGGAGACAATGCGGCCGGGGCGAGCGCTCATTACATAGACGTGGTCCGACATGAAGATCGCTTCGCCGATCGAATGAGTGACGAGGAGCGCGGTCGTTTCGGACTCCGCCCATATGCGGAGCATTTCCAGGTTCATGCGCTGACGCGTGATCTCGTCGAGCGCGCCGAAGGGCTCGTCGAGGAGCAAGACATCCGGCGTCAGTACCAGCGCCCGGGCAATGGCCACGCGCTGCTGCATGCCACCGGAGAGCTGATGCGGTAAGGCGTCCTCGAAGCCCTTCAGTCCGACAAGCTCGATCAACTCGTCGGTAGAGCGTGCCGAACGGCGCGTGCTGTTGCGGCCGACCACGTCGAGCGGCAGTTCGATATTCTGGCGGACGGTGCGCCACGGCAGCAATGTCGGGCTCTGGAACACGAAACCCAACGCGTGGTCGTGACGAGCGGCGCGCGGTGTATCGCCGCCGAGCGTCACCTGCCCGGAATGCGGCTGCAGAATATCGGCGATCAGCCGCAACAGTGTCGATTTTCCGCAACCGCTCGGACCGATGATCGACGCGAACTGCCCCGTGGGCACATGCATGTCGACCCGCTCGAGCGCAATCACGCTGTCGCCACGGCCATGATAGACCATGGTGACGTCTTGAACCTGGATATCGCGCGACACGCGTCTCTCGAGCATCGCGTCAGGCACTAAGCGCGGCGTTGATGAAGGTCGGATCGCAGAGCTCTTCGGCCGTCATCGGCGACTTGACGAGGCCTGCCTTGCGATAGACATCGATGATCCTACCGTAGAGCGCGACGTCGACGGCAAGCAGACCCTTGGTCTTGCCGGCATCCGCGTCGATATAGGGCTTGCTGGCCTTGATCTCGGTGAGCTGGGCGTCGTAGTTCAGTCCCGGCGCGCCGTATTTGTCGACCATCAGCTTGGCCGTGGGCTCCGGATTGTCGAGCGCCCAGCGCCAGCCTTGTATTGCGCCTTTGAGGAAATTGACGACGGTGTCCTTGTTGTCTTTGAGGAAATCTTCGCGAGCATAGATGGTGCCGGTGGTTTCCGGGATGCCGAGGTCCTGCGCATTGAGCGCGTAGATCTTCACGCCGCGTGTTTCGAGCATGACGCCCTGGTTGGTGACATAGCCGCAATATCCATCGATCTGACCGGAAACGAGCGCGGCGGGATCGGGCGACGCGGGCACCATCGTCACATCGTCGGGCGACAGGCCGGCATCAGCAATCATGTGGCGTACCAACGTCACGCCTGACGTCGAAACCGCGATCGTTTTGCCTTTGAGGTCCTGCGCCGTCTTGATCGGTTTTTCGGCGAGACTGATCACCGCATAGGGGCTCTTCTGGAACACCGTGCCGATGACTTTGATCGGAATGCCCTTCTCGCGCGCGATCAAGAGCGAGCCGATCGGACGGTCGCCGAGTTGCGACTGGCCGCTCGCGACATTGCCGATAGGATCGATGTTGGGGCCACCGGACACGAAGGTCGGCTCGACGCCGAACTTGCCGAAGCTGCCGTTTTCGATACCGGCGAAATAACCGCCGTATTGGATGCTCTTGATCCAGGACAGCTGGAAGGACACCGGTTTTGCATCCGCGGCGAGGACGGCCGGCGCCGAAAGAAGAGCGGGGCCGCCGACCGCGGCGGAAGCGGCAGCTGTCGCGCCGAGCTTGAGAAACTGACGGCGATTGCGGTCAAATGTGGGGCTCATGGTCGTGATCCTCGTCCCGTAAAGTGTGCCCAGCGGACTGGTCATTTGGGTGCAATCGGTATGCCAGATCGTCTGGGCGCATTGTCGCGCGCGCCAAAATCCTCGCTTGCTAACAAATGGATGATGTGCGCCTCGCTGTCGCGCACATGGCCAGCCATGAGTTTCATCGCGCGATCGGCGTCGCGGGCGAGCGTCGCCTTGACGATCGCGGCGTGAGCCGCTTTCGGGCGCGGATGACGGCCTGCGGCTAGAACGGCCAGACGGCGGTAACGATCGAAATTGTCGGTCAGTGTTTCGTAGAATTCGAGCAGGCGCGACAGGCCGCAGGCGCAGATCAGCGACACGTGGTAGGTGCGATGCAACCTTTCCCAGAGCGGATCGACGAGCAGGTCATCGCTTCGCTGGCGGCGCTCAAGACGATGATGAGCCGCAAGAATTCCAGCTTCCCATTCGTCGCCGCCGCGCTCGATGGACAGCCTTAGCGCGAGCGTTTCGATGTGAATGCGCGTTTCGACGATGTCGCGAAGATCTTCGGGCGTCGCGGTGGCGACGCGGAACCCGCGCTGGCCTTCCTGGACGACGAGCCCGCGCCCGGCGAGAGCGGAAAGGGCCTCGCGCAGTGGGCTCATGCTGACGTCGTAGCTTTCGCACAGTGTCTGCAGGCGCAGCCGGATGCCGGGCTTCAGGTGTCCGCAAAGGATGTCTTCCGCCACCCGGGCCTGGACTGCCTGGGCAAAGGTGCGTACTTCGTCGCCCTCATCCTCGGGCAAAGCCTTGGCCATCGCCTTCATGATCGGCCCCTGGTTCTGCGCTCTGCCAAAAGATCAGGCAGCTTTGTGTGCAAGCTGCCTAAATTTGTACATTCAGCGAGAATTTCGAAATTCGGCCTGATCGTCATCCGACCAGTTCCTCCAGTCGTGTCGTCCATTCCCGCAAGGCACAGTTGCGCGCGCGCAGCCGCGGCAGGAGCCCCCGCACGGCGTCTATGACGGGCGCGACATCGAAACTCGTGACACGCCGGCCCTCAACCAGCACGCGGCCGCCGACGATCACGGTATCGACCGTGGTGCCGGAGGCCGCGAAGACGAGCTGCGTGATGACATCGTTGAGGGGGATCCACGAGACGCTCGACAGATCGTGCAGCGTGAAATCAGCCGGTGCGCCGACGATAAGACGGCCGAGATTCGCAACATTCATCGCGCGCCCGCCATTGATCGTCGCCATGCGAAGTGCATCGTGCGCCGTTGGCCACTTCTCGCGATCGGGTTCTCCCGGGCGTTGCAGCATGATGGAAAGCCGCATGACGTCGTGCAGGTCGAGATTGTCGTTGGTGCCCGCGCCGTCGGTGCCGAGCGCGACATCGACGCCTGCGCGCAGCATTTTCGCGATCGGAGAAATGCCGGCGCCGAGCTTCAGATTGCTTTCGGGATTGTGCACCGGCACGGCGCGGCGTTCGGCCATCAGCGTGATGTCGGCGTCGTCGAGCCAGATCGTATGCGCGCTCGACAGACGCGGGCCGAGCAGGCCGATATCGTCGAGGTGTTTTACCATCGACGTGCCGTAGCGCTGCCGTGCGATTTTAGCCTGTATCGCGGTCTCCAGCAGATGCATGTGGACCGGCGTATCGTGGCGTTCGGCGATGTCGCGCACGCCTTCGAGCAAGGCATCGCTGCAGCGCATCGGGTTGGACGGCGCCGGGCAGACGCGGATGCGTCCGTCGGCCGTGCCGTCGAAACTGCGAACGGCTTCCTCGACCAGCGCGAGGCTCTCGCCGAGGGGCGGCGGCGCGAGCGGGTTCTCGATCGTGGGTCCTTCCGGAAAACCGCCTGCCGGCTCGATATCGGTATAAGGCTCGTCGAAAATGCGCAGCGCAATAACGGCGCGCATGCCGGCAATCCGATAGGCGTCCACGACCGCTTCCACACACACGATGTCGAATCCCTGTTCGGGGAAATGGTCGATGACGGCCGTCGTGCCGTTGCGCAGATGCTCGATACAGCCGAACAGCGCGCAGAGCCTGATCTCGTCCGGCGTACGGCCGGCCGTGTCGGCTTGATTACGCCACATGAAGGCCGGGTGGCTGAGCACATCGCCCGTGCCCTTGAGGATGTTGAGAGGTGAATGCGTGTGCGCGTTGACGAGCCCCGGTAACAGAAGCCGGTCGCGCCCGTCGATGATCTTCGCCGCGGCGGCCTTCGTCGTTCCGGCCGCCGCTATCGCCGCAATCCGTCCGTCGGCAATGACGAAATCCTTTCGCTCCGGTGCGGTCGTGCCTGCCGGATCGGCCACGAGCACGTCGCGAATAAGCAGGCTGGCGGACATGAAGACGAGACTCCCTGACCCTTTGCCTTGGAAGATGAGCAACACTCGTGCCAGCCTCTGCGGCATGCCTCTTGCTACCGCTGTGGCACTGACGGCGATGACGTCTTTAAGGATTCGGACGAATGGCAGGCATACCGCCCCCGCTCGGCACCACCCTCCTGATCAAGGGGGCACGCGCGCTTCTGCCCGATGCCGATTGGAACAGGCCGGACCGCGCAGACATCGCGATTGCCGGCGATCGCATCGCCGGTCTCGCCCCGGACTATGATCGGGGCGCGGGGATCGAGATCATTGAAGCGCAGGACAATCTCGTGCTGCCCGGCTTCGTCAACGCGCATTATCACTCCCACGATGTGCTGGCGAAGGGCACGCTCGAGGAAGTTCCGCTCGAAACCTGGCGGCTCTACGCACTGCCGCCGCAATATCCGCCGCGTTCGGTCGAAGAGGTCCATGCGCGCACGATGCTCGGCGCGCTCGAGTGCCTGCGCTCCGGCATGACCACCATCCAGGATATGCTGACGCTCTATCCTTACGATGACCGGCATTTCGATGCGGTGATGGCGGCCTATGAGAAGGTCGGAATCCGTGTCGTCTTTGCGCTTCAATATGCCGACCGTAAGGGGCTCGATACGCTGCCGTTCTGGCGGGAGATTTTTCCGCCGGAGATGCATCCGCTGCTGTCGACCGCCGCCGAGCCGGAACGCCAGCTCGATCTCATCGGCCATTTCGAGGACATGTGTCTGAAGGCGCCGGCGCGGGATCGCGTGTCCTGGGCGTTGGGCCCGTCGGCGCCCGAGCGCTGTTCGACCAAGGTCATGCAGCGGACCATCGAGCTCGCGCGCCACTACGATATCCCGGTCTATTCGCACATCTATGAATCGCGCGGCATGGCCTTGCAGGCGCGGCTGACGCTACCTGAGTTCAAAGGCCGCCTCATCAACCGGCTCGCCGCGGAGGGCGTGCTCGATGAGCGGCTGAACCTTGCCCATTCGGTATGGCTCGCGCCGGACGAGATCGAATTGCTGGCCGAGAGCCGCACCGGCGTCGTGCTCAATCCGCAGGGCAATCTGAAAATGAAATGCGGCCTGCCGCCGATCCGCTTGTTGCAGCAGGCGGGCGTGCGGATCGGTCTTGGTTGCGATAACTGCAGTTGCTCCGACGCACAGAACATGTTCGTGGCCATGAAGCTGTATGCCTTGCTCGCGGCGGTCAGCGATCCCACTCCGGGGCCGCCGCAGGCGGTGCAGGCGCTGCAGTCAGCGACCGAAGCGGGCGCCGACGGCGCGCGCCTCGGCCACATGATCGGCCGCATCGCCGTCGGCTATAAAGCGGACCTGACCTTGATCGACACCCGCGATCCAAGCTGGTCGCCGCTCAACGGTGCGGCGCGCCAGCTGGTGCATGTCGAAGCCGGTCGCGGTGTGCAGCATGTGCTGGTCGACGGCAAGGTGGTGGTGCGCGATCGCCGGCTGACGACAATTGACGAAGACACGATTTATGAAGCGGTCGAGACCGTGATGCCCGGCTTCCGCAAGGATTTCCAGGCCATCACCGAACGTGTCGCAAAGCTGCAGCCCTGGCTCGACAAGGCGCATAGACAGATCATGACGGCGCCCATCGACGTCGACCGGCTGCTCTGGCGTGACTGATGCCCTCACAAAATAGGGTGCGGCCGCATGCTGCAATTGCCCGGTTTTGTTCGGGCATGCCATGTCTTAGGCGGATTTGCTCACGTAACGCGGTCGCGGGCGGCGTCGAATTCATGGGTCCTGCTCTCGTCAAAGCTGAACTCACGTGCAGGCGCGCGAAGGGCAGCCATGCACGGGTTTCACGGAGTTGGTACTCAATTTGCAGAGCAACCTCGCGGCAGAGTTTCATCCGAGGTTGGACATGATCTTCACGGGTCGCTTGATATCAAAACTGTTGCCAGGCTTGGTGTTGGCCATCCTGACGTTAGCCATGGCTTTGGCCACGCCGCACCCCGCGGCGGCGGAATCGGTGCTACGCGTGGCCATGACGGCGGGCGATATCCCGATCACCATTGGTCAGGCCGATCAAGGCTATGAAGGCTTCCGTTTCGTCAGCTTGAGTCTCTATGACTGCCTGGTCGAGTGGGACCTCTCCTCCGCGGATAAGCCCTCCGGCATCGTGCCGGGTCTGGCGACATCCTGGGAGGTCGATCCAGAGGACAAGTCGCGCTGGATCTTCCACTTGCGCAAGGGGGTCAAATGGCATGACGGCACCGAGTTCAACGCCGACGACGTCGTGTGGAATTTCGAACGGCTGTGGAACAAGGACGCGCCGCAATACAACGCGCAGCAACATTCAGACGCCGCCTCGCGCTTTGTCGATTTCAAGAGCGTCGAGAAGATCGACGATTATACGGTCGCCATCAACACGACGGATGGCGCTTCGCTGGTCCCTTACAATCTCGGCTACATCGCCATGGTCAGCCGTACGCAGTATCTGAAGCTGAATGGCGGTTGGCCGGCCTATGCCAAAGCGCCGATCGGCACCGGCCCCTATCGCTTCGACAAGGTGGTGCCGGGCGAGCGCATGGAGCTGGTCAAGAATTCCGACTACTGGAATAAAGACCGCATCCCGAAGCACGATCGGCTCGTACTTTATCCGATGCCCGAGGCGACGACGCGCGCCTCAGCGCTGCTGTCGGGTCAGATCAACTGGATCGAGGCGCCGCCACCCGACATGGTGCCGAAACTGAAGTCGGCGGGTTTCAACGTCGTCACCAATGCCTATCCCCATATGTGGGCATATGAGCTGAGCTTCCGCGACGGCTCGCCCTGGCGCGACATTCGTGTGCGCAAGGCGGCCAATCTTGCGATCGACCGTGCCGGCCTGAAGGAGCTGCTCGGCGGCATGATGATCGAATCCTACGGTGTGGTGCCCAAGGATAACCCTTGGTACGGCAAGCCGAGCTTCGCCATCAAATACGACCCTGAAGCGGCCAAGGCGCTGATGAAGGAGGCGGGTTACGGCCCCGGTCATCCGGCCAAGGTCACGATCGCCATTTCGCCCTCGGGCTCAGGCCAGATGCAGCCTCTGCCGATGAACGAATTCGTCCAGCAGAATCTTGCAACGGTCGGCTTCGAAGTGAATTTCGCCGTCAAGGACTGGAACACCCTCATCGGTGCGATGCGCAAGGGCGCGAACGATCCGTCCGCCGTCGCCGAGAATATCGAGGGCATCAATTTCAGTCGCACCACGCAGGATCCCTACAGCGCGATCTGCCGGTTCTCCATGACCAGCCAAATCACACCCAAGGGTTCAAACTGGGGCGGCTTTTCAGATCCGGCGATCGACAAGGTCTGCGATCAGGCGATGGCCGAATTCGATTTGGCGAAGCAGACCGAGCTCTTCGCCAAGGCGCATGCCATGATGGTGGACGAGGCGATGATGGTCTGGATTGCGCATGACGTGAACCCGCGAGCGCTCAGTCCCAAGCTGAAAGGCTTCGTTCAGGCAAAGAACTGGTTCCAGGATCTGACGCCGGTGGTGGTGGAGCCTTGATGCTCTATACCCTGCGCCGCGTTCTCTACACCGTGCCGATTGCCCTGAGCGTCACGGTTATCTGCTTTCTGCTCGTCCACATCGCGCCCGGCGATCCTTTGCAAATGATGCTGCCCGACAATGCCACGCCCGAGGCGGTCGCCGAGTTGAAGGCGAAATACGGCTTGGACAAGCCGCTTCCGGTGCAATATCTGGTCTGGCTCGGCCATGTCGCACACGGCGATCTCGGCGCGTCGATCAGCACCGGTCGTAGCGTGGCTGACGAATTGTCAGCCGCTATCGGTAATACGGCGATCATCGCCACCGGCGGCGCGATGCTGGGTTTCCTGATGGGGATAGGTCTCGGGCTCGTCGCCGGCCTTCGCGCCGACACCTTCGTCGATCGTATCGCAACTACCGTCGCGATCGCCGCAATCAGCGTACCGCATTACTGGCTCGCGATCGTCATGACGATCATATTCGCGGTCGAGCTCAACTGGCTGCCCGCAATCGGCATCGGGCCGGGGGGCGTCAGCCTGTCCTGGGAGGACCTGAGTCACATCGTGCTCCCGGTCCTCACACTTTCACTTATCCCGATGGGCATTATCGCACGGACGGTGCGCGGCAAGGTGGTCGAACTGATGGCCATGGAGTTCATCCAGACCCTGCGGGCCAAAGGATTGAGGCCCGTGGGTATTTTGCGTCACGTTGTGAAAAATGCCGCGCCCAGCGTCATGGCCGTGATGGGCCTGCAACTCGGCTATCTGTTCGGCGGCTCGATCCTGGTCGAGACCGTGTTCAATTGGCCGGGCGTGGGCTTCCTGATGAGCAATGCGATCCTGCGTCGCGACATGCCGATGTTGCAGGGCGCGATCCTCATGCTGGCGCTGTTGTTCGTCGTGCTTAATCTGATTGTCGATCTGTTGCAGACGACGATCGATCCGCGCATTCAGCGGCGCGGGTAGGGGGCCGTGGTGGACGTCTCGCTTAGTACGGCGCTTACGGTCACGGGTGAGCCGGCCGTCCCGCCGAGTCGATCGCGCGGCTATTGGTCGACCGTGCGGCGGAATTTGTTGCGCGATCCGCGCGCCATCGGCAGCGGCCTCGTATTGCTCCTGCTCGTGATCGGCGTAGCGGGCGCGCCGCTGATCGCGCCGGCGGATCCGTATCACACCAGCATCCTCGCGCGCTTGAAGCCGATCGGAACACCCGGACATCTGCTCGGCACTGACGAGCTTGGTCGCGATATGCTGAGCCGTCTGCTTTACGGCGGCCAAAGCACATTTCTCATGGGTGTAGCGCCGGTGCTGATCGCTTTCCTGGTCGGCGGCACGCTCGGCTTGGTCGCGGGCTGCGCCGGCGGGGCGATCAACATGATGATCATGCGCGCGATGGACGTGCTCTACGCCTTTCCCTCGGTGCTGCTGGCCGTCGCTTTGTCCGGCGCGCTCGGGAGCGGCATCGGCAACGCCATGCTGGCGCTCACGCTGGTCTTCATCGCGCCGATCGCACGCGTGGCCGAGAGCGCTGCGACCGAAATCAGCCATCTCGATTTCGTCGACGCGGCAAGGGCCAGTGGCGCCTCCGCCGTCACGATCGTGCGTGTGCACGTGCTGGGCCACGTGCTGGGACCCGTCATCGTCTATGCCAGCAGTCTGTCGAGCCTCGGTATCGTGCTCGCCGCCGGCTTGAGCTTTCTCGGCCTCGGTGTCATTCCGCCGCGGCCCGATTGGGGCCTGATGCTGTCGACGCTCCGCCAATCAATCTACGTGCAGCCGATGGTCGCGGCCTTGCCGGGAGTCTTGATCTTCGTCACCTCGATCGGCCTCAATATGCTGAGCGATGCGCTCCGCGATGCAATGATGGTGAAGAAATGAAGCCGGCCGCGGCAGACAGCCGCGATCGCGGCGGCCAAGCACAGCCGATGCTGATCGCGCGTGCGCTCAAGAAGTATTTTCCCGTGCGGGGCGGCGGCGGTTTTCTGACCGGGCGTTCCTATTTGCACGCCGTTGACGACGTATCCTTCAGTGTCAGCAAGGGCGAGACGGTCGGTATCGTCGGCGAATCCGGCTGCGGCAAGTCGACCTTGGCGCGGATCGTGCTCGATCTGATCCGCCGCGATGCCGGTCAACTGATCTTCGACGGCGAGGCGGTCGGCGCCAGCGATGGCATCACGCCGCGAGAGCTCCGCAAATCGGCGCAGATGGTGTTCCAGGACTCGCACGCCTCGCTCAATCCGCGCCTGACCATCGAGGACACGCTCGCTTTCGGGCCGATGGTGCATGGCATGGCGCGGCGCGAGGCCGTCGCACGGGCGCTCCATCTCTTGAATCTGGTCGGGCTCGATCCGCGCCGCCACGCCGGCTGTTATCCGCACGAACTTTCCGGCGGCCAGCGCCAGCGCGTCAATATTGCGCGCGCGCTGAGCCTCGAGCCGCGATTGGTTGTCATGGACGAGCCGGTCTCGGCGCTCGATAAATCCGTCGAAGCGCAGGTGCTGAACCTGTTGGTCGATCTGCGCCAGCGGCTGTCGTTGACCTATCTCTTCATCTCGCACGATCTGAACGTGGTCCGCTTTATCTCGGATCGCGTCATGGTCATGTATCTTGGCCGGGTCGTGGAGATCGGTGCGGTAGACGCGGTGTTCGGCCGCGCCGCCCATCCCTACACGCGAGGACTCCTGGCCTCGCGTCTGGCCATGGATCCGGACAAGCGCATCGCGGCGCCGCCGCTGAGCGGCGATCCGCCGAGCCCGATCGATCCGGCGCCCGGTTGCCGCTTTGCCGGCCGTTGCCCCTTTGTCGAAGAGGTGTGCCGGGTCGTCACGCCCGAACTGGTTTATCGCCACGGGGACGGGACCGATGACAAGCGCCACGATGGGAGTCACGGCGTCGCTTGCCATATGGCCGATGCCGCTTCGTCCCACAGCAAAGCAGGGAGCGTGTGATGGCGGCGACACAAACCTTGTCCCGCATTGATCTTGAGGCCGCGCCGCTGGTCGATGTCGAAAACCTCGACGTGACGTTCCACCGCGACGGCCGGGCCATCCCGGTTGTGCGCGATCTGTCCTTTAGCCTTCGGGCCGGCAAGGTTCTCTGCATCATCGGCGAGTCCGGCTCTGGCAAGAGCGTGACCTTGCGCGCCGTCATGCGGCTTCTCGGCAAATCCGCCCAACTCGACGGCCGGATCGAGCTCGCGGGCCATGACATGCTGGCGCTGCCGGAGCGCAAGCTTGCGAAACTGCGCGGCGCACTGGTCGCGATGATTTTTCAGGAGCCGATGACCGCCTTCGATCCGGTCTATACGATCGGTCACCAGATCGGGGAGACGCTGCGGCGTCACATGGGCATGGACGCGCGCAGGGCGAGAATGAGGGCCGAAGAGCTGCTCGACCTCGTGCAGATCCCGCGCGCCAAGGCAAGGCTCGACGCCTATCCGCATGAGCTCTCAGGCGGCCTGCGCCAGCGGGCGATGATCGCGCTCGCGCTCTCCTGCCGTCCGGCGCTTCTGCTTGCCGACGAGCCGACCACGGCGCTCGATGCCACAGTGCAGATTCAGATTCTGCTATTGTTGCGTTCCTTGCAGCGTGAGCTCGGCATGGCGATGATCTTTGTGACTCACGATTTGTCGGTAGCGGCCGAGATCTCCGATGACGTCGCGGTGATGTATGCCGGACGCTTCGTCGAGACAGGCCCGGTCACCGACGTGTTGCGCCGACCGCGCCATCCCTACACGGCGGGCCTGATGGCGTCTTCAGTGGGCGACAAGCCGCCGGGGGTGCATCTCGACGTTATTCAAGGGCAGCCGCCGGACCCAGCTTCGATCCTACCCGGTTGCAGCTTCGCGCCGCGCTGTGCGCATGCGAGCGAGACCTGTCTCGCCGGATTGCCGCCCGAGCTTTGGATCACCCCGGATCATGCCGCGCGCTGCATCCGTGCTATTTCGTCTTGATGCGCTAAAATTGGGAAAGAGGAGAAGCAAACGATGCACAAACTGGCCATACCGCAATCTGTCATCGACAGGGTGATCGCGCGCCGCGGCAAGGAGCACATCTATGAGGATATCGATCCCGCCAAGACGGCATTGGTCGTGGTCGACCTTCAGAACGCTTTCATGATGCCGGGCGTCGCGCATTCCGAGTGCAAGATGGCGCCAAAGATCGTACCGAACGTCAATCGCCTGGCGCAGGCGGTGCGGGCGACCGGCGGCAAGGTGGTGTGGATCCAAACCGCCTTCACCGAGGAATCGCTCGAAAGCTGGTCGGTATTGCACGGCATGGCGCTGCCGGCGCGAACCGAGAAGCGCATCGAGGCGCTGTCACGCGGCAGCAAGGGCTATGAGTTGTGGGCCGAGCTCGAGGTGAAGCCGGAAGACCTTATCGTCGAGAAGCTGCGCTTCAGCGCCTTCATCCAGGGCTCCTCGAACTTGACCGAAGTGCTCCGCGCGCACGGTCTCGATACGGTTCTGATCACCGGCACCGTCACCAGCGTTTGCTGCGAATCGACAGCCCGCGACGCCATGATGCTGAATTTCAAAACCATTATGGTGACTGACGGCAACGCCGCCGCGACCGATGAGGATCACAATGGTGCGTTGATCGGCTTTTATTTGACCTTCGGCGACATCATGTCGACCGACATGGTGATCTCGTCCTTGGAGCGTAATTCAAAGAAGCTCGCGGCCGAATAGAATGAAAGAGAGAAGCCGAAGCAGTGCCGTTCGGAGGGGCACCTAAAGGATATCGTGCGCGCAGTGCGCGACGGCAGTCGTGCACCGCCGCCACTGAAAAAATCTGAAAATACCCAAGGTTTGCCCTACGCGGTACGCCGATCGTGGCCTACTGCGCCCGAAACCAGAACTCCCAAAACGACCTGGATCCGTCCGTCAATTGCTTTAGATATAAAACATATTGCTTGTATCGGCCCGTTTGCATTATCGTTTCTTCACTGCTGTGAGCGCTATAGGAACGCATCGATGAAAGCGGCCGCTTTCGCCTATGTCTGCCCGACGACGGTTGCGGGCGCATTGGCACAGCTTGACGGCGGCCGCGACGCAAAGATCTTGGCTGGTGGCCAGAGTCTCATGCCGTCTTTGAATATGCGGCTGGCTGCGCCCGAGCTCCTGGTCGACATCAATCGCATCGGAGAGCTTGGCGGCATCGAACGACGTGGCGAATTCATTCGCATAGGCGCGCTGGTCCGGCATGCCGAGGTGATCGATTCCGGTCTCGTAAAGACGTATCTGCCGCTGGTGGGGCTCGCGATGCGCCACGTGGCGCATCCGGCCGTCCGCAACCGGGGCACGACTTGCGGAAGCATCGCCAATGCCGATCCGGCCGCGGAAATGCCGGCTTGCGCTGTCGCACTCGACGCGCGGATTGTTCTTCTCAGCGGCCAGCGCGGTCGTCGCGAGATTCCGGCCCGGCAGTTTTTTCGCGGCCTTTTCGATACCGAATGCCGGAACGATGAGCTCTTAGCCGAGGTCTTGTTTCCGGTCGCGCCGCCGTCGGAGCGCTTCGGCTTTGATGAGGTTGCCGTTCGCCATGGCGATTTCGCAGCCGTCGGCGTCGCCGTGCGAGCCGCGCTCGAGCAGGCGCGAATTGCTGCCTTGAATCTTGTCGTGTTCGCCTCCGAACCTCGACCGCTGCTCAGCACGGCAGCGACATCGATTGCAATAGGACAGGTTTGGTCACCGTCGCTCGGCAAAGCTATCGCAGATGCCGTGGTTGCAGAGATGGAGCCGATTGAAAACCTGCATGGCCGCGCCGACACCAAGCGCAAACAAGCGCACACTTTGATCGCTCGCGTTCTCGACGGAATGATGCATGGATAATTCTTCCGCTGCAGAACCGGCATGCGTCGAGGCCGGCGCAATCACCGAAATTGCATTCACGTTGAACGGCGCTGCCGCGCGCGCTCAAATCGCCCCGCGACAGCACATGGTAGATGTGCTGCGCCAGGTCTTCGGCCTGACCGGAACTCATCTCGGCTGCGAGCACGGCGTGTGCGGAGCGTGCCATATCCTGGTCGACGGTCACGTCGTCCGCGGCTGCCTGATGCTGGCGATCCAGGCCAATGGGGCGGAGGTCGTGACGATCGAGGGCTTGAACGCAAGCGGTGCTATCGCCGACCTGCAGGAGGCCTTTGTCCGGCGGAACGCGCTGCAGTGCGGCTTTTGTACGCCGGGCATGCTGATGACGGCGCATGCTCTTCTCCAGCGCGATTGCGCGCCGCAAAGAGCTCATATCCGCGAGACTATTTCCGGAAATATCTGTCGTTGCACCGGCTATCATGCGATCGTCGATGCAATCGAAGCGACCGCGCGCGAACGCCGCGAGGCGCGTGATGCAAAATGAGGCGCGTTTCATCGGCGTGTCGCACCCGCGCCAAGCGGCCCGGCGTCACGTCGCCGGCAGGGGACGATATACCGACGATATCGTTGCCGCGCACGTGGCTCACATCGCTTTTCTGCGCAGTCCCTACGCGCATGCGCGTTGCGTCACTATCAACTGCGAAGCAGCCGGTGTCGCTCCTGGCGTCATCGCCGTTTTTCGCGGCTGCGACATTGCCGGCGTAAGCCGTCCATGGACCACGCGGCTCGAGCGGATGCCGTCGCATCACTCGGCGCCGCAGCCTGCGCTCGTTGCCGACGAAACATGCTGGCAGGGTGAGGCAGTGGTCGCCGTTGTCGCCGAGACGCGCGCTCAGGCGGAAGACGCGATTGAGCTGATCGAGGCGACGTGGGAGGAGTTGCCGGCCGTAGAATCAATCGCAGCGGCCTTGATCGACGGTGCGCCGCCCGTTCACACCGCGTTGAAGAGCAATGTGGCGCTCGATCATACGATCGCGGAAGGCGATGTCGATGCGGCCTTCGCACAGGCGCAAACGGTCGTTTCGCACAGCTTTGCTTTCGGCCGCCAGACCGGCGTCAGCCTCGAGCCCCGGTCGATCCTTGCCGAATTTGATGCAAGGAGCGGAATACTCACGGTGCACCAGTCGCATCAGGTGCCGTTTCAAATGCGCGAAATCTACGCGGAGCAGCTTGGATTGTCGGCGGAGAATGTGCGCGTGATTGCGCCCGATGTCGGCGGCGCGTTTGGTCTCAAGCTGCATGCCTATGCCGACGAGATGGCCGTGGTTGCAATTGCCCGTACGCTCGGCCGGCCGGTGAAATTTGTGGCCGATCGCCTGGAATCTTTCATCAGCGACGCGCATGCCCGCGAAGTGGACGTCGACGGCCGTATTGCGCTTGACGCCGATGGGCGCATCACGGCCCTTGAAATTGATGTCATCGGCGGCTTCGGTGCCTATTCCTGCTATCCGCGCAGCAGCGTCGGCGAGGTGCTGCAGGCGGTCCAGCTTGCCGGCGCGCCATATCATATCGGTGCGCTGCGCGGTCGCATCCGCGGCGTCTATCAGAACAAGGTGCCGACTGGAGCTTACCGCGGCGTCGGCCAGCCAATCGCCTGCGCGGTCACTGAACAACTGATCGATCTTGCTGCGCGAGCGGCGGGACTCGATCCCGCCGCGTTGCGCGCGCGAAATTTCCGAGCCTCACCGGCTTCGCCCAGCAAGACCGAGGGCGGCGTGGTGATCGAGACGCTGTCATTGCAGGAATGCCTTTCGGCACTCTGCCGGCACATGGATTACGACGCCTTGCGCCGCGAGCAGGCGAGCCTGCGCAAACGCGGCATTTGGCGTGGCATCGGCCTGTCGGCCTTCATCGAAATCACGGGCGTCGGTCCCGGCCTCTACGGTCCGCAAGGCGTCAAGGTCTCGGCCTATGAGGGCTGCCGTTTGAGCTTACAGCGCGGCGGCAAAGTGCGTTGCGCGACAAGCGTCACGGATCAAGGCCAGGGCACGATCGACGGCCTCGCTCAAGTCATCGCTGAAGAACTCGGTATCGTGCCGACCGATATTCACATGGTCGCCGGCGATACCGGACAGACGCCTTATGGCGGCGGCGCCTGGGCTTCGCGCGGCATTGCACTCGGGGGCGAGGCGGCGCTGCGAGCGAGCCGGGCATTGCGCGGCCAGATCTTGTCGATCGCGGGAGCGCTGTTACAGGCGGATGCGGCGGACTTGTCGCTGCGCGGCGCCGCTGTCATTGGCAAGACTGGCGCCGCCCATATGTCGCTTGCGGAGCTTGCCGATATTGTCCGGTTCCGCTCCGACACGATTCCGCTTCAAGAAATTCCGCCACTCGAAGCGTTTGAGCAGTTCGTGCCGCTTGCGCTGCCTTATCTCGCCACCAACGGCATTCAAGCGGCGCTGGTCGAAGTCGATCCCGGCCTTGGCACGGTGCGGGTCTTGCGCTTCTGGGTGGCCGACGATTGCGGCCGCATCATCAATCCCCAGCTCGTCGACGAGCAGATCCGTGGCGGCGTCGTGCAGGGGATCGGCGCGGCACTGTTCGAGCAGTGCATTTATCAAAACGGCCAGCTCGTGAATGGCAGCCTCGCCGATTATCAACTGCCTTTGGCCAGCGAAATGCCGGATATCGATGTGTTGCACGTCTCGACACCAACCCGCGAAACGCTGCTCGGCGCACGAGGGGTAGGTGAGGCGGGTGTCGTCGGTTCACTCGGAGCTATGTGGACCGCGGTGAACGACGCGCTCACGCCATCGGGTGCACGCGTGACCCGGCAACCCTTCACGCCGGAGCACATTCTCGATCAAATCGCGGCGGCGAAGCCGTAAGCCGTATTCAGCCGGCAATTTCACGCAGCGGCGGCGCATCCGCTGTCTCCGGCCCCAACAGAAGCTCCGTCATCATGTCGGCGATCGCCTCGATGTCGCGGATGTCACCGATGCGCTGGTTGATGGCAAACCCGTCGAACGCCATCCAGGCCACGTGCGCAAACAGACGGTGATGGAGGATATGCCGCCGCTCTGTCGGCAGATTGTCTGCGATCATCTCACTGAGAAACTGTTCCGAGCGCAACAGAAGGTCGCTCGGCTTGTCTGTTCGCTGCGGCACCTGCGCCAATGCCTCGATCAGGCAATTGGCGAATGAGTGATCGGCGGCCGGAATGTCTCCCCAGATGCCGATGAATATTCGGCGCAGCCGCATGCGCGGCGAGCGAAAGCGCTGTACCGATAGTCGCAGGTCTTCGAGTTGCTGCGCCAGCCAAGGATTGTAGATCTCGTACATGATCACGAGCTTGGACGGGAAATAGACATACAGATTGGCGACCGTCGTATTGGCTGTGCGCGCGATGTCCGCCATGGTGGTTGCGCCATAGCCCTTGCGCGCGAACAAATCGAATGCAGCCGCCAGGATTGCGTCCCGTTTGTCGGATTTTTTGACCTGGGCCACGCCCTTGTCCCCTTACCTGTCGAATCTTTGCCGAATGTAACGAGGCCTAGCCGGAAGGTGCATGGCCGAAAAATGAATAATGCTCGTTTTTATATGCGCTGCACAGCGCCTCTGATGCCGATTTGTGCAGAAAATAGGCATTGACCTGTTGACTCGGGTTAGGCTTCGGATGAGCATTGCCGTATCATATTTGTTTTTGGGCGGCCAGCGGCGCGGTCGACGTTTTTGGGGAGGACGGCGAAATGAGAACGAGCAGGGCGGTGATGCTGGCTGCGGCGGCGCTTGCGCTTCTTGCAGTCGCCGCGGGAACGGGCCGGGCGGAAGATCCGGTCAAGATCGGTTTCTCGGCATCAAAAACGGGTCTTTTTGCGAATGCTTCGGTGACGCAGACCAATGGCTATGATCTGTGGGCCGAACAGGTCAATGCGGCCGGAGGGCTCAGTGTCGCCGGCGTCAAGCGGCCGGTGCAGCTCATTTCCTATGACGATCAGTCGAACCCGAGCATGGCTGCAGAAATCTACGAGAAGCTGATCACGAGCGACAAAGTCGATTTGCTGTTCTCACCGTTCGGCACGCCGAACCATTTTTCCGTGGTACCGATCCTTGAACGTTACAAGTTTCCGATGGTCGGCAGTTCCGCCGCATCGGTGCGGCTGCGCGAACTCAAGCCCGGCAACATCTGGTTTCCGACCTCGGCCTTTCCCGATCGCATGGCCGACGTGATCGCGCAGCTTTTGCAGGCCCAGAACTACAAGACCGCCGCGATCTTGACGGTGCAATTGCCGTTCTCGCTGGAACTGAAGAAGTTTCTGCTTCCGGCGCTCGACAAAGCGGGAATCAAGGTCCTGACCACTGCCGACTATCCGGCCGATATCAAGGACATGACGCCGACGCTGACGGCGATCAAGGAAGCCGCACCCGATGCCGTGATCGGGCTGACCTTTCCGGCAGACTCCGTGCTCTACATGCAACAAGCGCGCGAGATCGGCATTACCGCGCCGTTTCAGATGCTCAGTGTCGGCCCGACTTACGCCTTCTTTCAAAATCGGTTCGGCGCAAACGCAAACGGTATCGTGATGATGGGTCAATGGTCGCCCCATCAGAAAGATTGGCCGAAAGCCAAGCCGTTCTTTGATGCTTACGTCGCGAAATTCCACGAGCGGCCGGAATATTTCGATTCGGCGCTCGCCTACATGTCGGCCGAGATCACCGCGCAGGCGGTCGGGCGTGCGGGCCTCGATCACGACAAGCTGCGCCAGGATATCTCGATCCAGACCTTCGATACGATCAATGGCCCGGTCCGATTCCAGGGCGTGGAAAACGTCACGACGCCGACGATGTTGATGCAGATTCAGGACGGCGAAGCGCAGATCGTCTGGCCGAAGGAGACCGCGTCGGCGCCGTTCAAGCCCAAGGGCGCGTGGGCCAACTGAAGACCGCGCCCCTCATGACGATGAGCTCCGTCCTGAGTCTTCAGCTCCTGATCGCCGCTCTGGTCCTCGGCACGCTCTACGCGCTCATCGCGCTCGGGCTCAATCTGATCTACGGCACCATGCGCCTGCTCAATGTGGCGCACGGCGAGGTGGTTATGCTGGGCGGTTATATCGCCTATGGCATGGCTACCCAGTTCGGCCTTAACACCGCTTACGCGCTCATTCCGAGCATGCTCTGCGCGGCGCTTCTTGGGCTTGCTGCCTACGAGTTCGTCTTTCGCCCGCTCCTGAAAAAAGAGCAATTGCTGGCACGGGTCGAGGCGAACTCGTTGATCATCTTCTTCGGTGTTGCCATCGCCCTGCAGAATATCGCGGCGCTAGCCTTCACAGCCAGTCCCAAGAGCTACCGTTACCTCGACCGGGTAGTGACGATCGGTCATGCTTCGATCGCCGAATATCGGCTGTTCGCGCTTGGCGTCGCGGGCGCGGCCTGCATCGGCTGCATGCTGTTCTTCCGTTTCAGCCGCACCGGATTGGCGATCCGGGCTTTGCTGCAGCAACGCGCGGCCGCGGCTTTGGTCGGCATCGAAGCCGACCGCATCAATCGTGTCGTCTTCGCACTCGGCTTTGCCATGGCGGGCCTGGCCGGCTGCCTTGTGAGCCTGTCGGAGCCGATCTCGCCTTTCGGCGGGTTTCCTTTCACGATCTCCGCCCTTGTCGTGATCATCCTCGGCGGCCTTGGCAATCTCCTGGGCAGTCTCTTGGGTGGACTCATTCTCGGAGCTGTCGAGGTTTACGGCGTCGCGCTCACCTCATCCAACTGGCGTTCGATCATCGTCTACAGCGTATTTGTGGTGATGCTGTTGTGGCGGCCGCAAGGTCTGTTTTCGCGTGGAGCCGCATGACCGATATGGCGCAATCCACCCGCGCTCTGACGCCGGCCGTGCCGCTCGCGCGCGGGATTGGCGTTGCAGCCGTTCTCGGCGTCCTGGCCGCGGCGCCGCTCTTCATCAGTCAATATGGGCTGAGCGTGGGCCTGAATCTGTTCATGACGATCGCGCTGGCCGAGAGCTGGCTGATCCTGTCCGGCCTGACCGGCTACATCTCGCTGGGCCACGCGGTGTTCTTCGGTCTCGGCGCCTATATCATGGCGGTTTGTTTCGACGCCGTGCCGTTCTGGGCGGCTATTCCGCTCGGCGGCATCGCCGCGGCGATGCTGGCGCTGGTGCTCGGTTTTCCCGCGCTCAATGTACGCGGACCCTATTTCGTGATTCTGACATTCGGCTTGGCCGAGCTCGTGAAATTCGTTGTGGTGACGATCGAAAGCGCCGTCGGCAATTTCGGCCGCATCATGATCGATGTCCCGGATATCACGGTGCTCTACGAGCTGATGTTCGGCCTGGCCGCGGCGGCCTTCGCCCTTGTCGCACTGGTGCAGCGCTCGCGTTTCGGCGCCGCCTTGCGCGCGATCCGCGAGGACGAATCGGCCGCCGAGACGATCGGCATCAATGTGCGTTTCGCCAAAGTCGCGGCTTTTGTCCTCTCGGCGATTATCCCGGGCATGGTTGGGGCGGTCATGGCGATGCGTTCTGCCTATTTCGAGCCGATGGTCGCGTTCAGCCCGATGGTGTCCTTCACGATCGTAACAACAGCCATGATCGGTGGCAGCGATGCCCCGATGGGGCCGGTGCTTGGTGCCGTGCTCTTGGTTGGCGCGTCCGAACTGCTGTGGGCGCACGCACCTGAAGTCTATAATATCCTCCTCGGCGTCGTGCTGATCGTCTTTGTGTTGCGTGTCCCGGAAGGCCTGTACGGCCGCGTCGTGGCTTGGCTCGCACGTCACCAGCAGCGGCAGGCGTTATGACGGCGCTTCTTGCGATCGAGGGGCTGACGCGCCGTTTCGGGGGCCTGCTCGCAGTCGATAATGTCTCCTTCTCGGTAAGCAAGGGCGAGATCGTCGGCGTGATGGGCGCCAATGGCGCCGGCAAGACCACGCTGTTCGCCATGATTGCCGGCAATCTGCGGCCTTCAGCCGGCAATATCATCTTCAACGGCAAGCCGATCGGCGGTCTGTCGCCGGACCGCGTCAATCGCATGGGCGTGGCGCGCACGTTTCAGATTGTTCGACCTTTCGCGACCTTGACGGTGCTGGAAAACGTCGCGACCGCCGTTATGTTCGGCTCCCGCCGCATTACCAGCCGTGGCGTTGCGGAAGGGGAGGCCGCAGCGCTGCTGGAAGAGGTGGGGCTTCTGCCTCGGGCGCATTCGCTTGCTGGCGAGCTAACCCTGGCTGGCCGCAAGCGGCTTGAAGTCGCGCGTGCGCTTGCCACCGGGCCGCGATTGCTGCTGCTCGACGAAGTGCTCGCGGGTCTGACGGGCGCCGAAGTGGCGGCTGCGCTCGATCTTGTGCGCATGCTGCATGAACGGCAAGGCCTCACCATCGTCATCATCGAACATGTCATGCGCGCGCTGATGCGGCTAAGCCATCGCATCGTCGTGCTCCATCACGGGCGAAAAATCGCGGAAGGCGCGCCCGACGAGATCACTGCGGATCCGGCCGTGATCGAAGCTTATTTCGGGAGACGCCGTCATGTCGCCGCCGCTTCTTGATGTCGCGGGCCTTGACGCCGGCTATGGCGATGCTGTCGTGCTTCAGGGCGTCGCCATGCAGGTGGTCGAGAATACGATCACGGCGGTGATTGGCAGCAATGGCGCCGGCAAGACGACGCTAATGCGGGTGCTGTCCGGCTTGTTGCCGGCACGTAATGGCGCGGTGACATTCGCCGGCATGGACCTTCTCGGGACGAGCGCAGCGGAGCGGGTCTCGCGCGGCCTTGCGCTGGTTCCCGAAGGCCGCCTCATATTTCCAGACTTCACCGTGCAGGAAACGTTGCGCATCGGTGCTTACTGCGACCGCGCCTACCAGGGCTGGCGCGACCGGATGGCGGAGGTCTTCGATCTGTTTCCGCGTTTGAAGGAACGCCGCAATCAGCGCGCCGGCAGTTTGTCGGGCGGCGAACAGCAGATGCTTGCGCTGGGGCGGGGCCTGATGTCGGCACCGCGGCTCCTCCTGCTCGACGAGCCGAGCCTCGGTCTTGCGCCGATCATGGCCGATTGGGTATTCGAGTCTGTGCGGCAAATGCGCGACACCGGCGTCACGATTTGCCTTGTCGAGCAGGACGTGCACGCGGCGCTGTCGATTGCGGACCATGCCTATGTTATGGAACACGGCGAGATCGTCAAAGAGGGATCAGCAGGGGCTTTGCTGAACGATTCTGGCATCCGCGAAAATATCCTGGGTCTTTAAGATCCAAGGATAGGTTCGAGCTGATGCTGCCGTATTTCGCCCTGCCGAAAGCGGCGCGACTCAGATAGCCTCAACGCTCATCACAGAGCCTATAACTTAGCCCCGCCGGTCACTCCTGGGCGGGGCTTTTTCTTGCGCTGCTTGGTCTCTGAACTAATCAGGTTCTGAGATTAACTGCGGACTCTTTGCCTCGGCTGTTCTCGATCTCGTACTCGATGCTTTGTCCATCATTGAGAGAGCGGAGCCCGGCTTTTTCAACAGCTGAGATGTGCACGAACACATCCTTGCCGCCCGTCGCCGGTTGAATAAACCCATACCCCTTTGTCGGATTGAACCACTTCACGGTACCCTTAGGCATTTGAGTTTCCCTTGTGTCGAAATTTAAACAACGCAAGCTGCGCCGCCGGTTACTTATACGAGACGGATCAGCAACGGATCAGTCCTTTTCTTAGCTCGTTCAGCGCCGCCGCAAGGGTGTTGGCGGCTGGTACCAGTTGTTTTTCACGCAGAAGTCGCTACCGCCTGCGGTAGTCGCCATGCATTGCTGATAGGTTGAAAACCCACAGTTCGTGGCGCCACCGCCATCGCCGCCATATATGACGCACCACGGGTAGTTTTGCGCCCGGACGGGCGTGTTCATTCCGGCAACAACGCCAACGCATCCCAGCATGAACAACAAATACTTCATCGCGGCCTCCTCGGATCGCAGTCGCATTCTACGACTAACGCCGCGCGGCCCACTTTATTCACAGTCGCTTTGCAGCGCGATCGACAGTGGCGCCGGCGCCGGCGGCGCCCTTATCGAGCTCGCGCTCGACGAATTGCCACGCCGACTTTGCTCGTGGGGCAAGAGAAATGCTGTTACGCAGGGAAAAAACCCGGTCAAAGCGACCGCGTGTGACGGCCATCACTCCACAATGGCTCTAGGCCGCGTAGCTTAGAGTATCGGTTAAGGGCACGGATGCCCGCATGGAGGCAACGATGGCTAGAGCGGTGCAGATGATCGAGACGCGATTTGCTCGCTGGGTCAAAGCCTTCCGCGAAAGGCGCTATTACGACACCATCGAATAGCTGCGTTATTGGTACTCAGTGGTTTGCCGTCGGCCCTGGAATGTCCCTCCGGGGCCGCTTCTTTTTTGGGACGACCGTCGGCAAGCGTGCTCGGATCCATGATGCCGGATTTTGAGCGGCCGAGGCCAGATCGAGCGGGGCGTCAGGCTGCCCCCGCAGCCCCCTCTCAGCGGTCCGCCTCTTTTTGGCCACGACGATGCCTCGCATTTGAGGAACCATATTAGGGGTATGTGTATTATTTGGGTATATACAGTCACTCACTTGGCGGCCAAGATCGAACCGGCATCCATGACACACGGATTCGATTTCGGCCGCTTTTCCCTTTTTTAGGCCGCCTCAGTTGGCGGCCTTTTAATTTGATAGCCCCACCTTCTCCAATTGGGGGGCATCTGCGGCTAATAGGAATTTAGTCTCATACAGGCCTTCAACCGCGCGCTGCCTCTCGCGCGCGCAAGTTAACCGCGCCTCGCTGCGCTGCGGCCGCACCAAGACCCTGCTTGCGCTTGTTACCTTCTGCTCTTGCCAGTGCGACAGGGGCCATGGCTGAGGTCATGCTCCCCGTCAAAAGCCGACGGCAGAGAAACTGGAATCCGGATCGACTTAACAGCGCATAGCCAGCTTGAAAACTTGAATCCCAATCGTGTTCGCCCAGTCCGCGACTTCGTCGCGAAACTGTAATGAAGGACTTTTATCTATCGCGGAAGCGGCTAGCGCGTATTCCCTAATACGGGAGCGCGTCTCAATTCCGCTCCGGATGTGTCGCTGGCTGCGAACGAACAGTCGCTGGGCTGTTGGGAACACGGTTGCTGAAAAGTTTGTGCCTCCGCGATATCGCAGCATTGTCCTTTGCCCTGGTGGTCGGGTCGACCGAGGCGATTCCCGCCCAGACGACCACCGACCCGCCGCTCGTCCAAACGGATGCTCCCACCAATTTCGACATTCCGGCGCTGCCCCTGATCCGTGCGCTTGATACGTACTCGGCAACGACTGGCTTGATGGTGCTCTACGATAGCGCCTTGGCCGAAGGACGCCGCTCGACGGCAGTGACCGGGACACTCGTGCCTGACGTCGCCATCCGTGTGCTGTTGGAAGGGACCGGCCTCGTCGTATTCAACACAGGCAGAGCCTTCGCGATTGAAGCGGCGCCGTCGGATCAACAAGACGCAACAAGTGCTTTTGGTGCTGCAGAATTGCCTTATCTGGCGTTAGTGCAGCGCGTGATCGCACAGGGCTTTTGCGAACGAGCCGAGACTAGGCCCGGCGGGTATCGAGCTGCCCTTCAGTTTCGCATTGGAACTTCGGGTGAGGTTTTGTCGCCCGAGCTGTTGAGTTCGACCGGCGATCAAAGCCGCGATCGCATGATTGTCGAACTCCTCGGCCGGTTGCGCATCGGGCGAGGGCCCCCGCCAGGAGTGGCGCAGCCAGTGAGCATGATTATTTCGCCACGGCCGCCGGCACAATCGGGCGACTGCAGTCTCGCGAAAAGCCTATCGCGCGACGGCCCACCATGACGTTTGCTTCCACAGGCTCATCGCAATGGCGCCGCGCACATGACTGAAACGGCCTGGGCTGCGCTGCGCCAGATATTGGCGGAACGCTACGATGATCTGTGCACCAAGCTTGCACGTCGATTGAATTCCCAAGATCTTGCGCGGGAAACGCTGCACGACACCTGGCTCCACCTGCTCCACAAGGAGGGGAGTGAGACCATCCAAAATCCGGCGGGATATCTCTTGCGGACGGCGTTCAACATTGCCCTCGACCGGCAGCGTAAGACATCCCGTTTGGCACGTTCGGTCGAGATAGAGGCATTTCTCAACAGCGCCGACGAGACGCCGGGACCGGCGCAAATTCTCGAAGCGCAACAGGAGATGGACTTGTTGCGCCGGGCGCTCGCAGAACTGACGCCCCGACGCCGGTTTATCTTGCTGGCTTCGCGGATCGAGGGAACGCCCTTGCGGCAGATTGCCGAGCAGCTCGGCATTTCGCAGCGTATGGTCGATATGGAATTGCGGCAAGCGCTCAGGCATTGTGCGCTGCGCCTTCGCAAGCACAGAAGAAAATGATTTCGCTTTTTATGTCTGAAAAGCGTCTAAGCCAGCAGAGAGACGTTATTTCTTGATCCCTGGAAAAAAGCTCAACGACGATGTCTGACGATTGCGAAGCCTTGACTGAGCTTGAATTCGAGGCGCTCGATCACGTGCAGCGACTAATGTCGGGGACGGCCACGCGGGAGAGCCTCGATGCCGTGAAGCATTGGCGGAGCTTGAGCCCGGCGCACGCCGAGGCCATTGTGTTGGCGCGCCGTCTGTGGACTCGACTTGGATCGGTCGGCCCGGAGTTCCTGGAGCGGGATGCGGAGTTCGCTTTTGGCGAACGTCGTCGGGCGACCCGCATTCGTCCGACCCGCCGGGCGTTGTTTGGGGGCGCAGCGGCGGCGGCCGCAGGACTCGTCGGATATGCGGTCGTCAGGCCGCCATTCGAGATCTGGCCCTCGCTCGCTGAATTGACGGCGGACTACCACACTGCGACCGGCGAGCAGCGCCAAGTTACGCTGACGGACGGCCTGTCGATCGACTTGAATACACGGACAAGCGTTGTAACCCATTCGGGCAACGACGACCGCAAGCGCGTAGAGCTGGTCAACGGCGAAGCCGTCATAACCGCCGGCAATTCGCCGATCGATCACGTTGTGCAGGTCGGCGATGGTCGGATCACCTTTCGAGACGGTAGTATCAACGTCCGTTATGATGGACGCGCGTCGTGCACGATCACCTGTCTCCAAGGCTCCGCCCGCGTGGAGCGGCTTGGCGCTGCCGTGGAGCTTCGCCCCGATCAAGCCGTTGGCTATGACGACCGCGGCTTGAGCGCTTCGCGGGCAGCCGATCCGGATATGGTGACGGCGTGGCAAAAGGGCGTGCTGATATTCCATCAAAGGCCGCTTTCGTACGTGATAGACGAGATCAATCGCTACCGCCGCGGCCGGATAGTTTTGCTCAACACGGCCCTCGGCCGCCGCACGGTCAATGCGCGCTTCACGATAGATGATGTTGACGACATCATGGTTCTTGCCCGGCGCGAACTTGGAGCCACCGTCACGGCATTGCCGGGCGGCATTGTGCTTCTGTCTTGACCCTTGGCTATGCTGGCTGTTCGGCCAGGTTCGGCACGTCATTGTCGCTGTCGAATGTCAATAAGGATTTTTCCTGGGGTTCGAAATTTTTCGTTTCTTCATTGCGCAACGGATTTCGTCTTGCAGGCAGAGAATGTCCGGCGGTGGGTCCGGATGTTCGGCTGACCCTGGACGATTCGCATGACTCGCACTGCCGCAGCTGCCCCTTCGTTGCGTTTCCGTTCCTCGTTTCATGCGGCGCTCCTTGCCGGCGCTAGCGCGATCGCCTTACTCGCTCATGCCACGCCAGCCGAGGCGCGGTGCGTTGGGCCTTGCGGCGGAGCAGGGAATGCCACAAACGCCGCCGTAAGCGCTGCGATCAACTCGGCGCAGCAGGCGGCGCAGGCGGCCCAGCAATCGATGAACTCGTTGACGCGGGCGACGCTTGCCGTGCAGACGGTGCAGGCGGTGCAAACGGCTGCGCGTAATCTCGCGCTCAGCGCATCCAGCAGCGTACCTAACGGCCTCGCGGCCGGCGGGCTCGTGGTCGATCCGCGAGTGACTTCGGGCAGCGATCCCAATCTCTGGGCCAATGCCAATCTGCCGATAGAGTCGACCAGCAACGGCACGACCACGGTCACGATTCAGCAGACCGCGCAACGCGCGATCATGACCTGGCAGCACTTCAACGTCGGCAAGAACACGATCGTCGATTTCGACCAGAGCGGCGGCAATTCCGCCAACGGCAACAATTGGGTGGCGCTCAACCGCATCGATGCGACCGGCGTGCCGAGCCAGATCCTGGGCCAGATCAATGCGCAAGGGACGGTGCTGATCATCAACCCGAACGGCATCATTTTCACCGGGACGAGCCAGATCAACGTCCATTCGCTGATCGCGGCCGCGATGGACTTCAACAGCTTTACCGGCTCCACCAACGGTGCCTTCAAGGCAGGTGGCAATGCCTATCTGCCGATCACGGTCGATGGCCTGACGCAAACAGCGCCGAACGGCGCATTGACTTTGGCGCCCTCAGACGAGGCCAACGCCAACGCCAAGTTCCTCAACGGCGGCGTTTTCATCAATGGCGGCTTCCAGGCCAGCATCAACGGCAGCGACGTCCTTACCGGGAGCTCGGCGCTGTTCTCGGCTGCGGCGGTGCCCGGCCAGAGCAATGCGGGCGTTGTGGTGCAGGCCGGCGCCAGCATCACGGCCGCCGCCAGCGGCACTGACAATGGCGGCCTGGTCGCGCTGCTCGGTCCGCAGGTCAGCAACGCCGGCTCGATTGCCACATCGGCGGGCGAGATCGTCCTGGCGGCGGGCTCGACCGTGCAGATCGCCGAGCCGCAGGCGAATACGACGCAGACCACCTTCGCGGTCATGGCGGGGGCGAACATCACCAATGCGCTGCTTTACACGCCGCCCGCGGTGAGCGGCGGCGCGCTCGTACTCAACGACACCACTGGCAGCCTGATTTCCCATCGCGGCGACATAACGCTGAACGGCGACGCGGTCGCGCAGCGCGGGCTGGTCGAGGCGACAACCAGCATCACCCGGCAGGGCACCATCATCATCGGGGCAAACGGGGGAGGATTGAACGGCCAGGTCGTCTTCGGCCCGGCCAGCGCCACGCTCATTCTACCTGAGGAAAACGGCGAGACGATTCCCTCCGACCCCGGCTCGCTGGCCAATTTCATCGCGCCGCGAATTGATGTCGCCGGGCCGGATATCGACTTCCAGTCCGGCTCGTGGGTGTTCGCGCCGTCGGCCACCATGGCGGTGAACGGCCCCGGGCAGAACCTGCAATCAGTCGGATCGGCGACCGATCCCACCGGCCGCGTCCTGCTGGAAGCGGGCAGCATCATCGACCTGTCGGGCCTGATCGCGACGCGGTCGGTGAGCGATTATCTCTATACGTTCAAGGTCACGGCCAATGACGTCGCCGACAGCCCGCTGGCGCAGAGTCTGATCGGCAAGACGGTCACAATCGACCTGAGCCAGAGCGGGACCCGCAGCGACGGCGAGACCTGGGTCGGCTCGCCGCTATTCGCCTCCTCGGGCGCCGGCTATCTCACCAATATCACGCAGGGCATCGATCAGCTTCTAACCAAAGGCGGTTCGCTGACCTTCGGCGGCGGGCTGAACGTGGCCAACGGCCAGGCGCCGGTCGCCTTTGCCGATGTGCTCCAAGCTCCGGGATCTCTGATCAATGTCTCCGGCGGTCTCGTCCAATTTACCGGAGCACGGATCGCGACGACGCTGTTGGTTGGCGCGGATGGACGGCTCTACGATATCGGCAAAGCCGATCCATCCATTTCCTATGCCGGCATCGCGGGGCAATTCACGGTGTCCCATCCGCATTGGAATGTGACCGATATCTACATCAACCCTCTGATTGGTGGCGCTTACTACAAGGCCGGTTATGCCGACGGCATCAGCGCCGGCAGCATCGCCGTGACGGCGGTGAACCCGATCCTCGAAGGCGACATCGCAGGCGACATCGTCATCGGCGACAATCAGCGCCGGCTCGCTCAGGCCGCAACCGGGACGAACGGCGCGCAAGCGACGCCCGACGAGCTGCCGAAAGGAGCTGCGCTCACGCTTTCGATAGCGGCGCCGAATACCGTAGACCTGCCCAACTCGGTGGTGCTTGCCGCTTCTGCGCCCGACGTCCTCGGGCCCGGCTTCACGATCGGTTCGTCGCTGGTGCTGCCTCACGCCAGCGATGGCACGCCCGTACTCACCTATTCGACCGACCGGCTGTCGTCATTCGGCCTCGGCTCGATCACCATCAGCGGCGCCGATACGCTTTCGATGAATCAAGGCGCGAGCCTGTCGGTGCTGGACGGCGGCAGCATCAAGCTTCCCTCGGTGACCACCATCGATGGCGCGCTGATCGCCCATGGCGGCAGCATCACGCTCAGCGGCGTGCCGGCGAGGGTCGGCGCGACATCACTGCCCAATCTGGTCGTCGGCGCGGACGCGCTCATCGATGTCAGCGGACGCTGGGTCAACGACACCGGCCTTCTCGCGGATGCGGCGACCGGCGCGCTTTACATCAATGGCGGCAGCGTCAGCCTGAGCACCTTCAATCTCAGCAATGGCGCCGGTCAAGACCGCAGCTCCTCGATCATCCTTCAGCAGGGCAGCGTCATCGACGTGTCGAGCGGCGGCTATGTCGGCACCAGCGGCAAGCTCGCCACAGGCTCGGATGGCATGCCCAAGGGCAAGGGCGGCAGCCTGTCGCTTTCGACTTATGCCGGTGTGTGGGTCGCCCCCAGCACCGATTCCAACGGCGGCTCGAATCCTCTCCCAACCAATGCGCCGCAACAGCCCGCGACGAACGGCAACGTCGTTATGAACGGCACGATATATGCGGGCGCGCTGTCGCAAGGCGGCACGTTCACGCTGCAGGTGCCGCAGGTCGTGATCGACGGGCAGGCGAGCCAGGTGACCTCAATCACGAGCGGCACCCAGGCCGGCACCGTGGTGCTGCCGACCTCATTCTTTACCGACAGCGGCTTCGGCAGCTTCAATCTCACCAGCACCTACGGCAGCACGACGGTCACTGCTGGCACCACCGTCACGCTCAAGCAGCAGAATTATCTCGTGCCGTCAGCCAGCTTGCCGGCGACCGGCGCGCGGTTGCGCGACTTCGCCGCGCTCGGTTTCGCGCCCGACGGCCTGCGCCACGCGGTCAATCTGGCGCTGACGGAAACGGCTTTCACCTTCGGCGTCACCGGCGACCCGAGCGCGGCCTCGGAGCTATTGATCGATCAAGGCGCGCAAATCATCGGCGACGCTCTCGCCAATACCAACGACCCGCTCGCCAGCATCAGTCTCATCGCGGGCGGCCCGGCCATCATCCTTGGCAGCATCACGGCGCCCGGCGGCAGCATCAGCATCTCCGAAGGCGGCGCGCAGACGCTGACGCACAACAGCGACGGCCTGCCGCAATATCTGTGGATCGGCGCCAATGCGGTGCTCGATGTCGCCGGCACCTATGTGCCGAACCCGCTCGTGACGACGTATTCGACCGGATCGGTGCTGCCCGGCGGCTCGATCACCTTGTCGAGCACGGGCACCATCATCGCGCTGGCCGGCTCGCAGTTCGATATCGCGGGCGCGAGCGCCACGGTGCAGCTGCCGGCACGCGGCACGGGCCTGAGTCCCCTGATCCTAACCCAGCCGATGTGGAGCAATGGCGGCAGCCTCACGGTGTCGACCCCCAGCAATGCCGCGCCGGACCACAGCCTTTATTTTGCCGGCTCGATCGCGGCGGCCGGCGGCGCGGCGGAGGCCTCGGGCGGCACGCTCACGCTCATTAACACGAGCTCCTCCACCGGCGGCATGCTGATCAGCCAGAGCGGCAACGTCGCCGCTGCCTTCGGCAGCACGCCGCCGACGACACGCTCGCAGCTCCGCAGCCTCATGCCCACCACCGGCGCCGTGTTTTTTATCACTGCCGACACCATCGACAGCGCCAATAGCGGCCTCGATACGGTGTCGTTCAACGGGCCGCTTTACTTCAGCGGCAATGTCGATCTGAACCTGACCGGCTCGATCCTGATCAGCAATGGCGGCGGCGTGGTTGCGACGCTGCTGCCGCAGGGCGTGACCAATACCAGCTACAGCGTGCCGGCCTGCACGCCGGCGAGCAGCTGCATTCCGACCATCGGCCACACCAATGTCACGCTCGAGGCGGGCTATGTCAGCGTCTCCGGTAATTTCGGTGGTCCCACCAACACCGTTCTGCCGACGCTTGCCGATGGCACGCTCACGTTGACAGGGCGGCAGGGGATCGACCTCATCGGAACCCCTGTCTTCAAGAATGCCGGCACCGTCAATCTCGTCAGCGCCGGCGATGTCCGTTTGATCGGCGCGGACAATCAAAATTCTTCGCTCTCCAATGGAGTGACCAGCGACGGCTATGGCGGCATCCCGTGGGTCGGCGGTTTGCTCGTCGCCGACAACCTCAATATCACGGCGCGCGAGGTCTATCCGGCGACCGGCACTGCTTATCTCTTGATGTCGCTTGGGCTCGCGCCGGCCGGCGCCTCCGGCACGCACAACACCATCACTTTCGCCTCCAGCGGCGCTGCGCCGGTGACGCCGCTGTCGGCCGGCGGCGCCATCGTCGTCGACGCCAAGAGCATCGTACAGGGCGGGGCGCTGTTTGCGCCGCTCGGCACGATTCAGCTCGGCTTCGGCTCGGGGCAGTCGCTACCCGGCGTCTTTACCGTCTCCGAGACGGGCAATGATCCTTACGAGCCGGCCGATCTTGGTGCTAGCGCCTTCGGCCTGTTCGGCAACAAAATCACGACGGTGCCGACCGGGAGCGTGACGCTGCTGCCCGGCAGCCTGACCTCGGTCTCGGCCGGCGGCCTGACGATCCCCTATGGCAACACCGTCGACGGCATCAACTGGTCGTTCAACAACACGCTGCTGAACGGGCCGCCGGCGAAGCTCGTCGTGCTCGGCGGCGCGAGTGTCCAGACCCAAGCCGGCGCCGTAATCGACGGCAGCGGCGGCGGCGAGGTCTACGCGACCGAATTCGTGCCCGGCACCGGCGGCTCGCGCGACGTGCTCACCACGACGACGCAGACGGTGTATGCGCTGCTCCCAGGTTACGCGTCGTCGCTCGCGCCCTTCGATCCGACTTTCGCGACCAAAGTCACGGCTGGCATGACCGTGACGATCCCAGGCGGCAATGGCATCCCGGGCGGCACCTACACTTTGCTGCCCGCCGAATACGCAACCTTGCCCGGCGCCTATCGCGTGGTTGTCACGTCGACCAACAGTAGTCCGCTGGGCAAGACGGTCACCGCGATGGACGGCTCCGTCTACATGACGGGCGTGCTCGGCAATGCCATCAACGGATCGAGTTCGTCGCAGGGCGTGCGGCTGGAGATCCAGTCGAACAGCGTCTGGACCAAATATACTGAAATCGACATCGCCAAGGGCGCGAGCTACTTCACCGCGCTTGCCGCCAACAATGGCGTGGCGACGCCGCGGCTGGCCCAAGATGCCGCGCGCATGGTCGTGGCCGCAAGTACCTCGCTCCTGCTCAGCGCCACCAATCAGTTCGCGCCGGCCGACGGCGGCCTCGGCGGCCAGCTCGACATCACCGGCACCAATCTCCTGGTCGTAGCCAGCGATCTGAGAGGCAATTTCAACACGACGCCGACCGGCGCCTATAAGGGTTATCTGTTGCTCGATGCCGACATGCTGAGTCAGATCGGCATCGAGAGTATCCTGATCGGCGGTTATCGCAGCAACACGCAGGAAGGCACGCTCATCACCGCGACGGCGGCGAACGTCGAGGTCGCCACCGACAGTGCGCACGCGCTCAGCGGACCCGAGCTCATGTTCACGTCGCTGGCGCCGACCAGCGCCAATGCCAGCATCCACGGCGTCGTCGTCGACAGCGGCAGCGTGATCACGGCCAAAGGCGCGGTCGCCGGCAATTCCACGGCGGCGCTGGTTTTCGGCGCCGATCCGGTGGCCCAGTTCGATAGCAACGACAATCTCACCGGCTACACGGCGGGCGTCAGCGGCGACGGTTCATTGCTGCGCGTCTCCAATGGCGGCCTTGTCGATGTCGTGCGCCACTTCGTGCCGGGGGTCTATCAGGTCCCGAACACAACGCCGACGGCGACCGGCCCGGTGTCCACGGTGGCGCGCGGCAGTCTGACGATTGGCGCGGGTGCGGTTCTCTCGGGCAACACGCTGACGCTCGACTCCAGCGGGACCACGACAGTTCCAGACAACGCCACGCTCACCGCCAAGAACTACGACCTCTCCGGCAGCATCATCAATCTCGGCGGCGGCTCGGGCGGCCTCGTTGTCAGCGCCGCTCTGATTGGCAACTTCGCCGGCGCCGATGTCGTGCGGCTGCGCTCGGCCTCGGTGTTCAATGTCTTCGGCAGCAACACGTTCGGCAATGCCGACAATCCAATTGGCACGCTGATCCTTGACGGCGCCGGGCTCTACAGCGACGGCGGCGCGACGACCATTGCCGCGAGCAATATCGATCTCACCAACAGCCAGGCGACCGCAAACGTCAACGGCGCCAATACCAGCGGGTCGGGCGGCAGCTTGACCCTCACGGCCAGCGACACGCTCACCTTCGACGCGGGCACCAAGACATTGGCCGGCTTTGCCACGGTGGGCGGCAGCGCGGGGAGCGAGGTACTGTTCAACGGCAGCGGCAGCCTTGATGCCAAGGCGGCCTCGGTGTCGCTGGCGGCGCCGCTGTTCCTGGTCGCGGGCGCGACGTCGCAATCGTTGAGTACGACCGGTGCTTTGTCGCTCTCGCAATCCGGCACGGCGCCCGGCCTCGATCCCACCATTATCGGTGGCAGTCTCGCCCTTACGGGCGGCTCGATCGACGTCAACGGCACCCTCGCGGCGCTCGGCGGCTCGCTGACACTGGAGGCGACGAGCGGCGATCTCGACCTCTCCGACAATACGCTGCTCACCGCCGCCGGCACGCGGATTACCATCGGCGATCTCATTCAGGATACGCCGGCGGGCAACATCCGCCTCTTGGCCGATGTCGGCAATGTCACGCTTGGCGCCGGCACCACGGTCGACGTTTCGGGCGCCGGCTCGGGCTATGCCGGTTCGCTGTCGATCTTTGCCGGCGGCACCGCGACACTGGGCGGCACACTCACAGGTGCGGCGCGTTATGATGACCTCGGTGGCGAGTTCGCGCTCGTCGCCAATCAGGTCGGCACCGGTCTGTTGATCACTGCCGGCTTCACCCGCAGCTTCGAAGTGAGCCTTGGGCATGGCGACATCATCATCGGCGCCGGCCAGACGCTCAAATCCGAAAAGGTGCTGCTCGTCGCCAATGACGGAGGCGTCTTCATCGACGGCACCATCGATGCGAGCGCTGCCGACGGCGGCTCGATCGCACTGTACGGCGCCGGCTCTTCGACGGCGGCGGCCGGTACGGCGGGCGCGTCCGGCGTCACCATCGGTCCCGACGCGCGCCTCTATGCGCGCTACCAGGCGCCGGATGTGAACAGTCCCGGCTATGCCAACGGCGAGTCCCTGCTGGTGCAGCGCGGCGGCACCATCACGCTCGGCACCACCGGCAAGCCGGACGGTACGCTCAACGCCAGCTATGGCTATGAGAACGTCCCTGGCTCCGGTGCGATCACGGTGGCCGCCGGCGCGGTGTTCGACGTCTCCGGCGGTGTCGGCGGCGCCAATATCGACAATACCGGCGGCAGCGTCGTCATCCGCACGCCGATCCTGACCAACAACACCATCAATGTCAGCTTCAACGGCACCGTCGTCACCAACGCCAAATCCGACGGCTCGGTGAGCGGCGATCCCTTGGTGGTCAACGCCTTCGCGGTGTGGAGCACGACGGACGCGAGCACCGATCCCAACAAGCACTTCGACGGCATCATCGATCCGGCCGGCTTCTTCGACGCCAGCGGCACGCAGCTCATCACCGCGACCAACGGCCTCTATCCGACCTCGACGCCGGACGCGCCGGCGAGCGGCGCTTACATGCCGCACGTGAACTTCTACCAGACGACGCTTGCGAACTTCGTCAACAATCCGTTCGGGATCACCGCCAGCTCGACGACCAGCACGACTGTCGGTGCGGGCTCCCACACATTCACGATTCAAACCGGGCTCAGCATCGCCGCCGGCCAAAGCGTCACCGTGACCGACAGCACCAATTCGGCCAATACCATGGTCGGCACCGTGACGTCCTACGACCCGGCCACCGGAACGCTCGTCATCAACGCCAGTGCGGCGACCGGGTCGGGAACGCTTGCCTCGTGGAAAATCACCACGGACAACAGTGCCGCCGTTGCCGCCGATTTCAGCAATGCGCGGCTGATCGTCGGCGGTGGGGCCTCGATCGCGCTGCCGTCCTCCGCTCTGCATCTCCGCCCCGAGATCGACCTCGTCAATCCTTCGACCGGCATCAACAACGGCAACATCACCGTCGCCTCGAACTGGAATTTCGGCGCCGGCAGCTTCGACGGCACGGGTCAGCTCAATCTGGCCTATCGCACCAGCAACGGCGGCGAGCCCGGCACGCTCGTCCTGCGCGCCGTCAACGACGTCAAAATCGACGCGACCATCTCGGACGGATTCTTCGTCCCGTATTCGCCGCCGGCCAGCGACGCGAACAGCGCCTATCTGATTGAAAGCAATTCGCCGATCAATCTGGCCTATGAAAGCATGTTCGGCCCGAACGGATTTATCTATAGCGGAACCGCCATGTCCACGGCCGGGTGGCCCGTGCCCGCGTCCATGACTCCGGACGCTTCGTTCTTCAACAGCGACGTTCCTGGTGCGCAATACGCCACGTCGAGCGACGTGTTCAATTCACTGCAATTCCACTTGCAGGCGCCGATCGTCATCACGAGCAGCGATCCGCGTGTCATCGATCAATACAATCAATTTTACATTCAATACGTGAACATGTTTGCGGCCTACGCGGCCGAGACCGTTGCGGTCAATACGAGCGGAGGAACAGACCCAAATCTCGGGGCACCTCCCGGAAGCGGCGGCTACTCGTCTTACACCAATATCGCGAATATATGGGCCAGTATAATAGGCGCGCCCTTCATGCCTCTCGCCATCCCGGCGGCACCGAGCCAGGCCAATCCTTATCTCTATCTCAACCTGAGCGCTGGAGCCCAGCCGGGGAGCGCAAACGACTATGTATCCCTGTGGGAAGACTATTTCTTCAGCGTCGTCGACGCCAATTTTAAAAACATCGGCGGCGCCGGTGTCGGGCCGGGTTCTCTCGACGCGGCACTGAATTTTGCGCCGCGCACGCTTAGCAGCGTCGCGGGCATCGATGCGTCGGTCTGCTTCGCCTGCTTTGCGGTTGCGCCGCCTTCGGCGCCGCTGGCCTATACGACGCTGTTCGCAACGTATGCTCCTACGGTACATGTCGCGTCGCCGCCACCGCCGCCAGATATGATCGCCAATAACCCGGCGATCTCCAACATTACGAACACCGCCCTCTACAACACGACCTCGTCCGCCAACCTGATGACGGCGGCGATGAGCGGCCAGGGCAGCTTCTCTTACGATTTCGTCGGCGGCGCCAAGTTCAGCACTGACGGCGCCTCGTCGGTCAATCCAAATGCCGTGGTGCAATTGTCCCTGCCGACATCGAGCGCCGCCGGCAGCATCGGCAGTGTCACCATCGACGGCCACACCTCCTACATCGATTCGTTGAACAAC
>DATAQN010000063.1:0-55949 GCA_036264635.1 Xanthobacteraceae bacterium | reverse complement strand
GTTACGACCCGCACCCGGGCGGTTTCGGGCATCAGTCTCCTGGCACTACAGACCAGGCCGCGAGGTGCTCGCTGGGCGGGGACAGGTGAAGGCGGGTAACACCCGCAAAAACTGTGTCGGTTCTGCCCCAGGAATGGGGATCTGACAGGACCGGCGCTAACTCCAAGTCCCCGGAAGCATGGCCTGAGGCCGCACCTAGGGATGGAACACTCTCTAGGGCAGAACCGTGGTGGAACGCCGACAGGCGAGCGCGCCCGCAGCGGAGGGTCGGCGCAAGCCGGCACTTCGTGGCGCGCAGCCGTGCCCGCTGGCACGGCGACATGAGACACTGCGTCTGTCGGCGTTCCGCTTCCTTCTTTTCTTTCGTTCTTTTGTTGGTTCTTCTTCCTTCGTCATTGCCGGGCATAGCCGTTCAAAGAACGGCGTCGCTTCGCTCGCCTATGACCCGGCAATCCATGCGGCAGCGAAGCCCGCTCCAACATTCCGGCGAGGCTTTGCAATCCGCACGTCACCATGGATCACCGGGTCAAGCCCGGTGGTGACGAAGAGAGTGCGTCGCTGTTTGACATCTGAATCGGAAGGCTCGCGCTTACTCGCGCAGGAAGCGCAGCGCCTGATCCTCCCCCGTTATCACGGGCGGAGGAGGATATTATTCGTCGAAAGCCTTCACGGCGACGCTCGCGACTTCACGCAACTGCTCGCGTGTGGCGCCGCCAGAAGCGAGAACGCCGATGCCGGCGATCACCGCCGACAGATAGCGCGCCAAGGCCGCCGGATCGGAATCATCTGCGAGATCGCCTTCCTCGCGCGCACGAATGAAGCGCTCGCGTAGCTGGTCTTCGGTCTGGGCGCGGTGGGCGGCAAGCTCGAAGGGAATGTTCTCCGAACCAACGCCGCAGGCGAGCCCACCGGCCACCAGGAGACAGCCCGGCGGGTTTTGCGGATCGGTCTGCAGATCGGCCAGCTTGAGGAGGAGGCGTTCGGCCACCTCCCGGGCGGTTGGCGCATCGAGGATCTCGGCCATGCACTCGTTCCGCTTCTGCGAATAACGGTCGAGCGCAGCCTTGAGCAGTCCTTCCTTGCTGCCGAAAGCGGCGTAGAGGCTCGGCGGGTTGATGCCCATGGCGCCGGTCAGTTCGGCGATGGTGGCGCCCTCATAGCCATGGCGCCAAAATACCTCCATGGCTTCGTCCAGGGCTTTGTCGACGTCGAATTCGCGGGGCCGGCCCATTGTTATCGGGCGCGCCTGGCCTGTGCCGCGGGCGATGTCGCGGCCTAAATCCTGGCCCGCGTCCCGGCCGATGTCCCGACTTTGGGCCGTGTGAGGCACCTGTTCCTTGCGAACCAACGGCTTCACGGCCTTAACCTCCCGATTTTTCCTAGTTTCTAGTTCCTTAGCATATGGTACAGAAGTCGTTGACAGGAGTCCTTGACCAGATCGGGCCGCTCCCTACATCTGTAGCGACAGCTACATAAGTGGGGTGCTCACGTGGGTCAAGGATCGGTCGTCTCTTCCGCTTCAGCGGATTCGTCCGTCGCAGCCTTTCCGGCTGCCAGATCATCTTCGGCCGGCAAGCCTTCGTCTCCGGCTGGCAAGCCTTCGCTTCCGAGGCGGTCCCGCCGGCTGCTGGCCGGCTTGGCCGTGGTGGTCGTTGTCGTCGCAGGCGCCGCCGCCCTGCTGGCCACACGCTATACCCGCGACGCCAAGGCGAACGCGCCGGCGGCAGCCAGCGCCGGGGTCCCGGTTTCGGTCGGTCTCCTTGAGCCAAAGAGCGTGCATCCTTTCGCGGAGTTTTCCGGCCGTATCACCGCGGTCGACTATGCCGAAATCAGGCCGCAGGTTTCCGGCCGCATCACTGAAATTCACTTTGTCGACGGCCAGCACGTGAATGCGGGCGACATCTTGTTCGTCATCGATCCGCGACCCTATCAGGCGGCGGTCGATAAAGCGCAAGCGGACGTGCAAACCGCGCTCGCCAACGCTAAATATGCCAAAGCCGAGCGCGAGCGCGGCAGCCAACTGATCAAGTCGAGCGATCTCTCGCTCGAAATCTTCGATCAGCGGACCAACGCCGAGGAAGCGGCGCAGGCCAATATACTGGCCACGCAGGCCGCGCTGGAAACGGCGAAGGTCAATCTCGATTACGCCTATGTCAAAGCGCCGGTTTCCGGCCGCATCAGCCGCGCCGAAATCACGCTTGGCAATCTGGTCGGTTCGTCGACGACCGCGCCACAGCTCTTGGCCTCGATCGTTTCGGATAACGGCGTCTACGCCGAATTCGATGTCGACGAACAGACCTATCTGGTCGCTGTCCGCAACTACGGCCAGACGCAGCAGCAGGAACAAAAAATTCCAGTCGATGTCGTCGTCCACGGCGGCGACGGCCGCCTCTATCACGGCAACATTTACAGTTTCGACAATCGCCTCGACACCGGTACGGGCACGATCCGCGCCCGCGCCCGCTTCGCCAATACTGACAGCAGCCTGATCCCGGGCATGTATGTGTCGGTACATATGGGCGGCGCCGCGATCGATGAGGCGCTTTTGGTGCCGGAGAGCGCCATCGGCAACGATCAGAGCAAGCGCTTCGTCTTTGTCGTCGGCGCCGGCAACAAGGCCGAATATCGCAGTGTCGAGCTCGGTCCGCAGGTCGACGGCAATCGCGTCGTGCTGACCGGGGTCAAGGCCGGCGAACGGGTGATCCTCGATCACCTGCAACGGCTCGCGCCCGGTGCGCCTGTGGTGCCGCAGGCCGAGCGCACCGCAAGCAACAGCTGATCACACCAGGACGCCGGATAGGCCGGGCAACTCACTATGTCTCTGTCGAAATTCTTCATCGACCGGCCGATCTTTGCCGGCGTTATCTCGGCGGTCATTTTCCTGGCCGGCCTGATCGCGATGCCGCGGCTGCCGATTTCGGAATATCCCGAGGTCGTGCCGCCGTCAGTCCAGGTGACAGCCCAGTTCCCCGGCGCCAATCCGGAAACCGTCGCCAACACGGTGGCGACGCCGCTCGAAGAGCAGATCAACGGCGTCGAGAACATGCTGTACATGTCGTCGCAGGCGGCAAGCGATGGCACGCTGACGCTCACCGTCACCTTCAAGCTCGGCACTGATCCCAATCTGGCGCAGGAGCTTGTTCAGAACCGCGTCAACCAGGCGCTGCCGCGCTTGCCGGACGTCACGCGCAATCTCGGCGTGACGACCGTCAAAAGCTCGCCCGATCTGACCATGGTGGTGCATCTGCTGTCGACGGATGACCGCTATGATGTGCTCTACCTGCGCAATTACGCGACGCTCAACGTCAAGGATCAACTCGCCAAGATCGAGGGCGTCGGCAGCGTGCAGCTGTTCGGCTCCGGCGATTATGCGATGCGCATCTGGCTCAATCCGCAGAAGATCGCCGAGCTGGGCTTGAGCGCCGACGACGTCGTCAATGCGGTGCGGCGGCAGAATGTCCAAGTCGCGGCCGGCGTGGTCAACGGCCCGCCCTATAGCGACAAGGGCCAATTGCAGCTGCCGATCAATGTCGAAGGACGACTGTCCGATCCGGAGGAATTCGAGCAGATCGTCATCAAGAACCAGAACGGCGTGGTCACGCGCTTGAAAGACGTCGGGCGTGTCGAGATCGACGCCTCGCAATACAGCCTGCGTTCGCTGCTCGACAATAAGCAGGCCGTCGCCATCCCGATCTTCCAGTCGCCGGGCTCGAACGCGATCCAGATTTCCAACAACGTCCGCGCGACGATGGAGGAGCTGAAAAAGAATTTCCCGGACGGGCTCGATTACAGCATCGTCTATGACCCGACCGTCTTTGTGCGCGACTCGATCAAGGCCGTGGTGCACACGCTTTTGGAGGCCGTAGCGCTCGTCGTGCTGGTCGTGATCCTGTTCCTGCAGACCTGGCGCGCCTCGATCATTCCATTGCTTGCGGTGCCGATCTCGATCATCGGCACTTTTGCCGCCATGTATCTCTGCGGCTTTTCCATCAACGCGCTGTCTTTGTTCGGTCTCGTGCTCGCCATCGGCATCGTGGTCGATGACGCCATCGTCGTCGTCGAGAATGTCGAGCGCAATATCGAAGCCGGCCTGCATCCGCGCGAAGCAACGCTGCAGGCGATGAGCGAAGTCACCGGGCCGATCATCGCCATTGCGCTGGTGCTGTGTGCGGTGTTCGTGCCGATCGCCTTTATCAGCGGACTGACGGGCGAGTTCTATCGCCAGTTTGCGCTGACGATTGCCTTCTCGACGATCATTTCGGCCTTCAACTCGCTGACCTTGTCGCCGGCTTTGTCGGCGCTCCTGCTCAAAGGCCATGACGAGCCGAAGGACCCGCTGTCGCGCGGCATGGACAAGGTGCTCGGTCCGTTCTTCCGCCGCTTCAATCGCGTATTCCACGCCGGTTCGAACGGCTATAGCCGTGGCGTCGGCAACATTCTCTCGCACAAAATCGGCGCCGTCGCGATCTACGCGGTTCTGCTGGCGATGACCTTTGTGGTGTTTCGCGTCGTGCCGCCAGGCTTCGTGCCGCTGCAGGACAAGCAATATCTGGTGAGCTTTGCGCAACTGCCGCAAGGCGCGACGCTCGATCGCACCGAGAAAGTCATCCGCGATATGTCGGAGATCGCGATGAAAGAGCCGGGCGTGCAGAGCGCGGTGTCTTTTCCCGGCCTTTCGATCAACGGCTTCATCAACAGTCCGTCCGCCGGCATCGTCTTTGTGACGCTTAAGCCGTTCGAGGAGCGCACCACGCCTGATCTTTCCGGCTTTGCCATTTCGCAGAAACTGCAAGCCAAGTACGCCGGCATCTCCGACGCGATGATCGCGATCTTTCCGCCGCCGCCGGTCAACGGGCTCGGCACCATCGCGGGCTTCAAGCTGCAAGTGGAGGATCGCACCGATCTGGGCAACGAGGCGCTCAACCGCGTCATGGGCGAGATTCAGGCCAAGGCGGCCAAGACGCCGCAGCTGATGGCCGTGTTCTCCAATTTCAACATTCGCGTGCCGCAGCTCGAGGCCCATATCGACCGCATCAAGGCGATGCAATTGGGCGTCGAGGTGCAGGACATATTCGACACGATGCAAACCTATCTCGGGTCGATCTACGTCAATGACTTCAACCGCTTCGGCCGCACCTACGAGGTGATCGCCCAGGCCGATACGCCGTTCCGCACCCGCGTCGACGACATTCTGCGGCTGCAGGTACGCAACAATGCCGGCAAGATGGTGCCGCTCGGCGCGGTCGTGAGCATCACGCCGACTGCCGGGCCGGACTCTGCGCTGCGCTACAATGGCTTCCGCAGCGCCGACCTCAACGGCGTGCCGGCGCCCGGCTTTTCGTCCGGCCAGGCCCAGGCGGCGATCACGAATATCCTCAATGAGACCCTGCCCAAGGGCATGCAGTTCGAATGGACCGACCTGACCTATCAGGACATCCTTTCCGGTAATACCGCCCTGCTCGTGTTTCCGCTCTGCGTGCTGCTCGTCTTCCTGGTGCTGGCGGCGCAATATGAAAGTCTGATGCTGCCGCTGGCTATCATTCTGATCGTGCCGATGTGCCTGTTCTCAGCGATCACCGGCGTTTGGCTGACCGGCGGCGACAACAACATCTTCACCCAGATCGGCCTGTTCGTCCTGGTCGGGCTGGCCTGCAAGAACGCGATCTTGATTGTGGAGTTCGCGCGTGAGCTCGAATTCCAAGGCCGCAAGCCGCTCGAAGCGGCGATCGAAGCGGCGCGGCTGCGGCTGCGGCCGATCTTGATGACCAGCTTCGCCTTCATCATGGGCGTGGTGCCGCTTGTCCTGTCATCCGGCGCCGGCGCTGAAATGCGGCACGCTATGGGTGTTGCCGTGTTCTTCGGTATGCTTGGCGTGACTTTCTTCGGCCTGTTCCTGACGCCGGTATTCTATCTCCTGCTGCGCAGCCTCAGCGGCATGCGGCCGCTCAAGCAGCATGGCGTAAAGCCGGCACTGGCGCCGGAAATGCATTCCGTTTGACGTCGTAGCAAGCCTCGGGCAGATATTTACGCACGCGTGCGATCTTGATCCAGTTCAAGTGAATTGGCTCGAGGTCTGTGTTCCTCATTTGAACATGATCTTTTCCGAAAACCGGTTTCCACCCTCGGATCAGGTCCGAGGGCATGCTTTTCGAGAGCGAGTTCTAACGGCGAGCGCATGACCAAGGCCGTCTGGTTCCGTCCTGTCATCTTCTCGATCAATTGCTACATCGCCACCATTCTGACCATGTTCATCGCCTTCAGCCTGGACTTGAAGAGTCCCGGCTGGGCCATGACGACGGTCTATCTTACCAGCCAGCCGCTCTCCGGCGTGATGCGCGCCAAGGCCGTCTATCGCGCCATCGGAACCTTCATCGGCGGCGCCGTCATGGTCGCCATCGTTCCTAATCTCGTCGATGCACCCGAGCTGACGACGCTTGCCATTATCCTCTGGGTGTCGCTGTGCGTTTTCATGTCGCTGCTCGATCGCACGCCGCGCTCCTATGCGTTCGTGCTGTCGGGCTACACCGCGGCGTTGATCGGCTTTCCGAGCGTGCTCGACCCCGGCACGGTCTTCGATACCGCAGTGTCGCGCGTCGAGGAGATCACGATCGGCGTCGTTTGTGCCGCCCTCGTTCACAGCCTGATTTTCCCCAAGAGCGCGTTGTCCGCTTTTGAAGACAAGTTGCGCAGCGCGATTGGCGATGGGCGCCGTTGGATATCGGATGGCCTGACTAGACCGCCGACACCAGAGGTTCAGATGGAGCGCCGGCGCATCGCCGCCGACATCACCGAGCTTTACGTGCTCGGTACCAGCTTGCCCTACGATACTTCGCCGCGGCATCCCGACATCGGCAGCATCCGCGCGTTCGACCGAAGAGTTGTCGCGCTGTTGCCGGTGGTATCCTCCATCGAGGATCGGCTGAACGTGCTGCGCAAGATGGGGCGGCTCGATGCCCGGCTGTCGCGCTTGCTCAACGACGTCTACGACTGGATGCAACTGAAAGCGCCAGGCGACAGGCAGCGCGCTGCGGAGCTGCGGCAGGCTTGCGGGGCCGTGGCGCCCGCGGTCGGGCCGCAATCGGACTGGGCTGAGCTTCTCACCGTCAACATTACCGTGCGGCTGGTCGAGCTGATCGATTCTTGGCAGGGCTGTCTCGACTTTGCCGGCTATCTCGCCGACCCAAATCAGACGCCGAGCGCGGAGATCAGAGCAGCCGCGGCGCAGCTCGGCCCCAAGCCGATGCACACCGATCCCGGCATCGCGCTGTTATCGGGACTCGCAGCCGCAATCGCGATGGGCATCTGCGCGTTCTTCTGGATCGCCACCGCGTGGCCGGAGGGGGCGAGCGCTGTCGCCTTTGCCGCGGTGGCCTGTACGCTATTCGCTTCGCTGGACGACCCGACGCCGACCATCCGCAGTATCTCGTTGATCTTGGCATTATGCATTCCGGTGGTCGTCATCTACCAGTTCTCCGTGCTGCCGGCGATCACCGGGTTCGTGCTGCTGTCTGTGGTGCTTGCCTTCGTGCTGATCCCGGCCGGGCTCCTGATGGCGATCCCGCGCTATGCGCCCGTCGGCTCGGCGCTTGGCTTGGCCTTCTGCATCGAAATGAGCCTGCAGACGAGTTATACGGCCGATCTTGCCACCATCCTCAATTCGAACAGCGCCTTTGTCCTTGGCGGCGTCGCCGCGCTGATCGTGACCAGGCTGATCCGCGTCATCGGCACACAGACAAGCGCGCGCCGGCTGATCCGCGCGATCTATCGCGATCTGGCCGACATCGCCCAAGGGCGCGCGCCGTTTACGCGCGAACAATGGGTAAGCCGCGCGATGGATCGGGTCGCCTTGCTGCTGTATCGCCAGCCGCGCTTCGAACCGCGCCCGCAGCACGAATTCGCCGATGCGCTGGAAGATCTGCGGCTCGGCGTCAATATGATCGAGACACAGTCGGTCGCGCCCCATATGTCGGTTGCGGCGCAGGAGTCGCTTAAGGTGCTGTTTGCCGCACTTGTCGGGCATTTCCGCGCACTGGCGCGGGGCCATGCGCCGCCGCTTAGCGATCATCTGCTGAATAAACTTGATACTGCGATCGGCGAAGTCGCGGCTTGTACGAGCAGCACGCATGCCTGCATCGCAGCAATTGTCGCGTTACGGCAAAGTCTTTACCCTGATGCAGCGCCGTATCGGCCGCCGTCGATGCCGTCAGCGCCGGCCGATCTTTCTGGGCCCGGACAGCCCGCAAGCGTTATTGGATAGGAGCGTGCCTTGGTTGGCGAGTTCGATATCTACGGAGTCTACTTTCCGATTTTCATTGTGTTTGCTGCGATCGCCTTTTTGCTTCAACTTGGGCTCAAGCGTCTTTTGAATGCTTTCGCCTTCTATCGTTTCGTCTGGCATAGCCCACTGTTTGATCTGGCGATCTACGTGATCCTGCTTGGCGCCGTGACCGCGGCGGGCACAAACATTCTTTCGCGCGTGTGAGGCGGTTAACGATGAAGCCCTGGACGGTCGGTCAATGAAGAGTTTTTTCGCCTCCGCCGGACGCGTACTGGTTACACTTGTCGTGGTGCTGATCGCGATAGTCGTCGGCTGGCAGCTCTGGAGCTACTATATGCTCGAGCCGTGGACGCGCGACGGCCGCGTCCGCGCCGACGTGGTCACGGTCTCCGCCGACGTTTCCGGCCTGGTCAGCGATGTCTATGTCCACGACAACGAGAAAGTGACCAAAGGCCAGCCGCTATTCCGCATCGATCAGCGCCGCTTTCAATATGCGCTCGAGCAGGCCCAAGCCAGCGTCGCCAGCCGCAAGACCAATCTCGATCAGGCCAAGCGTGATTTGGTGCGCAGCAAGAGCCTGACCAGTGTCGCCATCACCGTGCAGCAAGTCGAGCAGAGCCAGCAGGCGACCGACGTGGCGCAAGCTAATCTCGACGATGCCAATGCGGCGCTTGATGTCGCCAAGCTCAATCTCGAGCGTTCCACCGTCCTGGCGCCGGTCAACGGCATCGTCACCAATTTCGATCTGTTGCCGGGCCGCTATGTCAATGCCGGTGCGCCCGTTTTTGCGCTGATCGATTCCGACTCGTTTCGCATCGAAGGCTATTTCGAGGAAACCAAACTGCGCCGCATCCACATCGGCGAAGACGCCACCGTCAAGCTGATCGGCGATTCGCGGGTGCTCTCGGGACATGTCGAGAGCATCGCGCAGGGCATCGAGGACCAGAACCGCAGCACCAGCAGTGAGCTGCTGGCTTCGGTCAATCCAACCTTCAGCTGGGTCAGATTGGCGCAGCGCATTCCGGTTCGCATCAAGCTCGACAACGTGCCGCCCGACCTTCTCCTGGTCGCCGGGCGTACTGCGACTGTCTCGATCGGTAAGATCAATTGGTGGTGACGCCGATCCCACGGCCTCTTTGCGCATCGGCGTTCCGGGCCGCCCCGAGCTCCTCGCGCGGCGCCTGGCTTGCACGGGCCGACCAAAATCATGACGTCAGATTGACAATTCGGCGACCAATTCGACCGGGAACCCAAACGCTTGGCACCGGCAAACCGCCATGATAGCCTTTTAAGGTCCATCCAGATCGCGCCATTTTTAGCCGTTCGCGTCACCGCGTTCGGAGGCCGCCCCGGGAAAGAGGAACCGCTATGGCAACGAAATCGAGTGCGTCCGCAAGCCCAGAAAAAGACGAAGCCGCAGTGGTGGAGAATCCGGCGGAAAGTTCGGCTCCCGAGACCGAAAGCCGCGACGAAGTGGCGTCGAAACTCGTTGATCGCTTCGCGATCTGGTCAGGCGTCGCCGGTCTCGTGCCGATCCCCGTCGTCGACTTGCTCTGCGTCGGCGGCCTGCAGGTGCAGATGCTGCGCCGATTGTCGCAGATCTACGATGTCCAGTTCTCGGAAAATCGCGGCAAGGCGGTCATTGCGGCCTTGGCTGGTACCATGATCCCGGCGACCAGCGGTATGGGCGCCGCGAGCGCACTCAAGACCGTGCCCTTCCTCGGCATGCTCGCAGGGGGCTTTGTCATGCCGGCGCTGTCTGCCGGCGCCAGCTACGCGATCGGCAAGGCGTTCATCCAGCACTTTGAATCGGGCGGCACCCTGCTCGACTTCAATCCGCCTGACTATCGCGAATTCGTCAAAGCGCAGAAACAGATGTGGGAAGCGCGATCGAACAAGTCGTCGACGCCGGCGGCGAGCTCCTGAGCGCTGGCACTTGGCCGGCGTGCTTAGATGATGCGCCTTGATGCGCGGGCCGGCAGCGCCTTGTCGGCCGGCGCAGGCGCGGCAGGGGCGAATTCGGCTGACGCGACAAAGAGTCCGCTATATAGAGAGTTCGCAATAGACCAACGCGATCAAGACCTGTTCGAGCCCCGATGGCCGTAGCCATTCTCGCCTACATTACCGTGTGTCTGCTCACGGCATTTTGCGGCACTCATCGCCGCATGGGCTATTGGGGCACTTTCTTCTTCGCACTTCTGACTACCCCGCTGGTGACTTTGCCGGTGCTCTTCCTCACCGGCCCATCGCGGCACGTCGAATGGCGCCCCCGAGAGTAGCGCAGTTTTGCTCCTCGGGTCCGGCGGGCGCGTTTCCGCTCTGCCGCTGGCGTGCTGTGTTGCAGGCTGCAGTATTCATGCTGCGTATTGAATCGTAGGCCGACGGCGTCACATGTCCTTCATCCAGCTCATCCGCCGCGAAATGCACGGCTCGATGCCGAAGCTCCTGTTGATGTCGGCCGTGGGCGGCATCAGCAATGCGTCCATCCTCGCCGCGATCAATGCCGGGGTGCAGGAAGCGAGCAACGGCCAAAAGCCGGGGCTGTGGGCCGCAACGCTGTTTCTGATCGCGCTGTTCCTGTTCGTGAAGTCGCAGGAATACGTAACGATCACGGCGACCGCCGAGATTGAAGCCATCATTCACAAACTGCGGGTGCGGATCATGGACATGATCCGCCGCTCCGAGCTTCTTGAAGTCGAGAAGATCGGCCGCTCCCGCATCGTTGCTGCGGTGACAAGCGACACCGCCGTGCTGACGCAGGCGAGCAATATGCTCGCCTTCACCGTCCAGGGTGCGGTGCTGATCTTCTTCGTCGGACTCTATGTCGCCTATCTGTCACTCGCGGCTTTCATTCTCACATTCGTCATCGTCGTCGGCGCCGGCACCATCTTTCACTACAAGAACAAGCGACTCGCCGCGCAGAAAAGCGAGTCGGCAGCCTGGGAGCGCCGGCTGTTCGACCGGCTCACCGACTTCCTCGACGGCTTCAAGGAAGTGAGGCTGAACAGGCCGCGCAGCGACGACCTTTATGCCGACGCCAGCGACGTCTCGATGACGGCCGCCAATATCAAGATCCGCACGCAGGCCGAAACCTTCAAGATGATCGTGACATCGCAGATGTCGATGTACATTCTGCTTGGCGCCGTGGTCTTCGTGGCGCCGAATTTGAGTGACACGCTTGGCGGGACCTCCGTCGCCAAGGCGACTACGGCTCTCTTGTTCATCGTCGGCGCCTGCTTCGGGCTCGTGCAGTCGATCCCGATCTTGCTCAACGCCAATGCCGCCGCCGACCGGGTCGGTCGCCTCGAGGCGGCGCTCGAATCGGCTTTGGCCGAGATCGAGCCGCGCGACATCACCGTGCGCAGCCGCTTCGACAAGATCGAGATGCGGAACATCGTGTTCCGCTACACCGATCGCTTCTCCGACACCGTGTTCAAAATCGGCCCTATCGATTTTACGCTTGAGCGCGGCGAGCTCGTCTTCATCACCGGCGGCAACGGCTCCGGCAAGTCGACCTTCCTGCGCGTCCTGTCCGGTCTCTATCCGCCGGATTCCGGCGATATCTATGTCGACGGCGTGCGCATCAACGACAATACCCGCGACGATTATCGCGCGCTGATGTCGGCGATCTTCTTCGATTACCACCTGTTCCAGCGGCTCTACGGTGTCGATGATCTCGATCCGGCCGAGCTCGACCGCTTGCTGCGGAAATTCCGGCTCGAGGACAAGACCGGACTGGTCAATGGCGAATTCCGCACCCTCGATCTCTCCGGCGGCCAGCGCCGCCGTCTTGCCCTCATCGTCAGCATGCTGGAAAAACGGCCGATCATGCTGCTGGACGAGTGGACCGCCGAACAGGATCCCGAATATCGCCGCAAATTCTATGACGAACTGCTGCCGGAAATGCTGCAAGCCGGCGCCACGATCATCGTCATTACGCATGACGACCGCTATCTCGACGAATTGCATCTGCCGGCCCGCAGGATCCGGATGGATGAAGGCCGTATTGTCGAACAGCACACAATGGGCGGATGATAGGGGCCGGGAGAGCGATTGATGGCGATGTACCCGAAATCCGTTGAAGAGCTGACGCAGCGGCCGCGCCCGCGCGGCGTTTTTAACAGGATCTGGCGCCATCTGCCCGGCCTCGCGGTGCTCGCGATGTCCGCGCTTTTGGTCACTGTGGTGCTGTGGCCCTATGTCGTGATCACCATCCCGTCCGGCCGCGTCGGCGTGTTGTGGAAGCGGTTCAACGGCATCGATATCTACTGCTGGTGTTGGGTCGGTCGCGGCACGGTGCTCGATCCGCGCGAGATCCGCGAAGAAGGCCTGCATCTGGTCTGGCCCTGGGATAAATTATTTCTCTACGATCTGCGCCTGCAATCCACGACACAAACCTTCAACGCCATCTCCAAGGACGGCGTCAGCGTGCGCGCGCAGATCAGTACGCGTTATCAGCTCCTGCACAATTCGGTCGCGGTGCTGCATAAATTCATCGGCCCGGGTTATCTGGACTCCGTGCTCAACCCGGAAATCGGCAGTCAGGCGCGCGAGGTCATTTCGCAATATACCGCCGAAGAGGTCTATACTTCGCGCGAACAGATTCAGAAGCAGATCCGCGACAACGCGCAGCGGTCGCTCTCCGCCAATCTCAACAAACTGGTGCAGCCGGAGGCGATGGAGCAGCCGGACCCCAAGCACTATAACGACTTCCTGCAGGACTCGATTCAGATCCTCGATACGCTGGTGCTGTCGATCGAATTGCCGCCGGAGATCGTCGCGGCGATCAATCGGCAGACCGAGCAATACTACATGATCCAGGAATATAAATTCCGGGTGCAGCGCGAGGCCGAAGAGAGCAGGCGCAAGCAGATCGAAGCTGACGGCATCGCCGCCTTCCAGAAGACGGTGAGCCAGGGTATTTCGCAATCCTATTTGCGCTGGCGCGGCATCGAGGCGACGCTCGAACTGGCCAAGTCGCCGAACTCGAAAATCGTCGTCATCGGCAGCGGTAAGGACGGCCTTCCGATCATCCTCAACAGCGCCGACAATCCGATCGGGGGTAACGCCGGCGCTAATCCGCAAGCGCAGCCCGATGAGGGCAATACCCCCGAGACGCAGGAAGCACCGGCGGGTTCGCAGGGCCAGCCCGGCGTGCCGAATTCTTCCTCGACGCCGCCCGCGGCGCTGACGCCGAACGCGCCGCCGTCAGGAGCAGGCGGCAACAAGCCGCCGGGTCATTCATCGAATGGCGCGCCGTCGAGTGACGCCGATCGAGCGGCCGACGCCCGCAATCAGGATGTCGGTGCGGAAGAACCCAATGCGGCGCATGCGGCGGGACCGCTCGATGTGCCCGGCGTCAACTCGATCCTGTCGAGGATTTCCGGCGCACTACAGTCCGGTGCCAATTTGACGGCGCCTTCGCCACCTGCGGCGAAGCATAAATAGGCGGAGGACGATGATGACCGAGAGAAGCTCGTCGGGTCCGGCGCCTCGCGACGGCTGGTTCGACGATCCCCGTTCCGTCTCCGTTGTCGCCTGCATCATGGCGCTCATCGTCATTCTGGTCGGTGGCCATCTCTATGGCCGCTATCTTGCATCGAAGGAGGTCGGCGGCCGCGACAACGTCATCGAGCAGCTGCAAGCGCAGAGCCAGCAGCAGAAGCGCAACATCGATCAAAAATCCGCACAGATCACCCAATTGCAAGCTCAGCTCGCCCGTGTCGAGAGTCAGCTCGACGAGATCATGCCGGCCAAGAACACTTACAACATCATGCCGAACCAGACCTTGATCGTCGCCGACGGCCGCATAACCGTCGGCTTGATCGGCTCGCCCGCCAATGAGAGCGTGCTGCTCAATGTCGACGGCAAGCAACTGGCGGCAACAGCGGGGCAAGTGATCCCAACCGGCGCCGATGCGTCGGCCAAATGCCAGGTCGCCGTGCAGTCCTTCGACATGTTCAAAGCTGTGCTTACGGCATCCTGTACGGGCGCGAAGCAGTAGTCGCCCGCAGGCCTGCGGCGTCTACGTAAGCTCGCCCGCTAATTCAGACGGAGACGGATCATGGCCGCCTACGTGATTTTTGACGTCGATATTCGCGATCCCGCCCGCTATCAGGACTTCATGAACGGCGTAAAGCCGGCCTTGGAGAAGGCCGGCGCAAAATATCTCGTGCGCGGCGGTGCGCATAAGGTCCATGAAGGCGATTGGACGCCTCGTCGCATCGTCCTGCTTGAATTTCCTTCACTGCAGGCGTGGGAGGAGTTCTACAATGGGCCGGTCTATCGGAGCCTCAAAGACATCCGAGATTCCTGCAGTTCTGCGCGCCTGGTCAGCGTGGCCGGTCTCGAATAAGGGCTTATCCCGGCACGCGGCCCTTCACGGCATTGGCGCGGCCGCTGAGCGTGACTTGCCCTGTCGCATCGGCCGGTACCCGCGTCCGCACTTGCTGTTTCACCCGAACGCGGTCCGCCGGCGACAATGCGGCAATCGTCGGCGCGACGCTGGCGCCCAGCAAGGTGGTCTCCCAGAAATCCTCGAAATCGGCAAAGCTTCGCTGCACGGTGATCTCGCGGGTTTCGACCGCTTCAAGGCCGGCGCCGCGCCACAGATCGCGCATGACCTCGATCCGTGACGCTTCGACGCTCGGCGGGTTCAGCGACTCGACCCCTATCGTCCGCAACTCAGCCCGCAGCGGCTCCTGCGGAAATCCGCCGCCTAAAACGTCCCAGGCATAGGCCGCAACTGTGCCGCCGGGCCGTACCACCCGCGCCATCTCGGCCACGCCCTTAGCGGGCTCCGGGACGAAGAAAATCACCAGCGCCATTGTCGCCGCGTCGTACGAATTGTCGGCAAAAGGCAATGCCATCGCATTGCCGATCTCGAACTTGGCCAGCCGCGCCGCCGGGCGTTGGCGCGCAAAGTCAATTTGGCCTTGTGATGGATCGACACCCAGAACAGCGGCCGGTGCGCAACGCTCGACCAGCTGCTCGCTGAACGCACCGTTGCCGCAGCCGACATCGATCCAGCGCCAGCCCTGCGGAGCTCTAAGCCAATCGATGAAGACCGCCCCGGCAATGCCGCTCCATATTCCCATCATCCGCTCATAGGCGGCGCCGTCGTCGAAGCGGATTTGTGTGTCGGTCATAGGTCTTTCCATTCAAATCTGAGCTTGCGTGATCGCGGTCACGCTTAATAAAGCATCGACGGCTTGGTGTAAAAAGCGAACGCGGCGCATCGATGATGCGCCGCGTCTTTGCTTTTCCAAGCGGCTGGTTAGATCAGCGGTCCCGGATTCTTCCTGTAACGCGTCACGATCGCCTGCGCCGTCATATAGGTCAGCGCCTGGATCGTTAGCGTCGGATTGAATCCGGCGCCCATGCTCGGGAAGGTCGAGCTGCCTATCAAGAACAGGTTGGAGTGATCCCAGCTCTGTCCATATTTGTTGACGACGGAGTCCTTCGGGTCGCTGCCCATGCGCGTGCCGCCTTCGTGATGCGCACCAGGAGCACCTTGCGGGCTCGCCGGCGGCGACCAGACGAGGTTGGCGCCCATCGCCTGACCGATCTCGGCGAGCTTCTTCTGCACGAATTCGACGCGGGCGCGCTCGGCGGGGCGCCGCCAGTCGTAGGTCACGCGCGGCGCCGGCAAGCCCCAGGCGTCGCGCACATTGGGATCGAGATCGATCGTTTGATCCGCGTAGGGGAGGTTTTCCGTCTGCGCCACCATGGCCGCATGCCGCGTGTAGGAATCGGCGATGAAGTCGCGATAGGCCGCGCCCCACATCGGTATGCCGAGAGGCGTTGGGCTCGTCGACGCCGCGATCGGGCCGCCTTCGAGATTCGGCGTGCCGACAGAGAGCTGGGCGCCACGGATGAAGCCTAGTCCGCTATGATCGAAATTGTCGGCGTTAAAATCGTCGACGGTATGCTTCTGGGCGCTTGGGCCCATGTAGTTATTGACGTGGCGGTCGTCGAACTTGGCGAAGACCGGCGCCATGATATGCGCCATGACGTGCCTGCCGAGATGGCCGCTCGAATTGGCCAGCCCGTTGGGGAATTTTTCCGTCCTCGACAACAGCATCAGCCGCGTATTGTCGTAGATGAAAGGCGCGACAATGACGAGATCGGCCTCGATCGTATTGTCGGAGCGGTCCGGGCCGTAATAAGAGACACCCGTCACCTTGCCGCTGTTATCGCTGTTGACGCGATAGCACATCGCGTTGGTAATGAGCTTGAAATTGCCGGTGGCGTCCGCCTCCGGCAATTTGGTGACGAGGATCGAGGATTTCGCGCCAAGGAAGCAGCCGAAAGCCTGGCAGAAGCCGCAATAGGAGCAGCCCGGCCGGTTCTGATAAGGCTGCGAAAGAATTGCCCGCGGCGAGGAGAATGGGTGCAGCCCGAGGTTCTTCGCGCCGGCCTCGAACAGCACCGCCGATTGATCCATCTGCAGCGCCGGCAGCGGATATTCGCGGCTGCGCGGGCCCTCGAAAATATTGCCGCCGTCGATCTTGGCGCCTTTGACATTGCCGGCTTTGCCCGAGACGCCGAGCTCATATTAGGCCTGGTCGTAGAACGGCTCGAGCTCGGCATAGCTTACCGGCCAATCGGTGAGCGAGGAATCGGCCGGGATCGCATCCTTGCCGTAACGCTCGATGGTCTTGGTGCGGACGCGGAAATCGTCCTCGTGCATGCGCCATGACAGCGAGCCGTAATGGACGGTGCCACCGCCGGCCTGGTTGCCGTTGTTGAGCGACGGCATTGTGCTGGCGCGTGCATTGGTATTCGGCCGCCAAGTGACGGGATCGCGCTTCATGTTCGGGCGCAGATCCTGACGCTGGAAATAGCGCAGCTCGTCGAGCCCTTCGAAATCCTTGGTTTGCAAGCGTGGGCCGCGTTCGAGGCCGACGACTTTCATGCCGGCTTTGCCAAGCTCAGCGGCCAGGATACCGCCCACGGCGCCGACACCGACGATGACAACGTCTGTTTTCTCGATCGTCATGGTTCAGCTCCGCTTGCTCTTGAGTTGCTCTTGCAGGCCGGTGACCGGCTCGCGGGAGAAAGCCTCCTTGCTGCCCAGGTCCGCTGGTGTGTAGATCGGCTGCGCGCCGGGAAATCCGACAAGCCGCCAGCCGGCGAAGTCTTTGTTGCCGCCATAGACCGGATCGGAGAACATGCCTTCCATGGTGTGTGTGCGCAGCGTCGCAAAGAAAGCACGCGCCGGCGGCCATACGAATTCCGGCGCCTTGTCCTGCGCCAGCGCGCCGATGCATTCATCTTGCTGTGTTGCGCCGAGTTGCCGGAACGGTTTGCCGTAGGCGGCCACACAATGCGCGTCGAGCTGCGCGAGGCCGCGCCGGTAGAAATCCTGCTGGTCGCTATAGGCGCCGGACAGCGAGATATCGATGTAATTGAGCACTCCGGCGTCGGTGGCGCCCGGCTTGCCCGGTGCGCCGGGCATCAGCCGCTCGGCAAATGCCGCGATGGTCTTGGCATCGTCGTTGTTGAAGAATGCGCCGTGCCGATAGGTCGCGGCAGTCACGTCGCTCGCGGCGGTATCCGCCGCGGCCGCTTTGGCAGTGTTGGGCGTTTGATTTTGAGCGAGTGCCTGTGGAACCAGCGTAACGCTGGCGGCGGCTCCGGCGGCGCTTCCGACAAGAAACGCACGGCGGCCTTCATCATGCTTTGTCATGATGCCTACCTCCCTGTTTGCTCCTCACGTCTCTCATGAACGGCGCGAGGCGCCGCGGGCGTGATGTGAGCGGATGCGCGTATTGGGTCCGACGATCCCCGCGCGAGGCGATCAGGCTAGCCACTTCGCATGATGCGAACAAGACGGTGCCGCGCACACACGTCGCGGCGAAGCGCATGGCTCTTCTTCAATTGCATGCCGGCAATGAAATATCGGTGCGGCATGCGAGTACCGGCATGCGCTTAGTCCGGCCATCCTAGCCGGTGCGAAATCCGTTTTCCGGTTGCGATCAAGTCGTCGAGAACCGGATTTGGCGTTTGCACCAAAGAACCCTGGTTGCTGACCAGGGAAATCGTCGCCTGCAACTCGCCTTGCGAGTCAAAGATCGGAACGGCAATGGCGCGCATGCTGTGGAAGACCTGTCCATCGATCCAGGCGTAACCGTCCTTGCGGACGGCTTGCGTGATTTCTTCAATGGACTCGGCGGATGGTTTTCGTCCCTCCGACTTTGACGCTTCGGCTTTCAGGATCGCGCGTGTCGCACGCTCGCTAAGATAAGTCAGGAAGATCCTCCCCGCGGCAGAATCCAGAAGCGGCAACACGTCGCCGAGGCGGAAATTCGAGAGAATGGGCGCGTGTCGGTTGTAGTACCGCACCGTGGTGACGCCGTAGCTGCCCCAGACCGAGATATGGCCGTCGATGTCGACGCGCTCGACCAATTGCCGGAACTCGTTTTCGGCGATCTGCATGCAGTCGGTGCGGTTTAAAGCGGCCAGACCGAGCCTCAAGGCCAGCGCGCCCAGATCATAGTGAGCGCTTATCGGGTCCTGCTCGACAAGACCGCTGCGGATGAAGCTTGTGAGATAGCGATGCGCCATGCTGGCCGACATTCCGGCCGCCGCCGCGAGCGCTTTCAGGGGCAGAGCCTTTCGAGAATTCACCAAGGCTTCCAATAGCCTGGAGCCGTGCTCAACGGACTGGATGCCCTTACGCTGATCGCGCATGAAAACTCCATTTGCCAATGGACAAATAATTTGTCAATGAGAAACAGGCGCTGATGGTACGACAATCGTCGCGTATCATCAAAAGCAGTTTCGCCAGCAACGCCTGGCGTGAGGAACGTTCGGGAGTGCTTTTGCCAGATGCACGGTCACGCGCAGCCATCCAATGCCGTCAGTTTGCGTCTCGCCGCCGATATCGGGGGGACCTTTACCGATGTCGCGGCATTCGATCCGACCAACAAGCGGATTCTTCTCGGCAAGAGCCTGTCGACGCCTGCCGCTATGGTGGAAGGCATTGCTGACGGTGTCGCCAAGGCCGGCACGAGCTTTGCCGAAGCGGGCCTGTTCCTGCACGGCTCGACGGTCGCCATCAACACCATGCTGGAACGCACCGGCGCCAAGACGGCGCTGGTGACGACACGCGGCTTTCGCGACGTCTACGAGATTGGCCGCATCAATCGGCCCGATGCTTACAATCTGTTCTTCCAGAAGCATGGGCCCTTAGTGCCGCGACGGCACTGTTACGAAGTGACCGAGCGGCTTTTTGCCGACGGCCGCGTTAGCAAGCCGCTCGAAGAAGCCGAACTGCTGGTGCTTGCCGAGATTTTCCAGCGCGAGCAGATCGAAGCCGTCGCGATTCTGTTTCTGCATTGCTATCGCAATCCGGCACATGAGCTGCGCGCTAAAGAGATTCTCCAGCAGCGCCTACCCGGTGTCTTTATCTCAGCATCGCATGAACTGTCGCAGGAATACCGCGAGTTCGAGCGCTGTTCGACGGTTGTCGCCAATGCCTTTATCGGGCCGCGGGTGCAGCGCTATCTCACGGATATTGGCGAACGCATAACCGGCGAAGGTTTCAAAGGCACCTTCCTCGTCGTGCAGTCCACCGGCGGCCTGTTCGAGCTGGACATCGCGAGCAGGGAATGCATCCGCATTCTGGAATCCGGCCCGGCCTCCGGCGTGATCGGAACGCAGGCGCTGTGCCATGCGCTCGGCATGGATAATGCGATCGCCTTCGACATGGGCGGCACCACGGCCAAAGCCGGCGTCATCCTTGACGGCCGGGCGCTGACCACGGGGCGCGCGCTGATCGGCGGCTACGATCGCGCCCTGCCGATCCAGGTCTCCACCATCGACATTTTTGAAGTGGGTACCGGCGGCGGTTCCATCGCGCGGGTCGAGCACGGCGGCGCCTTGCATGTCGGCCCGCGAAGCGCCGGCGCGGTCCCCGGACCCGCTTGCTACGGCCGCGGCGGCACCGAGCCGACGATTACCGACGCCAATCTGTTGCTGGGCCGTCTCGGCGCCGAGCGCTTCCTCGGCGGCGAAATGAAGCTTGATGTCAAAGCCGCGGAACGCGCGATGGCCCGCGTGGCGGAGCCGCTTGGGCTCGGCACGACGGAGGCGGCGAGCGGGATTTTGCGCATCGCCGCGACCAAGATGTCCTATGCGGTCAAAGGCGTCACCACCGAGCGTGGCCTTGATGCCGGAAGCTTCGCGCTGGTCGCCTATGGCGGCGCCGGTCCATTGCACGCGACCGCGGTTGCGCGCGAGATCGGCATCCGCAAAGTCATTATCCCGCGTGCGCCGGGACATTTTTCCGCCTTCGGCATGCTGTTTTCCGACCTGCGCTACGATTTCGTCAGGACCTGGTTCACCTCGCTTGCGGGTGTGGATTTTGCTGCCTTCGAAGCTGTCTTCACCGAACTGGAGCAGGAGGGCCGCGTCGCGATTGCAGCTTCGGCCATAGCGCCGCGCGAAATCACCGTGCAGCGTGCGCTCGACATGCGTTATGTCGGACAGGAGCATTTGGTCACCGTCGAAGTTCCGAAGCATCATTTCGACCAGGCGGACCGCGCGGCGATCAAAGACCTGTTCGATGCCGTGCACGCCCAGCGTTATGGGACGTCCGCGCCAAACGAGCCGGCCGAGATTGCGAGCCTGCGGACGACGATCACGGGCATCGTCGAGAAGCCCGGGCTGGAGCGCATCGCGGCGGGCACTGAAACGCCGCCGCAAGATGCGCATACCGGCACGCGCAAGGCTTTTTTCCCGGAGACCGGCTTTGCCGATACGCCGACATTCGCGCGTGCGGCGCTTCTCGCCGGCAACCGTATTGCAGGCCCCGCTCTGATTGAAGAGCACGCCTCGACGACGGTCGCGCTGCCGGGTGATGCCGTCGAAGTCGACGCGCTCGGCAATCTGGTGATTACGATTTCAGGAGCGCGCGCATGAACGGGAGCATGAGTGGGAGCGCGACTGGAAGCGCGACTTGCCGCAAGCCCGCAGCCGATCCGGTTCTCGTCGAGATCGTGCGCAACGGCGTCATGGCGGTGACCGAAGAGATGAAGGTCAACCTCATGCGCACCGCCTACAATATGATCATCTACGAGGCGCTCGACTTTACCGTCGGCATCTTTACCAAAGATGGCGACACGGTATCGATCGGGCTCGGCCTGCCGATGTTCATCCGCGGCATGTCGGAGACGGTGAAGGCCAAGATCAAGCGCTTCGGCCCTGACGGCTTTGCGCCGGGCGACATCCTCCTCACCAATGACGGCTATATCACCGGCAGCCATCTGAACCATCTCACGTTCACGGTGCCGATTTTCCACCAGGGCGAACTGGTCGGCTTCTCCTGCTGCATGGCGCACTGGCCCGATATCGGCGGCACGCTGGGCGGCGTGACGACCGATATCTTTTCCGAAGGGCTGCAGATCCCGATCGTCAAATATGCCCGCGCCGGCGTCGTCAATGAGGAGATCCACGAGATCATCCGCATGAACGTGCGCCTGCCGGAACGGGCGATGGGCGACCTGCGCGCACAGATCACGGCGATCAAGACCGGCGAAAGGCGGTTTCTCGAACTGCTCGACCGCTACGGCCGTCAGCCCGTTCTCGATTGCATCGCGGTGCTGATGGATCATTCCGAAGCGGCCGCGCGTGAGCGCACGCGGGCTATTCCCGACGGCGTCTACGAAGCCGAGAGCTTCATGGACGACGACGCGGTGGATGTCGCAAAGCGCATTCCCATCCGCGTCAAGATCATCGTATCCGGCGACGAGATGACGGTTGATCTCACCGATGTCGCCAAGCAAGTCCGCGGCTTCTACAATTCGGGCCCGACGACGGGCATCGCCTGCGCGCAAGTCGCGTTCAAATGCGTCACCTCGCCGACGGACTATCCTGTCAATGATGGTTCGTTCCGGAATTTGAAGGTCATCCTGCCGCCGGGCAGTATCGTCAGCGCCGTGCGGCCGGCGCCGATGCGCTGGTGGATGACTTTTCCGATGACGGTGGTCGATACTGTTTTCAAGGCGTTGTCCAAGGCCATCCCCGACCAGGTCATTGCCGGCCATCACGCCGATCTCTGCGTCGCGCTGCTCGACGGCTTCTATCCCGACACCGGCAAGCTGTTCATCACCAGCTTCGGGCCGCTCGGCGGCGGCTGGGGCGCCAAGCGCGGTGAGGACGGCGTGTCTGCGACCGTCTGCATCAATGACGGCGATACGCACAACAGTCCCAGCGAGCAGTTCGAGGCGAAATATCCGGTCATGGTGGAAAGCCTGTCGCTGGCGGCCGATTCCGGCGGACCGGGCCGTTATCGCGGCGGGCTCGGCGTCGAGACCGTCGTTCAGGCGCTCTCTGATTTCAACGTCAATACCAGCATCGAGCGCGCGGTCTGTTTGCCTTGGGGCCTTGAAGGCGGCCTTGAAGGATCGGGTAATGAAATGCTGCTGCGGCGTGACGGCGTCGTTCAGGCCGACGTGCCGAATGCCAAAGTGTTTCGGGCCAAGGTCAAAACCGGCGACGCCTATATCCTGCGCTCGGGCGGCGGCGGCGGCTTCGGCTCGCCGCTGGAGCGGCCGGCCGAGAGCGTGCAGCACGACGTTGGCGAGGGCTATGTCTCGATCGGCGCCGCGCGCGATTATTACGGCGTCGTTCTCGATCCGCAGACGTTTGCGATCGATGAGGCGGCGACGCGGCAACAACGCGCACAACTGGCCGGCGTGCATCGTGCGCGCGTGACGGAACAGAGCGAGGCTCCGCGCCGTATCGAACGCAAGCAGCTCGACACGATGCCGCCGGGACATCTGGCGGTGCGTTGTCTGCTGCCGTCCTGTTGCGGGCGCTGGCATATGCCCAGCGGCTTCGAGGCCGTGGAAGTTTCGTCGTGAGATACGTGCCTGCCGCCGGCACGCGCCAATAAGAAAAAAACCGGTCAACCGGTTGGGAGCTTTAAAAACGGGGGAGGTAAGTGATGTCAGTTCAAGCCTTGAATGTCACGACCGAGGATATTGTCGCGCGGGTCGACCGGCTTCCGGTGTCGTGGTGGCACGTCAAGACGCGCATTATCATCGGCGTCGCAACTTTCTTTGATGCGTTCGACGCACTGGCCATTGCTTCGGTTCTGCCGGCCCTCGTGCCGATGTGGAAGCTGACGCCGCCGCAAATCGGATTTCTCATTTCCGCGGGCTTTCTCGGACAATTGCTCGGCGCGCTGTTTTTCGGCTGGGTCGCCGAAAAATACGGCCGCATGACCGGCATGATCTGGTCGATCGGCACCTTCGCCGTGATGAGCTTCGCCTGCGCATTCGCATGGAATTACGAGTCGCTCTTGGCGTTTAGGATTGTCCAGGGCTTCGGGCTCGGCGGCGAAGTGCCTATTGCGGCGGTCTATATCAGCGAATTGGCACGCACCAATGTGCGCGGCCGTTTCGTCATGCTGTACGAACTGATCTTCCCGGTCGGCATTGTTGCGGCGAGCGTGCTCGGCCTTTGGGTGGTGCCGACACTCGGCTGGCAGTACATGTTCGTCATTGGCGCAATCCCGGCCGTGCTTGTCTTGTTCCTACGCCGTGTGCTGCCGGAATCGCCGCGCTGGCTGGCCAATGCAGGCCGGCTCAAAGAAGCTGAGCTCGCCATCGAACAGATCGAGCGCGAGACCGAGAAAGCGACCGGGCAGCCGCTGCCGGCGCCGCAGCCTGTCGTGAAGGTCACGGAAAAGCGCGCGTCCCTGTCCGACCTCTTTGGTCCGCTTTATTTACGCCGGACGCTTGTCGTCTGGCTGATCTGGTTCACGGCCTATCTGGTGAATTACGGGCTGACGATCTGGATGCCGACGGTCTACCGCACGGTATTCAAGCTGCCGCTCGATGTCGCTTTGCGTTATGGGCTGATAACGACCGCTGTCGGCCTGATCGGCGCGGCCATTGCCGCGGTCATCATCGATCACGTCGGCCGCAAAGCGCTCTTCGCTACCTGTTTCGCCGGCGCCGCGGCGGCGCTTGTCGCTCTATCGCGATTTCAGAATCCTTCACCCGATCAGGTTCTGATCTTCATCACGCTCGCGAATTTTTTCGTCAATGCTATCAATCTCGGGGTCTATCTCTATACGCCGGAGCTTTATCCGACGCGGGTGCGCGCACTGGGTGTTGGCACGGCGACAGCTTGGCTGCGCTTTGCCTCGATGATCGGCCCCACCGCGGTCGGTTACATGATTGCCAGCGGCTTGGATTCCATATTCCTGGTGTTCGGCGCGCTGGCGTTCGTGACTGCCATTATCACGGCGCTCTTCGCGATCGAAACCAAGAAGCGGGTTCTGGAAGAGGTCTCGCCCTGAACGCATTCGGAAGGTGCCGGCGTTCCGGGATCATTCCCAGATCAGCACATTGGGCAGCGTCGTATCGCGTTGCTGGAGTGTCGCCTGCCGGAGCAACGTATATCCGACGCCGGAGAGGCCGCGGAACAGGCCCAGATTGAATTGGCGCCTGCCATTGTTCCAACGATAATCACCGGCGGCCTTGGCGCGATCGAGAACGGCCAAGAGCCGCCGCGCGGCGGCTTCGCGCAGATCGTCGCGCTCGAGCGTGTCGGCGGCCTCGCAGAGAAACTCGATGCCTCCGAGCGTGCCGCAGCACAGCGTATCGACTGGCGTCGGCCTGTTGTGCTCTACACCGGCGACGGCGTTCGCGATGTCGGCGGATGCGCTTGGTGCACCGCGCCATTTGCTCATACCGAGCCGGGCTAATCCGATGCCCGTTGCGCCGTGGCACCATTGGCAGGGCCAATGCGTTTCGCTACTGCGCAGGTCCGGCCAGTTGTGGCGTTCGGCGTCGTAAGTCGAATCCTCAAAGGCGATGCATTCCGCCGCAGCCTGTGCGAAATCCTCGCGTCCGGTCGTTGCCGCTAGTGAGGCGAGGGCGTAGGCGAAGCCTGCCGCGCCATGCGACATGCCGTTGAGCACTTTGCTCTCTTTGCCGGGGATCGGCCAGCTCCGCCGGCCCTCCGGCCCGACTCGGGGCTGCGCCAGCAAATGCTCGCCGCATTTGGTCGCGCGCGTCAGTGCTTCGGCGGACCGGGTGTCGCGATGCAGGCGAAGGAGTCCAAGAATGCCGCCGGCGCTTCCGCCCATGACATCGAGCTGCTTGTCGGCTGCGATCAGCGCATCGGTGAAAAGGCCAGCGGCGCTCTCGGCGTCGGCCAGCAGGTCGTCATTGCCGAGGCTCTTTGCGATCACCGTGAATGCGTAAATGAATGAGCCGAGGCCCAACGCACCGCCGATGCCGACGGCGCGCGCGAAACGCGCCGCGTTACGGCTCTTCAATGTTTTGCGGAGATGCGACAGCGCCGCAAGTGCAAGTTCAGCAGACGGCGCATGTCCAGTCACTGCGGCATGAGCGGCAAGGAACAGCGCGATCCCCGATGTACCGTTATAGAGATCGGGACCGAGACAGACGAGTTGAAAGACCTCGGCATCGCCGAGCCAGTCAAGCCCGATCCAGGCCGCGCTTGCGCCACGGCGGATGGCCTGCCGCGTGATCTCGTCTGCGATCTCGTCAGCCTCGGTGAGGAACTGCTCCCTTGCCGAAGCGAGCGATGTGCCGGGGGGCGTATCTTTGATCTCTGCAGCAGCGGTCTGAGCAGGCGACGCCGCGCGCTGCAGGACCGCATTCGCGTTTTCGCGGATGATGCCGGCCTGCCAGGCGATCTCATCCGCATTCAGGTTTTTGGCACGCTCCATCGCGCGCGTGAGGCCCGGTACCGCCGCGGTGCGCGCCGAAGCGCCGGTCACATCGTGAATTTCCGTGCCGTCGCTCGGGGTGACGAAATGCGGCACGTTGAGCGCAAGCAGCGCTGCGCGTTCGGCGCGAAGCAGCGGCCACAGCGGATCGGTCTCTTTGTCCCACGGCGAAAGCCGCGCGATGAAATCGGCCTGCGCCGACCAGGTCGCGCCGTCATCCATCTGTTGATGGTTTCGCAGCCGCTGCAGCAGCATGTAATAGAACCGGGTCGGGCGGACGACCTTGCGCACCGGAAGCCCAGCGAAGCCCGCGAATAGACTGGCCGGGGCGGCGTGGATCTGCCGCGCCAGGAAATGCGCGTAGTCTTCGAAGCCTTCAATGAAGTCGGCGATGTGATCGGCGAACTTGGCATAGCGTCCGCCGCTATGCGGTAAATTGGTATTGGTCGTGCCGGGCTCTTTTGCTTTCGCCGGCCGCATGGCGTCGGTGTTGATGGCGTTCCAGCGGATCACCGTCCGCGCGCCCCAGTCCGCCGTCATGCCGCCCATGGCGAAGACATTGTTGTCGACCGAGCGTCCATAGGCGGGGAGGAGGCCCACCGTCATGATCGAATTGCCGACGATCTCCATAGCGGCGTCGAAGGCTTCGCTCTCGGGCTCGTGAGCTTTGTGTTCTTCGGGGCTCGGCTGCAGCAGTGTTTCCAGATCGACCGGCACCGGATGATCGCCGGCGGCGATGATGTTTTCCTGGTGCATATCGGTCGCGGCGAAGACATGGAACAGCGCGAGCAGGGCGCCGGCGCGATGAAAGAAACGCGCAACGCCGCTCTCGTCGTCGCAGCCGTCATGCGTGACGAACTCGGTCCAGCCATAGCCATCGCGCGCGATGGCGCGGACGGCGCGCAGCGTCACGGGCGGCCCGGCGCGATTGAGCCGCTCAATCAAGCCACCCCAGACGACGTCGAGCCGCAAATCCTTCGGCTTGTACAGCGCACGCGCACCGTCCGCGAAGGTGATAACCCGAACCGAACGGCCGAAATTGTGCGGATCGGACAAGTCGCCTTCGATCTTGGCGACTTTGCCGGTCGTGCTGACGGCAAGCAGATCGCCGCGGATCGTCGGCAGGTCGGCTTCAAGTCGCACAAGAAATTCCAGCGTGGCATCGAGCCATTGCCCGGTGACGGTTGCGATCAGGCGCAATAGCACCGGCTTATCTGTGAACAGCTGGCGAAAACCGCCAGTTTTCATCTCGCCGGCAAAGCGATCAAAGAGCGCCGTGCCGCTTGGAGGTGGTGCCGAATCGCTGGCCGCGGCGCTGCGTGCCTTGCTGAAGCGCTCGTAGAGCGCTGGCGCGCAGAGTTCGGATAAGTCCTGCAGCAGGCCTCGGCGCAAACCTGCCCGCGCCACCGTACTTAGATGATCAAGTACGCGCTCTCCGATCGCCGCATGGAGCCGCGCTTGTGCCTGGTCGGCAATGGGCGCCAAAAGCGGTTCGAAGGCGCAAGGCCCGGCATCATCTGTATTGCCAGCGTCATCTGTATTGTCAGCGGGCAGGGGCCGATCATTGCTGCTTTCCAGGGCCGCCAAGATCCAACCGGCATCGGCAAGCCAAGCCGGAGTCGCGGCGGTGCGGCGGATCGCGCCAAGCCGCGCGCTGGCGTCTGGAATCGAGAGTCCGTCGCGCGCCAGCCGACGCTCGAACAACGCCTGGTCGTTGCCGGTACTGGCGCGGCACCAGGCGGCAAGTCGCCGCGCGGCCAGATCGGTATCACCGTATGGTTCGGCGGATGGAGTGACGTCACTCGACAACAACTCGTCGATCGTGGCCGCGCGAAGGGTTAACGATTCGCAGAAGGCCGAAGGCTCCATGTCGAGCGTAATCGGCGCGGAATTTTGCGAATCATTTTCGCCCTGCATGCGCGTGTCCTCGGGCCTGGAAGCGCTGTCGGATTGAGCGTCCCTGGAGCCATTTTTTTCGCCCGAAGCGATTGTGAAAATCGAGCGTTTTGTCTTCATAAATCAGCCATATGGCACAGTCGGACACACTTTACACTATCGGCAGCCGATGATTTAATGGCCGCGTGGCGGGGGGGTTTTAAAATAATTTCTCGTCCTGCCTGGTGACTACTTGCTGACGACTTGCCGGCGCGGCTGGCGTACAAAGGGAACATTGTTATGACTCACACCATCGAGCAGACCGAAGAAGTAATCCTCTCCTTCCAAGTTTCCGACGAGGCGCTGGAAGCCGCGGCGGGTTCGGTGAAGGAAAATGCGGGCGCCTTCACGCTCGCTTTCTGCTCCGGTCTCGACACCTGCCCGGCGTAGTCGGATTTAATTTCGTGGTCCCGAGGCCGGTCGTTTGACCGGCTTTGGTTTCGAAGTTCTATCCTTGTATTGTCGGACTTATCTAGTTTTTGACGAGGCGCCAGAGATTGCGGCGCCTCGTCGTTTTTGCACCTGCGCTTTGGGCTTTGCCTCGCGCAGGTTCACCAGCCCTAAACATCCTATTGCGCGAGGAAGGGGCGGATCGTCTCGTCCTTCAGCGTCTTTTCGAAATAATCGATGGTTCGCACGAGCCCTTCGTGCAGCGGTGTCTGCGGCGTCCAGCCTAGCGTCTCTTTCGCCTTGGTAATGTCCGGTTGGCGCTGGCGCGGGTCGTCCTGCGGCAGCGGCCGATGCACGATGCGCGACTTGGTGCCGGTAAGCTCGATCACAAGCGAAGCGAGCTCCAGCATGGTGAACTCCTTCGGATTGCCGATATTGATCGGTCCGGTCAGCTCGTCCGGCGAGTGCATGAGCCGGATCAAGCCAGCGATCATGTCGTCGACATAGCAGGACGAGCGGGTCTGCAGCCCGTCGCCGAATATGGTGATGTCGCGGCCGAGCAACGCTTGGACGATGAAATTCGACACCACGCGGCCGTCATTGGGATGCATGCGCGGGCCGTAGGTGTTGAAGATGCGCGCCACTTTGATGCGCAGATGGTGTTGGCGCCAATAATCGAAGAACAGCGTCTCGGCGCAGCGCTTGCCTTCATCGTAGCAGGAGCGCGGGCCGATCGGATTGACGTTGCCCCAATAATCTTCGGTCTGCGGGTGGACGGTGGGATCGCCATAGACTTCCGATGTCGAGGCCTGGAGGATTTTGGCGCGCAGCCGCTTGGCCAAGCCCAGCATATTGATGGCGCCGTGCACACTGGTCTTGGTCGTCTGCACCGGGTCGTGCTGGTAGTGAACCGGCGAGGCAGGGCAGGCGAGATTGTAGATCTGATCGACCTCGACATAGAGCGGAAAGGTCACATCGTGACGCAACAGCTCGAAGCGATGGTGATCGATCATCGAGTCGATGTTGCGTTTGGTGCCGGTGAAATAATTGTCGGCGCAGATCACGTTCGCGCCCTGCGCCAGCAGCCGCTCGCACAAATGCGAGCCAAGGAAGCCGGCGCCGCCGGTCACCAATACGCGGTTCTCAAGATGCATTGCCTAGCCGCTCCCGAGGAAATTTCCCCGTCATTGCAATGGTATCGCCGTGGCCGGATCGCGCAACGCTGATTTCGAGGGCAGGCTTTCGAGCTCATGCTCAAAAACAAAGGGCGCGACCGGCGGCCGCGCCCTTCATTGCGATAATACGATCTTCGGCAGCTGACCGCAGCCGCCCGTGCGTCTTAGAAATTGAATTTATAGTTGAGGCCGACGCGGAGCATGCTTTCGGTGAATTTCACCGAATTGTTGGCCACCCCGGTCGGGTCGAAGCCACAGCTGGCCGCCGTGTTGCAGCTCGCACCGTGGCCAAGGTCGGCCCAGAGATATTCGATCTTGGCGGTCCAGTTTTGGCTGAATGCGGCCTCGACGCCGGCGCCGGCGGACCAGCCGAAGCGGGTCGTGCTTTGCGTCGGCAGCGAGGACAGGCTCGCCTGCACATTGCCATAGGCGCCGCCGGCCGTGGCATAGAACAGGAGGCGATCGATGGCGCCGCCAATGCGGCCGCGGAACGTGCCGATCCAGTCGCTCTTGGTGTTGCAGCTCAGGCCCGTGGCACCGGTCGCAGTCACCGGCGCCGCGCAGAACAGATTGCCTTCGCCGCTCGTGCCCTTTTCGCCTTGCCAATCGAGGTCGGTCTCGACACCGACGACGAGGTGACTGACCTGGAAATTGACGCCAAGCGTGCCGCCAATCTGGCCGCCATTCGTATGGAAGTTGCCGCTGCCGCCACCGGCCGAATTCGCCGGATCGCTCCAGGTGCTCGATCCAAATCCATAGCCGCCGTTGATGCCGGCATAGATACCGGCCCAGTTATAAACCGGCGCAAAATAGGGCGCAGGCGCGTGCATTGGCGGCGGCGCCGGCTGCGGAAGGTCGGCCGCCAATGCTTGTCCGGTAGCGGCGGCCAATATCATCGACGCCGTTACGATGAGACGATTCATCTGGGTACTCCTGAGTCCGGATCTTGATTGCCTCCTCCAGTGTTTTCGCTTCCGCCGTTTGCTCCAGACGTCTTACCCCACCGTACGACCTCTGCTCCGGCTGGCTTTCGCGGCGCTGTCTTGGATCAGCGTGGCGCGAAAGACGCACCGGAGAACTATCTTCGTGATCAGGCACCGCGCCGCGTTGGACTCGGTCTCCGTCTCCAGCTGCCGACCCCTTGGCTGCGATGGGAAAAGCGCCACCGCTCAGCCTGATCAGGGTCGGCCTCTAAACGATTTCCCCTTCATTATCAGGGATTAAGTTGCGGGCCGATGACGCGCCCCAGTGGCGCCGCCGCCCGCTTGAAAGGATGAGCTTTCTTCGTAGCGCGCGCCGCGCTGGCGTCAAGCGCCAGCGCGGTGTGTTGAAAATCCCTGAAGGCGGGGTGCCGCGCCACGCCTCGCAAGCCTGAGGCTTAACCGGCCGTTAACCATAACGCCGCCAATTTCGCACCGGCGATAACAGGTTATTCGCAACGCATGGCCATCACTGCGACCGCGCTCGAGCCGGACGATTGGCAGGACGAGGACGAGCTTGCAGCCGTCGTCCCATTTACGGCGCCGCAAGCATCCAACCGCGCCTGGGTGCTCGCGCCTTCCACCGAGGAAGTCGCCGAGCTGAAAAAGCAGATCGCGGTGAAGAACATCGCGGCCAAGATGCTCAATGAGCGTGTCCGCAAGCTGATCGCCGAAGGCGCGGCAAAGGACACGCAGATCGCCGAACTTGAAACGCAGCTTCTTGCCGCCCAAGAAGATCTCAGCCATCGCGAGAATGAGAATCGTTCGTTGCAGACCTCGCTCGACCTTTCGGTGGTCGAGGGTGCGCGGCTGTCGGCACGGCTTTGGGATAGCGGCGTCGAGGCTGATTCGCAGCAGGCGCGTTTCGATACTTTAAAGGCGGCCTTGCTCGCATCGGAGGACGAACGCGATCGCCTGACGGCCGCGATGCAGGAGGCAGGCGACCGGCACCGGATCGAATTGACGACGCTTGCGAGCCAGCTTGAAAGCATGACGACGCAGGCGGTTGCGGCGGAAAGCAAGCTTGCCGACGCGCGCAAAAACCTTGCTCTGCGCACTGAAGAAAGCGACGCGGCGAGCCGCAAAGCGGCGGGTGCCGTGCGCGAGCGCGACGTGGCGATAGGTGCACTCGGCGATCTCGGCGGCAAGCTGCAGGCAAGGGAAAAGCAGGTTCGCGAGCTTGAAAGCTCGCGTTCCAGGCTGATCGTACAGGCGGCCGGTCTGCTCGAGGCCTTCGAGACGCGTGCCGCCACCCTTGCCGAAACCGAAGCCAAGGCAAATTCGCTTGCGCGGCAGTTCAAGGAGGCCGAGGCTCTCTCGGCCCTGCTGCATAGCCAAGTCGAAAGCCTGACCGCGAAGGTCGAGAGCCGGGAAGCTGCTCTCGCCGAAGCCGCCAAGGCACTGCAATCGCTGACCAAGCGGGCCACGGAGGCCGAGTCGCAGTGGCACCGGGCGCAACGCGAAGCGGAAGGCCTGGTCGTCAGGATGCGCAATCACGAAGCTGCGCTTGCCGAAGCTGCCGACTCGATACAATTGCTAGCCGAACGCGCCACTGAAGCTGACGCAAAGGCGCGCGCTGCGCACAACGAGTCACAAAACTTGAACGCGAAACTCCAAGATCTCGGCGTGACGATTCAGAATCAGCAGGTCGCGCTCTCGGAAGCCGCGATTGCGAACGAAGCGCTCACCTCACGTGCCGCCGAAGCTGCTGCAAAGTCGCGCACGGCGGAGAGCAAACGCGAAACCGTGAGTTTAGAACTGCAGCACGAGCAGGCGCACCGCGCCATTGCCGAAGTCGCTCTCGCCAAGGTGCAGACCGAATCGGTCCGGCTGCGCCGCCAATTGGAGCGGCTCGCCACGCGCAACCGCGAATTGGAAGAGATCCAAAGCCGTGCGCGCGAGGCGATCGAGCCCAAAGCCGCGACCAAGGCGCGCGACCAAGCGCCGGCCGAGCCGGCGCAACCGGCGGCGGCGCCCGTCAAGCAAGCGGCCGCAGCGGAGACGCAGTCCATGCAGTCACTGCTGGACGCGACGATTTTCCTTTAGACCTTGATCCAATTCGCTTGAATCGGATCAAGGTCTAACATTTTGTTTGATCATGATCTTTTCCGAAAACCGGTTTCCACCCTCGGATCAAGTCCAAGAGCATGCTTTTTCGGGATCATGCTCTAGGAGTTCAGGAAGCGCCGGCGGCCGCGTTAGTTGGCGTGCTCCATGTCCTGACGCGCGTCTTGGCGCGAATTCAACAGGTTCGGCAGATCGATCAGCGCGATCATGGCGTCGTCGACGGTGACGAGGCCGGACAGGAATTCGATGCGCGAGCCTTGGGCGATCTTCGGCACAGGTTGAATCTGGGACGCGTCCTGCGAGACGATGTCGAGCACCCGGTCCGCGAGCAGGCCGACTTGGCGCGTGCCGATCTGCACGATGATGACGATATGCATTGGCGTCGCCTCCGTCAGGCCTTGGCCGAAGCGGCAGCGCAGGTCGATGATCGGCACGATGACGCCGCGCAGATTGAGCACGCCGCGCACATAATCCGGCTGTTTGGGCAGATGCGTGATCGCGGTCCAGCCCTTGATCTCGCGCACCGCCATGATGTCGACGCCGTATTGATCGTCGCCGATGGCGAAGCTGATGAACTCGGTCGATTTGTCGGCGCTTTCCGCCGCTGCCGTTTGCAACTGACCGAACTTGTCGCCTTCGCCGGCACTCGCCGCAGCTTCGACACTCATGACTCAACCTCCGAATACAAGGGACTGTGGGCCGGGATCAGCAACGCCGGCGATTGCCCGGGACTGTGGCCGCGCTTTAGAACTCTTCCCATTCCGTGTCTTTGATCGCCGTCGCGAGCGTGCTCTGCATCTGCCCGACCGGGCCGCCGCGTCCGTTAGCCGCCGCCGGCATAGTTCCGAACTTTGCCGCGGGCTTTGCGCCGAGCTTGATGGCTGGCTTGGCTGCCGGCCTGGCTGCGGGCGCCGGGGCCCTCCCGGCGGAAACTGGCTGGCTGGACGCCTGCCTTGCAGCGCCGGCATTTTCGGCGCCGTCGCCGAGGCGGAACGCCGCAACCTTTTCGGTCATGGCGACGGCTTGGGTCTCCAGCGTCTTCGCGGTCGCGGCGTTTTCTTCCACCAGCGCCGAGTTCTGCTGGGTGACCTCATCCATCTGGGTCAGCGCCTTGTTGACCTGTTCGAGCCCGGTCGCCTGTTCGGCGCTGGCGGCGGCGATCTGCGCGACCGTATCGGCAACGCTCTTGATGGAGGTGACGATCTCGGTCAGCGCGCCGCCCGCTTTGTTGACGAGATCGACGCCGTCTTTCACCTGGCTGTTCGAATTGGTGATGAGGTCCTTGATGTCCTTCGCGGCCTGCGAGGAGCGCTGCGCCAGGCTGCGCACTTCCGAGGCCACCACGGCGAAGCCACGGCCGGCTTCGCCGGCGCGCGCCGCCTCGACCGCGGCATTGAGCGCCAGCAGATTCGTCTGCCGTGCGATCTCGTCGATGACGCCGATGATGTCGGCGATCTTGCGCGAGGACTCCTCGATCCGCGCCATGGCCTCGACCGCCTGCGCCACCACCTGGCCGCCGCGGTCGGCGACCTGGCGGGTCGCGTTCGCCGACTGGCTGGCCTGTTGGGCGTTTTCCGCGTTCTTCTTCACCGTCGAGGCGATCTCTTCCATCGAGGCCGAGGTTTGTTCGAGGCTTGCCGCCTGCTCCTCGGTGCGCTGCGACAGGTCGGTGGTGCTGGTTGAAATCTCCGCCGAGGCATTGGTCACTTCGCGGGTCGACGAGACGATGGCGCTGATGGTCTGTTGCAGCTGGCCGATGGCGCCGTTGAAGTCGTCGCGGATCTTGACGTATTCGGCGGCGAAATTGTCATTGAGCCGGTAGCTCAGATCGCCTTGGGCCATCCGCTCGAGACCGGCGCCCAGGCACTCGACGACACGAGCGACTTGTTCGGCGGCCTCGGCGCGCGCGGCTTCGTTGCGCCGCCGCTCGTCGTCGGCGAGACGCCGCTGTTCTTCGGCCGCGCGCTGCTGATCGGCGGATTTCTCCTCGGCCGCCTTGAGGGCGAGCGCGTTGTCTTTGAAGACCTGAACAGCCTTGGCCATGATGCCGACTTCGTCGCCACGCTCCTGGCCGGCGATGTCGGCGGTGAGATCGCCATCCGCCAGGTGATTCATATTTTCACCGAGACGGACCAGTGGCTTGGTGATCTTGGTCATCGCGATCCACAGGCCGAGCGCGCCGCAGAGCGCGAGACCGATGACACCGATTGCGGTCGTCATGATGATGGTCGAAGTGGCGCTGGACGAGGCGGCAGCCGTCGCGGCCTTGGCCTTGTCCATCTGGGCATTGGAGAAATTGCTCGCGGTCGAGGTGAGCGCACCAATGGTCTCGTCGCATTTGACCATGGCTTTAGTGGCTTCGTCGTTCTGGTCCTTCATGCCGAGTGCGACCACGGAGGCGGTGCAGCTATTGATGACTTGCGCCTTCCCCGTCAGTTCGTCGTAGGAATCTTTGTTCTCCGGATTGAGCCGTTCGGCTTCAGTCAGGAAATCGAGCATATTTTTGGAATTGACCTCGACAGATTTGGCGGCGGCCGCGGCCTGAGGCGAGTTGCCGGGATAGGCGATAGAGCGATACGCAGCATAGCCGATGATGTTGGCCGAGCGGGCAGCGCGGGCCACCGCCAGGATCGCGGGATCCTCTTTTCCGACGATTTGCGAATAGGTTTGATCGACGCCATGCAGCGACACGGCGCCGAGAATGACGACGAGCGCGGTGATCGCGCTCAACAATCCGATGACGGAGAGAATCTTTACCGAGATTTTCAGATCGTCCAGGAAGCGCATGTCGAGATTTTCCTTTTCCCGATCCGCGTCGAGCGGCTCGGATCGCAGGTGGCCCGCGTCAGGCGGCGCGGAATGTGCGTGGATGCTGGGCACACAATGCGAAACAGGCCGCCGGCCCGACCGTCATTCGCGCTCCCCGCCCCACCCGCCAAAGGTGTGAAAAAATGATTGGGATTTCATTAAAATCGGCAAAATGCCGCGGCGCCGGCAGAGCGCATGAGGGCCGACGCATCCGGCGGTGCCGTTACGCCATCGAGTCACAGTGCCTTCCGCGAAAATGCCCGATAGAATGAAAGCGAACGCGCCGACGAACGCGCGACATTTGGGAGAGGGAATGCCGTGATGAGCAGGCTTCATGCGGTGGTGATCGCCGCCGCACTCACTTGCATCGGGTTTGCCGTACAACCGCTTTTCGCCGATGATTATCCGTCGCGGCCGATTACCGACATCGTCGCCTCTACGCCCGGAGGTGGTACCGACATTGTCTCGCGCATTTTCGGCGAGCAATTGTCCAAGCAGCTCGGACAGCCTTTCGTGGTCGAAAATCTGCCTGGCGCCGGCTCGCTGACCGGCACAGTGACCGCGGCGCGGGCAGCCCCGGACGGCTATACGCTGCAGACCGGCCTCACCGCCAGTATGGCGGTGAACCCGTCTCTGTTCGCGCATTTGCCTTACGATCCGGTAACCGACTTCGAGCCCGCCGGCATGTTCGCGGAGTTTCCGTTCGTGCTCGTGGTCAGCAACAATTTCCCGGCACATTCGGTCAAAGAGCTCATCGCGCTCGCCAAGGAGAAGCCGGGCGGGATCAACTATGCGTCGGCCGGTAACGGCACGGGGCAGCATCTCTCGATGGAGCTGTTCAAATTGATGGCCGGCATCAATCTCGCGCATGTGCCCTACCGCGGCGCCGCGCCGGCTTATTCCGATGTCATGTCGGGGCAGGTGCCGGTCTTTTTCGATAACCTCGCGGCCGCGCTCGGTCAGATCAAAGGCGGTACGGTGCGTGCGCTTGCGGTCAGCGGCAAAACACGCTCGCCGCTCTTGCCCGATGTCCCGACCGTCGAGGAAGCGGGCGTCCCGGGCTACTTCAACTATGTGTGGTTCGGCTTATGGGCGCCGAAAGGCACGCCGCAACCGATCATCGACAGGCTGCATGCCGAAATCCAAAAGGCGCAGGCCGAGCCGGGCGTGAAAGGAAAAATCACTCAGGCCGCCGGTGAAACCCTGGACATGCCGCTTGCCGATATCAAGCCGTTCCTGAAAACCGAGATCGCCAAATGGGCGGGCGTGGTCAAAAAGGCGGGCATCGAGGTGCAGTAGTGTGCGGCGGTTTGTGAAGCGACACCGCCCACGCACGGCTTAACGGCCGCGCCTGCGGATTTCTTCGATGACGATACTGTTGTCGCGCTCGCCTTCGCCGTGATCGACGCAGGCCTGCAGGACCTCGGCATTGATTGTCAGAAGCGGCAATTGCTGGCCGAGCTTCGTCGCTTGATCGAGCATCAGGTGCACGTCCTTGAGCGTTTGCCTGACGCGCCCTTCCGGGGCGAAATCGCCAGCCACCATTTTCGGCCCTTTGGTGCCCATGACTTGTGACTCCGCCGCGGAGGCGCGCGCGACTTTGAGAAAGGCCGCCGGATCGAGGCCAAGCCGGCTTGCGAAAACCAGTCCTTCGGCAAGCGCCAAGCGGTGCAAGCCGAGGATCAGGTTGATGGAGAGCTTGGCGCGGCCGCCGTCACCGATTTTGCCGATCTGAAAGCGCCGCGGGAACAGGGCATCGAGCACGGGCGCAGCTTCTTCGGCGGTCTGCGCATCGCCGCCGACCAGCCCCAGGCCGTCGCCGGCGCGGACTTGCGCACTCGTTCCCGACACCGGCACTTCGAGAAAGCGCAATTGCCTCGCAACGCGCGCGCCGAGCGCGGCGATCCGGTCAGGATCGCAGGTGGAAGTGCAGATCACGATCTTGCCCGTCGCCGTGGGCAAGAGCGCGTTCTCCACTACATCTTCGACTTGATCGGTCGAGAACACGGCGAGCACAATCGGATCGCAATCACGCGCAATGTCGGCGAGCGTTGCTGCGCGCACACCGATTTGCGCCATGAACTCGGCCTTTGCCGGATCAACGTCGTATGCGGCGACAGAAAAACCCGCAGCGACGAGGCGGCCGGCATAGACTTCGCCCATCAGGCCGAAGCCGACGAGACCGATCGTAGATTGGGAAGTCATCGCACTTTCCTCGAACCTTAACTCAGCAATTCAATATTCAATTCGCGCGCCACGATGTCGAGACTGTCGCGCAACGCCTTCGGTATCGGCACGCCATGCGCGCGTCGATCGACGAGCTTGCTGTGGCTCTGCTCGCCCGGCAGCCAGATGCGCTCGACGCCCGGAAGCTTTTGCGAATTGCGGATGTCGCGGATCGTCCGGTCGACGGCGCGCTTGAAGTCGCCGGCCGGCATGAAGGTCTCGACCGACAAGGCCGCGATGGCTTGCCCGGTATTGGTCGCCTGGCCGGTGTCTTTCACAAAATCGATCACGTCGCGGCCAAGCGCGGCGCCGTTGAGCGCCCCGGCAAGCAGACCAATGATCAGGCTCAGGCCGTAGCCTTTATAATCGCCAATCGGCAGCAGGTGTCCTTCATCGGCGCGCTTGGGATCGGTGAGCGGCTTGCCTTCACGGTCGATCATCCAGCCGACCGGCATCTGTTCGCCGCGCTGTGCTTTGAGCCGCACCTTGCCATAGGCGGCAACCGTCGGCGCCATGTCGAGCACGATCGGTGGCTCGTCTTGCGCCGGCACCGCCACGGCGAGCGGATTGGTGCCCAGCAGGCTCTCGCTGCCGCCCCATGGCGGCAGATGATTGTTGCTGCCGACGGCGAAGTAGAGCCCGATCATGTCGTGAGCGAGCGGCATGGTGACATAGAGCGAGGCCGGGCCGGCATGATTGCTCATGCGCGCGCCGACCCAGCCGATGCCGGTGGCTTTGGCCTTTTCGATCGCAAGCTCGGCGGCACGCTTCATCACCAGATGGCCCATGCCGTTGTCGCCATCGATCAAAGCCGCCGATGGCCGATCGCTCACCGCGCGGATATCCGGTCTGGCATTGACGCCGCCGGCGCGGATGCGGCGCACATAAAGCGGCAGGCGGATGACGCCATGCGTGTCGCTGCCGCGCAGATCGGCTTCGACCATGAGCTGGGCGAGCGTTTTCGCGTCGGCTGCGGGCAGGCCCGCGGCGACAAAGGCGCTCGTGATGAAGCTTTCCAGCCGCAAGGCGGGGACGCGAGGGTTCTGTTCCGACATAGGGGGCATGTTCTCGGTTAGCGCATGTCCCGGAAAAGTGGAAACCGGTTTTCCGACAAGGACATACGCAAAATTAAATAATCCAGGCGCGGTCTGGCTTCGGCCGAGACCGGATCATAAGATCATCCGCTTTCGGGAGGTAAGTCTAGATGAGCACAATCGCTGCGGAAAAACTCAAGACCCTGGACGGCTGTTTCGGCAATTACCCGCAGACCCAGGCGCTGAAGAACGGCGGCATCAGTTCCGACCGCATCGCGCTTCGCCTCACCGAGGTCAACCCGATCTATAAGTCCTTCTTCATGATGGTGCGCGAACTCAAATTCGACGTCTGCGAAATCGCGCTCGTGACCTATTTGCAGGCCAAGGCCTTCGGCAAGCCGCTCGTTCTCATGCCGGCGACCATGATGGGCCGCTTTCAGCACGGCACCTTGCTGTACAATTCCGAGCGCGGCACCGTCACGCCCGATAACCTCGAAGGCCGCCGCGTCGGCGTGCGTTCCTTCGCGCAGACCACCGGCTGCTGGATCCGCGGCATTCTCTGGAAGGATTACGGCGTCAACCTCGCCAAGGTGAACTGGGTCACCTTCGAGGACGCCCATATCGCTGAATTCCGCGATCCGCCCGGCGTCGAGCGCGCTGCCGACGGCAAGGACATGACCAAGATGGTGGCCGAAGGTGAGCTCGATGCCGCGATCTTCGGTACCGTTCTTCCGTCAGATCCGCGCTTCAAGAGCGTCATTCCCGATCCCGACGCCGCGGCGCAGGATTGGTACAAGAAATACGGCACCGTGCCGCTCAATCACATGGTCGTGGTCAAGAACTCGCTGTCGCAATCCGATCCGGACGCGGTGCGTGAGGTCTTCCGCATGCTCCATGACAGCAAGAAGGCCGCCGGCCTGCCGAAAGCCGGCGCTATCGATACGCTGCCCTTCGGCTTCGATGCCGTGAAGCCAGCGCTCGATCTCATGTCGGCCTATGCGCTGGAAATGAAGATCATTCCCCGCCGCTACTCAGTCGAAGAATTGTTCGACGAGACGACGCGCGCGCTCCGCATCTGAAGCACTCGCAGTCCGCTGTCGCGTTACCGGCTTCACCAATAGTGAGGGTGGTAGTGATGCGAATAGGGATGGTGCACGTGGAAATACGGTGAATTGAGCGGCGGCGCATAGAGGGGCGGCGCGTAGTAGTAGGCCGGCGCGACGTAATAAGGCGCGTAACCGTATTCGGAATAGGGCGGGTATGCCCAATAAGGTCCGTAGATCGATCCGTGGGTGTAAGCGTGTGACCAGCCGGCGATCACCCCACCGCTCACAACGCCTCCGGCCACACCGGCACCGGCCCAGCAGCTCCAGCATCGGGCTTCCGCAGGCTTGGGTTGGGCGATCAGCGATGCGGCAATCACTGCCGCTGTGACGATGCCCGTGATCGATTTGCGCATGCTACTGGCCCCCTGCCGCCTGAAAAGCCCTGCGATGATACGGGCGGCGTCTGCAGGATTTATGTCAGGTCGTCCTCGCGCCAAGCGTGGCGTCGCGCTTCCTGCTTCGCGCGCCACCCTGAAAAACACGAAACCGCACATAAACCTTTGTGGCGAACATTTCTAACAATGCCTCCGATTCCGACACAATCCGTCACGGTCCGGCCCCGCCGCTTTGTTGAACTCATCCCCGATCGGTGGGGAGCTTTAAGTTCATGCGTTGCCGGGGGATCACCCTCTTCCTCGCGGGATTTGCTGCGCTGGCCGCTTGTGCGTCCTTGGCCGCAGCGGAGCAACTCGATTCCACGATCACGGTGATCGGCAACCGCCATGTCGGCGCCGACATGGTCCGCTCGTACTTTCATCCCGGCCCGGATGGCAAGCTCGATGCGCAGGCGACCGACGACGCGATCAAGCGCCTCTACGCGACCGGTCTGTTCAGCAACATCAAGATCTCGCGCGCCGGCGACCGCATCCTGGTCGTGGTCGTGGAAAACCCGACCATCGGTCGGCTTGCCGTCGAAGGCAATCGGAAGATCAAGGACGAGGATCTGAAAAAGGATCTGCAATCCAAGCCCGGCGGCCCGCTGTCACGTGCGTCCATTCAAGAGGACGTCGTGCGCATGCTCGATGTCTATAAGCGCTATGGCTATTTCGGCGCGCAGATCGTGCCCAAGACCATCGAGCCGAAAAGCGGCAGCAACAATACCACGGTCGATCTCGTCTTCGAGGTCAAGGAAGGTGAAAAGCTTGCGGTGCGGCGCGTCGTATTCGCCGGTAACAGGGCGTTCTCGGAGACCAAGCTCCGAGGTGTGATCAAGACCGGCGTCACCAATGTCGCGAGTTTTCTCCTTAACAACGATATCTACGACGCCGACAAGATCGAGAACGATCGCGATCTGTTGCGGCAATTCTATCGTGATCACGGCTATGCCGACGTGCGGGTGTCATCGGCCGGCAGCTACGAGGCCGCGACAAAATCGGTCACCGTGATGTTCACGATCGACGAGGGCCCGCAATATCACTTCGGCAAGGTGGGGCTCGAGTCCGGTCTCAAAACGGTCGATGTGGATTCGCTTCACTCGGTTCTACGAACCCAGGCCAGCGACATTTACGATGCCGACGCCGTCGACAAGACAGTCGAGGACCTGACGATGGCGCTCGCCAGGAACGGCGAGCCGTTCGCCAATGTGGTGCCGCGCGCCGAACGCAAGCCCGGCCGGCAGACCATCGATCTCGTCTATACGATTGCCGGCGGCAAGCGCCTCTATATCGAGCGCATTGAAATCCACGGCAACATCAAGACCCGCGACGAGGTGATCCGCCGCGAATTCGATTTTGGTGAAGGCGATGCCTATAACCGCGTGCTGGTCGATCGCGGCGAGCGGCATCTGAAGGCGCTCGGCTATTTCAAGACGGTGAAGATCACGGCTGATCAAGGCTCGGCGCCGGATCGCGTCGTGCTCAATGTCACGGTCGAGGAACAGAAGACCGGGAGCATCTTCGTCTCAGGCGGCTATTCGGCCTCCGATGGCGCGCTGGTTCAGCTCAGTGTCGGCGATACCAATTTCCTCGGCACCGGCGATATCGCCAAGGCCACCGTGACCTATGGCCAATATGCCCGCGGCTTCGATGTCTCCTTCACCGATCCGTGGTTTCTCAACCAGCACCTCTCAGCCGGCATTGACCTGTTCGGCAGGCAGGCCTTTGCCAGCCCCTATCAGGCCTTCAACACCGAGCTCTATGGCGGCAAGGTCGGCGTCGGCACGCCGATCACCGACAATCTCAGCGTCAGCACCAATTACTCGCTCTATAAGCAAGGCCTGTCGCTCGACCCTTCGATCGGCACGGTGTCGCTGCCGATCCAGCAGGCCGCGCAGATGGGCCCCTATTGGGTGTCGTCGATCGGCAACGGCGTCACTTATTCGACGCTCGACAATCCGCGGAACCCGACCGAAGGCGTACGTGCGCAAGTCAACAATGACTTCGCCGGCCTCGGCGGCGCGGCCAAATTCGCGCGCACCACGCAGGACGTGCGCTACTATCACGAGCTCGGTGGCGACGTGGTCGGCATGGTGCGCGGGCAGGGCGGCTATGTCGCGCCGTGGGGCGGCCAGCAATTGCCGCTGCTCGACGGCTTCTTCGGCGGGCCGCAGCTGGTGCGCGGATTCGCGCCCAACGGCTTTGGCCCGCGCGACATTACGCCCGGCACGACCATGGATAATCTCGGCGGCAATGCTTACTGGACCACGTCGGCCGAGCTGCAGGGCCCGGTGCCGTTCGTTCCGCCGGATGCCGGGCTGAAAGTCGCGGCCTTCTCCGATGTCGGCAGTCTCTGGGCCACGAGCGCCTCGACCGCGACCAATCTGGCATCGCTGTCGCCGGCGCAGCAGATCGCCAATTCTCGCGCGATCCGCTCCTCGGTCGGCGCCGGCGTGATCTGGGACTCGATGTTCGGCCCGATCCGTGTCGACTACGCCTATCCGCTCACCAAACAGCCCTACGACGTCACCCAGCGCCTCCAGTTCACCGCCGGCGGCTTTGGCGGGTTCTAGTCCGAAAGAACGTCATAGCGATCTCGGCGCTTGGCGGGAGCCAAGTGCCGGCCCGAGAATTTGGACGGCGGCGGAACGCAACTGGTTCGCCTTGGCTTGGTCGCCGGTACCGGCGTACGCCGCCGCGTCGGCCAACAACGCATAGCCGACAGCCATGGCGCGCGGACTGTTCTGTGACCGCAGAATTCTCAGGGCGAGATCGAGGCTTGCAACCGTATCAGAAAATCGCTCGGCTTTCATGTAAACCAGCGCGAGGTTGTATTCGTCTGCACCGATTGCCGGTGCCATTGGCCCTCCGTATTTGCGCGAGAAGGCGATCGCGCGCTTGAACAGCGCTTCCGCGGCGCCGGTGTCGCCGCGATGGGAGGCCACGAATGCTCGCAATTGCAGGAAACTGAGATAGCCCGGCGACAGATCCGGCGGATCCTCACCAGTCATGGCTTTGATCCGCTCGACGATTTGTTCGGCATCTTTCGCGCGATCTGTGATTACGTAGAGCTTTCCAAGCTGCGCCAAGGTGCCAACTATCGCAGGACTGTCAGCGCCGAATACTTGTTCCACGGCGTCAAGCGACCGTTCCATATGGACGATGCCCTCTGCAGGCGCATCCTTGGTAGCCGCCAGGATTGCGAGTTGGTTTGACGCACCTGCAACCAGCAAAAGATCGTTCAGCTTTTCTCCGATGGCTCGCGCACGGGTCAATTCCATACTCGCGTCATCAAACTCTCCTGACGCGGCAGCGATCGCGCCAAGCACCTGATGATCTAGGGCAGCCTCGCGGCTTTCGTCGCCGAATGCCTGTTCGTTTACTGCAAGCGCGCGCCTATAAAGCGATACGGCGTCGCCGATACGCGCCGAATTCGCTAGAACGCCGGCCAGATTCTCGGCCGCACGTGCGACGCTGCGAGGACTAGCAGCGTCATTTTGCTCGCTTCTTGCCAGTTCGTCGCGTCGGATTTGCTCGACTTCTGCGCGCTTGCCATTGGCCCAGAGCATGGCCGTAAGCCGATTGGTCGCTCCTATTCTGATCGGATGCTCCGGTGCGAAGAGCTTTTCGGCCAGTGTGAGCGCATCGCGATCGGCTTGCTCTGCCTGGGCGAGAATACCGCGCGCAGCCGCAAGATCGGCTTTACCTTCCAGCACGTCGATGCGGAACGGATGTTCTGCGGGCAGTCCCTTGTCGACGATTCCGGCCGCGCGAGCGATGTCGGCACCGGCGGCATCGATCCTATTCGTGACCATGTCGAGCTTGGCAGCAAAAATCCAATTGCCAAGCAGGGAAGGGTGGTCTGGACCGAAAGCCTGCTGCCTTATCTTTTGCGAGCGAGCGGCCAAGTCGCGCGCCTCGCCATAGCGTGCTTCGTCGAAAGCGGAATTCGCCGACGCCGTGATTGCCGCCAGCAACATCGGACTGTCGTCGCCGAACTGCGCGGTCACTTCGGTCAATGCACGGGACAGGTCGGCTTTGGCTTCCACGCGCCTGCCGGCGCGTTGAAGAATGGGTGCGAGAGCAATCAAGTCTCCAGCGATGGTCACGTTGTCCCGTCCAAAGGCTTTTTCGTCGATGGCCCACGCGCGCCGATAGAGTGCCTCCGCGTTGCGATCGTTGCCGCGTGCGACCTCGATCGAGGCCAATGTCTTGACTGCGCCTCCGGTACGCGGATGATCCGCGCCAAGCGTTCTCTCACTGATCGCCAGAATCTGCTGGCTCAGCGTCGTGGCCTCCTCGAATTTGCCCTGACGGCCCAAGGCGCTAGCCAGCCGTTGGCCGGCGGCTATCCGTACTGGATGGTCTTCTCCGAACAGCTTCTCGGCGAATGCTAGCGCATCGCGATCGGCCTGCTCCGCTTCCGCCAGGTTGCCGCGTGCTGTGGCGAGATCGGCTTTACCCTGCAGCACATCGAGGCGGAATGGATGATCGGTGGCTAGTCCTTTGTCGGCGATTTCCCCGGCGCGAGCCACATCCGCGCCGGCGGCGTCGAGTCGATTGTCGGCTATGTCGAGCCGGGCCACGAAGATCCAAGTGCCGATCAACGAGGGATCATCGGAGCCCAGCGTCTGCTCCCTGATTTTTTGGGCGCGGACCGCAAGGTCGTGCGCCTCGCCATAACGAGCTTCGCCGTAGGCGATGTCCGCTGCCGCCGCTATCGCGCCAAGCGCCATCGGGCTGTCACTACCGGCCTGTTTGCTCACGATCGACAAGGCTCGCGCGAGCCCGTCGCTCGCCTCTTGGCGCTTGCCGAGGCGTTGCAAGATCGGCGCGAGCGCGACAAGATCGTCGGCGACAAGCGTGTTGTCCGGTCCTAAAGCGCGCTCGTCGATGAGGAGCGCACGCCTATAAAGTGCTTCAGCATCGTTGTCGTTGCCGCGCAGCGTCTCGACCTTCGCCAGCATCTTGAGCGCGCCGTTCGTCCGCAGATGGCCGGCCCCGAAGCGGGCCTCATAAAGCGTGATCGCACGCTTCGACAGCGTTTCTGCCTCATCGAGCTTTCCGGTGGATACCAGAGCGTCCGCCAGTAGAACGGCGTGCTGAGCAATATCGATCGACGCCGATGGCGTCCGCGCTTCGATTGCCGCCAGATTGCTTCGGCGTTTGGTTTCAGCGTCGGTAAAGCGGCCTCGCGCAATATCGACTCCAGCAAGATTGGTGATCGTATCAAGCGTGAGCATAGCGTCCGCCGGCAGCAATCGCCGCTCGATTGCCAAAGCCTCCGTGAGCGGAGGCTCCGCCTTGCCGTACTGCCCCGTCGTCGAATAGATCAGCCCAAGTGTATTCAGCGCCGCCGCGCGATCGAGGTCCGAGATAGCGGGCGTGAGCGCCTGCGTGAGTATATTTTCAGCATCGGCGTAGCGCGCCTCGCGCCTATACAACGTGGCAAGCGCTAGCCGGCGCTTCGCCAGACTCTTGGCTCTCGTCGGGCCGGCGGCCTCGTCAATTGCGACGGCTTCGGATAAAGCCTGCTCCGCTTCGCCATAGCGTGCCGTGTCGCGAAAGACGAAGCCGAGGCCCTCAAGAATCGTCGAACGCCAAGTCGTATCGCTGTATTTGAATTTCTCCTGTAGAGCGAGCGCTTCACGATAGGCCTGTTCGGCATCGGCGTATCTCTCCTCGTCGATGCGCAGCAATCCGACTTCGATCCGAACACTTACGCGTTGGAGATCGCCCTCCGCTGCGAAACGATCGACAACGTCGCGAGCGCGCGCCAATGTCGTATCGGCTTCTGCGTAATGGCCAATTTTTGCTTGTGCGCCTCCGAGCAGGGTGAGCGCCATTCCTAGTACGAAATCCTCCTGCTTTTTCGCATCGAGAGCGGATACCACACGCTGGGCGTATTCGATTGCCTGGTCGGGCTTTTGCACTTGTTGGTAATGCTGCGACAACAGCACTTGAAGCTGCAGCAGAAGGGGGTCGAGGGGCGGCGCGGATTTCGCGCGCAAATCGAGCGCGCGATGTTCCAATATCTCCGCTTCGGCCAAACGTCCCTGCTGATCGTATAATTTGCCGAGCTGGACAAGCGCGGTAACGACCGTGTTTTCGGGGGCGGACGGAAGGGGATCGAGGATTTGAATGCCCTCACGAAACGATTGCTCCGCTGCGGCAAAATTCTGCTCGCTGACTTGACGATTGCCCAGCGTGATCAAACCGCCGCCCAGTATCCGCTTGATCTTGGCAACGGTATTGCCGTTTGCACCTTCGCTCGCCGTATAAAAATCGAGAGCGCGACGGCCGACTGCCACGGCGTCGGCATGGCGGCCTTCCGTCACATAAAGATTCTGCAGCGTAAGGAATGCAATGCCCAAATTGCGGTCGACAGGGGTCCGGTTGTCGAGCAGCGCTATGGCGTCCTTCGTTGTTTTTTCGGCCTCGTCGTTACGATGGAGCCCAACGAGAGCGCGGCCAATGCGAACGAGCGTACCGGCGACGATATTATCGCCATGCCCGGGCTGCGCTTCGCGTTCGGTCAACGCTTGCTGGTAATACGCTAGTGCGTCCGCGTATTGATTTTGACGAGTTGCAATATCGCCAAGCAGCTCATCAAATTGCCCTGCACAGAATCCTTTGACCGAGCCGGCATCCGGGCAGAGCGCAAGCCCTTTCTTGGCCAACGTGGCAGCCTCATCGAGCTTGGCTGCGGCTATCAGGCTGAGGACTTGCTGATTGATCGCTCGCGCTTCATCGGCACTATCGGCGAGAACCGCAGAAGCGAATGCGACGACGAGGGTTCCGGTCATCGCCAAAAAGCAAGAAACGCGGAGCGCGTGTCTTTTCAGTATCGGAGCAGTTGAAATTTGTTTGGCAATCATCATGGAGCGCTGATTGCGCCCATGCGGGGGTCTGCCGAAGGCGTTGCTGCGCCTACAGCCCCGAGAACGCGTGCTCTAAGAATACACGCTCTTCGTGTCACAAACACGTAGCCAAATCCACAAAAATGCGAATTGCCGGTTCGCGTGTGGCCGGTTCTCTGGCTTATTTCATCCGCTCTTTCACCGGGTCTTTGACGTTCTCGGACTTGGCGATCACGACGTTTCGGATCTGCCCGTTCACCTTCTCGGCGCGGCGGATATAGACCGTCTCGATGACGTCGCGGGTCGCGGGATCGATCGACATCGGCCCGCGCGGGCTTTCCCAGGCCATGCCTTTGGCCGCCGCGATGAGGCTGTCGCCGTCGGCCTTGCCGCCGGTCTTTTTCAACGCCTCGTAGATCAGGTGCATGCCGTCATAACCGCCGACCGCGAACAGGTCGGGATTACGCTTGAACTCCGCATTATAGGCGGCGACGAAGTCGTGGTTGAGCTTGGAGTTGTCGTTGTAATCGTAATACATCGAGGTGATGATTCCGATCGCGGTGTCGCCCATCGCCTTGACGGCGCTCTCGTCGGCGAGCTCGCCATGGCCCAACAGCTTGATCTTGCTGGCATCGATGCCGCGCTCCACCATCGCTTTCCCCAATGCGCCCGGCTGTGAGCCGCCCGGGATGAAGACGAAGATCGCGTCCGCGCCGGAATCCTTGGCGCGCTGTAGAAACGCCGAGAAATCCGGACTGGCCATCGGCATCTGAATCGAACCGATCACTTCGCCGCCGCCGGCCTTGAAAGCGCCGGTGAACGCCGCTTCGGCGTCATGACCGGGACCGTAGTCCGACACCATGGTGAAGACTTTTTTGACGCCATTCTTGGCGGCCCAGGTGCCGAGCGGCTCGCAATCCTGCGGCAGCGTCACCGAGGTGCGCACGATGTAAGGTGATTTGGTCGTGATGATCGAGGTGGCGGCATTCATCACCACCATCAGCTTCTTCGCCTGCGCGGAAAGGTCGGCAACCGTCATCGCCTCCGGCGTGATGACAAAGCCGGCGAGAATATCGGCATTGTCGTTGACGATGAGATCTTGCGCGATGCGCTTGGCCGCATCGGGCGCGCCGGCGTCGTCCTTGCGGATGATCTCGATCTTCTTGCCGGCGACAGTGTCGCCGTGCTGCTTCATGTAGAGCTTGATGCCGTTGTCCATCTGCGCGGCCGCGTCGGTGAACTGGCCGGTATAGGTCATGATCAGCCCGACTTTGACGGTATCTTCAGCTTGAGCCTGGACCGAAGCGACAATGAACACGGCGAATGCGCAGCACAGCCGGAAAAGCACCATTGGCATGGTCGTCCTCCCCCAAAAGCATCTTTTTGCGCCCGGGCTGTTTCGCCACGAGCCTGTTGCGGAAAATCATGCCCGCGAAATCTTCTCGTGCCAAGTGAGTTAAAAAGGAGAGCTAAAAAGGAGAGCTAAAAGGCGAACTAAAAAAGGAGAGGTAAACGCCGGCCAGAGCCGTCGTGGGGCAGTATCCCACCCGAAAGGCGCGGCGATCGCTTAAGGATCAGTGCGCGGGCGAAATCGCGGCCGTGTCGGCAAGCTTGACCACGTCGTAGTCGTAAATCTGCTTGCGGAATTCGGCATGCGCGACGATCTCGCGATCCCGCACTGCAAGATCGCCGGACAGGGAATCGTAGCGCAGTCCGTTCTTGCGCGCTCCGGTTTGCACTTCGGCGACGCGTTCGCGGCGCAGGTGCTCATAAGCCTGCAGAGCCGCCGGCAGGGAATCCCGGTCCGCCCGCGCCAAGAGCGTCGCCAGCGTGATGCCGTCCTCGATGGATTGATTGGCGCCCTGGCCGAGATGCGGCAGCATGGCATGCGCTGCGTCGCCAAGGAGGGTCAGGTTGCCCTTGGTCCAGCACGGCAGCGGGTCGCGATCATAGAGTGCCCAGAGAAACGTCGTGCGCACATGGCGGAGCAGCTTTTCGACCTGCGGATCCCAGCCGGCAAAGTCCCGGCGCATTTGATCAGGATCGCCGGGCGCCGACCAGGATTCCTCGATCGCCTTGCTTGCGGGTACGAAGCCGACGAAGTTGACCAGCTTGCCGGCGCGCAGCGGGAAAACCAGGAAGTGCTTGCGTTCGCCGAGCCACATCTGCCAGCGATCCATCGGCCAATCGGGAACGTCTTCATGCGGGACGGTGCCGCGATAGGCGGCCGAGCCGGAGAAGACCGGGCGTGACGGCGGCGTCACATATTTTTGCAGTTCGGAATGGAGTCCGTCTGCGGCAACAACGATGTCGCCCTCGGCAACGGCGCCGTTAGCAAAGAAAACACGGGCGCCGCTTTTGTCCTGTTCGAAGCTGGTGCAGCGATGTCCGGTATTGATGATCTGCTTCGGCAGCCCACTCGCCAGGATGTCGATCAAGTCGGCACGATGCATGCCGAAAGTCGCGTTCCAGCCGGCCGAGTCGGTGACCTGCACCGGCGCGATCGGCGTGCCGTCATAGCGGAAATAGCGCGAGGCCGAGCCGACCCTGGCGCCCCATTTCTCGACCAGTTCGCCGAGCCCAACCCGCTGCAGATGGCGCATGCTATTGGGCGTGATGTAGACGCCCGCGCCGACTTCACCGAGCGCCGGCGCCTGCTCATAGACCGCGACCGGGAAGCCCTTGGCGATCAGCGCATTGGCCGTGAAAAGGCCGCCGATGCCACCGCCGACAATTACGATTTTCGGTTTTGTCATGACGAGCCCTTGGAGAATCCTCGTTAGCCTTTTCGGATTAGGCCGCAACCTTTTCGGGTCAGTCCGCGCTTTTCGGCGCTCTTGTCGTTGGCCAGATGCAACGGCTTCAAGCTAAGCCGCAACCGCCAAAAAAGCATAGCCGGGTCATCATTCCAGATGTTTGATCAAGATCAACGCGGTAACCGCGCGATCCCGCCCACTTTTCCGTTCGTCCGAGCAGCAAGCGGCCGGTCAGGCGGCCTTGCTGGGGGAGGCCGGCACCACGTCCTTCACGGCGCCCTTCCAGCCGTTCGCGGTGACGTCGAAGACGATGCCTTCGGGCGTTTTGTATTTGACCTCGTAAAACACGTTCGGGTCCTTCTCGAACCGGCCTGTCATGTAGGACCCGCCGGCATCTTTGATCTTGCGGTCGGTCTCTTCGACATTGTCGACCCACATGCCGAAATGGATGATGCCCTCATAGCCTTCCTGCGTCTCAAAGCCGGGCACCGGCTCGTCGGCGAAATTAAGCAGCGCGACATTCATCACGCCGTCCGTCAAATAGACGCCGCGCATGGCGCTACCGGCCCGCGTCATGCCGAAGGCTTGTTCGAAGAACTTTGCCGCCTTGTCCGGGTCCTTCACCGCGATCGCGATATGCCGAAGTTTTGCCACGGCCAGTCTCCTCTGTTCCGCCCTGAACCCTCACGCTAGCGTGGCTGCAATTGCCGCGCAATTCCGCGGTGGGGGATCAGCAATGTGAATTTGCACCGCCATTAAATCGGGCAGCGTGTGCACAGAAATACGGGTTGACGCCACAAGGCGGGACGGCTGGAGTACGAAAGGTCATACCGGAGAAATCCTCCATGCCAGCCCGGTTGTTGGCTTGTATCGCGAGCGCGCTAATCGCTATCGTCACAGCGACTGAGGCCTGCGCGGCGTGGCCGGAACGTGCTGTCACTCTCGTCGTGCCTTTTGCTGCCGGCGGAATCACCGATACACTCGCCCGCATTACGGCCGCATACCTGCAAACGGCCCTCGGCCAGCCTTTCGTCGTCGAAAACCAAAGCGGAGCCGCCGGCGCGATCGCGACTGAACATGTGGCCCGCGCTGAGCCGGATGGCTACACGCTGCTGTTTTCCACACTGACACAGATCGCTGTTGTGCCGATGACCAACAAGGTCGCCTACGATCCGATCAACGATTTCAAGCCTGTGTCGATTATCGCGACGAGCCCCTTCGTGCTGACGACGGATGCGGACTTTCCGGCCAAGACAGTCAGCGAGTTCATCACCTATGTGAAGGCGCATCCGGCGCAACTCACTTATGGTACGGCAGGCGCCGGCAGCCTCTCCCATATTTCGGCCGCGGTCTTTCTCAAGCGCGCCGGGCTCGACATGACCATGGTGCCTTATCGTGGTCTGGTTCTGGCGTTCGACGATCTGCTGTCAGGCAATGTGCAAATGGTCTCGGCGACTTCTGTGGAACTGCGACCGTTCATGAACACCGGGAAGGTGCGGCTTCTGGCGTCGAGCGGCGCGGCGCGCTCGCCCGGTCTTCCTGATGTCCCGGCGATTGCCGAAACATTCCCCGGCCATGAAGTGGTGACATGGAACGGCGTTCATGCGCCGGCGCGCACGCCCCAAGCCGTCATCGATACGCTGGCGCGCGCCATCTTGGCGGCGGAGAACGACAAGGACTTCACGGCGCGGCTGCAGCAGATCGGCGTCGATCCAGTCACCATCACGCCGGCGGACTTTCAGGCACGGATCGTCTCGGAAACCGAATATTGGCGTAAGCTCGTGTCTGAAATGGGTTTGCAGGCCCAATAGCATCAACCCAGCGTGTCGAGGGCGAACGATCCAGTGAGCAAACCGGGAAATATCATCATTGTCGGCGCCGGCCCGGCTGGCGTCGTATGTGCGCTGGCGCTGAGCAGGCGCGGCATTCCGGTGACCGTCCTCGAGCAGGAGCCGGCGCCGGTGAAGGATCAGCGGGCGGCGTCGATCCATCCGCCGACGCTGGAGATGCTCGACGAGATCGGTATCACCACGCGGATCATCGACAAGGGGCTCGTCTCGTCGAAGTACCGCTTCCACGATCGTCTCGACGGCAGCGTTGTCGCCGAATTCGATCTTGATCGGATGCGCGACGAGTTCAAATTTCCCTTCGTCTTGCAGTACGAACAGTACAAGCTCACCGCGGCGGTCTATCAGGAATACGCCAATGGCTCCGATTTCGACGTCCGCTTCAGCCATAGGGTCGAGTCGCTGTCGCAGGATGGCGCGGGCGTCACAGTTGATGTGATCTCCCCGTCAGGACGGGAAACGCATCGCGCCGACTATGTGATCGGCTGCGACGGCGGCAGAAGCACGGTGCGCAAGCTTGCCGATATCGACTTCAAGGGTTTCCGCTATCCGGAGAAATTCATCAAGATCGCGACCAGCTTCGATTTCGGCGAAGTGAATTCGCATCTCGTGTTTCGCAACTATTTCTCGGACCCGGACGAATGGTGCAACCTGTTCAAGGTGCGCGGCGAAAGGGAGCCAGGCCTGTGGCGTGCGATCTTTCCGACGCAGGTCGACGAGCCGGATGAGATCGCGCTTGCACCCGACCGCATCGAAGCGCGATTGCAGCGTTTCTTTCCCAAGAGCGGCCGCTATGAGATCGAATATGTCAACGTCTATAACGTCGCGCAATGCGTCGCCGAGACGTTCCGCAAGGGCCGCGTTCTGCTCGCCGGCGACAGCGCGCATGTCAACAATCCGATCGGCGGCATGGGCATGAATGGCGGCATGCACGATGCTTTCAATCTGGCCGAGAAGCTTGCTGCGGTCATCCACGGCACGGCGGACGACGACGTGCTAGATCTTTATGACCGCCAGCGTCGGTACGCGGCTGTGACTTACGTTCAGGCGCAGACAATCGCCAATAAGCGGCTGATGGAAGAGCGCGATCCCGCGGTGCGCTCGCGGAATTTCGCCGAGCTCAAACGCACGTCGGAAGATCCGGAAAGTGCCAAGGCCTATATGCGGCGGGCGGCACTGTTGGAAAGCCTCAACAGCGCGGCTGGCGTGGCGTAACTATTTCTTGCCGTTCGAGGCTTTGCTGTCCAGAAGCCAGCCGAATTTCTCCTGCGCCTTACGGGTGACTTCCGGGCTCGGCGTATTGGTGTCAGGAAACTTGTCGCGCCAGTGAAACGGCCGGCAGGCGTCGATGATGGCGACCGAATGGGTCATGTCGCCTGCGGCGCGCTTCCACGGCGGCAGCGCCGGATCGGCCGGCGAGTCCCACGAGCCATTGATGAACTGGATCGACTGTGACGGGTCGGTGCGCGTCAGCATCGCCCAGAGCAGATGGTCGAGATTGGTGACGTCGACATCGTCATCGACCACGACGATATATTTCGACGCATAAGCGGAGGCGCCGCATTGCGCGGCAATGTGGCCGGCTTGCACCGCGTGACCGGGATAGCGCTGCGTGATCGACACTCCGTGAAACAGGCGCGCGCCGCCGATCTCATGGCACCACACCTGCCGCACGCCCGGCACGCCGGCATTGCTCATATTCTGCTTGATGGTCGCCGAGCGCAGCACAGCGCGGTAGCGCGCCATTTCGTCAGGACCCGCGCCCATCGGCGGCACGCCGACGAGGATCGGATCGTTGCGGTGATAGATCGCCTTGATATCGAGAACGGATGTCGGCTTGGCGCCGCCGGCGTAATGGCCGGTCCATTCGCCGAACGGGCCTTCGATTTCGCTGCGGCCTTCAGTGACATAGCCCTCCAGCACGATCTCGGCATGAGCCGGAAATGGCAGGCCAGTCACCTGGCCGCGCACCATCTTGACCGGACGTCCGCGTAAGCCGCCGATGACGTCGATCTCGAAAGTGCCATAGGGCACTTCAAGGCCGCCGTAGAAGAAGGCCATGGGATCGCCGCCGAGCACCATGGCGACCGGCATCGGCTCGCCGCGCTTGAAATATTTGGCGCGATGGATGTCGCCATGATGCCCGGCGGCGATCAGGATGCCGACCGAGTTGCGGCCATGAACCTGCGCGCGATAGGCGCCGGCATTGAGCCAGTTTTCTTCGGGGTCGCGGGTGATGCTGTAAGTGCCGGTGCCGATATAACGTCCGCCATCCTTCTCGTGCCAGATCGGCGCCGGGAATTTGGTGACGTCGATATCGTCGCCCATCAGCACGTTTTGCAGGATCGGGCCGTCCTCGACGATCTCGTGCGCAATGATCTTCTGCTCCTTCAGATAGGCTTCGCGATAGGCGTCGCTCAATTCCCACTTCGACAGGTGATCGGGAAAGCCAAGCGTCATGTTGCGGCGCGTGCCGGCGAACATGTTGAGCAGCACGCGAAAACCCTTTGGGCAGCCGGGAATGTCGTCGAACACGACACAGGGCCCGTTCTCGGCACGCAGCACCGCTTCGGCGGCGAGGCCGATATCTTCCTGCCAGCTTGCGCCGGAAACATTGCGAACTTCGCCGAGCCGCTCGGCCTGAGCGAGCCATTCGCGCAGATCGTCATAGGCGATGTGGGCCTTGACGTTGCTGTGTTCCATGGTCGGCTCCTTGGGCTTCGTATGATTGTATGACAAAGGCGGAGGCGCAGAATGGCCGTTGCGCTGCTCTTGTCAATGCACGCTTTGAGGGTGCGGTGTTGAAGCGACTGATAAATTCGCCGTAAACCGCCTGGCGCGGATCCGCCGGCTATTGTGCAGATTCGAGCTGCGCTTCCGCGCGCGCCCGCAGCCGATAGAAATTCATCGCCGATACGGCGGTCTTCTGTTGCAGCTTGGCGAAGCTTTGCGCGTTCGCTTCGAGTTCGCTGGCGCCGATGCTGCGCGAAGGTCCGCGCATTCTTAGAATGGCTCGCGTCGTCTCCCAGCTCAGCCCGATCGCCTTGGCCAGCACCATCAGATGATCGGCACGATGATGGACGATGGCGCGCTCGACATGCCCGACCGGCAAGTCGCACAGCAGCGAGAGCGCCACTGTCACTTCATCGAACTTTCCGGCCTGGGCGAATTTGGCGAGCATCTCTCCATCCAGAGCGCCAGTGCGGTGTAACTCCTCGACAAAGGGGCGCGCTTGCGCATAGCTCGCGGAATTTTCGCGGATGCTGGTCTGGATTTGGCTTTTGGCCTGCGCGACCAGATAGCGGTAGAGCTGGACCTTCTGCCGGTCAGCGGCCTCGAGCTGCATTTGCACGTCCTCGGAGGCCGAGGCGAACAGGCTCAGAAGATGCTGGCGCGGAATGTCGGCGCGTGTCCAGACCCGCAGGGCGAGCTCGCCGTCCTGCCGCGAACGCGTCACCAGTGTCGTGTGACCGAATTCCGAAAACCGCGCGCCGGGGTTCTTGGCGGCACTGCGCACGACTTCGGTGTCGCCGCGCTCCAGCAGCACGTCGGTAACGGCCTCGCCGATCGAATCACGCAGCGAGATCGCATAGAGGTGATCCTGGCTCTTGGTCTTTGCGCCTTCGATCAGCGTCGCCTCATCGAGCACCTTGGAATGCGACAGGATCGGGCCTGCGACCTTGATCTCGTCGTCAAGCGCAAGCAGACGCGTGGTCTTGGCCGGCGCACGGGGATTCTTGGCGATGAGGTCGCCGAATTCGGCGCGCGCGGAGCTGTCGATCGCCGCAACCAGCCGGCTCATGACCTCGTCGAACATCGCGATATGTTCTTCGGAGAACCCCGTGCCGTTCATGATGAACAGGTCGGTCAGACGCCGCATGACAGCGGCGCGGTGGCGCAAATCGGTATGCGCGATAGCGTCTTCGAGCTCGTCGATCAGCGACTTGGTCGCCGGAGCAATGACGCCAAGTTGTGCGCTGGACGCGCCCTGGGCGGCGCTTTCTCCGGCAACCGGGATTGCAGCCGATGTGTCTTTAAGCGGCATCTTCAACCGCTCCCGAGACTTCATAGCCGTCGAACTTCAGCTCGCCCGCGGGACACGGCCTTTGGATCAAATAGCCTTGGATGGTCGACACGCCGGCCATACGCAGAATGCGAAGCTGATCTTCGGTCTCGACACCCTCCGCCGTGGTGTCGATGTTCATGCTGTGCGCAAGCGCGAGCACGGCCGAGATGATCGCCGCACAGTCGGTGCGGGTGGTCATGTTTCGCGTGAAGGATTTGTCGATCTTGATCTTGTCGAACGGAAACATCGTCAGCTGATTGAGCGACGAATATCCGGTGCCGAAGTCGTCGAGCGCGACCGTGATGCCGAGATTTTTGAGCTTGCGCAGAAG
>DATAQN010000057.1:0-17362 GCA_036264635.1 Xanthobacteraceae bacterium | reverse complement strand
AATCGTTCTCCTTGCCCAATTCGCGGATGAAGGAGCGGTCGATCTTGATCTTGCCGAACGGGAAGCTGCGCAGATAGCTCAGTGACGAATAGCCGGTGCCGAAATCGTCCATGCAGATGCGAACGCCAAGCTCGCGGAATTGATGCAAGGCATCGAGCACGGCCGGATTTTCCTGCAGCAGGACGGTCTCGGTGATTTCCAGTTCGAGCCGCGATGCCGCAAGCCCGGTCTGGCCGAGCGCCGACATCACCGACAGCGCCAAGGTCGGACAGCGGAATTGCGCCGCCGACAGATTGACCGCGACCGTCAGGTTCTCCGGCCAGTTCACCGCATCGCGGCAGGCTTGCTTGAGCACCCAGTCGCCGAGCGGCACGATCAGGCCGATCTCTTCTGCGAGCGGAATGAAAATGTCCGGCGCGACCATGCCGTGCTCCGGATGGTTCCAGCGCAACAGCGCCTCGAAGCCGGAGACATCGCCAGCAGCGATGTCAACGAGCGGCTGATAATGCAGCTCGAATTGTTCGGCGGCGAGCGCGCGGCGCAGATCGAGCTCGAGCCGGCGGCGCTCCTGCATCTGGGCGTCCATTTCTTTTTGGAAGAAATGATAAGAGCCGCGGCCTTCCGCCTTGGCGCGATAGAGCGCCATGTCGGCATTGCGAAGAAGCTGATCGGGCTCGGTCCCGTCATTGGGTGCAAGCGCGATGCCGATGCTGGTGCCGATGATGACCTGATGGCCGCGCACATCGAACGGCTCGACCAGCGCATCGATGATCTGGGCGGCCAGCTCGCTGGCCTGACTGGGGCTTGCTTTGCTCTGCACGATGGCGAATTCGTCGCCGCCGAGCCGCGCCACGGTGTCGGCACCCGACACGACACGCTGCAGGCGCTCGGTCACCGCACAGAGCAGCGCGTCACCGATCGAATGGCCGAGCGAGTCGTTGACACCCTTGAACCGGTCGAGATCGAGGAACATGACCGCGAGCGTGTCGCCGCGAGCCAGCGCCTGCTCCATCTTGTCCTTGAACAGCACGCGATTGGGCAGATTGGTCAGCGCGTCATGCCGCGCCATGTGCATGATCTTGGCTTCGGCCTGACGGCGCTCGGTGACATCCTCATAGGTCGCGACCCAGCGGCCGTCTTCGGTCGGGGTATAGTGACACGATACCACGCGGCCGTCGGTGAATTCGCACAGATGCGGACCTCTCGGACTCTCCTGAAAACGCTGCGCGCGTTCCGCCAACAGTTCGTCTGCGGTCTTGTCCGGCCAATGGCCGCAATCGATGGCGATCTCGAGCACTTCTTTGGCCGAAATGCCGGGCTTGATGCGATCGGCCGGGAGCTTGAAGATTTCCAGATAGCGGCGGTTGAAGACTTCGAACCGACCCTGCGCGTCGATCAGGCACAGCCCCTGCGACATGTTCTCGAGCGCCGCATCGAGCAATGTGTTGGATTCGCGCAGTGATTTTTCCTGCGTCTTGAGCTGGCTGATGTCGCTGCACAGAACGATGAAGCCGCCGTCATGGGTCGGGCTGCGGCTCATACGGAGCCAGCGGCCGTCGGCCATCAGGATATCGCCGGTCGCTTGCACATCGTCGATGTGCCGGATCAGGATGTCGGCGACCTCCGTTGCGCCCTGCAGCGCAGGCTCGAGCCGCGCGAGCGGCGTGCCCGGTTCGAGCAAATCCGGCCTGACGCCGAGGAAATCCGCCGCTTGCGCATTGGCGAGCACGATGCAGTCGTTGACGTCGACAACGATGACGCCTTCTTGCGAGCATTGGACCGCGTCGGCGAGCCGTCCTTGCGCGGAGCGGCGCTGTTCCACTTCGCGCTCCATCATCGCCTTGATGTTGTCGCGCATCTTGCTCATGGCGGCGAGCAGTGCGCCAAGCTCATCGGCGCTGCCACGCGGTACCGCGACGTCGAGCTCGCCGGCGGCGATGCGCTCGGCGACGCCGGACGCCACGCCAACCGGACCGACAACGCGGCGGGCAAGGCCCCAGGCCACCAGCGCCGACAGCAAAAGCGCAACCGCTATGCCCGCCACGGTGAGTTGTACATTGTGTGCGACGGCCGCACGCGCGATCTGACGATAGATAAAACCGTCGCCTGCGGTGTAGTTCACCAGGAGATCGATCTGATCATCGACCTTGCCCGCATAGTGATCGAGCGTGTTCCAGTTGATGTCGCTCTCGCGGCCGCTGATGAGCCGATCACAAATGCTCTTCCACGCGTCGACCGCCCGCTGCACGCTCTCAGCAGCATGAGCGGCGCGGACCGATTGCGAACGCGCGGCGGCGATCTTGAGATCTTGCGACAGTGAGACGCTGAGATTTTCCATCTCACTATCGAAGGCTGTGCGCAGGCGCGAATCGCCGGCGATCCAGCGCCGCGCGAAAGCCGCGCGCATGGCGGCGAAATCGGTCGCCGCCGCGCGCGCGTAATTGATCGACATCAGGGATTCGTCGAAGGTCTTATCGACCAGCAGGCCGGCATTCTCGGTGCCCCGGATGGCATAGCCGCCGACGGCGGCGGTGATCACGCCGATGATCAGAAAGGCGACCAGGATCCGGCCGCGGATCGTCATGCAACGTGAAGCTGCCCGCGCGGCGCGCCGGCGCCACCGGGAGACTACTCGCAATAGTTGGGAGATAACCCGACCACGCGGCATTAAGAAAGGATCCGGAACTCTGACTTTGCAACGTAAATCAATACATTGGCGCCAGTAAAAACCTCTCCTTCATCAATTGACTATCCTGCCGAGTTGCTTAATGACGGCTTATTCCATTGAAATTGCGAGACATAAAACAGTCATATGCTGTGCCGTGGCGGTTTTTAAACTGCGCACGCCGCTGCGAATGCCACTAATTAACCTTTAATAATCTTTAAAATTGACGCTTAGCGGATTTTTAACGATGATGAATCAATCGTTAATTCCGGGAAGCAGGGCATCATGTCCAGTGGAGTTGCGTTAAGCGCCAGTAGCCTGGCGGAGGCTTCGTTTGCCCAAAATCAAGGGTCCCCCTCCACCGCTAATTGCAATCGTCCTCCGGCCCGCGGTCATAAGGGCGGCTCGGGGCGCGCCGCCGGAGGAGCCGATGTCTCCGCCCTCGCCGAGAAAGTGCTGCGCTCGTTCAATACCTGGTCCTTCAAACGCGAGCAGCCGTCCGACCCGCAACTGATGTTGCGGCTCATTGCCGACGCCATTGCGGTGCGAGAGCCAATACGGTTCGTGCTCTATTGGGGCAAAGGCCCACGGCACGATGTGAGCGCGCCGGAAATTCAGTGTCTCGATTTCCTCAATGCGATGACCTCGCGCCTGAAGGCGGTCTACGCCCCCGGCGCAGCGCTGACTTTGATCTTGACCGACACCCACGCTGAACTGAACGGCCACGCCAGGCAGAACATCGAGCATTACTTCGCAGCGATCAAATCCGTCGCCGGGCAACGCGGGATCGAAACCTGCTGGCTCGGGCCGCTGGTCAAAGCCGCGGGCCATCTGGCGACCGTCGCCCCCATCGAAGAGACAGTCCCGCCGGAAACGCTGACGCTTCTCCTTGCCAGCGCGCAGAAATGGTACCACGGGTCAGGCACGGCGCAGGAAGGCGCACTGGCCTATCTGCGCATCAATCTGATCGAGCAACGTGTCGTCGAACGGGCGTTCCCGAATTCGATCTTCGTCACCTTCAACGGCAGCGATCTGCGCAGTCTGTTTCCTCATCAACTGCCGATTTTCTACATGTACTCGCTCCGCCGCGGCGTCGCTGTGAAGCCGTGGTTTTTGCCGAGCGATCCCACGAATTCGAATTTGGGCGCTGACCAAGCCAGTCAGGCGCGCGCCGAGGCAACCTAAATCGTTGCCGCCGATTTTGTTCGGGTACGCGATTTTGTTCGGGTACGATTGTCATGCTCGAGTACAGGGTGCTTCCGGCGGGAGACACGGCCCTCGTCGTCGAGTTCGGCGATCGTATCGATCGGGAGCTCAACGCGGCGGTGCTGGCGCTGGCGCGCGGCTTGGATGCGGCACGCATTCCGGGAATTGTTGAAACGGTTCCGACGTTTCGCTCGTTGATGGTTCACTATGAGCCGCTGGTGCTGTCAGCAAGCGCGCTGATCGCCCGGATCGACGCGCAGATGCGCACTCTCACGGCGAGCGCGAGCATGGGCCACACGTGGCACCTGCCCGTTTGCTACGACCAAAGCCTTGCCATCGACCTCGACGAGGTCGCCCGACGGACTTCGCTCTCTCCGCAGCAGATCGTCGAGCGGCACAGCGCGCCGATTTATCATGTCTACATGCTGGGGTTTCTGCCGGGTCAGGCGTACATGGGCGAGGTTGCCGCCGAGCTCTCTTTGGATCGGCTGGAGACCCCGCGCACGCGGATTCCGGCCGGGTCACTCGCCATCGCGGCCGCCATGTCGTGCGTGTTTCCGCTGGAAACGCCTTGCGGTTGGCATGTGATTGGCCGGTGTCCGGTTCCGCTATGGGATCACGGCCGCGCCACGGCTTTGCTCGCGCCCGGGGATAAAGTGAGGTTCGTTCCGGTGTCCGTTGCGGAATACGAGCGATTGGCGACCGGGGTGTTGCAAGGCGCTCTCAGGCTCGAACCGGTCACTGAAATCGTGGGAGCGGCAGCATGACAGCGGCGGCGCTGCGCATCCTATCCCCGGGCCTGTCGACGACCGTTCAAGATCTCGGACGTCACGGCTTTCAGCGGCTTGGGGTCGCTGTCGGCGGCGCGCTCGATCCGATATCGCTGCGTGCGGCCAATATCCTCGTCGGCAACCCGATCGATGCCGGCGCCCTGGAGGCGCTTTACGTCGGCCCAAGCTTTGTCATCGAAGCTGACGACGCACGCCTTTCGTTTGTCGGCGCGGAGGCCGAGATCGAGATTCTGGCCGATGCCGACGCGCAGAGCGGCGAAACGATCTCATCAATGCGCAGTGTCCGCGTCCGGCGCGGCCAGGTTGTTCGTGTCGGCTCACTGAAGAACGGCGCGATCCTCTACATCGCCGTGGAAGGCGGCTTTGCCATCGACCCCACGCTCGGCAGCGTGTCGACCGACAGCCGCGGCAAGATGGGCGGCTGGCAAGGCCGCGTCTTGGCCCCGGGCGACGTTCTGCCGCTACGCGCCGGCGCCGCAGCTGACCGCGACGAGTACCGCCTCGAGGGTCTTGCTCTCGCGCCGCTCCACCAGATTCGCGCCATATGCGGCCCGCAAAGCGACTACTTTTCCCAGACCGAAATCGAGCGCTTCTTTGCCGGGAAATACACGGTGAGCGCGGGCTCGAACCGGATGGGCATGCGGCTCGAGGGCAGCCCGATCCGGCACAGCCGCGGCTTCAATATTGTTTCCGACGCGATCGCCACCGGATCGGTGCAGGTGCCGGGAAGCGGTCAGCCGATCGTTCTCTTGGCCGACCATCAGACGACGGGGGGCTACCCGAAAATCGCAACGGTCATTTCGGCCGATTTGCCGGCGGTGGGCCGGTTGCCGATCGGCTCGAAATTGTCTTTCGCGGCCGTCACCTTGGAGGAAGCCGCCGCCGCACGCCGCAAGTTTGCGGCTGATCTCGAAAACATCCGCGACAAGATGGTCCCGATATCACCGGCGAAGGCCCTGGTCGCGGCGCGGCTGTTGGAATGCAATCTCATCAGCGGCGTCTATGACGCCGCGGCATGATCAGTGAAATCGCATGGCCATGACGTCAACCGGACTAACCGCGGCTACTGGGTCCCAACCCGTGCGGGATAATCACGTGGTGCGCGGCATCATGTTCATGATCGGCGCGACGATGATGCTCGCGATATCGAATGCGCTGAGCAAATGGGTCGTCGCCATCTATCCGGTCGGCGAAGTCATGTTCTCCCGTTCGCTGTCTTCGCTGATCGTGTGCTCCGCTTTCATGCTGCCGATGACGGGCCTTGCTGTTTTCAAGACCAACCGGGTGCGCGATCACATTGCACGCGGCACGTCGCAAGCGATCTCGCAGACCTTCACGGTTCTGGCCTTCAGCATGATGCCGCTGGCGGGAGCCACCGCGATTACTTTTTCCGCTCCACTGTTTTCCGCGCTGATTTCCGTGCTTTGGCTCAAGGAACGCGCGGGCGCGGCACGCTGGGGTACGCTGCTCGCGGGATTTGCCGGGATTCTCGTCGTGGTCAGACCCGGCGCCGATTCCTTTCAGCTCGGCGCTTTATTCGCACTGGCCAATGCCGTGATGTATGGCAGCGTCACCGTGGCCGTGCGCGGCATGAGCAAGACTGAATCGGCCAATACGCTGCTGATGTGGCAGCTGGTGACGCTCGCGGTGATGCACAGTTTTCTCTTGGTCTTCGGATTCCGCTGGCCGACGCTGCCGCACGCTGCGCTTCTATTTTCGATGGGGGTCGCCAACGCCGCAGGACAATATCTGTGGACCAAGGCGCTGCATGCGGCGCCGGCCACGGCGGTATCGCCGTTCTACTACTTTCTGCTGGTGTGGTCGCTGGCCCTCGGATTCCTGATTTGGGGCGACGTTCCGACTATCGGTCTCCTGATCGGATCAGGCATCGTCGTCGCATCAGGCCTGTTTTTGCTCTATCACGAAGCCCAGCGCGATACCGGCTCGGCCCGGGCCCGCAATGCGTCCGAAAACATGGCCACGCGGAGCACGTAGCGAGAGACCGGCGGCGACCACGGCGGATCACGCCGCGATAATTCTTTTCGGTCCTCGATAGGCGATCATTTCGGTCAACTGCTCGAAGGGTACAGGCTTGCCGAACAGGAAGCCCTGCGCATTGTCGCAGCCCAGCGATTTGAGAAATTCCCTCTGGACCGGAGTTTCGACACCCTCCGCGGTCACCGTCATCCCGAGCGCACGCGCAATATTCAGCACCGCCTGCACGACTGCGACCTGATCGGTTTGCGTCGCAATGTCGGTCACGAAACTGCGGTCGATTTTGATGCGATCCAACGGGAATTTCCGCAGATAGCTCAGAGCGGAGTAGCCGGTGCCGAAATCGTCCAGCGCGATGCGAACGCCGAGCTCCCGCAATCGCCGCAACATGTTGAGCGTTTGTTCGTTGTTCTCGAGAAGCAGACTCTCGGTGATCTCAAGCTCGAGGCGCCGCGGCGCCAATCCGCTCAAGATCAGCGCACGCTGCACCACGTCCACAAGATCGGGTGCGGAGAACTGCACCGGCGACAGATTGACGGCGAGATTGAGATCGCCAGACAGCTGCGCGATCTTGCCGCATGCCTCGGTGAGCGCCCATTCGCCGAGGCCCGTCATCAGGCCGGTATCCTCGGCGATCGGGATGAAAGCGGACGGCGGAATAAAACCCTTGGTGTGGTGATTCCAGCGCGCCAGCGCCTCGAAGCCGGTCACTTTGCCATCATGCAGGCTGACAATCGGCTGATAGTACAATTCCAGCTCATGGCGCTCGATGGCCTCGCGCAGATCCACCTCGATCTGCCGCCGGTCCGTCAGCTCCTTGCTCATCGATGCGTGATAGAATTGATAGCCGTCGCGGTTATGCTCTTTGGCCGCATAAAGGGCGAGATCGGCGGCAACGACCAGATCATCGGCACTATTACCGTCGGTCGGACTGCTCGCGACACCGACGCTGACCGTCGTACGGACGCGATAGCCACCGAGGTCGAACGGCTCGCGCATGGCCTTGACCAGGCAGCCGGCGAGATCTTCGAGCGCGCCACGGGCTTTGACGCAGTCGACGATGATACCGAATTCATCACCGCCAAGCCGCGCCAGCACATCGGTCGAGCGCAGCGTAATCCTCAGCCGCTGCGCCGTTTCCTGCAGCAGCAGGTCGCCGACGCGATGACCCAGCGTATCGTTGATGACCTTAAACCGGTCGAGGTCAAGCAGCAGAATTGCGTAGTCGACGCGATCCGGCGTCTTTGGCTCGTCGTGGCGGCTTTCTTGAATCTCGGCAAGCGCCGCGCGAAAGCCCCGCAAGTTCAATAACCCGGTGAGTGAATCCTCGGAAGCAAGCCGGGCCATTGTTCCGAGCGTCTGCTCGAGCTCTTTCGATTTCTGCTGCGCTCCAGCCTCGGTGCGGAACATCACTTCCATGGCCGCGAGGATAATGAGGGTCAGCAGGGCGGCGCCCCAGCCATCGAGGCGCAGGTCGGCAAACGAGCTGGCGAGCGCCTCGTCCTTGTCGAGCCCGACGCTCACCCACAGCGGCTGGCCTCTGATCTTGCGCAGCGCAATCGACTGGAGACGGCCGGTAACGCTGTCAGGCATCTCGAACGTGCTGTTGATGCCGCTCTGCATCCTGGTGAACAGCTCCGAGCCGCTGATGTTCTGCCCCATTTTGAGGCCGCTCGCGACGCCGCCCGCCGAGCGGATCACGCCGTCGCTGCCGATCAGCGAGATCGCGCCGGACGCGGCCAGGTCGACCTTGTTGTAGAATTTGGTGAAGTGCTCCGGATCGAGCGAGGCGACGACAACACCGCCGAATGTACCGTCGGGATTCAAGAACCGCCGCGAGAGCTGGACCGACCATTTGCCGCTGGCCCGGCCGATCAAGGGCTTGCTGATGAACAGCTGATCTTCCTTGTTGTCCCGTTGCGCGGTGTAATGCTCGCGGTCGCTCAAGTCGATCGGCGGCGCCGGCTGAGGGCCGGCGGTCGAATCCCGCATGATGCCGTGCGCATCGATGATCGACATCTGCACGACGATGTCGCGCGGTATGTCGACCGAATTCAGGATGTTTTTATAGTTGGCCGGATCTTTCCGCATTTCGACATTGCGCCGCAGATAGGACAGCATATTGTCGAGTTCGTCGATCGATCGAAGAACGTTTTCTTCGAACACCATTGCGAACCCTTCGCTGGTGCGCTGGGCGCCTGCAAGGTCGACGCGTTCATCCTGCAGGAATTTGATGAACGTGCCGCCCCATAGCATCGCAATAATAACGATGCCGAAAATGGCGGAGCTTCGGCGCTCCGCAAGTAACTTTGGCAGCTGCAGAAGCTGTAAATTCATTAGCTACGGAAATCCGGGTCGAACAAAGCTGCGGGCAATCTACGCCCACAGCGTTTCGACTTCTTTATCTTCATGCGGAGATTAGTTGGAACATGGAAACGGAATCATTAAGATTGCCGGAAAACCAGCTGAAGTAGTGCGGTCCGGTTCCTGGGAGCGTTCCTGGACGGCGGTCTTTCATGACGCCGAGACCGAAATTTCTTCAGCAACGGTTAACCTTCGGCGGCGGCGCGCCGCGAAATTCATGCAAATGCGATCATTTGCGCTAGCCGCCCGCTAAACATTCACCGCTACCACGAACGCGCCCGCCGAATACTTCCTCAAAAAGAACCTCGCGTCCAAAGCTACCATGATCGGCATTGCAGGTCTGTCCAGCGTCGTGATGGGCGCGATCGTCGCTTATGCGTCGGATCGCTATCCCTCCCATATCGAGGCCCTCGAAATCTCGGCCGGGCTTTTGGTGCTCGGCGGCTTCGCGGTCGCGGCCTACGCGCTCTCGACCTTGATCATTGTCTGATCAGCGCAGCACTAGACCATGATCCGATCAAGTTGAATCGGATCAATGAAACATCTAGGAACGCTACTCGGCCTTCACGTTCGCTGCCTTGACGACCTTGCCCCATTTCTCGGTTTCGGCGGCAATGAATTTGCCGAATTCGGCGGGTGACGCCACGAACAACTGGCCGCCGAGATCGGCGAGCTTTGCCTTGAGCGCAGGGTCGGCGAGCGACGCATTGATGGCCTTGTTCAGCTTCTCGACGATGTCCGCGGGCGTCGCCGCCGGCACGCAGACACCCTGCCAGCCAGCCGCTTCGAAGCCTGGCACGGATTCGCCGACGGTCGGGATGCCGGGCAGCACGTCCTGACGCGTCGCTGTCGTAACCGCGAGCGGGCGCACCTGGCCGGAACGGATATAGGAGATCGAGGAGACGACGACGTCGAACATCACCTGGACCCTGCCGGCGAGGAGATCGGTGATCGCCGGCGCTGCGCCGCGATAATGCACCGGCTCCATGGCAATGCCGGTCAGCATCTTGAAATATTCGCCGTAAAGATGCTGCGCGCTGCCGGGGCCCACCGTCGCCATATAGACCTTGCCGGTATTGGCCTTGGCGTAAGCGATGAACTCGGACACGGTTTTGGCCGGGACATCGAGATTCACTTCCATGACCACCGGCGTTTTGATGGTGCTGGCCACCGGCGCCATGTCGCGCAGAAAATTGTAATTCAGATTGTCGTAGAGCGTCGCATTGATGGCGTTCGGCGGGCTCGCATAGAACAGCGTGTAGCCGTCGGGCGCCGAGCGCACGACGAATTCGGTTGCGATATTGCTGCCGGCGCCCGGCTTGTTGTCGACGACGAACTGCTGGCCGAGCCGCTCCGATAGCGACTGGGCGATCAGCCGCGCGGCAATGTCGGACGCCGAGCCCGGCGCAAAGCCGACGACGATGTGGACTGGCCGGCTCGGATAATCATCCGCCATAGCAAGGCGTGTGACCGCGGGAAGCGCGGTCGCGCTAAGTGCGAGTTGGAGAAGGCGACGACGATCAACTTTCTTTGTCTGTCTAGAGCTTTGCATTGCGAGTTACTTTCGTAATTGTCTCCGATAATTAATGTGATGAATTTTCTCCGCTGCCCATATTGTTTCTATTTTCAGCACTCCACTCCGCGAGCGATTCATACACTGTAGTCTTTGGCCAACGTGGATCGGATTCTTTTTTCCCAGACCAAGTCAAATGGACTTCAGCAACCCGACCATCTCCACCGAGAGCCACCAACACGTCATCACGGTCATCTCGCCTCGCTATGACCTTCAACGGCAAGCCTGCTAGCAAATGGTTGTTGCCTAATTCCTTGCTGATCTCATCCTGCAAGAGCAGGCTCAGCTTTTCATCTAGCAGGCGGTACCACGGCGATGGAAAATCTTCATTCATGGGCCTAACTCAGATTTTGTTTCCCGCGCTCCAGGTCCAGAAATCGCGTCCCTCTTCGCGCAGGAAACGGGCGAGCACCATGTTGTGAACTTCGGAGGCGCCATCGACGAGACGCGCGGCGCGCGCGGCGCGGTAGATCCATTCCAGGATCGTGTCCTTGGAATAGCCGCGTGCACCATTGAGCTGGATCGCAGTGTCGCAGGCTTCATGCAGCGTGTCGGCGACGTGCACTTTGGCCATCGACACTTCCTTGCGTGCGCGGTCGCCATGGTCGAGCTTCCAGGCGGCGTGCATGGTGAGCAGCCGCCCGATCTGAATCCGCTGTGCCATCTGGCCGAGCTTGATCTGCACGCTTTCGCGATCGGCGAGCCTGACGCCAAAACCCTCGCGGCGGCTGACATAATCCTGCGCGATTTCGAGGCAGCGCTTGGCCTGCCCCAGCCAGCGCATGCAATGCGTCAGCCGCGCCGGCCCGAGCCTGATCTGCGTGATCTTCAAGCCGTCGCCGACACCGAGGAGAATATTGTCGTCGGTGACTTCGAGCCCGTCGAATTCAAGTTCGCAGTGCCCGCCGTGCTCTTCCGGGCCCATGATGCCGATGCGGCGCACGATGCGCCAGCCGGGCTGGTCGCGATGGTAGAGAAAGGCCGTGAGGCCGCGGCGGTTATCGTCGGAAGTGCGGGCGACGACGATGAAATGCTCCGCTACCGCTGCGCCGGTGATGAACCATTTGCGGCCGTGGATCGTCCACTTGCCGTTTTTCTTCTCGGCATAAGTGCGGATCATCCCGGGGTCGGAGCCGCCGCCCGGCGCGGGCTCGGTCATGGCAAACGACGATTTCACCTTGCCTTCGACGATCGGCCGCAACCACCATTCCTTCTGTGCCGGCGTGCCGATGCGCGACAAGAGATTCATGTTGCCGTCATCGGGCGCCGCACAGTTGATCGCCAAAGGGCCGAACAGCGAGCGCGCCGCCTCCTCATAGATCGCAGCCCAGGCGACGATCGGCAGCGCCATGCCACCGAACTCCTTGGGCGATTGCGGAGCCCATAGCCCCGCCTGCCTGGCCTTTTCCTGAATTGGCACCAGCCGCTCGAGTGGAATATTTTCGTGCTCGGAGAAATTCTGCGGATCGGCTTCGAGCGGCAACACGTGCTCCTCAATGAAAGCGCGCGTGCGCAGCCGCAGATCCTCGATTTCAGGCGACAGGGTGAAATCCATGCAGGCGTTTCCTAAGTCTCAATGACCGTGATTGATTTTGCCCGATACGGGAATAGGTCTATTGAAAAGGGGTTATACTGGAGCGCCGTGGAGGGTGGAAATGCTCAAGGTGAAACCTATAATGCGCATTGCCTTTTCCATGGCTGCCTCCTTGACCGCCGCCGCGGCCTTGTTGTGCCTCGACAGCTCACCAAGCCGAGCCCAGTATTTCGGCGACGCGCCGTGGTGCGCGGTGGTGCAGGTCGGCACCGGCGGCGTGCATTGGGACTGCCAATACAACACGATCGAAGCCTGCGTACCCAATGTACTTGCGGGCAATCGCGGTTTCTGCGGAATGAATCCTTATTATCGCCCGAGCGCCCAGCAGCGATCGCCGGCACCGTATTACCGGCACCATTATTACCCGCATCCGCACAAACATTCGCACAATCACTGAAGCCCACGTTCATCGCGGCTTTAAGTCCGGGCCGGCGTCATGACCGGCGCGGGCGCCGCAGCGTCGGCACTCGCGGCGATACCGTCTTGCCCGGTGATCTGCTCCAGCACGCGGCCCTTGGTCTCGATGCCGATCAGCCATAGCGCGATGGCCGAGATCAGATAAGCCAGTGCAAAGGTGTGCAACACATAAGCACCGAGCCCATAGGCCAGCATGAAGCCGACGACTGTCGGGGCGAGAAACGAGCCGATGCGGCCGATGCCGAAGAACCAGCCGACCGCGGTGGCGCGCAGATGCGTCGGGTGCAGCTCGGAGACATAGATGCCGGTCGCGCCATAGACGCCCGGGTTGACCCAGCCGACGGCGGCCGCGGCCGCATAAAGCCACATGCCGCTCGCCATCGCGAACCACAGATGAAAGAACGCGCCGACGAAATAATAAAGAAAGAGAACAGGACGCCGGCCGTAGCGATCGATGAGGAAGCCGCAGGCCGAATAGCCGACCACAGCACTGAGCGCCTGCACCAGCTGGAAGCTGATCGCCGCGGTCAGCGGAATGCCGCGCTGCGTAAGAATCGTCGGCAGCATGAACAGGATGCCGTTCGAGGCCCAAAGAAAGCCGAACGAGACGATCCACAGCAGAAGCGTGTTCTTGGCACGGCCGGGCGCCAGAAGCTCGAACACCGTCACTTTGCCGGGCGCGGCCATGTCGGGACGCACGTCGGCAGCAATGGCCTTGATCTCGTCCGCCGTCAGCGCGCGCCCGATCGCTTCCTTCTCGATCTTGGCGACAGTCTCTTCGGCCTCGGCGATGCGGCCCTTGCTCAAGAGAAAACGTGCGGATTCCGGCATGTAACGGCGCACGAAGAACAGCAGCAGCGCCGGCACGACGCCAATGACGAACAGCGCGCGCCAGCCCCAGCGTGGAATGATCAAGAGGCTCAAGCCCGCAGCCAGAACGAGCCCGACCGGGAAGGCGGCCATGATATTGCCCGACATGGCGCCGCGTATCCGCCCGGGGCTGTATTCGGCGCTCAAGGTCAGCGTCACCGGCACCTCGCCGCCTAGTCCGAAATTGGACAGGAAGCGAAACACCGAGAGCGACAACACGTTCCACGACGTTGCCACAAGCGCTGTGAACACCGCGAACAGGCCGACTGTCGACTGAAACGAAGTGCGTCGGCCGATATAGTCGGAGATCGTGCCCCAGAACAGTGCGCCAAGAAACGCGCCGACCAAACCCACCGTCGCCAGCAATCCGGCCTGCGCCGGGCCTAGTCCGAATTCGCGTGCAACCGGCGGCAGGGCCGCGCCGAAGATCGCAAAATCCGCCGCATCCAGTGCAATGCCGAAAAAGGCCAGAATAAAGAAATGACGGTGCCACTTGGAAAACGGCAGACGCTCGAGCCGTGCGACAAGCTCGGCAGACGTCTGGCGCGCGTCGGACATGTGTCTCCCCCCAACTTTATGCCGCCGTTACTGCGGCGGCTTATTTTTATGGCCCGCGACAGTGCAATAGAAAACCAGGTGTGACAAGGCGGGCGCCGGCGATATAAATGTCGCGCTTGCGCGCTCCCAATGCATCTGTGATTGGCCGGATATGATCATCGACATTTTCAATCACTTCATGCCGAAGGCTTATCTCGAGATGCTTTCAGAGCTCGTTCGAGGTCATGTCGCGACCACGGCCTTTCCACGGCTCAAGACCCTGGTCGACGTCGAGGCGCGGCTCAAACTGCTCGACGCATTCGGCGACTTCGCCCAGGTGTTGTCTCTGGCCAATCCGCCGCTCGAGCTCGTTGCCGCACCGGACGTCACGCCGGGTCTGGCGCGGCTTGCCAATGACGCGCTCGCGGAGATTTGCCGGAGATATCCTGAGCGCTTTCCGGCCTTCGTCGCCGCGCTACCGATGAACAATGTCGAGGCCTCGCTCGCCGAGGTCGATCGCGCGGTCACGCAGCTCGGCGCGCGCGGCGTTCAGGTCTTCACCAATGTCGCCGGCGTGCCGCTGAGCGATGAAAGATTCCGCCCGCTGTTCCGCCGCATGGCCGAGCGCGATCTGCCGATCTGGATCCATCCGATGCGCGGGCCTGATTTTCCCGATTATGCGACCGAGAAGGCGTCGCAAGACGAAGTGTGGTTCAGCTTCGGCTGGCCTTACGAGACCACCGCCTGCATGACGCGGCTGATTTATTCCGGCCTGTTCGATGAATTGCCGCAGATCAAGATCATCTCGCACCATATGGGCGGCATGATTCCTTATTTTCCAGCAAAGATTAATCTCGGCTTCCGCCAGATCTTTTTCGGCACCCGCGATGAGAACCCGGTCGCCAAGGACCGCGGCCTGAAGAAGCACCCGCTGACCTATTACAAGATGCTCTATGCCGACACCGCGCTCGGCGGCGAGGAAGCGCCGACGCGCTGCGGCCACGCCTTCTTCGGCACGCCGAATTGCCTGTTTGCGACCGACGCGCCGTTCGACTCGGAACAAGGCCGCTGGCTGATCGCGGACACCATCCGTGCCGTTCAAAACCTCGACATCCCGCAGCAGGAGCGCGACCGGATCTTCGCCGGCAATGCCCGCGCGCTGCTCAAACTCTAGGAAATCGCAATGCTGACCAAGAACATCAAAGTGCCGCTGCGCGACGGCGAGATGGGCGCCTATCTCGCCATTCCTGACCGCACGCCGGCCGGCGCGATCATCGCCATCATGGAAATCTGGGGCGTCAACGACACCATGCGCTACCACGCCCATGAATTCGCGCAGGCCGGGTTCGTCTGCCTGGTGCCTGATCTGTTTTGGCGGCAGGAGCCGGGCGTCGAGCTCTCTGACGGCAATCCCGACGACATCAAGAAAGCCTTCGACCTCTATTACGAGTTCGACTACGACCTCGGCGTGCGCGACATGGAGGACATCCGTCTTTATCTGAAGGACCAACTGCCGGAATGTAACGGCAAGGTCGGCGCGGTCGGCTACTGCCTCGGCGGCAAGCTCTGCTATCTGATGTGCTGCCGTACCGAGATCGACTGCGCGGTGGCCTATTACGGCACCTATATCGAGCACCGTATCAAAGAGGCGAAGAACCTGCACCGGCCGTTCATGCTGCACATGGCGCTGAAGGACCGCTGGGTGCAGGCTGAAGTCAACGAGCTCCTGGAACGCCGGCTGTCGCCCAATCCGCTCGTGACCATTCACAAATATCCCGGTGCCGATCACGCCTTCGCGCGCCACGGCGGCAAGACCTACAGCAAGGCGGAAGCCGACCGCGCGCTCGCGCTCAGCCTGGATTTCTTCAAAAAACATCTTGGCTAGAAGTTGGATTAACCGTCATTGCGAGAAGCGAAGCGACGAAGCAATCCAGTGCTGAGATGCCGCCCTGGATTGCTTCGCTTCGCTCGCAATGACGATGCTGGCCCCACGAATCGCAATAAGATTCAAGTTCGGTGTCGCCGCATTGCACAACCGCCATATCGGCTCGGCCGGCCGCTTCCCTTTGGCGACAAAAAGGGCGATGCTATTGGCCTACACGAGCCGACCGCGAAGCCGGACGCCGACGTCATGCTCGACCATTCACCCAGCACACCTGCCCCATTCGCCCTCGATGCCGATCAGATCGCCATGCGCGATATGGCGCGCGGCTTTGCCGACGAGAATTTTGCGCCCAATGCCATCGCCTGGGACGAGGCCAAGCATTTTCCGGTCGCCGAGATGCGCAAGGCTGCGGCGCTGGGCATGGGCGGCGTTTTCGTTGCCGAGGAATTCGGCGGCTCGGAATTGTCGCGACTGACTGGCACTCTGATCTTCGAGGCGTTGGCGACCGGTTGCCCGACGGTCGCCGCCTATATGTCGATCCACAATATGACGGCGCGGCTGATCGACGCCTTCGGCAACGACGATCAGCGCCGGCGTTTCTTGCCGCAGCTGTGCACCATGGAGTTGCTGGCGAGCTATTGCCTGACCGAGCCGGGCGTCGGGTCTGACGCGGCGGCTCTGACCACGCGTGCCGTGCGCCACGACAACCATTATGTTCTCAGCGGCCAGAAGCAGTTCATCTCCGGCGCCGGCGCGGGAGATCTCTACGTGGTAATGGCGCGCACCGGCGGCGAAGGCGCCTCCGGCATTTCCGCGCTGATCGTCTCCGGCGATGCACCCGGGATCTCGTTCGGCGCCAATGAGCGCAAGATGGGCTGGAACGCGCAGCCGACGCGCGCGGTGATGTTCCAAGACGTGCGCGTGCCGCTCTCGGACCGGCTTGGCGATGAAGGACAGGGCTTCAAGATCGCCATGTCCGGGCTCGACGGCGGCCGGCTCAATATTGCCGCCTGCTCGCTCGGCGGCGCGCAATGCGCGCTGGAAAAGACGCTCGCTTATATGAAAGAGCGCAAGGCCTTCGGCAAACGGCTCGACGAATTCCAGGCGCTGCAGTTTCGCCTCGCCGACATGGCGACGTCGGTTGAAGTGTCGCGCACCTTTCTCTGGCACGCCGCCGCCGCTTACGACCGCAAGGACCCGGATTTCACCAAGCTTTCGGCGATGGCCAAGCGCTTTGTCACCGACGCCTGTTTCGACGTCGCCAACCAGGCGCTGCAGTTGCATGGCGGCTATGGCTACCTTTCCGAATATGGCATCGAGAAGATCGTGCGCGACCTGCGCGTGCACCAGATCCTCGAAGGCACCAACGAAATCATGCGCCTGATCGTGGCAAGGCAACTCGTCGGGCGATGAACGAAACGCTTGTGCAAGACGGCGACGTCATCGTCCGCGCCAGCGGTGCATT
>DATAQN010000023.1:0-12721 GCA_036264635.1 Xanthobacteraceae bacterium | reverse complement strand
GGGCGGGTTTTCCATGACCGGAATGCCGTGTTCCTCGGCGATCTCGCGGATCTTGCGGGCGATCAGATCGGCGCCCTTGGCGACGCAGATCGGCGCGTTCATGCCGCGCTCGTATTGCAGGGCCACCGCATAGTGGGTCGGGTTGGTGATGACCACGGCGGCTTTCGGCACCGCGGCCATCATGCGCTTCCTGGACCGTTGCTGGCGGAGCTGCCGGATCTTGCCCTGATGGCGGGATCGCCTTCGGTCTGGCGGAACTCCTCCTTCATCTCACGGACCGACATTTTATGGCGGTCGTACCATTGCCGGTACTGGAACAGGTAATCGGCCGCCGCGACAACGGCGAGGACGGCAACGACCGTGCCGAGCAGCTTCATGCAGAGCGAGCGGGCGACCGGCAGGACCAGCGTCGGATCGACGTCGATCAATCCCCCCAGGCGCTGGCGCTCCGGCCACAACAGTGCGGCGATCACCGCGCCGAACAGCGCGAGCTTCGCGAAACCCTTAACAAAGTTCGCCAGCGCCATCAGCGAAAACAGGCGCTGGAAGCCGGCGATCGGCGAGATCCGCGACAGTTCCGGCATCAGCGGCTCGAACGAGAAGACGATGCTGTGCTGAATCATGGTCCCAGCAAAGGCCGCCACGGTCAGCAACAAGAGCGGAAGGCCGAGCGAGACCAGAAGCGCTTCGCAAAGCGTGCGGGCGAGCGCGAGCAGCGCCGGGCCATTCGCGGGAATTTCCCACGAATGCGCGAGCAGGCCCCGCATCGTGGTCTGCAGGCTCATGGCCGTGGGCCCGGAAAAGATCATCAGCGCCAGCGTCGCGCCGCCGATCATGAACCAGGTGGAGACCTCGATGCTTTTGACGACATCGCCGCGCTCGATGGCTTGTTGCAGCCGTCGCGGCGTCGGGTCTTCTGTTCGTTCGGCGTCGTCCTGTTCTTCGGCCATCGTCTTCCCGAGCTAGCCGTGAGGAGCGATGTTGTGCAGCACGCCGGTCGTGTAGTCGAGGAACACGCCCATCATCGCGCCGAGCATGAGGACAAGAAACACAAAGCCGATCAGGATCGATAGCGGCAGCGCCAGAAAATAGACTTGCATCGCCGGCATCAGCCGCGACAGCACGCCGAGTCCGATATTGAAGAGAAGACCGAAGACCAGAAACGGCGCGGACAGCTGGATGCCGATGCGGAAGGCCCCGGACACGGTCCTGGTCACCAGCGCCGCGATGTCGCCGGTCGCCGGCACTTCGCCGGGAGCAAACAGCGTGAAGCTGTCATTGAGCGCAGCCAGCACCAAATGGTGCATGTCGGTGGCAAAGAACAGCGTGATCGCCAGCATGGTGAGAAAATTGCTGACGATCACGCTCTGCTCACCCTGGCTCGGATCGACGGCGCTGACGAAGCCCAGCCCGAGCTGCTGCGCGATCACCGCGCCCGCAACGTCCAGCGCCGAAATGGCGAGGCGAGCCGAAATCCCGAGCACGGCGCCGATGATGATTTCTTCGATCACCAGCACGACCGCCGGGCCGAGCGTGCCGGCGGCGAGGTGATAGTCCTGGCGATGCAGCGGCCCCAGAACCGCGGCGAGGATGAGCGCCATGGTGAGCCGCATGCGCGGCGAGATGCCCTGCTCGCCGATGCCCGGCAGCAGCATGATCATGGTGCCGGTGCGCGCGAAGATCAGAAGGAAGGTTGCACCGAGCGCCGGAAGGAACGACACATCGATCTGCACGTCTTTGCCTAGTTTTTGTTTTGCCGCATTTTCTTACGGAAAACCGGTACCCACCCTCGGATCAAGTCCCAGGGCATGCTTTTCCGGAAAATGCTTCAACCATTGGTGATGTGCATCGTGAGACGCATGAAATTGGCTTGCAGCTTGTCGGCCATGAACGGCAGCGCCAGCAGCAGGGCGACAAAGATCGCGATGATCTTCGGCACGAAGACGAGCGTCGTTTCCTGGATCTGCGTCAGCGCCTGCAGCAGCGAGATGACGACGCCGACCACCAGGCCGACCAGCATCAGCGGCAGCGAGACCAGGAGCAGCGTGACGATCGCGTCACGCGCCACGTCCAACACTTCAGGCCCTGTCATCATTGTTGTTCTTGCCCCTGCATTGCACCCTACTGCCTTCCCCTGCCTGCAGATCTCAGATCTGCATCTTCAAGATGTCTTCGTAGGCCGAGATCACTTTGTCGCGCACCGAGACGAGTGTCTGCACGGTGGTCTCGGTTTCGGCCACTGCGGTGACGACGTCGACCATATTGGCGTTGCCGTTGGCCACGGCTTGCGCCTGCGCGTCGGACTTCACCGCGGCCTGCGAGACGGAATCGATGACATTCTTAAGGACCGAGCTGAAATCCGGCGCCGAGCCTTGCGGCGCGCCGAGCCCCTTGGCGACATTGGCGGTATCGGTGCCCAAGCGCGACAGCGCGGCATAGGCATTGGCGGCGGTAGCTATTGGTGTCGGCATGACGGCCCCTTAGGCTTTCTGCATGAGCATCTAGCTCTTGATGATATCGAGGGTGCGCTGGATCATTTTACGCGAGGCGGTGATCACGTTGAGATTGGCTTCGTAGGAACGCTGGGCGTCGCGCAAATCGGTTATTTCGACGAGCGAGTTCACGTTCGGATATCTGACGTCGCCCGCGGCATTGGCGGCCGGATTGCCCGGCTCATGCCGCACCAGAAAATCGGATTGGTCGTTCTGGATCTGCCCGAGCTCGACCACATTGGCGCCGAGCTGGCGGTCGAGAACGGTGTTGAACGTGACGATGCGTCGCCGATACGGCTCGCCGCCCGCGGTCTGCGAGACCGAGTCGGCATTGGCGATATTCTCAGAGATGATCCGCATGCGGCCCATTTGGGCGCGCAGTCCGGTCGCCGCGACCGCCAGTGATTTCATGAAATCCATGACTACCCTCCGAACGTCGCGCCCCGGTAAAAAGCTTTCAATCGCGCTCAGCGGTCGAGCGCGATTTTGATGAGACCGAGACTGTGCGTGTACATCGCCGTCACGGCCTCGTAGTCCATCTGGTTGTTGCCCAATTTCATCATTTCATCTTCGTGATTGACGCCGTTGCCGCGCGGGCGGATTTCGTAGTGTTGGTTGTGATCGGCGGCGAAGGACGATTCGTCCCCGCCCGCCTGCACCGCGATGTGATTCGGATCTGTCGTCGCCAAGCCGACTGGAGTGACCATGGCCAGTTGCTGGCTGAAGTCCGGCGGCACGACATCTTGCGCCTGATAGTTGGGCGTATCGGCATTAGCGATGTTTTCGGCCAGGACCTCCTGGCGCACCTGGTGCCACTGCATGCGCGTATGCAGCATCGAGAGAATCGGAATGTCGGTGATCGGCATCGGCCAAGTCCTAAGTTAAAGTCCCTGATCGGCCAGAAAGAGTGGAACTGGCACTAGGCAGACTTTGCCGAGAGTATGGTTAATGCCCGGTTAAAGACGCATTTGCGGCGGTTTTGCCATTAAACCGCCGTTTACCATGAAAAAGCGTCATCCATCGGCTTTGTCGTGAAATTCGACTATGATTTTTAATTGTTTATTAGTAATCACGGCGGCAAGTATTTCCTGCGCTGTTAACCTTTGGGGATCGGTCAGCGCGCCGCGTCGAAACGGGGAGTAGTGCGGATGGAAAGCCTGTTCGGAGCGGAGATGCCGCTCGCCGTACGCTTCTTCCTGGCATTCCTTATCGTGCTGGGTCTGATTGGTGCGATCGCTTGGGCGTTGCGGCGCTTTGGCGCCGGCCGCTTTCGCGACACCGCGCGTGGGCGCCAGCCGCGGTTGGGTGTGATCGACCATGCCAGCGTCGACGGCCGCCGGAGGCTTATTCTGGTCCGGCGCGACAATGTCGAACATCTTCTGATGATCGGCGGGCCGACGGATATCGTCGTTGAGCCAAATATCGTGCGTGCAGTCGCGGCGCCGCGCGATGTCGCGGGAGCGCGGCCGCCGGCCGGCATCGAAGCGCTGCCGCGTGCGATCCCGATTCCTGAAAATGGCAGCTCCTGGCCGCTGCAGCCTGAACCCGCGCCAAGCTTGCGTCCCTCGCCGCGGCTCGAGCCGCTGCCTGACGAGTTGTCAGCGCGGCCGCCGCAACCGCAAAAGTTTGAAGACGTGCCGCCTGCCCCGCTGGCGCGCCCGCATCGCGAAACGCTGGCCGCGCTTGCCGACGAGCTCGGCACGCGCTCGCCGCCGCCGCGCCGCTCCCCTTTCACCCGGCCGCAACCGGCGGAGCCGCGCCTCGAAGCAAAGACGGAACCGCAAGTTGAAATGCCGATCGAATCGGTGAGCCCGCCGCAAGCAGCGCCGGTCGTTGTTCCGCCGCCCGCGCCACCCGCCTCCGCTCCCGCCGCAACACCGGCCGCCGCGGCGGCCGAGGCCGATCAAAGCCTTGCCGATATGGCGAGCCGCCTTGAGGCCGCTTTGCGCAAGCCGAGCGCTCCGGCTGAGCCGCGCCGCCCGGCACCGCCGCGTGCTCCGGCGCAGGCTGCCGAGCCCATGAATCCCGCCGACACGCTGCCGGCGCTTCCGTTGCGCGCGCCGCGCTCGGAGCCGAAGCCCGCCGCGCGTCCTGAAGCAAAGCCGAGCCAGACTGGAAACCAAGCTGGCAATCAGGCCAGCAACCAAGGCGCCAATCAAAGCGGCGGCCAGGGCAACAAAGGCACCCTTTACGACAGCCTCGAACAGGAGATGGCAAGCTTGTTGGGCCGTCCGACCAAGACTTGACGATTGCAATACGAGGCCGCCGCGTCTGGTTCATTACCGGTGCGGCCTCTGTAGCGGCATTTTTGTTCTCGGCGACGCCGCTTGCCGCACAGGAAATCAGCATCAATCTCGGGCAAGGCGCCGCCGGTGGCGGCGGATTGAACGAGCGCGTGCTGCAGCTGATCGCGCTGCTGACGGTGCTGTCGCTCGCGCCGTCGATCCTCATCATGATGACGTCGTTCACGCGGATCGTCGTGGTGCTGTCGCTGCTGCGCACCGCGCTCGGCACGGCGACGGCACCGCCGAACTCGGTGATGATCTCGCTCGCGCTGTTCCTCACCGCCTTTGTGATGGGGCCGGTGCTGACGCAGGTCTACGATGTCGGCGTCAAGCCGCTCGTCAACAATGAGATCAGCGTCAACGAGGCCTTCGACCGCGCCAGCGTGCCGTTGCGCGGCTTCATGGAGAAGAATGTCCGCGCCAAGGACCTGCAATTGTTCATGGACATGTCGGGCGAGAAGACGCCCGACAAGCCGGAAGATCTGTCGATGCGCATTCTCGTTCCGGCCTTCATGATCTCAGAATTGCGGCGCGCGTTCGAGATCGGCTTTCTGTTGTTCCTGCCTTTCCTCATCATCGACCTCGTCGTCGCGTCGGTCCTGATGTCGATGGGCATGATGATGCTGCCGCCCGTCGTCGTGTCGCTGCCGTTCAAGCTGATCTTTTTCGTGCTGGTGGATGGCTGGACGCTGGTCGCGGGCTCGCTCATCCAAAGTTACGGGACGTGATTGTCCATCGCCACGGCGAAGCCTCGGCCTGACCGCTTCTCTGGCTTCGCTTGTGCGCTGGCCTGCGCCTTCGGCGGCGCGGCGGCAAGCTTCTTGACGGTGGATACGGGCGCACTCTTCAAATTCGGCACGTTCTGCACGCTGTTGCCGCTGGGCCTCCGCGGCGGCATGGCCGGCACGGCTGGCGGCTCTGCTTGCTGTTGTTCCGCACTCCCCTGTGGCCCGGTGCGGCCCGGCGGCAAAGACGCCGTCGAACCGGCCCCGGTCGACACCGAGGGCCCCATCGGGCTTGATTGCATCGGCGCCGCGGGCGACGTGACGTTGGAATCCGGATAGCGCGCCCTCATCTCGCGCAGGAAGCCTTCCAACGTGTCGATCGAGGTCGCCGCATGCGCGATGGTGGCGAATTGGTCCCCGCTCGAGCCCAGCGGCGCAGAGACAATATCGAACACGCGCGCATCCGGCGTCTCGGCCATTTTCGCCGCGTATTTTTCGCGGAAGCGGGCAAGCCCGATCGTGTCGCTCGACAGCGCATAGCCGATCTCGGCGCGCAGAATGTCTTGCTGCTCGACGTCAGAGAGCGGCGTGAACTCCTTGTAGCGATCGCCATACATCAGCTCGATCTGCTCGGCCGATTCATCCCAGCGCTTCGCCGACCAGAGAATGTCGGAGCGGAGCCGCGTCACTTCGCGGCCGTCGAGATTGGCGATGACTTCAAGCGCAAGGTCCGGCCGGCCGGTATCGGACAGCGCGCGACCCTCGAGCAGCAGGCGCTGGCTGCGCAATTCGTCGGACACATTGGCGCTGCGCGTTCCGCGCAGCACCGCGATCGCCCGGTCGGGCTTCTTATTCATCAGATAGACCACCGCGAGCCGTGTCGCGATCTGCGCCCGTGCGGCGCCCTGCAGGCGATGATCGACCTGGTACTGCAGGAGATCGGACGCCTGATCGAGCAGATCGACGGCGACCAGGCGGTCGGCAAGCCGGCGGATCATCTCATCGCCGCGGCTGCCGACCGGCGTCAATTCGCGGAAGTCGTAGAACAGCGCGAGCGCGTCGACCGGCGGCATGGCGTCGCCTTTGGCGGTCAGGAACAGCGCATCGAAGGTGGCGGCCGCCTCGTCCTGGATCTGGCGGGTCATCGCCGAATTTGGATGTGAGGCCATGGCGCTGCGCATCACATAGAAGGCGTCACGATAGCGGCCGTCTTCCGTGTAAAGGTGAGCCAGCACTTTCAGCGCCTCGATCTCGGTCTCGTCGCCGCGCCAGACCGTGGTCAGCGTTTCCAGATGCGAGATGACGTCGTCGTGCTTGACGTCGCCGAGCGAGAATTGCAGCAACGTCTCGCGCAAACGGCCTTGCGCCGCGGCCGGGCGATCCCACGAATCCGCAGCCGTCCGATAAGCCGCCAGCGCGTCCTCGGTGCGCCCCAGGCCTTCATCGAGCCGACCGATCAGCACCGCGAGCATGGGCTGCAATTCGTGCGGCACGCCGATGGTCTGAAAATCGTTGAGGTCGGCCGAAGCGCCGTCGAAATCGCCGACCTCGATGGCGGAGCGCATCTCATCCATCAGCGCGACACGCTGCAGCTCGACCGGCAGCGTCGCGACCGCCGCCTCCACGGTTTTGAACCCTTGGCGCGCCCTCGCCCATTGGCCTTGCAGCGAATAGGCGAGCGCCCGCCACAACGGCGCATCGTGCTGATCGCCGACGGCGGGATCGGCGAGATCTCTCAGCGCATCTTCGGGCCGCTCCATCATGACTTCGGCGATGGCGCGCAGCACCATCGCCGAGCCGTTTTCGGAGGCCTGCTTGCCAGCCGAGAGCGCGACATCGAGCACGCCTTTGGCTTCCGGATACATGTCACGCGCCAGATAGAAGCGCGCCAGATTGAGTCGCGGATTCAATCGCTTGGTTTCCGGCGCCTGGGCCGCGGCGTTGATCAGATTGGCCTGGCGGTCGATAAAGGAGCCTTCGCGATCGGAGCCCTAGATCTGGGAATCTAACGTCACCGTCCGCGCGCTGCGGCCATGCAGCAGCGTCTGCAAACCAGGCGACAGCGTGAGACCGGACGGCCGGTCGATCACCACTTTGTCGGCGGCGACATTGACGGCGATGTCGTCGGCGAGCGGCGCGAGCACAATGCCCTGAGTGGAGGCGAGGATGCGGAATTCGATGAAATCCTGCGGATTGATGAAGCCGCGCTCGGGCGTGAAGCCGGTGACGACCACAAGCTTGTCGCCGACCTCCGGATCGGTGAGCCGGTGCACATGCTGCGGCTCATCAAAGCCGATCGAGACGCTCGAGCGGTTGGGGCCGAGGATGTTGCGGGTGACCTCGAGCGCATGCGGCGGCTCGACAACGGAATCGCCGATCTCGAGCGTCCACACCGCACCGTCGGTGGTGATGCTGGCGAGACGCGGCCGGTCGAGCTTGAGCCGCACGATGTCGACGTCGTCGCTTTGGCTGAAATTGTAGCTGCGGATCGTGCGGGTCGGCTCATTATCGAGCGCAGTCAGGTCCATATTCACGTTGGAGTCGAACACCACCCACAGCGTGTCGGCGCGATGGAAGACCGCAGTGGGGACATTGGCCTTGAACGGAAACGACAGTTTGAGATTGGCGCCGTCGCGGGTGAGATCGACGGCAAGAGCGCCCGGCGCAACATTGCGCGGCGGTGCAGCGGCACGAGGCGGCAGCGCGGCAACGGCCGGTTTGTCGGATGGGGCCGTGGCCACTGCGGCTGGAGGCGCGCTTGGCGCCGCGGATTGCGGCTCAGGCTGCGACATCAGATTAGACGTCTGGGACCGGCCGGATTGAGCGGGAGCTTGCGGCAGTGAATTCGTTTGTGCCGCCGGCGCGGTGGCGGGTTCGGGTGGCGGCGTGACTTGTGCCGCGGCTGGCGGTTGCTGCGCCGGCGCGGATGGCTGCGCCATAGCTGTTGGCGCCATTGATGCCGATTGTTGCGCCGGTATTGACGCAGCTTGCGCGGGCGGCTGCGCCGGTACTGACGCGGGCACGGTTTGCGACGCGGTTTTTGCCGCGGGTCCTTGAGCCGGCGCCGATTGTGCGGCAGGCGGCAATAGCGGTGGCTGCGGTGGCAATTGCGGCAGTGTCAATTGCGGTGCCGCCGGCCGCAGCAGTGCGGATTGCGACGGCGGTGGTGCAGCTGGCGGCGTTGGCGCTGGCGCAGCCTGCGCGGCAGGAGACGCACTTGCCGACGCAACCGGCGGCGTGACAGGAGGCGGCGCGGCGTTGGACGCGGCGGAATTGGGCGACGCGCCAGACTGCGCGCCGCGCCGCGGTGGCGGCGCCTCGACCGGCGGATTGGGCGGTGCAGCGCCGTTCGGTGCAGCGGTCCCCACTGCGGCGGCGTGAATGGCGGCAGCGGCCGCTTCAGGGCTCGGCGTGCCTTCGTTGCCGGATTTCGCCAGCGGCGCGCTCTGCGGCGCCGACGCCACCGGGCCGTCCGGCTTGACGACATCGACAACATAACCGCTCTCGTCACGGAACGTGCGCAGGTCGACGCTTCCGCCGAAGACAAAGCGCACCAGCGCGGAGTCGCTCTCGAGCTCGCTGTCGATGGCCTGCACCCCGGCCGGCAAGGCGGCCTGTGCATCGGCCAGATCGAATGTCAGGGGCGCGGAGAAATTCAACACGAGCCGATCCTTGGAGCGATCGGCAGAGACGGCGGTGTCGCCTTTGAGGTCGAACACATAGCGTGTGAAGGTCGGCAGGCTCGCGACATGAACGCGGATCGGCGCGGTATATTTGGCCTGCGTCAGCTCGCGCTCGCGCTGCAATTGCCGCTCGGCATCGCGCGCGCGCTTCGCCAGCTCGTTGACGACATCCTGCGGCATGGCCGGCGGCGGTCCGCTCCAGTTCGGCGGCAGCAGATCGACGAACAGCTTCTCGCCCGCCCCCATCGCATTGACGGTGATATCCGGCGCCGCCAGCGCCACGCGGATCGCTGAACCATCGGGATCGCGCCGGGCAGCGCCGATATATTCGGGGGCAAACTCGGGCAACCGGTCGACCGCAACGTCAACTGGCTGCTTGAACCTGATGATCAGAACGTGACCCTCAATTTTGGCGCTGGCGTCGATATATTCCTTGGCGCTGAACAGAAGCCGCGCGTAGCCCTCAGTAGCGGTGACGGTGAGCGTTGCTTGGATGGGTCTTTTGCCCGGCGCGGCCGCAACCGGTGCCGCTGCAAGCGCCAACAGCGTGAGCACGAGCGCGAAGGCGCGAACCGGCCACGCATGGCGTGCCAAGCCATGAGCAACACCAAGCCCAACGCAGCCGATGGTGCGAGCGCATGCCATACAGAACTCAACACTCACTCAACGCGATACAACACGGCCGGAAGGGATTCCCCCGACCTCAGCCCGGCTCGACGTTAAATGGGTGAGCTTAATGGCGACTTAATCCAATTGATTCAAACCCTTAGGTAGTGATCCCTAGGCGCGGCCGGAGGCGCCGGCGCTCGGGCGCGTTTCAGTCTTCGTTTTTGCCGCGAACAAAACCCGCCGCACGACAGGCGCGCCCTGCCCGGCGTCGTGCCGAATCTTCCGGTCGAACTGTCGCGCGGGACCATGCTATGGCGGGGGCCCCGCTGTTTGCGTTCCATAACGGGACAGGATTGCGATGCTCCATACCTATCCGCTCGATCACGGCCGAACCGCGTTGTCGCAATGCGCCTGGGTCGATCTTGTCGATCCGAGCGACGAGGAGCGTGCGACCGTGGAAAAAACCTTCAGCCTGCGCGTGCCGACACGCGAGGAGCTGAGCGAGATCGAAGCCACTAGCCGGCTGCAGATCGAAGACGGCACGCTCTATATGACGGCGCCGCTCATCCTGGCCACGGGCAGCGAGCCGTGGATCTCCGAGCCGACCGGCTTCGTGCTGGCGAAACACGTATTTCTGACCGTGCGCTCGGTGCCGTCGGAATATTTCGACAAGGTGGTCGCGCAGATCGCCCGTCATCAATCATTCGATCCGGCATTCGTCTTCGTCCGCATTCTCGAAGAGGTCGTCGCCCATATGGCGGATCTCCTCGAAACCACAAGCAACGATCTCGATGAAGCCTCTCACGTCATCTTCCGCCCCGGGCGGCGGCCGAAACTGTCGCGCGAGACAGCGCTGTTGCGTCAGTTGATGATCCGCACCGGCCGCACCAGCGAACGCATGGCGCGCGCGCATTACACGCTGATGTGTCTCGACCGCATCGCCAAATTCACCCAGGAGCGCGGCCGCGAATGGATCGCGCCGAACCTCTGCAGCGACCTGCAGGGAATATCGTCCGACGTCAATTCGCTGGTGCAATTCGGGGAAGGCCTGGTCAACCGGGTACAACTTTTGCAGGACGCCGCGACCGGCATCATCAGCATCGACCAGAACGAGGTCATGAAAGTGCTGACCATCACGTCGGTGGTCGGCATTCCGCCGGTGCTCGTCGCCGGCATCTACGGCATGAATTTCAAGGGCATGCCGGAATATGACTGGAGCTGGGGCTATCCTTATGCGCTGGCGCTGATCGCGATCACGGCGCTGTTGCCGCTCGTCTGGTTCAAGTGGAAAGATTGGATTTAGGACACTACCCGATCAGGGCGCCGCACATAAATATTGAATGCCCCCCTCGAAACTGCCGCCGAGGGGCGCGAAGGTTTTCACGGCTTGGCGGTGGATGCGGCCCGATGGAACCGCAACACCGTGATCGATGTTAGCAGTTTCGCGTAAGCCTCAAAAAACTAAAGGGGAGTCCACCGAGGGGGTTAAGCCAGTACAATGGATACGGCCGACGGGCCGAATTCATCATTTTTTTCAATTGTGACGGAGGCATTATGGCACAGTCACAGGCTAACGGCAGTGCACCACCCATTTCGGTGAATCTGACAATCAACGGAACGCGTCATGCGCTGACGCTCGATCCACGCTCGACGCTGCTTGATGTGCTGCGCGAACATCTCGATCTAACCGGAAGCAAAAAAGGCTGCGATCAGGGTCAATGCGGTGCCTGCACCGTGCTGATCGACGGCCGGCGCGTCCTGTCATGCCTGACATTGGCGGTGATGAAAGAGGGCGCGAGCATCACGACCGTCGAAGGCCTGGCCAAGGATGGGAAACTCCACCCGGTGCAACAGGCTTTCATCGACCATGACGCGTTTCAGTGCGGCTATTGCACCCCGGGGCAGATCTGCTCCGCCGCAGGCCTGATCGCCGAGGGCAAGGCGAAGACGGCGGACGAAATCCGCGAGCTGATGAGTGGCAATATCTGCCGCTGCGGCGCCTATCCGAACATCGTTGCGGCAATTCAACAGGCGATGGGGCAGCGGTCATGATCGGCTTTCATTATGAACGCGCCGGCAATGTGGCGGACGCGGTACGCCAGATGGGCGCCAGCCCTGGCGCAAAATTCATCGCCGGCGGCACCAATCTAGTGGACTTGATGAAGATGGATGTCGAGCAGCCGTCGAAGCTGATCGACATCTCGAAGCTTCCTCTCGACAAGGTCGAGCCGACGCCGGCTGGCGGGCTCCGCATCGGCGCGCTCGTGCCCAATTCCAATCTCGCTTATCACCCGCTGGTCGAGCAGCGTTATCCGATGCTGTCGAGCGCCCTGCTTTCCGGCGCCTCGCAGCAATTGCGCAACATGGCTTCGGTTGGCGGCAATCTCGTGCAACGCACGCGCTGCGCTTACTTCTACGACATCGCAACGCCGTGCAATAAACGCCGTCCGGGCAGCGGCTGTTCCGCGATGGACGGCCTCAACCGCATGAATGCGATCCTCGGCACCAGCGAGGCCTGCATCGCCGTGCACCCTTCCGATATGTGCGTAGCGCTGGCCGTGCTGGAGGCAAAGGTCCACGTCGCGGGTCCTGGCGGCGAGCGGGCCATAGCCATTGCCGATTTTCACCGGCTCCCCGGTGACACGCCGCAGCGCGACAACAATCTCGGCGCCGACGAGCTTATCACCGCGGTCGAAGTGCCGGCGCGCGGCTTTGCCACGAATTACACTTATCTGAAAATCCGCGACCGGCTGTCCTATGCCTTCGCGCTGGTCTCAGTCGCGGTTGGCCTCGAACTCGAAGGCGGCGCGATCAAAGAGGGACGTTTTGCGCTCGGCGGCGTCGCGCACAAGCCGTGGCGTAATGTCGAGGCCGAGGCCGCGCTACAGGGCCGGCCCGCGACCGAGACGACGTTTGCGCAAGCCGCC
>DATAQN010000019.1:0-26751 GCA_036264635.1 Xanthobacteraceae bacterium | reverse complement strand
CCTCGACATCCTCGGAGATGATCACCAGCGGCTTGCCGGATTGAACGATCGCCTCCAGCACCGGCAGCATCGCCTGCAGCCCGGAGAGCTTCTTCTCATGCAGCAGCACGTAGGCGTCCTCGAGCTCCGCGACCATCTTCTCGGCATTGGTGATGAAATAGGGCGAGAGGTAGCCGCGGTCGAACTGCATGCCCTCGACGATCTCGACTTCGGTGTCGAGGCTCTTGGCCTCTTCCACCGTGATGACGCCCTCGTTGCCGACTTTCTGCATCGCATTGGCGATCATCTTGCCGACATTGCTGTCGCCGTTCGACGAGATGGTGCCGACCTGGGCCACTTCGGAAGACGAGCCGACTTTCTTCGAGCGCTTCTTGATGTCCTCGACCACGGCCGCGACCGCGATGTCGATGCCGCGCTTGAGGTCCATCGGGTTCATGCCGGCGGCAACCGCCTTGGCGCCTTCCTTGACGATGGCGGCGGCGAGCACGGTCGCGGTGGTGGTGCCGTCACCGGCGATGTCGGAGGTCTTGGAAGCGACCTCGCGTACCATCTGCGCGCCCATGTTCTCGAACTTGTCTTCGAGCTCGATCTCCTTGGCGACGGTGACGCCGTCCTTGGTGATGCGCGGAGCGCCGAACGACTTGTCGATGACGACGTTGCGGCCTTTCGGGCCCAGCGTCACTCTCACCGCATTGGCGAGGATATCGACGCCGCGCAACATCTTGTCGCGTGCTTCGACCGAGAATTTGACTTCCTTAGCAGCCATTTGAGTTCTCCTGAGATTGCTTTGCTCTCCACTCGTCATCACCGGGCTTGACCCGGTGATCCATGCAGCCGTGCCGGCCTCATGGATGGCCGGGTCAGGCCCGGCCATGACGAACAAAAAGGCGTGTTAGGCAGCTTTCTTCTTGGCGACGGGCTCGTCGATGATGCCCATGATGTCGGACTCCTTCATGATCAGGAGCTCTTCACCATCGATCTTGACCTCGGTGCCCGACCATTTGCCGAACAGGACGCGATCGCCGACCTTCACATCGATCGGGATGAGCTTGCCTTGCTCGTCGCGGCCGCCCGGGCCGACGGCGACGACTTCGCCCTGCGACGGCTTCTCTTTGGCGGTATCGGGGATGATGATGCCGCCGGCGGATTTTGCCTCGGCATCGATGCGCTTGACGACGACGCGATCGTGAAGCGGACGAAACTTCATGATGTCCTCCTGGGTTTCTGAAAAAGCTTGCGAAGTCTTTTGAGGAGCAGACCTTTTGGGTTGCTCTGGCGGTAAGCTACGCGGTGGCGTCTTGGCTGTGTTGCTTGGCACCACTGCGCGCGATTTGGGTGCGGGATTTTTTCCCGCAAGAGGGACCCGAGAAATTCTTAGCACTCGGCCGGTCAGATTGCCAACCTCTGCAATAGGGGCCGTCGGGGGCACGGTTAACCGGACCTTAGGTTCCACCTCAGCGGCAAGAATATTGCCCTCGATAAACAGGAAACTCTTCCCACGAAGCCCCATTGAATCGGGTGTAGCCGCCGTGTGTGCTGGGCTGTTAGCAGACTCCAGGATATGCTGCTAATGCCTTGAAAATACACAACTTATTTATTTTTAAGGCTTGCAATAGTGAGTCAAGTTTCGAAACATCCCCCGTACCGGGGTTTGGAGGGCACGATGGCTTCAGAGGAGTTTCGAAAACAGCTCGAAGGCTACGGACTAACCACCGCCAATATCCTGTATCGGCGGCCTGATCACCCATGGCTGTTACAGACATATGTCTGGCAGGACTACGATCTCTGCCCGAACTTTCCAGTGCTGAACAAATTCCTCAATTTCTGGCTGGAAACGCTTGAGGGGCCGCTGCACTCGGTGACGGTGGCGCATGCGCGGCTGATCAAGCCGGCTGAGATCCGCGCCATCGACGGCGAGTTCCGGCTGCACTGATCGGGCCTGGTCGGCGCCGCAAGCCGACGCCGATCCTGTTGGATGTGAAATCGTGTGTGACGGCGGCTTAAGTCCGTTGCGCCGTACCGACGATTTCGCCATGGGGCTCCGTGCTGAGCCAGCGGTAGATGACCCCGCCCAGAAGCCCGCCGACCAGTGGGGCGAGCCAGAACAGCCACAGCTTACTGAGGGCAACGCCGCCTTCGATCAAAGCCGGGCCGGTGCTGCGCGCCGGATTCACCGAGGTATTGGTCACGGGAATGCTGACGAGATGAATGAGCGTCAGGCCAAGCCCGATGGCCAAAGGCGCGAAGCCTGCCGGCGCCTTGCCGTGGGTCGAGCCCATGATGATGAAGAGAAACATCATCGTCATCACGACTTCGGTGCAGAGCGCCGACATCAAGCTGTAATGACCCGGCGGATGATCGCCGTAGCCATTGGTGGCAAAGCCCTTGGCGAGGTCGAAGCCTGGCGCGCCGCTTGCGATCAGATAGAGCAGGCCGGCGGCGGCGATCGCGCCGATCACTTGCGCGATCACGTAAGGGATGACCTGTCCGGCGGGAAAGCGTCCGCCGGCCGTCAGGCCCACAGTGACCGCCGGATTGAGATGGCAGCCGGAAACATGCCCGATGGCATAGGCCATGGTCACGACGGTCAGTCCGAAGGCCAATGAGACTCCGAGGAGTCCGATGCCAACTTGCGGAAATCCGGCAGCAATGACCGCGCTGCCGCAACCCCCGAATGTCAGCCAGAAAGTACCGATCGCTTCGGCAATATAGGCTTTGGAATTCATCCCGGTATTCCTTTGAATGAGCGGCACGGCGCCGCCCTCTAGCCGGGCGAAATGAGCATGGCTTACTGATTCCCACACCTTCCCTGGATGCAGGGCGGCCAGACATTTTCGGCACGCAAGCCTTCAATGAGGAGGGAAGTGGTTACGCCATACCGGTGAAGCGGATGAGCCCGTAGCTCATCAGGCCGAGGACGATCAGCGACAGCGTGACGGCGAGCGTGACGCGCAAGCCGGTCCGCGCCACGGCGCGCACGTCGACGCCGAGACCGAGCCCAGCCATCGCGATCGTCGTCATGACCCCGGCCGTGCGCGTGATCGGCGGCAACATCACTTGCGGAATGAGTTCGAGCGAGCGCAACGCCAGCAGCACCAAAAATCCGATGATGAACCACGGTATGAGCTCGGTGAGCGCCGGCCGGCGCCGGTTGGAGCGCGCATGCGCCGGCCGCAGTCCGCCGCCAAGCAGCGAAAAGCCGAGCACGACAGGGCCGAGCATCAAGACACGCACGAGCTTGATCACGGTGCCGACCTGATTGCTCAAAGCGCCGATCGGCAAAGTCGCCGCGAGAACTTGCGGCACGGCGTAGACCGTGAGGCCGGCGAGCACGCCATATTGCGTCAGCGACAGATCCAGGATCGGCACCAGCAGCGGCAGTGTGAGGACGACAATGACGCCGAGCACGGCGGTGAACGAGATCGACGATGCGATATCGTCGCCGTCAGCGCCGATCACCGGCGCCACCGCCGCGATCGCCGAATTGCCGCAGATCGAATTGCCGCACGCCACCAGGATCGATAGCCGCATCGGCAGGCCAAGCAGCCGGCAGATCAGATAACTCAGCCCGATCGCAATCGACACGATCGCGGCAATGCCGAAAATCAGAAACGGGCCGAGCGCCATGATCGTGGTGAAGCTCACCGAGGCGCCGAGAATGACGATCGCGCATTCGAGCACGAACTTGGCACTGAAATTGATGCCCTGATGCCAGAGCGGTCCGGGCTTCCACACCGTGCGCACCGCGACACCAAGCAGGATCGCGAGCACCAGCGCTTCGAGATAGGGCTGGCCGGCGAAATGGGTTTCGACCTCCTGCAGCAGCACTGCCGCGGCAGTGATCGCGATACAAAGGAGGAAGCCGGGTGTCAGGCGCCACAGATAGTCGATCACATCAAGCCGCAGGTTTGAAAAAAGATCGTGCTGCATCGATAGCAAGATGCAGTGCAAATGTCCTCACCGGGCGTTTGTTGTCAGCAATTCATTTCTGACGCCCGGTAGCGGGCTCCGGCGTTTGAAATATGGCCATTGCGCCGCAATAGTGACGTGCAAATGCCAGAATAGAATTCGCCTTAAGTTATTCTATTCCATTACGATTTCGTGATTCATTCTTGAATTACGCCCCATTGTGCGACGCGCAATCATGCGTAAATGCCGCGCAGGGCGACATGGTTGAAAGGATTCCCGTTATGAAGACGTTCAGCACCAAAGTGGCTTTAGCCGCTCTTGCCGTTGCCGCGCTCGCTACGGGCCCGGCTTTCGCGAAGTCTCATCGCGTACTCCAGGACAATGCATCGGGCGTCTATGTTGCTGCTCCGCGCACTGTCTACGCCGCACCGGGCAACGACATTCCGGGTTACGCCAGCGACGGCACCACGGTCGGTATCGCCAATCCGGATTGGTACGGCGCGCAGTCGCAGCGCTAATCGGATTGAGGCCTCGGTAAAAGATAAGGCTGCCCCGCGTGGGCAGCCTTATCTTCAATGTTTGCGCAATCTACGTTCATTCCCGTGCCGTACATTCCCGCGCCGTCGGGAATCCAGCGGGCACGCGCGTGATTTCTAATTTGTATTAAAGTCTTCTTGGGTCCTGGATCTCCGCTTCCGCGGGGACGAGCGGACTTTAGATTAATTCAATACCCCGACAATCGCTCCCAACAAACACGTCGTCAGCGTGCCTGAGACGATCGATTTCAGGCCGAGCGACACCACCTCGTCGCGCTTTTCCGGGCACATGGTGGAAAGCCCCGCGATCATAATGCCGAGCGAGCCGAAATTAGCGAAGCCGCACATCGCGTAGAGCATGATCAGCCGCGAGCGCTGATCGAGCGCGTCGGCGGGCAGCGCCGCAAGCTGCAGATAGGCGACGAATTCGTTGAGCACGGTCTTGAGCCCCATCAGGCCGCCGGCGGTGACGGCTTGCGACCACGGAATGCCCATCAGCCAGCACACCGGCGCCATGATCCAGCCGAGTGCACGCTGCAGCGTCAGTGGCGCGCCGAGCACGTCCGGCAGCAGGCTCAAAATCGAATTGGCGAGATAGACCAGCGCGACAAAGACGATCAGCATCGCGGTGATGTTGAGCAGCAGCTCGAGCCCGGCGCCGGTGCCTTTGACGATGGCGTCCATGGTCGAACTGGCGACTTGCTCGACCTTGTAGCCATTGCCGCCAAGCTTGCCGCCGGTGTGCTTGTTATCCGGATCCGGCACCATGATGAGGCTGATGAAGATCGCGGCCGGCGCGCCGAGCACTGAACAAACCGCGATATGGCCCGCGGCATCGGGAATGGCATTGGCAAGGATCGTCGCGTAGAGCACGAACACGGTGCCGGCGATGCCGGCCATGCCGCCGGTCATCACCACGAACATCTCGCTGCGCGACAGATTGGCGAGATAGGGCCGGATGAACAGCGGCGCTTCGACCTGGCCGACAAAGATATTCGCCGCCGTCGACAGCCCGACCGCGCCGCCGACATCAAGCGTCTTCTCCAGCGCCCAGGAAAAGCCGCGCACGATCGGCGGCATGATGCGCCAGTAGAACAGGAGCGATGACAAGACGCTCATGATCAGCACAACCGGCAGTGCCTGAAACGCGAGAATGAAATCGGAGCCGGGCGTCTTCGGGTCGAAGGGCAGGGGGCCGCCGCCGACATAGCCGAAGACGAAGGAGGTGCCGGCCTTGGTCGCTGCAGCCACCGCGTCGACCGCGCGATTAATGGCGCTGAAAACGCTCTGGCTCTCCGGCACTTTGAGCATGAGCAGCGCGAGCGCAAAGGTCACGGCAAGACCGATGAACACCTGCCGCCACGGCACCGCGCGGCGGTTTTCGCTGATCAGGAAGGCAATGATGATGATGGCGACAACGCCCAGAAGCGACTGCAGAGACTGGAGGGATGGCATTTAGCGATGAAGCCCCGATGAGCCTGGTCGTGGAGTGTAGCCCGAGAAGAAATGAAATCCGCGAGAAATATGGTGACGCTCGTAACGCGGGAGTCATGAGCCCGTAACATCCCGTTAAGTTCGCGCAAACCAATTCCCGCTAGACCGGCCCTGCAATTCAATTTCCCGCCCCGGCCGCACATGAGAGCGTTCAATCTGCCCATCGCCGCCAAGGCGGTTCTGCTTATTGCAGCGCTGGGGCTGCTCTCGATCGCTGCGAACGCCTTTTGCCTGCAACGATTTCACGAGCTCGAACGGCTGAATGCAGAGCTGACCGAGCATGTTGCGCCCGCCCGCCTGGCGCTCGCCGAAGCCAAGACCAGCCTCGAATCCTTCGGCCTTGCCGTCACCAAGGCCTATGCCGCTTCCGATAGCGATCAGGCCAAGGAAGCCATGGGTGCAATCGAGGATACTTACGCCGCGATTAAAAACGCTTTGAATAACGTCGCGACCTACGACCCTGCGACCGGCGAAGACGTTCAGGGCATCGCGGCGAAACTGGAAGTCGCTCATGGCATCGCGCGCGACCTCAAGACGGCATTGCACAACGGCGATCACGCCGCGGCGCAGCGCATTATCGATCTTACATTCGATCCGGCGCGAGACGACGTCACATCTCACCTCAACCATCTGATCAACAGCCTTGGCGCGGAGGGGCGCAGCACCGAGGCCGAGGTCGCCGACCGCAGCGCGTCGATGTTCCGCACGACAGCGGTCATTCTCGCCGCCGGCACGGCCGCAGCGCTGCTCGGCGCCTTGCTGCTCAGTCACATATTCATCGCCATCCCATTGCGGCGCATGGGCGGGATGATGAGCCGGATGGCCAAGGGCGATCTCCACGGTCCGGTCCACGGCAGCCGGCGCGGCGACGAGATCGGCGCGATGGCGCGGGCGGTCGAAGTGTTCCGCGACAATGCACTGGCGCTGAAGGAAGCCGAGGCTGCGCGCGTCGCCGAGCGCGAGCGAGCGCAGGCGGAGAAGTCCGCGGCGCTCGCCGCGGTCGGCTCGGCTTTCGAGAGCGATATTCTGGCGATCGCGGCCTCGGTCGGCGATTCAGCGACCGAGCTCGAGATTTTCGCCCGCGACATGACGGCGGTGCTGGATCAGTCGCAGCGTCATGCCTCCACCGTCGCCTCGGTCGCCGACGAGACGAAAGCCAGCGCCTCGAGCGCCGCAACCGCAATCGAGGAGCTCTCTGCCTCGATCGGCGAGATCAACGCGCAGGCCGCCAATTCATCGCAGATCGTCGCCGAGACGACGCAATGCGTCGCCAGCGCCGTCAGCAATACCGAGGCGCTGGCCAAGACGGTGAAAGACATCGACCAGGTCGTGTCTTTGATCAGCGCTATCGCGTCGAAGACCAATCTTCTGGCACTCAATGCCACGATCGAGGCTGCGCATGCCGGCGAAGCAGGCCGCGGCTTCGCCGTCGTCGCGCAGGAGGTCAAAGCCTTGGCGGCGCAGACCACCTCGGCGCTCGGCGAGATCAGGGGCAAAACCTTGGCGGTCGGCAACGTGATTGACGTCGTGCGGCAGGCCAATGAAGACACCGCGCAATCCATCCAACGCGTCCGCCTGATCGCCACCGCGATTTCAGCCTCCGTGCACCAACAGGACACTGCGACCCGGCGGCTTGCACAAAGCGTCGACAGCGCAGCCGAGCTGACATCGCGCGCCGCTACCGGCATCGCCGAAGTCAGCGAATTGGCCCGCCAGTCGGGCCATGGCGCCGACCAGGTGCTCGCCGCAGCCGCCGAGCTCAACAAGCAAGCCGCGGCGCTCCGCCGCGACGCTACGGAATTCGTCACGCGCGTGAGCGCGGCGTCGTTCTAGCGTCGACGTTTGCTGCCGGTTCAAATGGACACGTCCGCACGCAATGCCGGATGAGATAGCAGAGCCGCTGGCGACGCTCGAAGCCGTTGCGATCAAGGCGGAGCCGAAGGCGAAGAAGGCGCGTCAGTTCGACGTTCCAACTAAGCGCGTCTGGGCGTCATTGGCGACCCTATCCCAGGCCGCCGCCCATGATTCCAAGTCCAATCGGTACGTAGGATCGGACTCGCGCGCGGCCATCGCACGAATTTCGATAGCATACTGTCGATAGAGAATCAGAGGATGTGAATGTTGATGTTCCATGATCTCCCCCTTTTCCATAATGCACGATAAGTGGCCAAAGACGTTTTCGTTCCGTTACGTGATGCGAGCACCAACGCGATGTTCGTCTTATCGTCGGGCTAGCGACACACCGCCGCCTTAACGGTCGACTCCGGGGAGAATCTTTCTTGCCGTAGCGTGGAAAAGACTCGAGCGTGGATACGCTGCGAGGACGCGCGCTCGTTGATCCGCCCCGTGCAAACGTCAGAGGTGCGTCGTGCGCATGACGTCAGGCGTCTAACGCACTGCGCAGTTTGTCGCTGAAAGTTCTCGCTGCTGTTTCAGGACGCGAAGCGAGGCATAGCACTTGCGCAAAGATCATATTAGACTTTCAAGAAGCTGGTTTTCCGACGTAGGAAATGCATCGTGCACACGCAACCGCCGTGCATCGGCGGGCGGGATTCCGTCCTGGCTGCCGCGCCAGAATGCCAGTCTTCTTCAACGGAGACGCAGCCGTGTCATCCACTCATCGTTTACTGATCGGTTCCCATATTGCGGCAGTGGCGCTCGGCGCCGTTGCGGCGGCGATATTTCTGAACGCGTATTCCGCGAGACCGCAATCGCTCGCCGATTTCATTTCCGCGATCTGTGCGAAGCCGTTTCGCTCTGCGTCAGCCGCGGAAGCGCCGTATCTCGCGGAAAATGTCAGCGCGATGACCAAGATGATGATCGACATGGGGATCAGCCCGTCGGGCGATGTCGATACTGACTTCGTCGCGATGATGGCGCCGCATCATCAGGGCGCCATCGAGATGGCGCAGGCCGAGCTTCGTTATGGACGCAACGAGCCGCTGCGGCGCATGGCCCAGGAAATCATCGTCACACAGCTGCAAGAGATCAGTGCAATGCGATTGGCGCTCGGCCAGCCATTGCCGCCTTCCGTAGCTTCGCCAGACCAGATTGAGCCTGCGGCAACGGATCCTTCGCAGTCCGGGAGTTCAACGCTCACCAAGGAGCCATGATATGCGATGCAGTCTGACGCCTACTGTCCTGTTGCTCGCAGCCGCTTTCGCCGGCGTCCAGGACGCCAGGGCCGGGCAAGCGCCGGCGGCCGCCTCCGATCCCGATATTCCCATTAGCCACCAAGACCGCGTTTATTCCGCCGAGCAATTTTCCAATACCGTCTCCGTCACCGATCCCGTCGACAACAAGCTCGTTGGTACCATCCGTCTCGGCGATCCGCTGCCGGGCAATCTCAGTCCGCTGTACAAGGGCCAGTTGCTGGTGCACGGCATGGGCTTCTCGCCGGATCACCGCACCATCGCCGTCGTCGCAATCGGCTCGAATGCGGTGAATTTCATCGATACGGCGACCAACAGCGTGAAGCACGTCACGTATGTCGGGCGTTCGCCGCACGAAGCGTTCTTTACGGTGGATGGCAGCGAGGTCTGGGTCGTTGTCCGCGGCGAGAACTATGTCTCCGTCCTTGACGGCACGACTTACGCGGAGAAGACCAGGATCATCGTCCCCAACGGTCCGGGCATGACGATCTTCTCGCCCGACGGCAAATACGGCTATGTCTGTTCCTCGTTCACACCGGAGACCGAGGTCATCACCGTCGCCGACCACAAGATTGTCGGCAAGGTTCCGCAAGCGAGTCCGTTTTGTCCCAATATCGCGGCGACGCCCGACAGCAAGCAGGTGTGGTTCACGCTGAAGGACACCGGCAAGACGCAGGTGTTCGATGCGCAGCGGCCGTTCGAGTTGTTGAAGACCCTCGACACCGGTCCCATCACCAATCACGTCAATATCGTGCGAAACGCCAACGGCATGTTTGCCTATGTTACGGTCGGCGGGCTCAACCAGATCAAAGTGTTTCGCACCGATAATTTTGATCAGGTCGCGACCATTTCCGTCGGCCAGTTGCCACATGGCATCTGGCCGTCGGGGGATGGAACGCGCGTTTATGTCGGCCTCGAGAACGAAGACAAGGTCGCCGCCATCGACACGCTCAAGAACGCAGTGATCGCCACCAGTCCGATCGGTCAGGCGCCGCAGGCGCTCGTTTATGTTCCAGGTGCTGTTCCCGCCGCGAGCGGCGGTCAGAACGTGGCAATGACAATGATGCCGGCGGCGCCGGCGGGATTGGGCACGGCCAACTTGCAGCCGCTCGGCGTAGCAGGCCAATCGGTGCAGCTATGGCTCGCGCCGCCGGGCGCAACGAAGGAAGACAAAGCGCCGACGAGCGTTTCGCTTTCCGATCAGGGGCTGGTGCAAGTGCTGGAGGCCGTGGTCACCGGCCTAGATCCTGGAAAGCCGTATCTGCTTGCGCTTGCAAGTGAGCCCTCAGGCACTGGGGTTCTGCAACCGCTCCAGGGTTTCATGACCAATCCCGCTGGCGCAGCCGTCGTGAATGCGGTCGGACCCATCCGACAGCTGGTTCAAGGCGAGGACAACAACCCGCGCCGCTATCTCGTGATCCTTGCCGGCACTGCCGATAACCGCGGCGCTGTCGCGCAAGTCCAAAAAGAGCAGTGAGCGAATGCCTCTCGCGGTCGAAGAACGCTCTCGGAGCGCAACGGCGAGGCGCGCATCTGCGCCGTGGGAATGATCTCGCCTGCGTCACGTGCGGACCATGAAAGTCGTCCACAATCCCGGTTTCGGGATTTCAAGAGATGACCTTCGATCTGGTTTCGCCGCTACCGCTTGATGAATGTGTCCGCCGGCTGCGGGCGGTGACCGATGGTGGCTGGGCGATCGCCGGACAGAAGCCCGTGCTCGGCGCGGTCAGCGACAATTCGATCCGGCTGCGCAAGCGCAGCTATTACCGGCATTCGTCGCAATGCTGGCTCTCGGGAAAATTTGTCGAAGCGGACGGGCAGACCTGGCTGCACTGCACCGCAGGCCTGCACCCCGTCGTGCGCGTCATTCTCGAATATTGGGTCGCCTGCATGCTGCTGGGCGGCGGTGCGGTATTTGTCAGGAGCCTCCACGTGATGTGGGCCGGTCATGAGCCGCTGCCGCAGAACCTCTGGCTCGGCATCCTCATCCCGCCATTGCTGTTTGGCTTCGGCGCACTTCTATTGGCGATCGGCGATCGGCCCTCTGGCGACGAGCCGCGCTTTCTCCTCGAATTCGTGGCGCGAACGATCGACGCCAAGGAAACATGGGGCAAGGGAGACAATCGTAACCCGCGCCCGCTTTGAAAACGCGCGTCTTTCCTCAAGGCACCAGCAGTGCGCCGGCCAGCGCGAGTATCAGAGCCGGCGGCATGATCAGTATGCCGAGCCGCAGGAAGGCGAGGGCGCCTACGCGTTGGCCGTCGCGGCGCAGTGCGGTGAGCCAGAGAATCGTTGCAAGCGAGCCGGTGACGGAGAGGTTTGGCCCGAGATCGACGCCGATGAGAACTGCGCGCGTCACTTGCTCGGGCGGTTGGGCGATATGGACCGCGCCTGCGGCAAACAGTCCGACCGGGAGATTGTTGGCGATATTGCTGACAATGGCGACCGCGATGCCGGAGCCCCAGGCCGCCGCAGCCGGCGCCTGCGTGACCGCACGCTGCAGCAGAGCGGCGAGATCCGCGATCACGCCGGTCTGATCGAGTGCTTCGACGAGCACGAAGAGCGCCGCGACCAGCGGCAGCACACCCCAGGAAATTTCCTTCAGCACAATCCAGGTCTTCTTCGGGTCGGCAATCATGACGACTGCCGTCGTCGCGGCGCCGGCAATGAATGTCGGCAGGCCCAATTGAATATCCAGCGCCGAGGCGCTGAGAAGAGCAATCGCCGTCGCCGCGATGCCGATGGCTGCGGTCTTGCCGCCCATGGTCAGGATCGGCATGGATACGTCGGCGGCGATTTGTTGTGTCAGGGCTTCGCGCTGCGTCCACCGCAGCACGATATAGGTGGCAACGATCGCCAGCACCGACGCCAGAAAATATTGCGGCAACCACTGCAGCAGGGGTGGCATGCGGCTGGCGTAAATCACGAGATTGGCCGGATTGGAAATCGGCAGCACGAAGGAGGCCGCATTGGCGATGAAAGCGCAGGCGAGCAGAAACGGCAGCGGCGTTTGCGCCTTCGCCGTCCGCACCGCGGCCGATACTGCGGGCGTGAGCACGACGGCGGTCGCATCGTTCGACAGGAAGATCGTCACCACGGTGCCGACGGCGTAAGTCAGCAGGAACAGCTTGCGCGCGGAACCCCCGGCATGGCTTGTCGCCAGCGCCGCGAGCCAATCGAACAGGCCTTCGGTGCGGGCGATTTCCGCGAGCAGCATCATGCCGGTGAGGAACAGATAGACGTCGGTGCCTTTGCCGATCCCGATCAGCACGGTTTCCGGCGTGATCGCGTGCAGTATGAGCAGCAGCACGACGGCCGCCGCCGGCCAAACCGCCTCGGTGAGGTCGAACGGGCGAAGGACAATACCGAGGATGGCGAAGCCGGCGGCAAGCCAGATCAAGAGCTCAGGCGGCATTACGGCGTTCCGGCGGCGTCCGAACGAAAGTTGCCGGTCATGCGATTCCCATCATGCCCTTGCCGATCATGCAATGTCGCGGAGGCCTGAGAGAGCGCGCGGTTCATATTTCAGGCAAATCCGGAATCCAGGTTTGGTTTCGTGCCATAACGAATGGCAGATGGCCAGAAAGGTGTTTACGAGGAACATAGCATCCTGCGCGCGAATTTCTTGGCGGCCATCGGTTTCCCGAACATAAATCCCTGGATGAGATCAAAGCCCATATCGCGGACCGCGAGAAAATCGGCCCTGGTTTCGACACCTTCGGCCACCGTGCGGGCGCCATAGCCGTTGGCGAGATCGAGGATCTGCCGGCACACTTTCCGCTTCGCGCGGTCGTCGGCGCAACCGGACACGACAGCGCGGTCGGCCTTGATCTTGACGAACGGAAAGTCGTCAAGGCCGGCGAGCGCCGGCCAGTCGGTTCCAAGATCGTCGACCGCGATCGCGATGTCATGAATCCTGAGCTCGTTGGCCAGATCCCGCATCAGCGGCAGGTTGCGAATGATGTCGGCGGCGTCGATTTCAACGATCAAGCCGTCGAAGGCCGGATGATCTGGCAGCTTTTCGTGCAGATACTCCAGCGATTCAGGCCTTCGCAAGAATGAAACCGGAAGATTGATCGAAATATCGAGGCGTTTGCGCTCGGCAAGAAAGTAGCGCCAATCGGCGGCGGCTTGATCAATGACGAATTTCGACAGCGCATGGAGGTGCTGATCGTTGCATTCCGGTACGAAACAGCCAGGCTGCAGAACTCCCCAATAAGGATGATGCATGCGCGCGAGCGCTTCGGCGCTGGACAAAGCGAGCGTCCGGGCGTTGATTTTCGGCTGATACCAAAGCTCAAGCCAGCCGGCGCGGAGCGCTTCGCCAAGATCAATCCCGGGATTCGGCAGTTCCACGGGGAGAAAGGCGGCGATATCGTAGGGCAGGGCCCCGCTTGTGACCGCCAGCAGCGCCGGAAGCATTCTCAGGCCAAGTTTCTTGCCGAGTTCCACGACCGGCGCAGCTACTGAAGAATCTTGCGGCTCGAACGGCAACACCATGCCGCCGAACTTCCTGGCCGCCAGCGTTTTGAGCATTTCGTTCGCCTCGATCTCGCCGACCGAGAGTCCGAGAACAACGAGGTCCGGCAAATGGGCGTCGAGCGCCGCGCCGAGTTCCGCGGGCGCGCTACACTCACACGTCATGAAGCCAAGTTCCTCGAGCGCATCGCTGAAGAGAGTTCGAATGTGCCGCCTCGGCTCGGCAACACATGCTTTCGACACAGCTTTGCGCTGGCCGAAGATGGTGCGGCCGACTATCATTGTTTCGCGGTTCTGACTTTCCATACTTCCAACCTCGATATTTTCACGCGCGCGATATCAGTGCTGCGATCGAGGCGGCGATGTGAGGCCTCCAACGGTTCCGTCACAAAATTGTTGTCTATCGTTACCGTTGAATATAATGGCCAATATTGAATCAGAATCGATGCGACTCATTGTTGAAGACAGCGGCCTTTGCCATCAGCCCGTGGCTGATGCCGGCGCGCTTTGGATTTTAATTTCGCGCATGTCCTTGTTGAAACACCGCTACTGACTTTTGCGGAATCTGCGCCAGCAGCCGATCCGATAAAAGTTTAAGCATCAACGTTAAACGTTAATTGGATCGCGGCCGGCTGCGGCGATTACGTGCGCTCCACTGTTTACCGTAGCCGTTGTCGGCAATCACAATCAGAACAAGGAGCGGACTATGCCGCGATTCTACTTTCATGTTTCAGCTGCTGGCCAGGAGTTCAAAGACGAGGTCGGCACTGATGCCAGCGATCTTGCCGCTGCGCATTCGCGGGCGCTGCTGCTTGCCGATCGGGTGATGATGTATTCCGTCTTTGCCGATCGCGCGCCCAACTTCCGGCGCTGGTTGGTGAAAGTCACGGACGAAGCGGATCGGCCGATCATCAATGTGCTCTTTCCCATCCAATACGAGCCGGGGAAGGCTAAACCTGCCTCCGCCTACGACGCGCGTGCGTTGCTTCATGCGCTCGACGTCAAAGTCAAAAACGCGTCGTGGCGCCACTGTTCGGTTGCCTGAACGAGCGGTCGCAGCAGCGCCGCGCGTGTGCGGCGCTGCTGTTTCGCGCGGCTATCGCACCGGGATAACCTCAATTATGATGGCCGCCGAAACGGTGCGACCATGAAGATCCGCTTCGAATTCGGCTCACTCACCCTCGATGCGCAGTTGCTCGACACGCCGACCGCCAAGGCCATTGCAGCGGCCTTGCCGATCACGAGCGCAGCCATGACGTGGGGGGAAGAAGTCTATTTCGAAACTCCGGTCAGGGTCACGCGCGAGAAGGATGCGCGCGCCGTGGTCACACCGGGCGAGATCGCCTATTGGCCGGACGGCGACGCCATTGCCATCGGCTTCGGCCGCACGCCGATTTCGCAAGGCAACGAAACGCGGCTCGCAAGTCCGTGCAACATCTGGGCGAAGGCACTCGGCGACGTGAAGACGCTCGCCAAAGTCCGCCCCGGCACCAAGATCAAGCTGAGCGCCGTCGAATAAAATGCGTCATTGCGGTTTGGTGTCCGGCGGCCCGTCGTTGCGTCTTTGCGCGAAGAAGACCGTGAGGTCCCAGGTGTTGCGGATATTGACCACAAGCGAAAAGATCAGCGCGCCGGCCAGGAGCGGCGGGCCGAAAGCGGCATGGGCGTGGATGGCGACCGCGCCGGCAAGCGTCGCCGCATAAGCGAGCGGCGGGCTGACGCCGTAGCCGAGGTGATCGTCGATGTCGCTGACATTGCTGCGCCATACGCGCCGGAAGATGAAGATCGAATAGGCAAGCGCGCCGGCGGCGCTGACGCCGACGATGATGCCGATCGATCTGTCGCTGGTGTCCGGCATCAGCGCGATCAGGCTGACGAACAGCACATAGGTGTAATGAAACAGCACGGGGCTCGTGAATGTGCGGGTGGGGCCGCTGGTTCCGGCGTTCATGTAGCCGGTGCCGATCGAGGCGGCGACAAAAAGCAGCGCCGCCAGCGCCGCCGCGGCGGTGCCGAGCAATGTATAGAAATCGTGCCAGCCTTGGAGCATGAAAGAGATCAGCCGCGTCCCACAAACGGCATGAGGTTCGCCATCACCGTCATGAACAGCACATTGGTATCGAGCGGCAGGCCGGCCATGTAGACGACGGCGCGGCCGACATCTTCGGCGGCCATGCGCGCCTCGACCATCTTGCGGCCGTCCGGCTGCAGCACGCCTTCGCCTTGCACCATGCGCTCGGTGAGCGGGGTCGCTGCATTGCCGATATCGATCTGGCCGCAGCAGATGTCTTGGCCGCGGCAGTCCAGCGCGGTCTGCTTGGTAAGCCCGGTCACGGCGTGCTTGGTCGCGGTATAGGCGGCGGAGCCGGGGCGCGGCGTATGCGCCGAGATCGAGCCGTTATTGATGATGCGGCCGCCACGCGGGTTCTGCGCTTTCATGATCTTGATGGCTTCCTGCGTGCACAGGAACACGCCGGTGAGATTGGTGGCGACGACGGCCTGCCATTTGTCGAGCGGCAGGTCCTCGATGGGCATGGCGGGCGCGCCGATGCCGGCATTGTTGAACAGCACATCGAGCCGGCCATAGGTCTTCTTGGTGGCCTCGAACAACGATTTGATCGAAGCGGGATCGGCGACATCGGTCGGCACGGCGAGCGCTTCGCCGGGCGTCTGCGCGCCTTCCTTGGCGACCGCTTCCAGCATGTCCTTGCGCCGACCGGCGAGCACGACCGCGTAGCCTTCCTTCATCAGCGCGAGCGTCACCGCGCGGCCCACGCCCGTCCCGGCTCCCGTCACTAGTGCAACCTTGCGCGCAGCCATGTTTGCCTCCCGTCACGCGTTGTCGGCAGATAGTGACGAAGGCAATGCGCGGCGGCAATCCCCGTGGTGTCATTCCGGGAGCCGTCAAGCCGTCGTCGTCGGGAACATCCGGGTTGTTACTCGCTGTGGAAAACGACGAGCTAGTCGGGACGTCGGCCATGCGGTATCGATCATGGCAGCAAAATTCGATTCGCGTTGTCACACATCTTCAGGAGCAAACGCTTATGCGTGCCTTATCCGTCCTTCGTGCAGGCCTGATCGCAATGCTGGCCTTGACCGGCTTGGCCCCGGTGTCCGTGGCCTATGCCGACAACGGCGGCATCAGCTTCAGCGTCGTCAAGGCGGGTTTTGTTATCGGCGGCTCGGCCGGTTCGGGTTCACTTGTCTTCCAGGGCAGGCGCTACTCGATCGGGATCGGCGGACTCAGCTATGGATTCACGTTTGGCGCTTCGGAAACGCGCTTCCACGGCACCGTGAGCAACATCCGTCAGGCGTCGGACGTCGCAGGGGTCTATGCGGCGGGGAACGTGGGCGCGGCCGTGGTGCGGGGCGCGCAGGCGATTGTACTCACCAACCAGCACGGTGCAGTGCTGACGCTGACCGGTAGTTCGGTGGGCGCAATCGTCAGCGCGGACCTCAACGGTCTGGTGATTACGGTGAGATGAGCGGGACGGCGGTCTCGCGTGTGAAGGCTAGCCGAACGGGCAATGCCCACTCTACGACGCCAGCGCGATTTCCTGGTCGGGGCTGGCGACGCGATAATCGTCGGGGGAGGCGAGCCGCTTGTCGATCTCTTCTGGCGGGCCCGGCTTGCCGAAACGGTAGCCCTGCATCGAGTGCACGCCGGCGGCGCGCAGGAACAGATGCTGCTCGGCGGTTTCCACGCCTTCGGCGGTGACTTTCATCCCGAGACCACGGCCGAGGCTGACCACCGCGTGAACGATAGCGGCGGCGTCGGGTGCCTTCTCGATCGAGCGCACGAAGCTCGAGTCGATCTTGAGCTTGTCGAACGGAAAGCGGCGCAGATAGAGCAGGCTGGAATAGCCGGTGCCGAAATCGTCGAGCGCAAAGCGCACGCCGATGGCCTTGAGCCGCAGCATCGACAGTTCCGCGGTCTCGAGATTGCCGAGCAGCGTGCTCTCGGTAAGCTCGAGTTCGAGCCGGTTGGCGTCGAATTTGGTCTCGGCCAGGATGCGCTCGACGACGTCGACGAAATCCGAGCGGCGGAATTGCAGCGGCGAGACGTTGACGGCGACGGTGAACTTCGGCCAGTCCCGGGCTTCCGAACAGGCACGGCGCAGCATGTATTCGCCGAGCTCGACGATGAGGCCTGAATGTTCGGCGATCGGGATGAAGCGCGACGGCGGAATTTCGCCGTGCACCGGATGCGTCCAGCGCGCCAGGGCCTCGACGCCGACAATCGTATCGCCGGCAGAATTGACGATCGGCTGATAGGCAGCGCGGATATCGCCGTTCTGGATCGCCTTGAGCAGGTCGCCTTCGAGCAATTTGCGGCTCGACAGGTCGGCGTCCATCGCCGCGTCGTAGATGCAGGCGCGGTTGCGGCCTTCGTTCTTGGCGCGATAGAGCGCCATGTCGGCGTAGCGCAGAATGTCGGCGGCATCGCCGACGCGGCGGTCGATGACCGCGATGCCGATCGAGGCGCCGATAATGATATTGTGGCCGCTGATCGCATAAGGCGCGCAGACCGCGGTGATGATGCGGCCGGCGATGGCCTGCAGCGAATAGGAGTCCGATTCACACGCCGTGATGATGGCGAACTCGTCGCCGCCCAGCCGCGCGACCAGATCTTCGCCCCGCATGATGCGGCTCAGGCGCTGCGTGACGTTGAGGATGAGTTCGTCGCCGATGTGATGGCCGAGCGTGTCGTTGACGTCCTTGAAGTGGTCGAGATCGATGTAGAACACGGCTGCGGTCGGGCCGCCGGCGCGCACGTCGGCGATGACGCGCTCGAGCCGGTCGCTGAAATAAATGCGGTTCGGCAGGCCGCAGACCGGATCGTGCAGCGCGAGATGACGCAACTGCCGCTCGCCGGCATCGATCTCCTGCGAGGTGCGGCGCATGTGGCGGATGACGAGAGCGACGAGCAGGGCAAAGCCTGCCAGCGCGACCGCGATGAACGGCACGACGCTTTGCACCACGGACGCGCCGGGCCGGGTGGGTTTCCAGGCAAATCGGCCGATGATCGAGCCTTGCGGATCCTTTACGTCCATCACGCGGTCGCCGTCCGCCTGTGCCGGATCGTCGATCGTGCGCAATCCGGTGAGCTGCAGATGCGTGCCGATGATTTTGAGGAGCCGCGGCGAGAGATATTTGACCGACAGCACGATCGGCGCGTCGGCATTTCCGGCGGCGAGATCGGCATCGGAGCCGACCGCGACCGCGCTGACGAAGGCCGGCTTGTCCATGAAGTGCTGCATCAGCACGGCGCTGCGGCCCGGCCTTGTCGGGTCCTGACTGTCGAGCACCGAAATGGTGTGTTCGGGCGGGGTGCTGCGGCGGCCGCGCATGAAATCGAGGTTCGGCGCGAGCAACGCGATGAGACGGCTTTGGTCATTGTCCGCCGGATCGAGGGCATGGCTGTAGAGGACGTGATCGTTGGCGTCGACGATCACCTCGACGTCGCTGTGGAAGTATTTTTCCAGCCACGGGCCGATCCGCCGGTCGATCCATTCGGAATCGTAGGCTTCGCGAATCCTGGCGGCGGCGACCGGAGTTGCCGCGGCGCCTTGCAACAGGTGCAGCGCGCGGATGCCATGATCATCCACGGCCTGCAGGACCAGCTGCCGTTCGGTATTGAAGGCCACTTCGTCGGCGCGTTGTGCCGATGTCAAAACCGCGACGATGACGCAGACGATGGCCACGGCCACAATGACGCCGATCGGCAGGACGAGGCTCGCACGCGAGCGATCCCACCGCGACCGCTTACTTTCCCCGGCGATATGCGAACGCGCCGAAGGCACCACGCTTCCACCCAATCGGACAAATTGCTGCGCGGACACTAGGCAGGAAATGTTGCGAATGACTTGCGCTTAATGCGCGTAAACAGTTTCGATGCGCGCCGCGCGCCTTTCCGCGCGCGAGCGTTAATGAAGGGTAAATCGTTGCGTTTGGTCGCTATCAGCGGCGATTGCTGTAGGGCGGGCGAGGAATGCCGATATGAGCGGCGCGCAACGCCGCCGACCAGCGTTCCCGCAGGTCGTTGAAATAGGGTTCGCCCGGCTCGATCCGATAGAGCAGTTCCGGATCACAGACGTCGCGCCGCACCACGAGCAGGTCGATCGGCATGCCGACGCTGAGATTGGAACGCATGGTTGAATCGATGGAGACGAGGCCAACCTTGAGTGCGTCATAGAGGTCCATCTCGTAATTGATGGCGCGGTCGAGCACCGGCTTGCCGTATTTGTGCTCGCCGATCTGCAGATAGGGGGTGTCGGTGGTGCATTCGATGAAATTGCCGGCCGCGTAGATCATGAACAGGCGCATCCGTTCGCCGCTGATCTGGCCGCCGAACAGGAAGGAGACGTCGAAATTCACATCGGAAGCTTCGAGCGCCTTGCCTTCGGTCGAGTGGATCATGCGGATGACGTGGCCGACGCGCTGCGCGGCCTGGAACATGGTCGGCGCATTCATCAAAGTCTCGCGCTCGCCGGTCTCGGGACTGTCGTAGCCTTCCATAAGGGTGCTGACGACCGATTGGCTGATCGAAAGATTGCCGGCGGTGGCGATCGCCATGACGCGCTTCTTGGGATCCTTGAAGACGTGCAGCTTGCGGAAGGTCGAGATGTTGTCGACGCCGGCATTGGTCCGCGTGTCCGCGAACATCACCAGGCCCTCGCGCACGAGAATTCCACCGCAATAGGTCATCGTATGTCCCCAAGAGCATGTTCCCGAAAAGTGGAAACCGGTTTTCGGAAAAGATCATGCTCCAACAAAAAATCCAGGCTCTTATAGCACCACACCTCACCTCGCCAATGCATGACAGAATGAAGCATGACAGCGCAAATATAGCGGTCGGCGCCCGAATTACTGCCCGACTTTGACGGCGACCGCGAGCGTTTCGGCGCCTTGGCCGTAGCGCATGCGCCGCGCCGGCGCCGCCCCCAGCGCATCGAGACCGATGGCAACGCGGACGTGGCAATCGGTCGGGCAGAAGCCATTGGCCGGATCGAAGGAGATCCAGCCGAGATCTGGCACGTGGGCCTCCGCCCAGGCGTGGCCGGCGGCTTGCGCGCTGGCGCCGTCCTCATGGCGGAAATAGCCGGAGACAAAGCGCGCTGGAATGCCGAGACAATGCGCCGCGCCGATGAAAATGTGGGTCAGGTCGCGGGACGGGCCGTGTTTGGCGGCAAAGGCTTCGGCGGCGTTCGCCGCGCCTTCGGCGTTGTCGTCGTCGTGCGCCATGTCCTCGTGGAGGCGGTCCAAAATGGCGTGCAGTTCGCCGAGGACCTCGCCGCCCTTTTCCGCGCGGATGCTATGGGCGAAATTGCGGATCGCGTCGTCGGCTTGGGTGAGGGCGGTATCGCGAAGAAACAGGCTCGGTCCGAAGCGCTCGACCGTGCCGCGGATGACGCCGTTATTGTTCAGCGTCTCGACTTCGCCGTCCACCTCGACGCTCAATTCGGAAAATGGGCCGTCGGCGGAAAACACATGGGCGATGTTGCCGAAGGCGTCTTCCTGGGCGGTCAGCCGTGCATCCGCCGATACGTCGATGCGCCAGCGCACGACATGCTGGCCTTCATGATTGCGCGGCGTCAGCCGCAGCATCTGGATCACGCCCGCGGCCGGCGGATCGTAACGATAGTCGGTGCGGTGAGCGATGCGGATGCGCATACCAGGAATCAATGATCACTCATCAGACAGCGGTGCGGTGCGAAGATAAACGACATCGGACGCCTTTGTCCTGCGCTTTTTCCGATTCCAAATGCTGGCGGCCGACACCTGATCACAGCAAATATTGCTGCGAGACCGCGGTACCCAACTGGTTATTGTCTTCGACGAAGGCGTCGATGAATTCGTGCAGGCCGTTCTGGAATATCTGATCGATCTTGGAGTTCTCGAGCCTGGCGCGGATGCTGCGCGCCTGACGCTGCGCCGGCCCTTGGCGGCCATAGGCATTGGCGATGCGGTCGAGATTTTGTACGAGGTTTTCGTAGCAGCTTGCCAGCGATCGCGGCATCTCATCGCGCAGCATCAGAAGATCCGCCACCAGCCAAGGCTTGACGTTTTCGCGATAGACCCAGTGGTAGGCGGTGAGCGCCGAGACCGAGCGCAAAATCGACGTCCATTGGTAATAATCGAGCGGGCCGCCGACTTTCTCGTCGGCCGGCAGCAACAGGTGATATTTCACGTCGAGAATGCGTGCGGTGTTGTCGGCGCGCTCCATATAGACGCCGAGGCGCGAAAACCAGTAGGCGTCGTTGCGCAGCATGGTGCGGTAGGCCGAGCCGTCGAAGCGCAGCGACGATCCGAGCACCCAGCGCAGATAGCGCGCGAATTCCTCGCGCGAACGCGGCCCGTTGCCCCAGCGCTTGAGCTCGAGCCACGCGCCGTTGATGGCGTCCCACATTTCGCTTGTCAGCGCCGTGCGCACCGCGCGGGCGTTCAGCCGCGCGGCCTCGAAGCAGTTGCGGATCGACGACGGATTGGCGGTGGAGAAGGCGAGGAATTCGGTGACTGTCTCTTCGTTGGCCTCTTTGTAATGCTCGAAGAAGGAGCCGGCACAGCCGGCGGTCGCGACGGCCGATTCCCATTCATTGGTCGAGCCGACATAGGCGAGCGGCAGGGCGGTGAGCCGCAATGTGGTATCGAGAATGCGCGCGATATATTCCGCGCGTTCGACATAGCGGGCGAGCCAATAAAGATTGTCCGCGGTGCGTGAAAGCATGGTCTACCCGTCCAGCACCTGATTTACTCTCATCGTCATTACGAGCGAAGCGAAGCAATCCAGCACTGCGTTGCGGCCCTGGATTGCTTCGTCGCTTCGCTCCTCGCAATGACGATTATGTTCGAACTCAAATTAATACGCCTAGCCGTCCAGTACCCACGTGTCTTTTGTGCCGCCGCCCTGGCTGGAATTGACCACGAGCGAGCCCTTTTTCAGCGCCACCCGTGTCAGCCCGCCGGGCACGATGCGGATGCGGTCGCGGCCGACCAGCACGAAAGGCCGCAGATCGACATGGCGCGGCGCGATGCCGTCCTCGACGCAGGTCGGGCAGGTCGACAGCGCCAGCGTCGGCTGCGCGATGAAATTCTTCGGGTCGGCTTTGAGCTTGCTGCGGAACGTGGCGATCGTCGCCTTGTCGGATTTCGGGCCGATCAGCATGCCGTAGCCGCCGGAGCCGTGGACTTCTTTCACGACGAGGTCTTCGAGATTGTCGAGCACGTAAGACAGATGCTCGCTCTCGCGGCAGCGCCAGGTCGGCACGTTTTTCAGGATCGGCTCTTCGCCGAGATAGAATTTCACGATCTCCGGCATGTAGCTGTAGACCGCCTTGTCGTCGGCAACCCCGGTGCCGACCGCATTGGCGAGCGTCACAGTGCCGGCGTGATAGGCCGACATCAGGCCCGGAACGCCGAGCGCGCTGTCGGGCCGAAACACCAGGGGATCGAGGAAGTCGTCGTCGATGCGGCGATAGATCACGTCGACGCGCTTTAGCCCTTCCGTCGTGCGCATATAGACGACCTCGCCCTTCACGACGAGATCGCGGCCTTCGACCAGTTCGACGCCGAGCTTGTCGGCGAGAAACGAGTGCTCGTAATAGGCGGAATTGTAGACGCCCGGCGTCAGGATGACGACGGTCGGCTCCGATGAGGCCGAAGGTGGCGCGATGGATTTCAGCGTCGCCAGCAATTCATCGGGATAATTTTCGACCGGCTGCACGCGATAGCGCGAGAATAGTTCGGGAAACAGCCGCAGCATGATCTCGCGGTTCTCCAGCATGTAGGAGACCCCGGACGGCGTGCGCGCATTGTCCTCGAGCACATAGAAGGTGTCGGCATCGAGCCGGATGATATCGATGCCGGCGATGTGGACATAAATGTCGTGCGGGACCTTCTGGCCGTTCATCTCCGGACGGAAGACCGGGTTCTGAAACACCAGATCCTCAGGGACCACGCCGGCCTTGAGAATTTCGCGGCGGCCATAGACGTCCTTGATGTAGGCGTTGATGGCCTTGACCCGCTGTTCAAGGCCGCGCCGCAGCACGTCCCATTCCTTGGCGGCGAGGATGCGCGGAATGACGTCGAAGGGAATGAGGCGTTCTTGCGCTTCCGGATCGCCATAGACGGCAAAAGTAATGCCGATGCGGCGGAAGAGGAGCTCCGCCTCGCGGCGGCGGAAATCGAGCACGTCCGGTTTGATTTCGGTGAGCCACTGCGACAATTCGGCGTAAGCCGGCCGCAGGTCGTCACCAGTCCCATTCATCTCGTCGAACATGTCGACACACACCCGGCCGCTTTCGTCCCAAACCACTGCGGCGCCTGCACTTGTAGCAATATTCACCCGTAGCAAGCTTTGCGCCAAGTCTTTGTGCAATCGTCGTCCCAAACCTTGCGCCAAGTCTTGTGCCAAGCTTTGCGCCAACCCTTGTGCCAACTCTTGTGGCAGGTCTTGCCTAACGTCTCATGTCAAGACCGGTGGATGTCCAGCGCAGACTTGGATGACGCCGGACAAGCCCGCCTGTTCCTATTTTTGCCCATGTTTTGGGCGGCTTGACTAGTGCGACGGCGGTCATACTAGGCAGTTGCACCCGGTTGGGGCTCACTTGAGCCAGCATCGCCGCCGCGCTAGAGCAGGCCCATCACGGGGAGAAGAGAGCATGGCTGGCGACAAGGCCGAAACGGCGGCTGCCACTGCAAGCGGGATCGTCACCGCGGCGGTGCTCGTCATCGGCGACGAGATTCTGTCCGGCCGCACCAAGGATAAGAATATCGGATTCATTGCCGAATACCTCACCAATATCGGGATCGATCTCAAGGAAGTCCGCGTCGTCGCCGATGAGGAGCCGGAGGTCATCGCGGCGGTCAATGCGCTGCGTGCGCGATACACTTACTTGTTCACCACCGGCGGCATTGGCCCGACGCACGACGACATCACCGCCGATTGCGTCGCCAAGGCCTTTGGTCTGCCGCTGCATTATCATCCGCAGGCAGTCGAAATCATGCGCGAACGGATCGCCAAGAGCGGCGGGGTGATGAACGAAGCGCGCATGCGCATGACGCGCGTCCCGGAAGGCGGCGAACTCGTTCTGAACAAAGTCTCCGGCGCGCCGGGTTTTCGAATCGGCAATGTCATCGTCATGGCCGGCATTCCGAGCGTGATGCAGGCGATGCTCGAATATGTCACGCCGCAGCTGAAGACCGGCGCACGGATGCTGTCGGAGAGCGTGCGCGCCGATTGCAAAGAGGGCGATATCGGCACCGAGCTCGGCGAGATCGCCAAGGCCTATCCGGATGTGGTGATCGGCTCGTATCCGTTCGTCGACGAGACCGGGTTCGCCAATACCAATGTGGTCATGCGCTCGCGCGATTCGGCACGCTTAGTGGCCGTGAAGCAGGCCGTCGAAGCCATGTTGGTGCGGGTGAAAGCCGAACTCACGGCCAAGGGTTGAGGGCCATGCCTAATGGCGAAGAAGGTCGCAGCCTATTCTAGATTTGTCGAGGCTCCGGACTCACCCTGCAGCGCGCTGCTATGGTTTCGGAAGCAGGAGCTAGCGGCCAATGAGCAGCCGTTTGATTGGGGCGCGGCGCTTTACTTCTCGAGTCTCGGGCAGTTGTGCCACAACTCCGATGGCAGCATCGATTCTGAACGTTCACCGGTCGTCACACTGCACGTGCCCCAGGTGCGCCATGAAATATTGTGGACGATAGGCGAAGTTCGGTTCTGTCCTGTGCCTTTAAGTCAGTTTCCCGAACTTGAGCGCCTTCGCAGGTCCTTTCTGCGATGGTTTGAGGAACGCCCCTTGATCTACGATCATCGTCAGGCTGGTGAGCAAAAGTTCGACTATTATCTTGAGGGTTCGGCCAAGAATTGGGGGCCAATACGGGCCTTCCCAAGCGGCCTCTTTGCCTTAGAGAACGGACAATACTTCATCTCGCGCTTTGAGACGAAAGGTTCCGTGCAAACCCTCTGCAGGAAACTCGCGCTTCGGGGTGTGATTTGCGCTACTCAAGATTAGCACCTCGACGACCAATGTCTGCATTCGGGCAGGAAGACGGTCCGCGGGAGACCGGGTGGGGAGCTGATGGAAGGGGTCCCGAGCCCGATCGACCCGGCACTTATGATTAAACTTGTGCCCAGCTTGTTTGTGAGACTCAAAGTATGAACCGGTGCGGACTCCTCATCCACACGCGCGTCATCCTGGCGCTGATCGGCGTGCTTTGCACTTCGAGCTTTGCCGGGGCGTCGGCAAACCTTCATGGCCTGGGTGTCGTCTATCTCCACGGCAAGGCGTCCTGGCCGGGTGCCGCCAACGGTGGAATCCTGAGCGCGCTCGAAGATGAGGGCGCGGTTGTTTCAGAACCGGAAATGCCGTGGTCGCTCAACCGGCGCTATGCGGCGACCTACGACGAGGCGATGGGCGAGATCGACGCGGCCGTGGCCGGGCTCAAGGCCAAGGGCGCAACGCGCATTGTCATTATCGGCCACTCGATGGGCGCCAATGCCGCCTTCGGCTATGCGGCGCGGCATCCCGATCTCGCCGGCATTGTCGCACTGTCGCCCGCGCATCTGCCCGACCAGGACAACATGCGCAGCTTCGTTGCCGACGCCGTGGCGCGCGCCAAGAAACTGATCGCCGAAGGGCAGGGCAACGTGCCGCAAACGTTTCCCGACATGGCGCAAGGCATTCCGCTGACCACGACAGCCACCCCGGACGTCTATGTCAGCATGTTCGATCCGGATGGGCCGGCGGTGATCCCAAAGAACGCCGCGATCATCGGGGCTTCGCCACGGCCGGTTCCGCTGTTATGGGTCGTCGGCAAGCTCGATCCGATCGACCGCCGGGGTCCCGAATATGCCTTCGATACCGCGGCAAAAAATCCGAAGAGCAAATATATTGAGGTGTTTGCTGGCCATTTGACGACGCCGCTGGTCGCACGCGGCAAAGTTGTCGATTGGATCAATTCGCTGTGATTGGCAGCAGGTTGGCACCAGGTGACGCGTCGCCTTGTTGTTGCATTAGGCGCCGATACTTACTTACGGTCCACCACTCCACATTGTTAACACGGGCGGCGGCAAGTGAGCGAGACCGAAGCTTTATTCAGCGTATTACGGCAGTCGGCTAACAGCGATTGCGCCGCTGCGATCGAGCACGCGGTTCACCAGGCGCCGGATCACG
>DATAQN010000015.1:0-6536 GCA_036264635.1 Xanthobacteraceae bacterium | reverse complement strand
CGCTCGGCCGGTTGATGCGCAAGGCCGAGAGCGTGCTCGGCATGCCGGTTGAGATCGAATGGGCGCTGGACGAGGCCGGGTTCAAATTGCTGCAGGCGCGGCCGCTGCACATGCAGCCGGCAACGGTGCCGGACGAGATTTGGCTGAAACATCCGGGGCTGAACGGCCACCCCGCCGGCGTCGGCTGGGGCTCTGGCCGCGCGGTGGTGGTGAATTGCGAATGCGAGCTCACCCGCGTCGCGCCCGGCGATATTCTGGTGACGCGCGTCGCCGGCCCGGCGTTCAGCCACATCCTGCCGCGCGTTGGCGGCGTCGTCGCCGAGCTCGGCGGCTCGACATCGCATCTTGCTTCGCTGGCGCGCGAGCGCGGCATCCCGGCGGTGCTTGGCGTACTTGACGCCACGCGCCGCATTCCCGACGGCGCGCAGGTTGCGGTCGATGGCGTCGCCGGCGTCGTGCGGTGGCTCGCCTAGCGCATGACCCCGAAAAAGTGGGAACCGGTTTTGGATAAGATCATGACGCAAACAAAATGATTGCGGACAGACCGTGATTCAACTCGATCCAATCGTGCCTTAATGTCGACAGCGCAACGACGGCCGCGGATTTTCGTAACGCAACCGGTGTCGGAAACCGCGCTCAAGCGGCTGCGCGCCGTGGCCACGGTCAAAGTGTTTCCCGATGCGCGCCGGATTATCCCTAAGCGCACGCTGCTCCAGGCCGTGCGCCGGAGCGATATTTTATTCTGCCTCCTCCACGACAAGATCGATCGCGCCGTCGTCACCGCCAATCCGCAATTGCGGCTGATCGCCGCGCAATCGATCACGCCATCGAACATCGACGTCGAGGCGGCGACGCAACGGCGCATTCCCGTCACCGTGACCGCGCCAATCACTACCGAAGCCACGGCCGATCTTAACTTCGGTCTGATGCTCGCGGTGGCGCGGCGCATCCTCGAGGGCGACCGCACGGTGCGCGCCGGAAAATTTCCCGGCGGCCAGTCGGCGCGTCTGATGGGCGCCTATGTCTGGGGCAAGACCATCGGGCTCATCGGCGGCGGCGGCTTGATCGGCAAAGCGGTGGCGCGCCGCGCCCATGGTTTCTCGATGCGCGTGTTGTACTGGACGCCGCGGCGCAAATCAGAAAGCGAGGAGCGCGAGGCTGGCCTGACCTATGTACCGCTCGAAGAATTGCTGCGCGAATCCGATTTCGTCTCGCTGCATTCGCCGCTCGACGCGCAGACCCGCCATCAAATTGGCGCCCGCGAGCTGCGGCTGATGAAAAAGACCGCGTTTTTGATCAACACCGCCCGCGGCGCCATCGTCGATGAGGCGGCGCTGGTGCGCGCGCTCAAGACCAGACGGATCGCCGGCGCCGGACTCGATGTTTTCGAGCACGAGCCCAAAGTCGACAAGCATCTCAAGTCGATGGCGAATGTCGTGCTCACCCCGCATCTCGGCAGCGCCACGCCGGAAGTACGCGAGGAGATGGCCAAGATCGTCGTCGACAACATTCTTGCTTTCCTGGAAGGACGGAAATTGCCGAACTGCGTCAATCCGCAAGTGTTTGCTCTCTAATCGTCATTGTCGGACTTGATCCGGCAATAAGGAGTACCCCGGAGTACTGAATGCCCCGCACTATCATCGCCATCACCGACAGTCCGTTTCCGTCGCTCGAGCCGGCCAAGCAAATGCTGGCGCGGCTTGATCCCGAATACCGTATGGCGAAAAGCCCGGCGGCGGATGACATCCTCGCCGTGGCGCGCGACGCCGATGCCATTCTCGTCACTTACGCCAAACTTCCGGGCGAACTCCTTCGGCAGTTGACCCGTTGCAAGGCGATCGGCCGGTTCGGCCTCGGCGTTGACAATATCGATCTGCCGGCGGCGAAGGCGCTCGGCATTGCCGTCAATTACGTTCCGGATTACTGCCTGCGCGAAGTCTCCGACCACGCCATGGCGCTTTTGCTCGCGCTGGCGCGCAAAGTGACGCTTGCCAACACGCTGGTGCAATCCGGACGCTGGGAAGTGCCACCGCTCGTGCCACTGCGCCGGCTCGAAGGCCAGGTTTTGGGCCTCATCGGCTTTGGCAATATCCCGCGCACCCTTGCTCCCAAGGCCAAGGCATTTGGGCTGAAGGTGCTCGCTCACGATCCTTACGTCGCGAAGGATGCCCTGCGCGCCGCCGGCGTCGAGGGCGTGAGCTTTGACGCTCTGCTCGGCCGTTCCGACTTCATCTCGGTGCACGCGCCACTCCTTCCAGCGACGCGCGGGCTGATGAACGCGGCCGCTTTCGCTAAGATGAAAAAGGGTACCTGCCTCATCAACACCGCGCGTGGACCTTTGGTCGACGAGGCGGCGCTGGTCGCCGCGCTCGATTCCGGCCACCTCGGCGGCGCCGCGCTCGACGTGGTGGCGACCGAGCCGTTGCCAAAGGATTCACCGCTTCTTGGCCGCGACAATGTCATCCTCACCCCGCACACGGCGTTCTATTCGGTCGAAGCGCTGGAAGAATTGCAATCCAAATGCGCCAGCGACGTCGCCCGCGTGCTCTCGGGCGAGAAGGCGGTCTATCCGATCAGCGCCTGAATCACTCCGCGGTCCAGCCGCCGTCGAGAACCAGCGCCGAGCCGGTCATCAGCGACGAGGCGTCGGAAGCGAGAAACACGATCGCGCCGGTGATCTCGTCGAGCTGGCCGAGACGTCCGAGCTTGATCTTAGAAAGGACTTCGTCGCGGAATGCCTTGTTTTCGAAGAACGGCCGCGTCATCGGCGTCTCCAGGAACGTTGGACCGAGACTATTGACGCGGATGTTGTGCGGCGCGAGCTCGATCGCCATCGCCTTGGTGAATCCCTCCATCGCGTGCTTCGAGGCGCAATAGACGGTGCGCCGCGCGGCGCCGACATGGCCCATCTGCGATGAGATATTGATAATCGAGCCGGGCAGCTTCGCCTCGATCAGGCGGCGCGCCACCGCCTGCGCCATGAAGAAAGCGGCGCGGACATTGAGCGCAAAAATCGCGTCGAAATCCTCGACTTTGACGTCGGGCAGATAAGCCGGGCGGTTCATGCCGGCATTGTTGACGAGGATCTGGAACGGCTTGGCGCGCGCCACCGCTTGGCGCGCCGCTTCGACATCGGTGACGTCGAGCACGAGCGCCTCGGCGGCCTCGCCGCGCGTGCGGATCGCGGCGGCGGCTTGTTCGATCTCGGATTTGGTGCGCGCGGCGAGCGTCACATGCGCCCCGGCCGCAGCAAGCGCCGAGGCTGCAGCAACTCCGATGCCGCGCCCGCCGCCGGTGACCAGCGCGCGCTTGCCATCAAGACGGAAGGACGGAGTTTTGGCGAGATCGACTGAGGTCACAATGCCGCTTGGTTTGCTCAATGTTGCCTCCCCCCTTGCGGGGGAGGCCGGCGCCGCAGGCGCCGGGAGGGGGGTGCTGCGTAAGACTCGACTGAACCCCCCTCCCCAACCCTCCCCCACAAGGGGGGAGGGAGCATTCTCGTACTCGCGGGCCGCACCATGATCACTCCGCCGCCTGCGCATAGGGCACATTGCGGCCGCCGTAACGACGCACGCGGACATTGGCCTGCTCGGCATGGGCGACAAAGCCTTCCAGCATGCAAAGCCGCGAGCAATATTCGCCGATCATGGCACTCGCTTCGTCGGTCAGTACTTTTTGGTAGGTGCAGGTCTTCAGGAACTTTCCGACCCACAGCCCGCCGGTATAGCGCGCCGCTTTCTTGGTCGGTAGCGTGTGATTGGTGCCGATCACTTTGTCGCCGAAAGCCACATTGGTGCGCGCACCCAGGAACAGCGAGCCGTAATTTTTCATGTTGTTGAGGAAATAATCCGGATCGCGCGTCATCACCTGGACGTGCTCCGACGCTACACGATCGGCCTCGCGCACCATTTCCGCCTCGTCCTCGCACACGATGACCTCCCCGTAATCGGCCCAGGCCACGCCAGCGGTGTCGGCGGTCGGCAGGATCGCAAGCAGCCGCTCGATCTCTTTCATGGTTTCGCGCGCGAGCTTCTCCGAATTGGTGATCAGCACCGCTGGCGAGGTCGGTCCATGCTCGGCCTGACCGAGCAGATCGGTGGCGCAAATTTCGCCGTCCACGGTCTCATCGGCGATGATCAGCGTCTCGGTCGGCCCGGCCAGCAGGTCGATGCCGACGCGGCCGAACAATTGCCGCTTGGCTTCGGCGACATAAGCGTTGCCCGGCCCGACGATCATGTCGACGCCGTGAATGGTCTCGGTGCCGAGCGCCATGGCGGCGACCGCCTGCACGCCGCCGAGCACGAAAATCTCGTCGGCGCCGCCAAAATGCATGGCCGCGACAATCGCCGGGTGCGGGCCGCCCTTGAACGGCGGCGCGCAGGCAATGATGTGCTTTACCCCGGCAACGCGCGCGGTGACGATCGACATATGCGCCGAAGCGACCATCGGGTAGCGCCCGCCCGGCACATAGCAGCCGATCGAATTGACCGGAATGTGCTGGTGGCCGAGCACCACGCCGGGCAGCGTCTCGACTTCGAGATCGCGCAAGGTGTCTTTCTGCTTCTGCGCGAAATTACGCACCTGGGCCTGGGCGAATTTGATGTCGTCGAGATCGCGCTTGCGCACCTGCCCGATCGCCCGCTCGACCTCATCCGGCGTGAGTTTGAAAGACTGCGGCGACCAATTGTCGAACTTTTGCGACAGCTCGCGCACCGCCGCGTCCTTGCGCGCATCGATATCAGCGAGGATTTGCTCAACCGTCTCGCGAACCTTGGCGTCAGCCGCCTTGATCGCGGTTGCATCCATGCCGCGCTTGAGATGCCGGGCCATTACACTTCTCCCTAACGCCTTTACTTAATCGCCTGCGGATTGATCGGCGAGCCGGTGCCGCCGGTGATGATGAGCGGCGGGCCGCAAAAGAAAAACTCATAGACACCATCGTCGGCGCAATCGTCGGCGAGTTCCTTCAGATAAAAGATCTCGCCCATGCAAAGTCCCATCGCTGGGATGACGACCCAGTGCCACGGTTGATTGGCTTCCTTGGTCTCATTGGGGCGGACTTCGACGCCCCAAGTATCGGTGCAGATCGCCGCGATTTCCTTTTCCTGGCACCAGTAGCAATTCTCAAACCTCACGCCTGGCGCGTCGCCGCCGGCATAGCCGCCCCAGTCCTTTTTGGCGAGGCAACGCTCCATCTGGCCGGTGCGGACGACGACGAAATCGCCGCGGCCGATCGAGACATTCTGATCCTTGGCGCATTTGTCGAGTTCGTCATTGGAAATGCTCTCGCCGTCGGCCATCCATTTGACGCCGCGGAAACGCGCGATGTCGAGCAGCACGCCACGCCCGACCATTTTGTTTTTGGAATGCTCGATGCCAAGCACGTTGAGGCCTTTGGAGTCGACTAGCTTGGCCTCATGGCCGTTATAACCCTTGTCGTCGTAAAAGATGTGGCCGAGCGCATCCCAATGGGTGGCGCCCTGCACGCACAGCATTAGCGTATCGTCGGCGTAGCGGATCTTGTTCCAGTCCTGACGGCCGGCGATGGCATCGGTGCCGGTGGCGAGCATCTGATGGATCGGATTGAAGCGCCCGCCGAACAGTCCAGTCTGCGGTCCGTGTATGTCGAGCGGAATGCCCAACGCAAAAACTTTTCCAGTGCGAATGAGGCTCGCGGCCTTGACGACATCTTGCGGGGTCACATGGTTGAGTGTGCCGATCTGGTCGTCTTTTCCCCAACGGCCCCAATTCTTGAGCTTCTCAGATGCTTCGGCAATTGCCTTTCTATCGACCTTGATGTCCATTTCTCCCGTTCCCTGGTTTGAACCTTTCCCGCAGTCGATACTAGTCTGACACAAATGCTTTGGCCCGTGCCAAAGATTATTTCGCAAACGGATGCCCGGACCGAAAAGGAAGCAGCACATGAAACTTTTAAGTTTTGCCGCCGACGACAAAGATTGGTTCGGAGCGCTGCGCGATGACGGCGTGGTCACGCTCAACGACAAAGTCGCACAGCCTAGTCTTCGCGCGGCGCTTGCCGCCGGTGCGATTGAAACCATGCGCGGCATCGCGCAGCGCACCGCGCCTGATCGCAAGCTTGATGAAATAAAATTTCTGCCGGTGATCCCGCAGCCGCTCAAGATTCTCTGCGCCGGCATCAATTATCGCTCGCACGCGGCCGAGATGGCGCGCGAATTGCCGAAACAGCCGAGCATGTTCATCCGTTTTGCCGACACGCTGGTCGGCCATGGCGGCGAGCTGATCCGCCCCAAGGTCTCGGACAATTTCGATTTCGAAGGCGAGCTTGCGCTGGTGATCGGCAGGGGTGGACGTCACATTCCGGCCGGACGCGCGCTTGCGCACGTTGCCGGCTATACCTGTTTCGTTGACGGCAGCGTCCGCGATTATCAGAAATTCTCTGTGACCTCGGGCAAGAATTTCCCCGGCACCGGGCCGCTCGGGCCTTGGCTGGTTACGCGTGACGAAATTCCCGATCCCGGCCGGCTCACTTTGACGACACGGCTGAACGGCAAAGA
>DATAQN010000234.1:0-11341 GCA_036264635.1 Xanthobacteraceae bacterium | reverse complement strand
ACTTCAGCTTCGGCGAGCGCGGTCTTCTCCACCACCGACCACATCACCGGCTTACTGCCGCGATAAAGCGTGCCGTTCGCCGCGAACTTCATCAGCTCGCGCGCGATCTGTGCCTCGGCAGGGTGGCTCATGGTCGTATAGGGATGCGCCCAGTCGCCGACGACGCCGAGGCGGATGAATTCCTCGCGCTGCACGTTGATCCAGTGCTCCGCGAATCGCCGGCACTCCTTGCGGAATTCGACGAGCGCGGCGGGATCGGAGAAATCCGGCTTGGCCTTGCCCTTGGCGCGGTAATTCTCCTCCTCGATCTTCCATTCGATCGGCAGGCCGTGGCAGTCCCAGCCCGGCACATAGTTTGAGTCAAAGCCAAGCATCTGCTGGCTGCGCGTCACCACGTCCTTGAGGATCTTGTTGAGCGCATGCCCGATATGGATGTTGCCGTTGGCGTAAGGCGGGCCGTCATGCAGCACAAAGCGCGGCCGGCCCTTGGCTTCCGCGCGCAGCGCCTCGTAAAGGCCGAGCTTTTTCCACCGCGCCAGAATCTCCGGCTCCTTCTGCGGCAAACCCGCGCGCATGGGGAAGTCGGTCTTGGGCAGGAATAGCGTCTGCGAATAGTCGCGCTCTTTGGCGGCGCCGGCGCTTTTGGGTGCGGTTGTATCGGTCATGTCGGGCCTTCTAACAGCCCGGTTGCGGTGCGGAAAGAGCCAAGGTGAAGGGATTAAGGTGAAGGGATTATGGCCCCGTTCGCTCCGGGGAACCCAGCGCTCCGAAACGGCGTTCCTTTTGTACGACAATATCATGAGCCGCCGGCCGCCCCGGCGACGGAGGGTTGTGTGGACGAGTCCCGGGGCAAACGTGACCTGCCCCACACGCTTCTGATCAGCGACCCTTCCCCGGTCGACAGCGTTCCGGCGCTGTGGACGGCGCTGAGCCAAGCGGCCATCGTCGGCATATTCCTGCTGCTGCTCGGCGCCTTCCTCTATTTCGGCAGGCCTCTGGTGTTGCCGGTGCTGGCCGCAGCCGTCGTCGCGCTGACGCTGGCGCCCGGCGTGAAAGCGGCCGCGAATCATGGCTGTCCGCCCGCAATCAGCGCGCTGTTCATTCTCCTTGTTGCCGTCGGCGCGGTCAGCCTCCTCACGACTGCGATCGCCGGACCGGTCAGCACCTGGGTCGGGCGGGCGCCCGAGATCGGCGCGAGTCTCAAGCAGAAGCTTTCGGTGTTCGACGCTCCGCTTGCGGCGCTCCATCAATTGCAGAGCTCGCTGTTCGGCGGCGAGACCGGGCTGAACGTCAACGAACCGGCCTCGAGTGTCGCCTCCAACGTGGTCTTCCCGGTCATGGCCTTCGTAACGCCGGCCGTCGGCGAAGTGCTTCTGTTCTTCGCCATACTGTTCTTCCTTCTGGTCGGCCAGAGCGAAATGCGCTCGTCGGTGGTCGCCATGTTCGCAAGCCGCGAAGCCAAGCTGCGGTTTCTGAAAATCATGCGCGACATCGAGCGCAATCTCGCCGGCTATCTGGTCGTGGTGACGATCGTCAACACCACGCTTGGAGTCATTGTCGCCCTCGGCGCCTGGCTGATCGGGCTGCCCAATCCGATCATCTTCGGCGTCTTGGCGGCTTTGTTGAATTTCGTGCCCTATATCGGCCCGGCGATCATGGTGATTGTGCTGTTCGGCGTCGGCCTGGTGACGTTCCCATCGCTCAGCCAAGCCTTTATTGCGCCGCTCGGCCTCGTCGCGCTCACCACTGCGGAAGGGCATTTCATCACGCCGACCATCGTCGGCCGCCGCCTGACGCTCAATCCGCTGTTGGTCTTTCTGGCGCTGGCGTTCTGGACCTGGATGTGGGGACCGATCGGCGCCTTTCTCGCCGTGCCGCTCTCGATCATCGGGCTGGTGATCTTTAATCATTTGATCCCGGCCGACGATATCCATCTCCCTGACTAGGCGTTCGTTGATCTTTAACGTTGAAAGCCGCGGGTTTGACAATGATCAATGGAACTTTGGCAGCGCCCGGCCATTATCCGAGCAAATGATTTCTCCAGAGCACGGAGCAAATCACGGAAAGAGCAAGCCACGGAGCCAGTTATGACCACCGCTTCATCGGCCACCCAGAATATACGCGGCGCGGCTAACGATACCGTCCGCGAAGCACGCGACGGCGTACGCGACATCGGCAAGGCCGCCGCCGGCGCTTCCGCCGATCTGCAGGACGATCTGAACGCCTTGCGCGACGATTTCGGCAAACTTGCCGAGCAGGTCCGCGAAATCCTCTCCGCACGCGGTCAAGCGGCGTGGCAGAGCGCCATGTCGGGTCTCGACGACGTCGTCGCTGAGGCGCGCGATTCCGGCCGCACTGCCGCCGGCGCAGCACGAGAGGCCACCGACCGCTTCACCGGCGCCCTCGACGATACGATCAAGGAGCGCCCGTACACCACGCTGGCCGTTGTCGCCGGTCTCGCATTCTTGTTCGGCATCACGTGGCGCCGCTGATTCCGGCGCCGCTGATTCCGGCGCCACTGCACGGCGACGGTGACAGGCGGAGCGGATCATCAGATGCTTAAAGGCATCGCACATGACGTGACGCTGTCGATCCAGGCGCGAAACGGCCTGAGCCCCGCCGTTGCAATCTGGACCGCGGTGATCGCCTTTGCCGCGCTTGTTGCTTTCGTGTTTCTTTGCGTCGCAGGCTATGCGTGGCTTGCGCTGCGGTTTGATAACGTCATCGCCGGCCTGATCATGGCCGGCATTTTTGTTGTCATCGCTCTCTTCGCAGCACTTGTCGCGGCGCTGGTCCGCCGCCGGGTCAGAGAACGAGCGATCCTCGCGCGCGCCGCAAAAGCGCGCTCGCCGTCATGGCTGCTCGATCCCAAAGTTCTCGGCATCGCTGTCGAGGCCGGACGCAGTATCGGCTGGGAGCGCATCATTCCGGTCGCCGTCCTTGGCTTTGTCGTCGCGCAATGGGCGCGCGACTATCGTACGCAAGACAAGCGGCAACCTTAACTCCGAGCAATTTCCGTCACCTTGAGGTGCGAGCGAAGCGAGCCAATCAAGTCGGCTGTTTCCGACTTGACCATCAAAAATGCGAAATCGGGCAAGCCCGATTTCAGTGGGGCGACGGCCGGGACGGAGCAGCATCCTTCGAGGGCCGCGGAGCCTGTCATCGGGCCGGCCACTTCGGGCCGGACCCGTTGGCGGCCACCTCAGGATGACGGATCATCCATTTTAGATCGGCGGAAACACGTCCCCTGCCCGCGCCAGCGCTTCGCGCGCCTGCCGGCTGTCCTCCTGCATCTGCTGCACGAGATCACCGACCGAAGCGAACGCTTTCTCGTCGCGCAGCCATTCGATGAAGGCGACATCGATGGTCTTGCCGTAAAGATCGCCGGTGAAATCGAACAGAAAGACTTCGAGCAGCACGCGGCCGTTGTCGAAGGTCGGCCGCCGTCCGAAACTCGCCACGGCGTCGTAGCGCTTGCCGTCGACTGCGACGCGCACCGCGTAGATGCCGTGGCGCAACCCGCAGGCGGGATCGAGCGCCAAATTTGCGGTCGGAAAACCGAGCTCGCGGCCGCGCTTGTCGCCGTGGATCACTTCGCCGGACACGAACCACGGATAGCCGAGCAACTCGGTCGCCTCGGCAAGCTGCCCGGCCTCGAGCGCCTGCCGGATCGGGCCGGATGACACTGCCCGCCCGCCGTCGCTAAACGGCGCCACGATATCGACGGTAAAACCATGGCGCTTGCCTTCAGCGACCAGAAAATCCGGCGAGCCGGCACGCCGCGCGCCGAAATGGAAGTTGAAGCCGATCACCGCGCCGCCGATGCCAAAGCGCCCGACCAGGATGCGGGAAATGAACTCGTCCGCCGTGAGCTTCGACAGCGCCGCGTTGAAAGTCAGAACGATTGCGCCATCGAGGCCGGTCGAGGCGAGCAGCCGCAGCTTTGCCGTCTCATCGGTCAGCCGGAACAGCTTTTCGCTGGGATTGAAGAAGACCCGCGGATGCGGCTCGAAAGTAAGCACCGCCGCCGGCCGCTCGAGTTCCGCCGCGCGTTGCTGCGCCGCCCTGATCACCGCCCTGTGGCCGCGATGGACGCCGTCGAAATTGCCGATGGCGACGACCGCGCCATGCAGCGCGCCGGCGGGCGCGCCATCGCGCACGACGCGAAAGTTCTTTGGCAGCATCAGCATTTCGATGGTTAAGAAATCATGACTTTTGAATCGCGCTCGTAGGTGCGTGGCGAGACCAGCAATGTCAAGCGCGGCCGCGCCAAGCGGTTTCGCACTGGCCAATACAGCCAGAGGCTGCGCTTAACTCATTGTTTAACCACACAATGTAGTTTGCCCAGCCGTGTGTGGGACGCGGGGCCGAGACACAGCCTCGATTGCGATTGGCCGCATCCAGTCGTCAGCGCAAGGGGGCAGAGCCATGGCATTCGATCCGAACATGCCTGTGCTGGTCGTCGATGACTACAGCACGATGATCCGCATTATCCGCAATCTGTTGCGCCAGCTCGGCTTTGTCGATGTCGACGACGCGACCGACGGCGAATCCGCACTCGTCAAAATGGGCGCCAAGCGCTACGGCCTCGTCATCTCCGACTGGAACATGGAGCCCATGACCGGCTACGACCTGCTGTGCAAAGTGCGCGCCAATCCAGAGCTCGTAGCCACGCCTTTCATCATGGTCACGGCGGAATCCAAGACCGAGAACGTGATCGCGGCGAAGAAGGCCGGCGTCAACAATTACATCGTCAAACCGTTCAACGCTCAGACTTTGAAGGCGAAGATCGAAGCCGTGTTTGCCGACAAGCAGGCGCCGGCTTAAAGCGCAACTGCGGTTCACCACTTCAAGCTGGTCATCACCGCTTTCGGCGCCACGCCCGCTTCGGCGAAGACCTTGTTGAGCGCTTCAAGATCGGGCGCGTCGCGCGAACCGTAGTGTTCGGCGTGCAAGCCTGACGTCACGAACATCACATCGAGTCCGAAGGCCGCGGCGCCTTTGAGATCGGTGCGCACCGAATCGCCGATTGCAAGGACGCTGTCGCGCGCCGGAATGCGGCCGCCGCGCGATGACGCCGCTGTCGTCAGCGCCATGTCATAGATCGGCGCATGCGGCTTGCCGCAATAAAGCACCTCGCCGCCAAGCGCCGCATAGGCGTCGGCCAGCGCGCCGGCGCAATAGACCAGCGTGTCGCCGCGTTCGACGACGACATCGGGATTGGCGCAGACCATGAACAGCTTGCGCGCCCGCATCGCCGCCAGCATGTCCCGGTAATTGTCCAGCGTTTCGATCGTGTCGTCGAACAGGCCCGAGCACACCACGTAATCGGCGCTCTCGAGCGGCGCAAAGTTCACCTCGAGGCCGGTGAAGATCGAATGGTCGCGCTCCGGCCCGAGGTGAAAGACGCGCTGGCCCCTTCGCCGCGCGACAATGCCGCGCGTCACATCGCCCGAACTTACGATCGCGTCATAGACATCGTGCGCGACATTCATCCGATCGAGGATACGCACGACGGCATCGCTCGCCCGCGGCGCATTGGTGATGAGGATCACCGTGCCGCCGCCCTCGCGAAAGCGTGTCAGCGCCGCGCAGGCGTCGGGGAAAGCGGCAATGCCGTTATGCACTACGCCCCAGATGTCGCAGAGCAAAACATCGTAGCCGCGAGCCAAAGGCTCTATGTGTTCAAGGAAATCAGTCACGATTGGTCACTCGCGGATGCGTTTCATTTTGCTAGTTTCGTCATTGCGAGGAGCAAAGCGATGGAGCAATCCAGTGCTGCATCGCCGTTTGGATTGCTTCGCTTCGCTCGCAATGACGACTTACCGGGATATATCAGACGCGCCGGCTGAAGGCGCGGGCAAGTTGGGCGAGGCTACCGGCGGGTGCGGCGGCGGGCGATGACGTAGGCGGCGGATTGTTTGCCGCGGGCGCTGGTGTGAACGGCGATCCTCGGCTGGGCTCGCTTGCGCCTTGCAGCGCCTCGGCGCGCACCGGACGCGGCGGCGAGAACAAGATGCCTTGGCCGAAGCGAACGTCGTAGTCGAGCAGGTCGACGACGGTGCTCTCGTTCTCGATGTGATCGGCGATGAGATCGATGCCGAAGCGGCCTAAAAGATCGGAGAAATCGGCCGGGTGAATATCGGTCGACACCGCGCCGACGCGATTGAACAACAGCGCGGCTGGTGCTTTCACAAAACGGAAGCCGCGGTCGTTGAGTTCGCGTGCATCGACGCGCAGGTCGGTCAGATTGTCGATCGAGAAGCGGTAGCCGCGTTCGGCCAGCGCCGCCAGGCTCTCGTGCTCGATCGGCCCCATGGCGCGGACCGCGCTTTGGGTGAATTCGAAGACCAAAGCCGGCGCGATGGCGCGATTGGCCTCCATGAATTCGAGCAATTTGGGGAAAGCGCCATCGGTCAGTGTGGCGCTCGAAATATTGCAGAACAGGCCGACATCGCGGCTCTTGAGCAGGAGCCGCCGCACGACTTGCACGCAGCGCGTGACCGATAGGTGGTCGAGGCCCGGCATCAATCGGCCGGCCTCGGCATAGTCGAGAAAATCCTCGGCCGGAACGAGGTCGCCATTGTCGGCTTTGAGCCGCGACAGCGCTTCGTAATAGCGCACCTTGCGCTGCGGCAAGGTCACGACCGGTTGCAGATAGAGATCGATCCGCGAGCCTTCGATGGCGCGGCGGATTGCGGCAATGATGCCGTCGCGATCGAGACCGGCGAAGGCGGGAATTTTGCGTTCGATGCGCGGAGGCGATGGCGGCGCCGGAGGCGCGGCTTGCAGTGCGGGCGGCACAGGTGGTGCGACGGATGTCACTGGCGCTGTGCTGAAGGGAATTGGCGCGGCGGGCGCAACTGTCGGCGCCGGTGCGATGGGTGAGGTTGCAGGCTGCGCTACCGGCGCAGCAGGCGCGTGCGCGGCACGACGCTCGACCGCTTGCATGGCATTGCTGACGGCGACCTCCTGGGCCGCGACCGAGTCGGCGAGTTGCTTGACCAGCGCCGACAATTCCTCGATTTCCGCCGCTAGCGGCTGCGCCGTCGCGAGAGCGCGATCCACGGTGGTCTCGACCTTGACCTCAACTGTGCTCAGGCGGCGGCCGAATTCGGCGAGTTGGCGGGCGAGATCGTCGGAACCGCGGGCGATATTGGCGAGCTGGTTAGAGGTTTCGAGCCGGTCGCGTTTGCGGGCAGCGATGGCGTTATAGACCGCGAACGCCGTCAGCGTTCCAAGCGCCACCAGAGCCGACTCGGCACCCGTGAAGCCGAACCGCAGATAGACCACAAAGCCGACCGAGCCGGCGATGAGCACCATGCAGGTGGCGATGAAAATGGCGCTGATGCGCACCATGCCGGGAAACCCTCGATTCGCGGGCGAGCGTTAGCAGTGTCCACAAGCGCCGCAAGACCGCAAGTTTCGTCATGCCCGAATCTTGCCAAAGCCTGTGGCGAGCCTGGGCATAGCGAAGCCTTTGCCTCCCTTTTATAACGCAATCCAATGAACGGCGGTGAGACCCTGTGACGATTCCTGCGGCAAATCCCGTGGCGCCTGCGACGGCTGCGCCCCTTTCCGGCGTCTTGAACTGGATCGAACAGCGGCCGAAGTCTGCCTTTGGGGCCGTTCTGGCGCTGCATTTTGTGGTCTGGACCGCCCTGCCGGCGCTGCTTTACGCCAACCTGCCGCTCGATCTCATCGAGGCCCTGATTTATGGCCGGCAGTGGCAGCTCGGCTACGACAAGCTGCCGCCGCTGCCGTGGTGGCTGGTCGAGATCGCGCATCGGTTGTTCGGGGCGGACGTCGCCTATTACGCCCTGGCGCAAGGCTGCGTGGTGATCGCCTTCGCCTTGGTCTTTGCCACCGCCCGGCCACTCGTTGGCGCCGTCGGCGCGCTGTTCGCCGTGCTCGTCATCGACGGCATGCACTACTTTCAGTACACGGCAGTGAAGTTCAATCACGATGTCGTCCAGCTGCCATTCTGGACGCTTGCCGGCTACGCGCTTTATTTCGCACTCAAGCGTGGCAGCCTTTGGCACTGGTTCTTGCTCGGCGTTGCCTTTGGCGGCGCGCTGTGGGCCAAATATTTCGTCATCGTATTGGCGGTGCCCTATGCGCTGTTCGTGCTGTTCGACCCGCAGGCGCGCCGCGCCTTGGCGACCCCTGGGCCATGGCTCGCACTTGTCGTCGCGCTCGTTGTCGCGTCGCCGCACCTGATCTGGCTAGTGCAGACCGATTTCGAGCCCTTTGCCTATGCGAGCCACCGCGCTACCGCGGTGCGCGGCTGGTCCGATCATCTTTGGCACCCGGCGGTGTTCGCGGCCGGCCAGTTCTTCTTCCTGCTGCCGTCGCTCTTCGTCGCCGCCGCTTTATTCTGGCCTCGACCAAAAATCTCTCCCCTACCGCAAACTCCTCCCCTCCCCCTTGTGGGGAGGGGTTGGGGGGGGGGGTCGGGACGCTCAGTCGCAAACGTTGACAACTGCGATGTCCGCACTGCGAATGTCACCGCTGTCACCGAACGTCCCGACCCCCCTCCCTACCCTCCCTCACAAGGGGGGAGGGAAAATTCGTTCGATCGCCGCATCGTGGCCCTGCTCGCTTTCGGCCCAGGGCTGGGCATGATCGCACTCACTGCAGTCAGCGGGCGCGGCACGGTGGCGATGTGGGGCTATCCGCTCTGGCTCTTTGTTGGGCTGTGGATCGTGATGATCGCCCGCACCACATTCGACACAGAGCGCATTGCGCGGGTCGTCGCCGCCTGGGCCACGATATTCGTCATTTTTGTTGCGGTATTCGTGGTCAATTACGCGGTGCTGCCCTTCATCGATCACCGCTATCGCGCCGTGCTGTTTCCGGGCGACGCGCTCGGCGCCTCACTGACGCGGCGCTTTCACGATGCGACCGGCACGCCGCTCCGCTACGTCATCGGCACGATGTGGGACGGCGGCAATCTCGCGCATTATTCGCCCGATCAGCCACAAGTGCTGATCGACGGCGGGGCGGCCCGCGCGCCATGGCTCGACCTTGCCGACCTACGCAAGAAAGGCGCCGTCGTCGTGTGGACGCAAGGCGACCCAACACGGCTGCCGGCGCAATTTGTCGCCGTCGCTGCGGATGCCGCAATCGGCACACCATTCGACCTGCCGATGCGCCGCGGGCCAGGCTCAGTTCACGTCGGCTGGGCGATTTTGAAGCCGCACTGACTATCCGTCATTGCGAGCGAAGCGAAGCAATCCAGCTCTGCCGCTCCACTGGATTGCTTCGTCGCTTTGCTCCTCGCAATGACGCGGCTAAGCCACTGCCTTAATCGCCCGCCCCACCTTGTCAAAAATCTCGCCGATCTGCGCTTCACTCACAATCAAGGGCGGCGATAGCGCCAGTGTCTCACCGGCGACGCGGACCATGACGCTTTCCTCGTGGAAACCGCGCTCCATGACTTCGTAAGCACGCAGCCCCGGGCTGCCGGGACGCGACGCGAGATCGATGCCGGCGCACAGCCCGATGGTGCGGATGTCGAGCACATTGGGCAGGCCTTTGAGCGTCATCGCCGCTTCGGCAAAGACCGGCTCGATTGCCTTGGCACGCGCAAACAGGTCTTCCTCACGATAGAGATCGAGCGTCGCCACGCCTGCAGCGCAGGCAAGAGGATGCGCCGAGTAAGTATAGCCGTGGAACAGTTCGATGACGTGTTCCGGCCCGCGCATGAAAGTTTCGTAGATGCCGTCGCGCGCGATCACGCCGCCCATCGGCACCGCGCCCGAAGTGACTCCCTTGGCGAAGGTGATCATGTCGGGAAGGACGCCATAGCGTTCGGCGGCGAACGCGTAGCCGAGGCGGCCGAAGCCTGTGATCACCTCGTCGAAGATCAGCAGCAGGCCATATTTGTCGCAGATCGCGCGCAGCCGTTCGAGATAGCCCTTCGGCGGCGGCAGCACGCCGGTGGAGCCCGCCATCGGCTCGACAATCACGGCAGCAATCGTTGAAGCATCATGCAGCGCGACGATGCGCTCGAGTTCATCGGCCAGATGCGCGCCCCAGGCCGGCTCGCCCTTGGTGAAAGCCTGCTGCTCGCGATTATAGGTTGCCGGCAGATGATCGACGCCGGCCAGAAGCGAGCCGAACATTTTGCGGTTGTTGACAATGCCGCCGACGGAGATGCCGCCAAAGCCGACGCCGTTATAGCCGCGCTCGCGGCCGATCAGCCGGGTGCGGCCAGCTTCGCCACGCACATTATGATAGGCTAGCGCGATCTTGAGCGCAGTGTCGACCGCTTCGGAACCCGAATTGCAGAAGAACACACGGTTGAGATCACCCGGCGCCAAGCTTGCGACCTTGTTGGCCAGTTCGAACGATTTCGGATGCGCATATTGGAAAGCCGGCGAATAATCGAGCTCCTCGGCCTGCCGCTTGATCGCCGCGACGATCGGATCGCGATTGTGCCCGGCATTGGTGCACCATAGTCCCGCGGCGCCGTCGAGCACTTTACGCCCCTCCGGCGTGAGGTAATGCATGTCCTTGGCGCGCGCGATCATCCGCGGCCGGCGCTTGAACGCCCGGTTCGGCGTGAACGGCATCCAATAGGACTCGAGATCATTGGGGATGGGGGCAGTCGCGGGCATGATTCACTCCGTCATGCCCGGCCTTGTGCCGGGCATCCCGATGGAATTGGCAGGGCTGTGCCACAGCACCGGGATGGCCGGAACAAGTCCGGCCGTGACGCCGCGGAGCAGCCGCTTGCCGCCATATATCTCTACTGATACCACCGCGCGACCATAAAGCGCACAGACCGAGCAAATGGCCGATAAATCCGAAAAGTCCAATAAGCTCAAGGCGCGGCTGCCCCGCGGCCTGGAAGACCGCACGCCGGGTGAGATCGCCGCGACCCGGACGATGATCGAGAAGATCCGGGCGGTCTACGAGCTTTACGGCTTCGAGCCGGTGGAAACCCCGGCCATCGAATATACCGATGCGCTCGGCAAATTCCTGCCCGACCAGGACCGCCCCAACGAGGGCGTGTTCTCCTTTCTCGATGACGACGAACAGTGGCTGTCGCTGCGCTATGACCTGACTGCCCCCCTCGCCCGTTATGTGGCGGAGAATTTCGACACGCTGCCGAAGCCGTATCGCAGCTATCGCGTCGGCTATGTCTATCGCAACGAGAAGCCCGGTCCCGGCCGTTTCCGTCAGTTCATGCAATTCGATGCCGACACCGTCGGCTCGGCGTCGCCCGCGGCCGACGCCGAAATGTGCATGATGGCGGCCGACGCCATCGAGGCCCTCGGCATTCCGCGCGGCTCCTACATCGTGAAAGTGAACAACCGCAAAGTGCTCGACGGCG
>DATAQN010000215.1:0-10273 GCA_036264635.1 Xanthobacteraceae bacterium | reverse complement strand
CCCCATGGTCTCCAATAATTCCTCGGCGACGCGTGAGCGCTCCAGCATGACGCCCATGAAAATGAAAAGCGGGATCGCGAGCAGCACGTCGTTGGTCATGATGCCGAAAATGCGCGCCGGCAGCGCGCCGAGCAGCGCAGGGTCCATAAACCCCAAGGCTGCGCCGAGAGCGGCAAAGCCGAGCGACACGCCGGCAAGCGTGAATGCGACCGGATAGCCGACAAGCAGTAACGCGCAGACCGCGAGCACCATCGCAACCGCAAGCGTTTCGCCCATGGTCAGTGCGATTGTTGCCGAGCGGGAGCGCTCAGAATAAGCGCGGCGCGGATGGCCTGCGCCACGCCTTGCAGGCCGATCGAGGCGGCGAACACCAGAATGATGGTTTTGAGCAGGTAAACGAGCGGCAGCCCGCTCGGCTGCGGCGAACCTTCGAAGATCGACCAGGAGCGCTCGACATAGGGCAGCGTCAAGGCAAACAGGGTCACGGCAAAGGGCAAGAGCAACACGAGGGCGCCGAGGAGATCGACCGCCGCGCGCGCCCGCGCAGTCCCGTGTGCATAAAAAATATCGACGCGCACATGCCCATCGGTTTGCAGCGTCCAAGCCGCCGCCAGCATGAACAAACCGGCATGCGCATAAACGACCGATTCCTGTAGCCGGATCGAGCCGAAGCCGAGCGCGTAGCGCAGCACGACCACGGCAAACTCGGCCAGCACGACGTAGAGCGCGCACCAGGTCGCGATGCGGCCCACAACCGCCGTGATGCGATCGATTTCGTCGGCGATGCGCGCGGTCATGTTTCCCATGGTTGGCGGTCATACTATAATCTGCCTTAATAGCCTTCGGGAAAGGGAATAGCGCGCCATGAACCAAAAACACGAGCATCATCATGATCATGACGAGCACGGCTCGGAGCTTTCAGAGATGCAATTGCGGGTCCGGGCGCTCGAGACCGTGCTCACCGAAAAAGGCTATGTCGATCCGGCCGCGCTCGACGCCATCATCGAGGCCTACGAGACCAAGGTCGGTCCGCATATCGGCGCGCGCGTTGTCGCCAAGGCCTGGAGTGATCCTTCGTTCAAGCGCGCGCTGCTTGATGATGCGACCAAAGCGGTGCTGGCATTGGGTCTCGTCAATCGCGTCGGCGATCACCTGATCGCGGTCGAGAACACGCCGAAACTGCACAACATGATCGTATGCACGCTGTGCTCCTGCTATCCGTGGGAAGTGCTCGGACTGCCGCCGGTCTGGTACAAGTCCGCGCCCTATCGCTCGCGGGCGGTGAACGATCCGCGCGGCGTGTTGGCCGATTTCGGCGTCACGCTGCCCGCTGATTCCGCCATTCGCGTCTGGGACTCGACCGCGGAGACCCGTTTCATCGTCTTGCCGATGCGGCCCAAGGGCACCGAGGGCTGGAGCGAGGAAAAGCTCACCAGCCTCGTCACCCGCGACAGCATGATCGGCACCGGCCTTGCGAAACAGCCCGGCGAGGTGGCGTGATGGACGGCGTCCACGATATGGGCGGCATGCACGGCTTCGGCAAAGTTAGCCCGGAGAAAAATGAACCTGTCTTTCACCAAGACTGGGAAAGACGCCTCTATGCGCTTTACCGCGCGATGAGCTACGCCGGCGTATGGTGCATCGATCAAGCGCGTTTTGCCCGCGAGCAATTGCCGCCGGAGGTTTATCTCGCGAGCTCCTATTACAGAAAGTGGGAATTGGGCATGGAAAAGCAGCTCGCCGAGCTCGGTCTTGCCGGGACCGACGAGCTTACAGCCGGGCGCGCCCTGCGTCCTGGCAAATCGCTCAAACGGAAGTTAACCGCGGCCGAGGTCGCGAATACCGTAACGCGCGGCTCGTTCGCGCGGCCGGCGCAGAAGCCGGCCCGGTTCAAGCCGGGCGACCGCGTGCGCACCAAGAACATTCACCCGAAAACCCATACGCGCCTGCCACGCTATGCCCGCGACAAGGTCGGCGTGGTCGAGGCGTTGCGCGGCTGTCACGTCTTCCCCGACACTGTCGCGATCGGCAAGGGCGAGGACCCGCAATGGCTTTACACCGTCCTGTTCGACGGTCGCGAATTGTGGGGCGACAGCGCGGAGCCCTCCCTCAAAGTTTCGATCGAGGCATTCGAGCCTTATCTGGAACCGGCGTGAGTGTGGATTCGGAAGCGCTCCGCTCGCTCGGCCGGTCGCCGTCATTCCGGCCGGGCGAAGCGAGAGCCGGAATCCATAATCACCGAACGAGATACGTGAATAAACAATACTTTGTTTATATTCTGGCCAGCCGAAAGCATGGCACGCTGTACATTGGAGTTACAAACGACCTTATTCGTCGCACTCACCAGCACAAGCTGAAGGCTGTGCGAGGCTTTACGAAACAATTATGACGTTCACAAGCTCATGTACTTCGAGATCTTTGACGATCCTCTCTCCGCAATAACGCGAGAGAAGCAGTTGAAGAAATGGAACCGCGAATGGAAAATTCAGCTTATCGAAAAGGAAAATCCTCATTGGGTCGATCTCGCGCATACATTGATTTGAAAGGATCGTGATTATGGATTCCGGCTCTCACTCGCTCCGCTCGTTCGGCCGGAATGACGAGGTCAGTGTTCCACGTAACAGTGACGGCCCGGTCTTTCACGAGCCCTGGGAGGCGGAAGCCTTCGCGCTGGCCGTATCGCTTAACGAGCGCGGCCTATTCACCTGGAAGGAATGGGCAGCAACGCTTGGCGATGAAATCAAGAAGGCGCAAGCCACCGGCGATCCGGACACGGGCGAGACTTACTACCGGCATTGGCTGGCCACGCTCGAGCGAATCCTCGCTGAAAAAGGAGTGGTCGAGCGCGGCATCCTGGCGCGCGCCCGCGACGCCTGGCAGCGCGCCTGCGCGCGCACGCTGCATGGCGCTCCGATCGCGCTGCGGCACGAGGATTTTCGCAATTGAAGCGATGCGATCTTAGGCTTGCGCTTTGGCCGGCGCTGGATCCTTGCCGAAAGCAAATCTCACAACATTCCGAGCGCGTGCGGCAGCCACAGCGACAGCGCCGGAATGTAAGTGACCATGGCGAGGAAGATCAGCATGGTGATCAGCCATGGCAGCACCGCGACGGTGAGTTCAGTGATTCCCATTTTGGTGATGCCGGCGGCGACGTAGAGATTTAATCCGACCGGGGGATGGCACAGCCCGACCTCCATGTTGACCGCCATCAGGATGCCAAGATGGACCGGGTGGACGCCAAGCGCCGCCGCCATCGGAAACAAGATCGGCGCCATGATCAGGGTGATCGCAGCCGGATCCATGAAGTTGCCGGCGGCGAGCAGGACGATGTTGGTGACGAGAAGGAATGCGATGATGCCGAAGCCCTGCGCGGTCATCCATTCGGCCATGGATTGCGGAATCTGCTCCGAAGTGAGGAGCCATGAGAACACCGCCGCATTGGTGATGATGTAGAGGATCATCGCGCTCATCGAGGCGGCTTTGAGCAGCACCGCCGGTACTTCTTTGAGCGGCAGCCCTTTGTAGACGAACACGGCGATGACGAAGGCGTAGACCGCGGCCACGGCGGCGGCTTCGGTTGGCGTGAACAGACCCGAATAGATGCCGCCCAGCACCAGAAGGATCAGGAGCAGGCCCCACACGCTTTCGCGGAACGTGCGCCAGCATTCGCCCCAGCTGGCGCGCGGCATGCGCGGATAGTCGTAGCGCCAGGCGCGATACCAGGTCGTTGCGCCGAGCATCGATGAAAGGATAAGGCCGGGCACCAGAGCGGCGATGAAGAGCTGGCCGATGGAGGCGGAATCGACGACCGCGCCGGCCGGGCCGCGCGGCTGCATGCCACTCGTCGCCACGGCGTAGATGACGAGGTTGATGGACGGCGGAAACAAAATGCCGAGCGCGCCGGACGTGGCGATCACCCCGGCGGAGAAACGCGGTGGATAGCCCTGCTGCATCAGCGCCGGCAGGATGATCGAGCCGATGCCGACCACGGTCGCCACCGAGGAACCGGAAATCGCCGCAAACAACGCACAGGCGACCACACCCGCTAGCCCGAGCCCGCCATACCAGTGCCCGATCATCGAAGTGGCGAAATCGATCATGCGTCGCGCCACCCCGCCCGCGGTGAGAAAATTGCCCGCCAGGATGAAGAACGGGATCGCCATGATCTCGAAGCGATCGATACTGGTAAACAATTTCAGGCCGACCATCTTGGGATCGACGTCGGACAGTATGAACAAATAAGTCAGCACCGACAGGCCGAGCGCGATCGAAATCGGCATTCCCGACGCCATCAGCGCCAGCAACAGCGCAAACAAGAGCTCGGCGCGCACCGTGTGCGACAACTCGATGACGTGGAGCCTTGCGGCAAAGCAGATCAGCGCCAACGCGAGCGGAATGACGACGATGAGCGCCGCCGTTACGGCGGCGCTCACCGGATTCGGCGGCGAAGGCTTGGAAACGTGCAACAGTGCCGTCATCGCGCCGCCTCGATTGCCGCCGGCGGCGTCGTATCGTGCGGCGCTTCATAGTCGACGCCGTGGGCTGGATGCGGCACGACGCCGGTGCGCAGGAAGCGCCACATCACCTGCAGGAAACGGAAGCACATCAGATAGGAGCCGAGCGGAATCGCCAGATAGATCATCCAGCTCGGCCATTCGAGTTCTGGCGACACCTGGTCGGGATCGAGCTCATAGACGTAAACCGCGCCCAGCGTTCCGATCACCCCCGTGAACAATGCGCCGCACAGCATCGCGAACACGATCACCGGTTTGCGCGCCGCCGGCGTCAGCCGATTGACGAAAACATCGACGCCGACGTGAATACCGGTGCGCACGCCGAGCGCGGCGCCGAATTTTGCCATCCATACGAACATGTAGGTGGCCAGTTCCTGCGCCCAGGAGAGGTTGATCGAGGCGAGCCAAATGTAGACTGCGTTGGCCGCTGCTTTGAGTAGCAGAAACTGGTGGACGCCGGCCCAGCGCGCCAGGCTCGCCGAATTGCTGGCGCCATAGCGATGCACGACGGCGACGAAAGTCAGCGCAGTCGCCGCGCCGATCAGCGTGACGATGATCCACTCTTCAAGCCGGTCGAGAATACGGTCGAGCACCCGGCGCCCCGCGAGCTGATGCCTTCCCGCGCCGCGGGAAGGCACTGCCAAGCCTTAGGACTGTGGCGGTACGAAACCCGACTCCTTATAGACTCGTTCGATGAATTCCTTGCCGAACCGGCCTTGCATTTCCTTGTGCACGGGCATCAGCTTGTTGATCCACGCCTGCTTTTCAGTATCGGTGAGGACGTGCATTTGCACCTTGCCGCTCGCCTTGATCTGATCGAGCGCGTCGGCATTGTCCTTGGCCGCGGTGTCGTTGAAGAATTGCGTCGACTCTTTCACCGCGCGCTCAAGACCGGGACGAACGTCGGCCGGCAGGCCGTCCCAGAACTTCTTATTCGTGAGCAGCGAATAGGTGAGGCGTCCGTGATAGGACACCGTCAAATATTTCTGCACGTCATAGAATTTCTGGGTCCAGATGTTCGACGGCACATTGTCCTCGCCGTCAACCACTCCCGTCTGCAAGGCCTGATAAAGCTCGCCGAATGCGATGATCTGTGGGATGGCGCCGAGCTGCCGCGCCACCGCGTCCAAGACTTTGCTGCCCTGGATGCGCATTTTCAGTCCGCGAAAATCGTCCGGCGAAATCAGCGGCACGTTTGCGGTATAGACGTGGGCGCCATTGTCCCAATAAGCGAGCGGTTCGACACCCTTGTCCTCCAGTTTCTTGTTGAGCTCGCCCATCATCGGGCTCGCCATCATCTGCCGGGCGTGCATATCGTCACTCATCAGGAACGGCAGATCGAAGACGTCGAATTCCTTGACGCCTAGCGGACCAAATTTGGAGATCGACGGCGCCAGAAGCTGGACCGAACCGAGCTGCAAGGCTTCGAGCTCTTCCTTGTCTTTGTACAGCGAGGAGTTTGGATAAACTTCGACGGTCACTTTACCGTCGGTGTACTTCTCGGCGAGCTGCTTGAACATCAAGGCCGCTTTGCCCTTCGGCGCGTCAGGCGAGACGACGTGGCTGAACTTGATGATGATCGGGTCTGCAAGCGCTGGCCCCCCGGCGGCAAATGCCAGCGCGGCAGCGAATGCGAATACCAGCCATTTGGCAGCTGAAAACCTCATAACAACTCCTCCGGATCTGGCGGCGGCGGCCAGTGTCGCCATTTTCTTGTCTTCCATAGCGCGAATGCCGAAGCGGGCCAAGGATGCCCTCGCGGCGAACTTTTCGCCAGTTCCAGATAACGTTAAGTGACTGGCGCCTGTGGGACTATGCCGCGTTGTGCATCGCGGCGGGCGCTGCCTGCCAACAGCGGGGCGCCGATAATTTTGCCGGCCGGCCGCATGCTTTCCTTCCGATAGAGCCGCGGCACAGTTGAGGGAATAATCCGGCAACCTTTATCGTCTATTCGGCGCAATCCAGCCGCAAGCGCGTGTGTGGAGTTGACCATCCGGCCGATGGCAAAAGGCGACGCCGGCAGCAAAAGAAGGCTGATCGGCTAATGCATCGCGGCTTCGGCCCGCGGCAACAGCGCGCCCGGATGACTGATGATGTTGCCCGCCAGCCGGTGCGCCGCACTGGCCGCTTGCGCCGGCTCGCTGCCGGACAGCCGGGCGGCGAGATAGCCGGCGTTAAAGCCGTCGCCGGCCGCGGTTGGATCGACCGGCACTAAAATCTCCGGCACCGGCACGAACTCCGAGCCCCGCGAGGTGGCGACGAGCGCGCTGTTCGGTCCGTTCTTGACCACGATCTCGCCGACGCCGAAAGCCTGCAGCCGCGCCACTGTACTTTCCGGAGAGGGGTCGCCCCACAATACCGCCTCATCGTCGAAGGCCGGCAGCGCAATATCGACGCGCTTGAGCGCCTCCATGAAGACGGTCCGCGTGCGCGCCAAGTTTCCTTTCCAGCCGGCGGGACGAAAATTCCCGTCGAAAGCGACCTTGGCGCCCTGCTGCCGCGCAACTTCGAGCGCCGCGAACAGACGGCCAAGGCCATTATTCGAGTACAGCGACAGCGTGATGCCGGAAAAATAGATGAGCTGCGCCGAAACGAGGCTTTGCGCGATGCGCATCCAGTCGGCAAGCTCGAACAATTCCCGCGCCGGCGCGCCCTCGCCCCAGACCCGGCTCACGCGTTCGCCGGACCGGCCAGGCTCGACCAAGGACAGCGCCGGCAAACGGCCCGGCGCGCGCAGAATGAGATTGGCCCCGAGCCCTTCCGCCAAGGCCAATGCGACGATGCTGTCGGAATAGGGGTCGTCCCCGACCGCCGTGGCGAAGCCGACGCGAAGCCCCGCGCGCGCGAGATAGACGGCGGTATTGAAACTATCGCCGGCACAAGCCGCGGCGAAGTCGCCATCCGCCCCGCGCGTGAGTTCGATCAGCGCCTCGCCGATGCAGATGACACGCGGTATTTCCTCGCTCATGCGCGAACCTTATCAGGAAGGAAGCGAGATTGCCGGCGAACCGCTCGCGAGCGGCTTTTGCCGTTTGCGCGGCCGCTCGGCGGCTGGTGCGCGATCAGGATAATGTTTATATTATAACATTATCGGTAAGACCCCACCGGCCAAGCGATGACTCATCATCATGACCAGGATGACGTGCCGCACCCTTCGGCGGCGATCGGCGCTTCACTTTTGCGGCTCTCGGCCGCGCAGCGCCTTGCGGTCGCGGGGATCGTGATCGCTCTATTATGGGCGGCGTTCTGGTGGGCGATCCGCTGATCGCGGAGCGAAGCGATGCCGCAGTTGCGATTGCATAATCTCACGCTCGGCTATGATCGCCATCCGGCGGTGCACCATCTCGACGGCGTCGTAAAGGACGGCGCGCTGCTTGCGGTGGTCGGCCCGAACGGCGCCGGCAAATCGACCCTGTTCAAGGCGATCGCCGGCACGCTTAAACCGCTCGCGGGCGCGATCAGGCGTGATGGTATCGATGGCCGCGGTGTCGCTTATCTGCCGCAAGTGCAGGAGATCGACCCTTCGTTTCCGATCGGCGTTTACGACATGGTGGCGATGGGACTGTGGCGCAGCCGCGGCGTGTTGGGCGCCATCGCGGGAAAGGATCATCATGCCATCGAAGCAGCCATTGCCGCGGTCGGGCTGACGGGGTTCGAGCGGCGCCCGATCGGCACGCTGTCCGGCGGACAAATGCAACGCATGCTGTTTGCACGCCTCGTTGCCCAGGATGCCCGCCTCATTTTGCTCGACGAGCCTTTCGCCGCGATCGACGCGCGGACCTCCGCGGAGCTGTTGACGCTGGTGCGACGCTGGCATGGCGAGGGGCGGACCGTGCTTGCCGCGCTCCACGATGTCGATCTGGTCAGGACAGCCTTTCCCGAGACCTTATTGCTGGCGCGCGAGCGGGTCGCCTGGGGTCCGACCCGCGACGTGCTCACGGCCGAGAATCTGAACAAGGCGCGCCGCATGTGCGAGGCCTTCGACGAAGCCGCCGAGACCTGCGCCGTGGCCGCGGAATAAATCAGACAAACGCGATGCTGTACGACACTCTGATTGCTCCGTTTGCGGATTTCGAATTCATGCGGCGGGCGCTCCTTGGCACCTTCGCGCTCGCTTTCGGCGCGCCGCCGATCGGCGTCTTTCTGATGCTGCGGCGCATGAGCCTGATCGGCGACGCCATGGCGCATGCCATTCTGCCCGGAGCCGCGATCGGCTTTTTATTCGCGGGCTTGAGTTTGCCGGCGATGGCCGGCGGCGGCCTCGTCGCCGGGTTTCTCATCGCCATCGGCGCCGGGCTGATCTCGCGCTCGACGCAATTGAAGGAAGATGCCTCGCTTGCGGCGCTGTTCGTGATCTCGCTCGCACTCGGCGTCACCATCGTCTCGCTCAAGGGCAACACCATCGATCTGATGCATTTCCTGTTCGGTTCGGTGCTCGCCATCGACAACAGCGCGCTGGTTCTTATCCTCGCGATCACATCGGTTTCGCTCGTCGTGCTGGCCTTGATCTGGCGTCCGCTGGTGCTCGAATCCGTCGATCCGGGATTTCTGCGCACGGTTAGCCGCGCCGGCGCGGCCGCCCATGTCGTTTTCCTCGCGCTGGTCGTGCTCAATCTGGTCGGCGGCTTCCAAGTGCTCGGCACCCTGCTCGCCGTCGGCATCATGATGCTGCCGGCGATTAGCGCGCGCTTCTGGGCGCGTGACGTGACCGGAATGATCGCAGCCGCGGTCGCGAGCGCGCTCGTTTCCAGCTATGCCGGCCTCATTCTCTCGTTCCGCGCGGAACTGCCGTCCGGGCCCGCTATCATCCTGGTCGCGGGATTTATCTATCTCTTGTCGGTTGCGCTCGGGCCGGTCGGCGGCCTGATTTGGCTTGTTCTGCCGCGCCGGCATCTTGAAGCGTGAGCAATGCTGGTGCGAGGGAGATGCGAATCTGGCGGGGTTTTGGTCGCGGCCGCGATTGCCTATATAGCCTCCTGGGAGCTTCGCAATCAGCCGCGATCAATGCCGCCAACAAAGGCGCGAGGCCCGTAAGCCAAACGCCAGGAGATAGGAATGTCGGAGCAGTCTTCGTCTGAAAAAATCCCGGTGACGGTGCTGACCGGCTATCTCGGCGCCGGCAAGACGACCTTGCTCAACCGCATTCTCTCCGAACCCCACGGCAAGAAATACGCCGTGATCGTCAATGAATTCGGCGAAATCGGCATCGACAACGATCTCGTGGTCGGCGCCGACGAAGAAGTGTTCGAGATGAACAATGGCTGCATCTGCTGCACCGTGCGCGGCGATCTCGTGCGCATTCTCGACGGCCTGATGCGGCGAAAGGGAAAGTTCGATGCCATCATTGTCGAGACCACCGGGCTCGCCGATCCAGCACCGGTCGCGCAAACCTTTTTCATCGACGAGAATGTCGGGCGCAAGACCAGGCTCGACGCCGTCGTCACCGTCGCCGACGCCAAATGGCTCAATGAGCGGCTCAAGGACGCGCCGGAAGCCAAAAATCAGATCGCGTTTGCCGATGTGATCCTGATCAACAAGACCGATCTCGTCTCGCCTGACGAATTAAGCGACGTCGAGGCGCGCATTCGCGGCATCAATCCTTACGCTAAGCTGCACAGGACGCAGCGCGCCAAGGTTCCGTTGGATGCGGTGCTGGGCCGCAATGCCTTCGATCTCGATCGCATCCTCGATCTCGAGCCTGACTTCCTCGGCGGCGACGACCACGATCATCACCATCATCATGAGCACGATCACGGCCA
>DATAQN010000154.1:0-43415 GCA_036264635.1 Xanthobacteraceae bacterium | reverse complement strand
CTGGGAGTCTTTATTTCTGTTGGGCGCTTTTCGCATTCGCCGTCTTGGAATGCTCGCTCGCGCTCTGTGCGTGCTGCTGGGCTTGGGTCGCGTGCTCCTTGCCCTTGACATGGTCGTTCTTGCCGTGAGCTTCGGCGGCGGCACGATGAGACTTTGCCGCGGACTCGTGATGCTCCGCCGCTTGGTTGTGTTCGTCTTTCATGTTGATTTTCTCATATTGGCCGAGAAATTTCAGCAACCTCAAACAGCGGCCTCAATAATGGCCAAATAGAGAGCCCTCCTCGTTTTAATCGAGCGAACCGGCTTTTATCGTCTCAACGGCAAATAAAGTCTCGACATGTACTTGTGCTTTGGCTGCGGCACTACAAATACATAATAACGGCAAGCAGCGGTTTGCCTGGAAGTTGCCCACAAAACAGTGACATGCCGAAGTCGCCGTTCACCTACGGGCAGCGCCGGTGTTATCGGCGGGCGCTATTTTAATATCAAAGTTGATCGTGGCTTGCGTTGTGGATGTTGCATGCATCCGCGCGAAGACACCCTGTTTACGGCCCTACTCTAGAACTTCCCTGCTCTAGAACTTCGTCATCCGCACTGAATGCGGAGATCGATGAGGCCACCATGGAATCGGCAATCAATCGGGATACACACCATCCGGACGGTCCGCGGTGGACCGACAGGTTGCCCATCAGGACTATCGGCGAGATGGGCGCGCTCGCCCAGGCAATCGTGGACACGATCCGCGATCCCCTGCTTGTCCTCGATCAGAACCTGTGTGTTGTAACCGCGAGCCGCTCTTTCTATCAGAAGTTCAATATGGGCCCACAAAACGTTCGCGGTCGCCCGCTTTACGAACTCGGCGATGGCCAATGGGATATCCCCGAGCTGCGACTGTCGCTGATTGACGTCGCGCCGCAGCACGCTGTGATGCAGGCTTACGAAGTCGAGCGAGATTTTCCCAATATCGGGCGGCGCACGATGCTCTTGAATGCGCGCGAAGTGTTCAATCACAGGAATGCCGAAAAGCTAATTCTCCTCGCGATTGAAGACATCACCGACCGATGTGCGGCCGAGCTGCTAACGGCGGAACTGCTGCGACAGAAGGAGACGCTGTTGCTTGAGATGCAGCATCGCGTCGCAAACAGCCTGCAGATCATCGCCAGCATCCTTCTACTCAAGATGAAGACGGTACAGTCGGAGGAAACGCGACTGCATCTTGGTGACGCTCATCAGCGCATCATGTCGGTCGCGACCGCGCAGCAGCAACTCCAAGCCTCGGGGCATTGCGAGCCGATCGAGGTTGGACCTTATCTGTCCAGGCTGTGCGACACCCTGGGGGCCTCCATGATTGGCGACAGCCGGAGGATCTCCCTGAAAGTGGAGGCTGGCTCGGGCACGGCAGCATCCGGCGAGTTGGTCAGCATTGGGCTGATTACGACTGAACTCGTGATCAATGCACTAAAGCACGGATTCCCGATTGGCGCCGATGGCTGCGAAATATTGGTTAGATACGATGTCGATGAATGCAATTGGCGCTTATCGGTGTCTGACAATGGCATCGGCGTACAAAGGGACGGAGATGCTCGCGGACGCACCGGTTTGGGAACCACCATCGTCGAAGCGCTCGCGCATCAACTCAAAGCTTGCGTCGAGATAACCCGCCTGTCGCCGGGAATGATCGTATCGATCGTCCACACCGCCTACAAGGTGCCTTGACCATGAGAACAAACGGTATTGTCGGATTCGCACAGAGAGCACTGTGGCTTTACATTGCTGAAGCGGTGCTCGTCCTAGGGCTTGTTCTGATGATCCGCGCTTTCACGTAAGCAAAGTCTCGTTTCTGGCCATTCGATCAACGCGTCACCGCATGAATGAGGCTTCAAATGTTCAACACAAAGCAATATCGCGCGAAGTCGGCCAAATACGGAGATCTCAGCAAGGGAGCCACCGATCCAGGCCAAATTCGCAAATACCAGGATTCAAGCGCCAGCTTCGGCTCGCTTGCTGAAAATGAAGAGTTGCTGGCCGACAATTTCGACAAGATGTCGAACGAAAAGCAATCCACCCACACCACTCTCGCAGCGGAAGAAGAGCATGTTCTTCGATGTCTTGGCGCTTCGGTCATCATGCAGTGGAACACAATCCCCACCAAACTCCAACGAGAGCTCTTTGATACTGCCGGATCTATGGGTGAACTATTTGCCACTGCGGAGCTGAGAGGACAAATCGCCAGGTTCTTGCACAAGCATAAGAGCGATGGCTTGGCACTGCCAAAATAAAACGGACAGAAACTATTTCCACGCAGCAATCCCCGGTGAGCCACACTCACTAACTTGCAAAGGCGACACGTCCCAGGAGAAGAAAATGAAATTTCGCCCCCTACATGATCGTGTTGTTGTCCAGCGTATTAAGCCCGACGCGAAGTCCGTTGGCGGCATCATCATTCCCGACACCGCACAAGAAAAACCCTCACAGGGTGAAATCATCGCTGTCGGGCCTGGCGGTCGTGACGAGAGCGGGAAGTTGATCTCGATCGACTTGAAAGTCGGCGACCGCGTGTTGTTCGGCAAATGGTCGGGAACCGAGGTCAAACTCGATAACGTCGACTACTTGATTATGAAGGAAAGCGACATCATGGGCGTGCTCCACGGCGCCGCCGGTTTGCCGGCGAAGGGAAAGGCCGCATGACGCCTGTCGCCGATTGCCTGGTTCTCGTTTAAACAAACAATGAATGGAGTTTTCAAATGACTGCGAAAGACGTCCGATTTTCGGTAGATGCACGCGACAGAATGATGCGCGGCGTCGACATCCTCGCCAATGCGGTACGCGTGACGCTCGGCCCCAAGGGCCGCAATGTCGTGCTCGACAAGTCATACGGTGCGCCCCGCATCACCAAGGACGGCGTCACCGTCGCTAAAGAGATCGAGCTCGAAGACAAGTTCGAAAATATGGGCGCGCAGATGGTGCGCGAAGTCGCCTCGAAGTCATCCGACTACGCCGGTGACGGCACTACGACCGCGACGGTTCTTGCGCACGCGATCGTCCGGGAAGGCGCCAAGTCCGTCGCCGCCGGCATGAACCCGATGGACCTCAAGCGCGGCATCGATCTTGCGGTCGAAGCCGTGGTCGAGGACCTGAAGAAGAATTCGAAGAAAGTCACATCGAATGAAGAAATTGCTCAGGTCGGCACGATTTCTGCCAACGGCGATTCCGAAATCGGCAAGTTCCTTGCCGACGCGATGAAGAAAGTCGGCAACGAGGGCGTGATTACGGTCGAAGAGGCAAAAGCTCTGGAAACTGAACTCGAGGTTGTCGAGGGCATGCAATTCGATCGGGGTTACATCTCGCCCTATTTCATCACCAATGCCGAAAAGATGCGGGTCGAGATGGATGATCCCTATCTTCTGATCTACGACAAGAAGCTTTCTGGCCTGCAGGAATTATTGCCGCTGCTCGAGGCGGTGGTGCAGACTTCGAAGCCGCTCGTTATCATTGCTGAAGACATTGAAGGCGAGGCCCTGGCTACGCTCGTCGTCAACAAGCTGCGCGGCGGTCTTAAGGTTGCCGCGGTGAAGGCGCCGGGCTTTGGCGATCGGCGCAAAGCCATGCTTGAGGACATTGCGATCCTTACCGGGGCTCAAGCGATCAGCGAAGAGCTTGGCATCAAACTCGACAAGGTTACTGTGAGCATGCTGGGTCGCGCCAAGAGGGTGATGATCGAGAAAGAGAACACCACGATTGTCAGCGGCGCCGGCAAGAAGTCCGACATCGAGGCACGCATTGGCCAGATCAAGGCGCAGATAGAAGAAACCACTTCAGACTACGACAGGGAAAAGCTGCAGGAACGCCTTGCCAAGCTTGCGGGCGGCGTCGCGGTGTTGCGCGTCGGCGGCGCAACCGAAGTCGAGGTCAAGGAGCGCAAGGACCGCGTAGATGATGCCTTGCACGCGACCCGCGCAGCAGTTGAGGAAGGTATTCTTCCCGGCGGCGGCGTTGCGCTGCTGCGTGCCGGCGAGATACTCAAGAAAGTGCGGCCGCACAACGACGACCAGAAGACCGGCGTCGAGATCGTCCGCAAGGCCCTTTCGGCTCCGGCGCGCCAGATCGCGGCCAACGCCGGGGAGGACGGTTCCGTAATCGTCGGCAAGATCCTTGAAAAGGATCAATATGCCTACGGTTTCGACGCGCAGAATGGCGAATATGTGAACCTTGTGTCCAAGGGCATCATCGACCCGACCAAGGTTGTTCGAGCAGCCCTGCAGAACGCAGCTTCGGTTGCCGGACTACTCATCACCACGGAAGCCATGATCGCCGAAAGGCCCAAGAAGGATGGTGCGGGTCCCGCTATGCCGGGTGGCGGTATGGGCGGTATGGATTTTTAAACTCCGCTGAAAGGCAAGACGCGAAATCGGGAACGAATTTCGAACCTTGACCCATCGAACAGTTTTCTCGAACTCCTCTGATGTCGGTGAGGCAAAGCCGCGCGGATACATGCAACATGGCTGATGATCGTGAACTCAGTTGGGAGGCTCAAGAAGTGTTTCAAAAGCTCAAATCGTTCAACCGATTGCCAGGTACCGGCGTGCCTTTGATCCAGTTGAATATGAGAGTTGGCAGCGCCAAGACTGTTAAGAAGGGAATTGCAGAATTGAAATCAGCCGGCCTCGTCACCGACACCGCTTCAGGTGATCCCACTCTCACGAACAAGGCCTACAAGATTTTAGGGTGACCGTTGATGCTCAAGATTTCCAAGTGGGGTAGGAGCAGGAATTGAACCATGGCGCTCAGTTTTCCAAATCAAAGCCGTTCGTTTGATGCAACGCGCCGCGCTGTGCGGTTTTGGGGGTATGACAGTGCGATGGAGGCGTCGTTTTTTGTGACTGACGATGCCCTGAGACGGATTTCGCCCGGCATGCGGCGCGACGGGGATGGACTCCTCAGTGCATTCGACCTGAATCGCGAGTTGATTTATGCAATTGCCGCAAAGGTCTATGGACGCGGTCGCAAAGGCTCTTATGAGCTGGTTGCCGCCGATTTTTGACCTCGGTCCGCAGCCGCAGCGGTCATTTTTCTTCAATGACTTGATGTCCGCTTGTGGCCATACCCATAAACGAAGCCTGCCCGTCGCCAGAGCCTCATGAGTCATTGGGGACCTTGCGTCGAATAGACGGTGAGAGACCCGAAATGGCCGTCACATACTACGTAGCGTTGCCGTTCGTGCGGACTGAAGACGGCGCGGCGCCTGGCGAAGCACAAGAGATGCCCAACGAACGGGCCGCGATCCGACGGGCTGAGGCAATGTCGCGGGAGACCGCCAATGCCGGCGCGCTCGCGTTTAAGCGAAGCGGCGACCCCAACGCGGGCAACTTCGGCGATGCCGTAGTTTTAAAGACATTCGGAGAGGTGCCGGCCAACCTGGACGAATTATGATGGCTTGCGCCGGTCCCACCGGACCTCTGGCATCGACTAGGGCCGCTGCAGTTCTGCATCGCATACGGCATTGTCGTTCCATAACCAATCAGGAAAGTTTGCGTGCGGTACGGCCCGATCACGACTTTCCGACGCTAGACTAGAGCCCGGTCCTGTGCAGCGCAAGCGAAGCAGGATGCCCCCAAGCCTCATGTTTGACGTTTGAAATCGACGCGTGTGACCTCTACACAATACTTTCATTACTTACTTCATTGTGAAGTATGAGCGCATGTCTCATGATGTTTGTGTCGTCTTTGCTCGTATTTTCTTCGGTTGCCACGCGCGTCGCATGTCGGCCCCTTAGCGGGCATCGAAATCATGTCGAGCGAGTTCCTCTTTCGAGCGGAAAGGAGACACGCCGCTAGCCGGATCGCGCGGCAGCTACAACTGAAGAGGAATTGCTCGCGTTGCTCGAGCCCTGCCCCAACGAAGCATTGAAAAAGTTGCCCGGTCGATAAAAGTGTCGGCAACGCGCGGAACAACGGACCACAGATGGCGATGCCGTGTTCGCGTGACCGGATCGTATCCATGCTATGATCGTTGTCTTGGGGGGAGTCGGAGAAAACAAAATGGTTGCCGATCCTAAACGCAAGGCTCAACTAGACAATCGTGGCCGCGACAAACGTAGGCGGCAGGAGGAGGAGCTGGACGACGCCCTCAAGAACACCTTTCCGGCATCCGATCCCGTTTCGGCTGTACAGCCAGGCCACGATGTCAACCCGCGCGGCTTAGGGGACGCTGCATCGTCGAACAATGAATCATGAAGCTGTGGTGGCGCGCGTCAGGCACTATGCCCCGTTTCATCAAACCTGATCAATGTATTGAACGGATAAGCGCATTCGTCGCACATCCAACTGTGACGGATGTCATGACCGCCGACGTATTCTGAGGATTCCGGCGCCATCATGAGTTCGCCGCACTTCGGACACGAGGGCCGACCGAAGTACCGCTCATGAAAGAAACGCATGCGCGAGGCGAGCTGAAGCGTCATAACAAATCCTTCGCTGGGGATCGGGATCCATTTATCAGCCCTCTGTGTCATCGTTGCGGTGAAGCGTTCAACAACCAGTGAAACAGGTCAGAGCATATTTATCGAATTAGTGAGGTGCCGCGTGTGTCGAGATACCGCCGCCTTGCGCGGTCCGTGGCCAAGAGTATGATCAGGCATGCCCGGAGGCCCGCCCGTCAATTTTCAATGCCCCGAATGCGGAGCCTTTTACAAGCTCGTGCGCATTCCCAAGCCCGATGTCGATCGACTCTTCGACGAGCCGGTGTTTTGTGTCCATTGCGATCATCCGCTTTCGCCAAAGGATAACGGCTTTCTATTGAAGTATCTCATGGTGGGCCGCCCTAATGAGCGACATCGCGCCTAGGAGCCCTACGGCCCTCGCCTCCCAAATCGGCATCGGGCACGCTTGAGTATTGGCCGCATCGTGTGCCCAGCGCCGAGATGCTGGCGGCGAGAGCTTGGGTGTCGGCCTTGGCGTGCGGCATTTTCCGCACGTCCTTCGGTGACTTTTTCAGCTTGTTCAGCGGCACGAACAGGATGGTCTTGGCCTCCGTTGCCCTGGCCGACATAGGCAAACGCGCTGTTCGAAGTGCTCAGCGGCTGAACCGTGATCGCCGTTCCCGCAAGGGGCTGGCCCAACTCGACGCCCACGCCCGAAGAGAGAATGAGATCGCCGGCCGAAACCTGAACGGCGCCGCCATTGTTGACGCGTGGCCCGATCAAGGCGACGAAGCCGCCATTATCGGCGCCGTCCACGCTACTGTTGATGATCGCGCCTGGCTGCGTCGTCACCGACGTGCCGAACAGCGTGCTGCCGCTCTGGAACGCGACCGAGTTGTTGGGCGTGTTCGGATAGGCGATGAAGAGGCCGTTGGCGACGAAGTTCGCGTTCGAGACGGCGTAGTTCACCGCGTTGCCGTTGACGTCGTAGACACTCTGCCCGGTGATGCCGCCGAGATCGAAGGAGCTGGCGATGAGCGAGTGCACATTCACCTGGCTCGAGCCACCGAAAATGATGCCATTTCGGTTGATGAGCAGCAAGGTGCCTTCGGCCTTGATCTGACCGAGAATCTGACTCGGCACGCCGGAGGGATCGAGCACGCGGTTGAGCACGACCCAGCCGTTGCCGGCCGCCGAATTGCCGGCGGTCTGGTCGAAATGCACCGTCGTGTTACGGCCGACGTTGAAGGTTTGCCAGGTGGCGACCGCGGCCGTCTGGCTCTGCGTCAGCGTCACGGTGGTCTGGCCGCCGCTTGCCGTCTGTGACAAGGCCGAAATGCCGAGCCAGGACGATGGCACCGCAAAAGAGCCGCCGCCGACGGCCACCGCCGGCCCGGTGTCGGGCCTGAGCCCGCCAATCACTCGTCCGTCCGGCGTGTCGAGCCCGTCGGGAACGTTGGGCAGCGTCAGCCCGGGATGATTGGGATCGGCCCCGAGATTGTTCGCTGTTGCCGCGTTGCGCGCCGCTGCCTGGACGGCGAGCCCCGCCTGGATTGCGAGGGTTGCGCGAGCCAACGACTTTTGAACTTGGGCAGTAGCAGCAGCGGCTTGCGCGGCCGCCGCCTGAGCCATGGCGGCTGCATTCGCGACCGCCGAATTCGCGCCGGGAGGCCCGATCAAACGCGCCTGCGCCGTGCCCGCGGCACTCAAGGACAACCCGCTCACCCCGGCGAGCAGGATCGCAACACGCGCACGACGACGCAATTGCGCGGCAGGAGTGTTTACTGTGGAACGGCTCGGCGGCATGGCGGCTCTCGTTGCGGTTCTCCGGCCCAGGTGCATACCTGCGCCATGCCCTAGATCCTCCTCGCCGCTCGAACCCGCAAAAATTCTCCGAGTTTGTCAGAGCCCTGTCGGCACCGAGCAATGCTCGGCGCTGAGCAATGCCAGACACGTCAGCTGAGCACGATCACGCCGCCGGGTAGCTGCGTCGCCTTCGCGTTGAAGACCTGTTCGAGCTGAACGATAGCGGCCTCAACGTTTTCAATGCGGAACCGGGCACTGAACAACCGCTGGCCCAGTGTGCTGTTGACCAGGATGATCCGGCCTGGCCGGTATCGATTGAGCTCTTCGATTACATCTGCAACTGGCGTCGCGTGAAACACGATCACTCCATCGCGCCAGACCGAAACGGCCGCGGCGTCCGCAGGACCCACATCACCCAATTGGCCCGGCGCATACTCCACCTGCTGGTCAGCATGCAGCGCCGCTCTGCGCTCGCCGCACTCGACCAGGATCTCGCCGGACAGACAGGTTACGTCAACACGATCCGTGTGGCGGCGACGGATGTTGAAGACGGCATCGCTGGCCGACACCCGGCCGTCAGCGGCTGCGACCTCGATGGGACGTCCGCCCGAACGCTCGACAGTTACCTCCGCCTCGCCCGAGACGAGCTCGATACGGCCAACCTGCTCCGACGAACGCTGAATAGCCACGCTCGTTCGCGTGTTGAGCGTGACCGACGCGTGCTCGCCGAGCGCCAGCCGGCGCTGCTCGCCTGCGCTGGTCCGGACATCGGCATTCAACTCGGCCCACGACGGCCAGAGACCCATCGGCGGCCGAACGGCAAGCGCGATCCCGGCGGCGGAGGCCGCAAGCCCACCCGCTACGGCCATGCGCCGGGTGACCAGATGGGGATTTGACCGGGCGCGTGGCCTGGCGCCGAGCGCCGACGCCGCGGCCAGCGCTCCCCAGGCTCGATACGCTTTGGCAAAGGCATCACGATGGGCAGGACTTTGCGCCGACCACTCCTCGAGAGCGCGCAAATCGGCAGGTTGCGCCGTACCGGAGACGAACCGGTACAGGAATTCGTAGCTCTCCCGTTCCAGCGGCGCGAGGGCCGCAAACGGGCTGTCCGCCGCCTTGCCGTCCTCGGGTGGCAGCGGATCGGGACGCGGAGGCTGTTCAACCGTCATTGCCATCGTTCTCCGGAGAGGCGTTCTCACGTGTCGCCTCACCGCTCTTGTGAGATCCCCCTGAAGACCGCGGACCGAATCTTTGGACAGCCTGACGGTTGAGCCGCTGAGCGCAGTGGGCCAGCGCGTGCTGGAGCTCAAGCTCAGCCAGGCGCAGGGAGACGCCGAGCTGTTGCGCGATCTCGCTCATTGTAAGTCCCTCGAGTCGCGAGGCGAGCAGGATGTCACGCCGACGCGGCGGCATTTCGGCCAGCGCCCGGCCCAGCGCCTCGACCTCCGAACGTGCGATCATGGCCTGCTCCGGGTCGGGCGTCTCGTCCGCGATGCCGAGAGCCATGCCGGCATCGGCAAGCCCAAGAGCCCGCCGGTCCGCCGCGCGCCGCTTGAGCGCGGCATTGAAACCAATTTGCAGCAGATAGGAAGTCGGGCTGCGCACAACGCCGACCGATTGCGCCCTGTCTAGGCGCAGCCAAGCATCGTGCAAAGCGTCACTGGCAAGCTCGACTGAGCCGAGCCGATGCGTCAGCCGCCGGCGCAGCTCGTCATAGGCGAACGCAAACGCCTGCCGCAAAGCTTCCCGTCCTGAACTGCTCATGATACCGCGGCTGCTTTTGCTCAGTCAGGCCGTCTCAGTGGAGACTTTCGTTACAGCCGCTCGGTTGCTCGGGATGGCGGGCGAGAACCGCCAAGACAATCGGCTGGGGCACAGTCGGCGGTGGCACGCCCAGCGCCAGCCCGTCCAAGGCATTCTCATAGGCGATGAGCGAGACCCGACTTTCCGCCTCGACCGCTTGCGAGCGCATGACTTTACCCGTCGATCCGACCCACATGCGCACAATAGTGTCGATGCTTCCCGGACGGGTGGCCTCGCCAGCGCAAAGGGTGCGGATAACGGCGGCCTGGACGCTGGCGAAGTAAGGATCGGAGCTGCTGCCAGCGACCGATTTGGACGAGGCCACGAAACTGTACGCGGTCGGCTCGATCGTGATGCGGCTCGGTCCCGTCGTTCGAGCGCCCAGGCCCGTGCCGGCGAGGAGATCGCTCAAGGCCGCATCGGGAGACAAAACCCCTTGGATCGCATTGGATTGCCGATCAAGCGTCAACGCGCCGTCATAGAACAGCTCTCGCCCACTCGCCTGGCCGTAGGCATCAAGCGCCGTCGTGAGCATCTGCGCGGGGATGTTGAAACTGACAAGCTCGACAGCGCGGCGATTGGAAGCGGCCGACGCCGGACTGAGCATCATTGCAACCCACACGAACCCTGCAAGCCAGCTGCCCCCCGTCAAAAGGCGCTTTACCGGTCGCCTCAAACGGATGCGAACAGCGAGCATTTCTTCACCTGCGACAAAACCGAGTTTGGTCTAGGCTCTGGATGTTACACTTCCGTGTCATTAGCCCCGCGGACCCTACGCCAGCACCAATCAAGCGAATGGTAAAGTCTGCCCAGGGCATATCGTATTGGCGCCAGATCGCTCGGGTCGCTGCGGCAAACGTGCCGTTGTGCTGCAGAATAAGCATCGAATTTTCGCCTTGCCTCCCGAACAAACGAGGGAGGGGCGGGACAGGCATGTGCATTCCGCGCCACGCGATAAAACGCCTGCGCAGCTTGAAAGCACTCGGCTATCACGTTCGTCTCGAAGTGCTTTCGATGCTTGACGGGCAGATGACCAGCGATCTGATGATTGACGCGGGCTGAAGGTGCTGCCCTCGTGAAAGCGGGGCTGCGGGTGACGGTGCTGCAGCTTGAAAGTGTACAGGACCGCTTAAGATCCCCGGCGCCACGCTAGAGGAAACTGCCCCACATCGATCTGCAATGCTCCTGGGCCTCAGATCTAGCAATGCCGAAAAGTTGACGTTGAAGGCGCTTGCCGGTCCCCGGCTTGAAAATAGACTTCGGCCCAGAACTTGGCGGGGAACTTTCGATGTTGCGTTGGTGGCATCAGTGGCAGAAGCGCAAGCGGCTTGCCGCAGAAGATGCAACGATCCTGATCGCGCGTTACGGAGTGCGGGCTACTCACGTGGCCAGCCGCCGTCTCACTCAGATGACGGATGGCACAGTGTTCGATTCCAACCGACCCGCTTGTCACTGGAAGCGCGTTTACGCGATCACGCGTGAACTGCTGCCATATGACGGCGACGACGACGAGACGACTCCTCCGGTGCTCTCGTAGGTCGGGCCCCGGCGCAGATGTCGACAACCGTGTCGCTTCACGAGGCGGCTTCGATAAAAACTTAAAAACTCTCCGCTTTCGGCGACAGGGCAAGCGACACCGGAGCGGCGCCGCGCCGGATGTTCGCAACCGCGAAAGGCGTAAATTCAGCTCTTCGCTTTGAGCAAGTCCCGGTACTCCTCGAAACGCCTTAAGTTCCTCTCCAACAGGCGAAGCGTTAGCTCAGCATTCGACGTATCGACCCCGGCACCCCTCAGGCGGACAATCAGGCCTTTTTGTTGCTGCACCATGCGACGAGCTTCCGCGACAAGCTCTTCGGCACGGTGAAGCTCGTTCTCATGGTCCCGCATCGCTCTAACGGGAATGAGATGCCCTGCCCTTGTCAATGAAGCCGCCGGCTTGCGAACAACATCACGCGCGCACTCTCGGAACTAAAAGTTCCTCACGCGCTGAAGGCGGCAATGCAGCAGGCGTGCAGTAATACGGTACCTACCGCTTCGAATATGATTTTGAATGTGCCGCGCATCAGCAACTCAACCGCGCTCGGACACTGTTTTCGCGCTGATGCAATGGGAAGCACAGATATGCCCACGCATGTCAGGCTGGATGGACGCGCAAAATTTGCGAAAAGCAGCAACAATGGCAGGCGAAAGATACTCTTTGGGATAATTGAAAATCGCGACTTTCAGATCGTTGTCCTGTTCTGCCTGGTGGGATTAGTGGCGTTTTTCACAGTGGCAATTCATTTTCCGAATCTTGGCGCCATGATCGCCGAGTACAACCAGTTCTGAACGTCATCAGCACAAGAAAAAGCCCCGCCGACTGTAGGATTCGGCGGGGCGAGTTTCGAGATGAACTGTCAATCTGACCTTTGAACTTTATGCCCGATCATTCGATTCGGCGACCGCGGACACTTAGCTCTCCACAAGGAATACGCGGGCAGCTGGTGGCGCGCACGGCCCGCGCAAGGAGCGCGTGGAGCACCAACGACGGACATAAAAAGCCCCGCCGAACACGGAGCTCGGCGGGGTTTGAAGTGGAGCCTGTAACCGCATCACCAATGCAAATAACGGCCCTTGGTTTCCTGGATCGCTACAGTTCGAGTCATCATGCCTAACAAGCCCTTAATGCTGGGCGCGCAAGCCAGATCGCGCCAACAATCATCGGCGGAAACAGATGGGGCGAGGGAGCGAGCGGCGTCGCGGCGCATGGCCCAACTGTCACTCCCTTGAAGTCTCGCCGAGTTGGTGTCGGCGCCTTTAATGCGCTGCTTACCATTTAGGGGTACAATTTAACCGTTTGATTGTTGAGACGTTACTCGCCAAGGACGCGGCACAGCGTCGCCGTTTTTCGCGAGAATTGATTATGAGTTCGGAAAATCGGAGATACCCACGAAAAAAAGTCGATCACATCGCTCACGTCAAATTGCCGATTAGATTGTTGGACATTTCTCGATCTGGCGCTCGAGTGTCCGTCGATAACGACACCCAGTTGCCGGACGAATTTGTACTGCAAATCGGTGCGGGTCTCGCGAGATGGTGTCGGGTGAAATGGCGCGACAGAGAGCAAATGGGCCTTGAATTTATCGACCCTCGCGAAACGGTTCCCTCAACGGCGCTGGGCTCTCCAATCCCCGCGCAATGAGCGTGCGGAGGATTGGAAATGACAGGCATAAAGAAAATTTCTTGCGCAGCCGTTGTGGTAACTCTCGCGCTTGCAGGCGGCCTGGCTTATTTCGAATTTTCATCGCGATCATCGAGCCCGCCGCAGATCGTTGCACAACAGGCCCCGCAACAGATGAAGCCCGATCTGCCCAACGGGGCGATCCTCATACCCGTCGGCGGCGGCGTCTGCAAAATGCGCGCGCTCGACAATACGACCGGGCAAATAGTGGATTTTGGCATCGTCAATTGCTCGAACGCGTCAGATCATAACATGGACGCGTGGAGGCGAGCGATGAGTAAGGATCGATTCGTGGAAGTCGGCAAATCGTTTCGCCATGAATCGGACAAGTGATAACCCCGCGACGCTGCGCGCGACCGCTTAGCCACGCCCTCCCTCGCGCGATCAGAGGATCACGTCGCCGGCCAGAAAGCCGCGCGGCTGGTAGCCGAAATCGCGCGCCGCGGGACCATTGTCAGAGACAAGATCGCGGTTCATGCGGCGTGCGATCTCGCCATTGATATGCAGCGCCGGAAGCAGCCGGTTCACGAGGTCGAGCGATTGCGGCAGAAACGGCAGCGCCATGAGCCGCGGCGTCTTGCCGAGGCGAAGGAACAGCCGCTCCACCATGGAACGGTATGAAATCTGCTCGCCGCCGCCGAGATTATAGCTTTTGCCATAAGTCGCCGGTTTGTCCCACACCGCGAGCGCGGCTTCCGCCAAATCTCGCGCATGGACCGGCTGGCGCAATCCCTTCGCCGGATTATAGATCGGCACGACGTGAAATCGCCGGATCGTCTGCGCCATACGCGTGATGTTGACGTCGAGGCCCATGCCATACGTCATGGTCGGCCGCAGAATGGTGAGGTCGATCCCCTGCTCTGCCGCCAGGCGCGAGACTTGCTCTTCTCCGCGCGCAAGGCTGTCGACCACGGCCTGTTCGGCTGCGTTTTCAGACTGGCGCTTGCCGAAGACGGACGCGGAGCCGAAGACGACGGCGCGCTTGGTGCCGGCCGCGATAATCGCCGGCAGCGCGGCCGGCAAGATCCAGATGGGGCCTGTGTGAATAAGGATATCCGCGCGAGGAAAGGCTGCAGGTGCGGGGGCCGTCAAATCGGCAGACAAAGTTGTCAGGCGCGGATGCTCAAAGTCGAGCGACGTGGTGTGAACCACCGCCGCGACCTGCGCGCCGCGCGCAAGCGCGATAGCGACCGCGTTCAGGCCGATCTGGCCGCTCGCCCCGGTAACGAGCGCAGTCTTGCCGTTATAGGCGCTGCTTTCCGGAGTGGATTTGAGAGCGGTCTCGAGCAATTGCCGACGCATGGAGGAACTATAGCAACAAAAAGCCCGGCGGGCTTACACCGCACCGGGCTCGGTTGTTTTAAAGGCGTGAGGTTCAGTAGGTGCCGTTGAACAGCCAGTTCAAGCCAACCTTGACGACGTTCACTGTCGGCTTGGATGTTATAGGAGCAGTACCGGTGCCGGCACCAACACCGCCGACGCCCGTAAACGTCGCGGTGATATTGTCATTCGTACTGCCAAAGTCGATGTAGTTATATTCGATCTTGGCGGTGAGATTGCTGGTGAAAGCATATTCGACACCGGCGCCGACCATCCAGCCCAAGCGGCTGAACGAATTCGAACCTGACAGTATGCCAATCGTCGGATCAGTCGCGGTCAGGCTGAACTTCTCTTGCGTCCACGCGCCACCGGCCTTGCCATAAAAGAGCGTATGGTCAGCCGCGACGCCGAAGCGAGCCGCGAACGTGCTGAGGACATCGTTCTTGTAATTGAACGTGGCCAAGGTGGTGCCGCCGAAGGCCGCATCGGAGAAGTTCTGGTTGAACTTCTGCCCCGACCAGTCGATGTCGCCCTCAAAGCCCGCGACGAACCAATTCCATTGGTAGTTGAAGCCCAGCGTGCCGCCGACAAGTCCGCCATTGGAATTGAACGACGTCGAATCGCCAAAACCGTCACTGAGCTTGACGTTGCCCCAGCCATAGCCGCCGTTGATACCGACATAGACGCCCGTCCAGGTGAACGGCGGCGGAGGCACGAAGGCCGGAGCGCGCGGCGCCGGTGGAAGCGGCTGCGGCAGGTCGGCCGCGAATGCAGTAAGCGGCGCGCTCAACGCAAACGCCGCAGCGAGAACTAGTAGTTTTTTCATATGGACACCCCGTCATCTCCCGGGCGCACCTTAGCCGACGTGTCCATGAATTGATGTGACATCGGAGCAACACCTGGGTGTCGGAAATCGTGACGGTTTTCGAGGAATTACCGTATCTCTGCCGCAATTTATCCCTTTTTTCTCATGGAACTTCTGCGACGCGGAAGCAGAGCCAGGATGAAACAATCCCTACAAGATCCAGGAATCTCAGGTGATTTCCGTCGAATCGACCCCGATTTTGGGAAACTATGTCGGTGCCGGCGCCGGCAAATCGCGTTCGGCCATCGCACCCGGCCCAGGCGCCGCTCCGCTCGGACACTTGCCGAGAATGATCATCCCGAGCACCTCGTCCTTGGTGACGTCGGCCGTGCGCGCAGTGCCGACGACCGCTCCGTTCTTCATGACGCAGACGCGATCGGCGAGTTCGAACACGTCATGGATGTCATGGCTGATGAGGAAGATGCCGAGCCCTTGCGATTTGAGCTGGTGGATGAGCTCGCCGACCTGCGCGGTTTCCTGTGGACCGAGCGCCGCGGTCGGCTCGTCCATGATCAGGATTTGCGCATTGAACAGGATCGCGCGCGCAATAGCGACCGACTGGCGCTGACCGCCGGATAAGGATTTGACGGGATCCTTGAAGCGCTGGAAATGCGGATTGAGGCGGCCCATGACTTTGCGTGCCTCTGCCTCCATGGCGATGTCGTCGAGCGTGCCGAAGCACGTGCGTAATTCGCGGCCGAGAAACAAATTGGCGGCGGTGTCGACATTGTCGGCGAGCGCGAGCGTCTGGTAGATCGTCTCGATGCCGTAGCGCTTGGCATCGCGCGGATTGGCGATCATCGCCTCTTGGCCGCGAATAGCGATGGTGCCGGAATCGCGGCTGTAGGCGCCCGAGAGAATCTTGATCAGCGAGGATTTGCCGGCGCCGTTGTGGCCAAGAAGCGCCAGCACCTCGCCGGCATAGAGATCGACCGACACGCGATCGACGGCATGAATGCCGCCGAAGGCGAGTGAGATATCGCGCATCGCTACGAGCGGGGTGCGCGTAACTTCCACTATGCCCTCCTTCGCCGATAAGCCGTGTCGAGCCACACCGCGAGCACAAGCACGACACCGACAACGATGTTCTGCAGCGGCGTGTCGACGCCAAGCAGTACCATGCCCGATTGCAGCGACTGCATCAGCACTGCACCGAGCATGGCGCCGGCAACTGTACCAGTACCGCCGGCAAGCGACGTGCCGCCGATCACGGCTGCGGCAATGACAAGAAGCTCTGCCAATGTGCCTTCGGAATTGGTCGCCGCATCAAGCCGCGCGATGGATATGGCTGCGCTGATGGCGGTAAGGAGACCCATCAGCATGAACACTTTCACGATCACCCAACGCGTGTTGATGCCGGCAAGCTCGGCGGCTTCCGGATTGCCGCCGATCGCATAGACGTAGCGGCCGAACCGGGTGCGGGTCGCCAGAAACGTCATGGCAATGCCGACGGCAATCGCAATCAGCACCGGAATGGCAAGGCCGTGCGCGATGAACAGTCCGCCCTCGGGCAGCACGATGTGATTTGCCTGCGCGTAGCGGCGCACGCTGCCGATCGGCCAGGGATAGGCATTGGCAACAGCGACAGCGCCGAGGATAAGAAGAGACGCCAAGCCGCCAAGAAATATCTCGGCTGCCATCGGCCGTAGCGGAAATTGGAATTGCCGGCGCCGCACCCGGCTATACGCCAAGAGCGCTACCACCGCGGCGCAAGCGGCGACGCCAAGTGTCCAGCTCCACGCCGCGCCGATTGAGCCTTCCGGGCCGCCGCCCATCAGCTTGAATGTGCCGTCGAGCGGCGCCACCGTCTGCCCGTACGTGACCCACCATGCCGCACCGCGCCACACCAGAAGGCCGCCCAGCGTGACAATGAAAGATGGAATGCCGAGATAGGCGATCAGCGCGCCCTGGAATGCGCCCAGGATGACGCCAAGCAAAAGCCCCGCCGCCAGCGCTGCGATCCACGTTGCCGGATGTTCGAAGCCGAGAAATTTCGGCAAGAGATCGGCCTGCACCACGGCCATGACCATGCCGATGAAACCGAGCATTGAGCCGATCGACAGATCGATATTGCGCGTGACGATGACCAGCACCATGCCGGTCGACATGATGGCCACCGACGACGACTGCACCGACAGATTCCACAAATTGCGCGGTGTCAGAAACAGGCCACCGGACAAAACGTGGAAAACGATCCAGATCAGAACGAGCGCCAGCACCATGCCGAGCATGCGCGTGTCGAGCTCGGTGGATTTGAGGTAGCGCGCGAGCATGTTTTTCCGGATCAAGCTTTAGCCGCAGACCTTGACCGCGCCGGGCCTTACGCCCTGGCAGACCTCGTCCTTTTTGATCCAGCCGGCATCGATGATGATGTCGAGATTGTCCTTGGTGATCGGGACCGGCGTCAGCAGCAGCGCATTCATCGGAATCTTTTTCGGGCCGCCATTGAACTTCACCACGCCCGGCACCTCGCTCATCGGCTGGCCGTCGGCGAGGACGACCGCGACTTCGATGGCCTTCCTGCCGAGCGCGCGTGAGTCCTTCCACACCGAAACGGTCTGCGTGCCGCGGGCAATACGATTGAGCGCCGCATGGTCGCCGTCCTGGCCCGAGACCGGTACGGCGCCGGCGAGGCCCTGAGCCGCGAGAGCCGCGATGGCACCGCCGGCAGTGCCGTCGTTCGACGCGACAACCGCATCGACCTTGTTGCCGGTCTTGGTGAGAATCTGCTCCGTGTTCTTCTGTGCATTGGCCGGCAGCCAGCCGTCAGTATAGGCCTCCCCGACATTCTTGATCTGGCCCGAAGCAATGGCGTCTTTGAGCACATCCATCTGGCCGGCGAACAGGAAATCGGCATTCGGATCGGCGGACGAGCCTTTGATGAAGGCGTAATTGCCATCCGGCTTCACCGCCAAGACGGCACGCGCTTGCATGCGGCCGACCTCCCTGTTGTCGAAAGTTATGTAGAAGGCGTCGGAATTTTCGATCAGGCGGTCGTAGCCGATCACCGGAATGCCCTCGTCCACCGCTTTCCGCACCGCGGGCGCGATGGCGGACGAATCCTGCGCCAAGACGATCAGTACATTGGCGCGCTGCGCGATCAGGCTCTCGATATCAGTGAGCTGCTTCTGCGCTGAGGATTGCGCATCGGCTGAGATATATGAGTCGCCGGCTGCCGCGATTGCGGCCTTCATCGCGGCTTCGTCGATCTTGTAGCGCTCTTCCTGGAAGTTCGACCAGGACACGCCGATCACCTTGCCTTTGGCCTGCGCACAGCCGATGCAAGACAGCAAAGCGGCGCCGGTCAGCAAAGCACTTGCGATCTTCCTCAAGACATCCTCCCGGCAACCCACGGCGTCTGATCCGCGCCCGTGCCTTGCATTACGATTTACGGCTTCAAGACTGGATATATCAGGATTTGGCCATCCGCTCGCGGACCGCCTTGAAGCCGGACACGAAGCGCGCCAGCGTATCCGACGTCACCCCGCGCGGCAGCATGATTTCGATCAGCGAAAAGCGACCGCGTCGCACGACGGCCCGTTCGAGAGCAGCGGCAAGCTCGCGCCGCGTCGTGACACGCTCGCCCACGCCACCCAGCGAATGGGCGATGTCGGCAAAGTGCCAGTCATCGAGATTGTTGAAGCGCGATTCCGGCTGGAACACGCGCAGCATTTCCCAGCTGCGGTTGTTGAACAGGACGACGATCGGATCGAGCCCATAGCGAGCGCAATTGCCGAGCTCCCAGCCGGTCATCTGAAAGGCGCCATCGCCGACCAACACCAGCGGCCGCAATCCCGTTGCGGCGACGCCGATGCCCGCGGGCACGCCAAAGCCCATGCCGGCATAGTAGCCCGGCGCCGCGAGCGCGGTATTGTCGATCTCCATCGCGGTGAACAGGCAATCGCCGATATCGGAGGTCATCGGCATTTTGCCGTGGCGGTCGAACAGGTCGTTGATCGCGGTGGCGATGTCCGACGGCACGATGTGTTGATCGTCGGCGGCAAGGCCGCGGGGATAAACGATACCCTGCCCCGTCTTGCGCGGCCGCGGCGCCTGCTGCTGCGTGCACGCATCGAGGCCCGCGATCAGATCGGCCAACGGCAGATCGCGATAGACGTGATGGCCGACCTGGACCTCGCGGCCGGCGGCGAGGATCGTGCGGCGCGGATCGAGCGCACGGTTCGACAGCGCGAAATTGGTGTCGGAGAGGATGACACCGAGGAGAAGAACAAGGTCGGCGTCCTCGACCAGCCGTGTCACCGCCGGATCGCCTGCGGCGCCGAGATAGGTGCCGACGACGACATCGCCGGCCTCCTCCAGCAAGCCCCGGCCCATGAATGTGGTGACCACCGGCAGGCCGAGCTTGCGCGCCACCGCGGCGACATGAGCCTCGATGCCATAGCGGCGGATTTCCACATCGACGACGACGACCGGCGCTGCCGCACTGGCGATGCGGGTGAGGATCTCTTCCGCGCATTCAGCGAGCGCCTCCGGATCGGCCGCGCGGCGCGGCAGCCGCGGCACCGGATCGACCTGCGCCGCCACCATGTCGCGCGGAAATTCGATATAGGCCGGCAGCGACATTTCGAGCGCACTGCGCAGGACACGTGCGATCGCCGCAGGTGCGGTCGCCGCATTGGTGAGAACAGCCTGATCGCAAGTGAATTCCTTAAACACGGCCAACTGCGTGTCGACAGTGCGCACTTGGTGGTGCAACAAGTAGCCGCTTGCGCGCTCATGCACCCCTGGCGCACCTGCAATCACCACTACCGGCGATCGTTCCGCATAGGCGCCGGCGACTGAGTTCACCAGGTTGAAGGCGCCGGCGCCGTAGGTCACCACGGCCACGCCGATGCCACCGTGATAGCGTGCCGCACCATCCGCGGCGAAGCCGACGGCCGGTTCGTGGCTGAGCGTGAAATACGGAAGAACCTTGCTTTCCTCGATGACCTTGAAGAAGGGCAAGACGAAATCGCCCGGAATGCCGAAAATCTCACGGGCGCCGTGGTCCTTTAAGCCCTCGAGCAAGGCATTGGCGAGCGCGGGCATAGACTAGGTCAGGCCCAGGTCAGAGTGTTCTCGGATCATGCGCTTTAAACGAAACCGATATTTCGGAATAGGCTCGAAGGGCAGGACGATATCTTGCCGGTTTTTCGTCCGCAACGATACGCCGATGCCGCAATGGTGACCGACCACAACTCTGCTTGCACAACCCGGGCTTTGCGGTCATTTAGCGTACGCATTGCCAGTCAGGCCGTCGATAAATAAACATCGGGAGGCGCATTGAAATGAAAGCCATATATTTCGAGCAATTCGGCGGGCCGGAAGTGCTGCGCTACGGCGACTTGCCTGATCCGGTCGCTGCGGCAGGCCAAGTGCTGGTCGATGTCGATGCGGCAAGCGTCAATGCCGCCGATTGGAAATTCCGCGCCGGCTCCTATCCCCTACGCGCGGAAGCCAAGCCTCCTTTCATTCCGGGTCGCGATTTCTCCGGCGTGGTCGCGGCGGCTGGCGCCGGCGTCACCGATCTCAAGGTAGGCGACGCAGTGTTCGGCGTGCTCGAAGGCGGACGCGAGGGCACGTACTGCGAGAAGCTTGCGATCACCGCTGCGATCATCGCCAAGAAGCCGGAGGCCATGTCGCACATCAATGCTGCGGCCTTGGCGCTCACCGGCCTGACGGCTATCGACTCGGTTGAGAATACGCTGAAGCTCAAGCCCGGCGAGACGATCCTCATTCAAGGCGGCGCTGGCGGTGTCGCGGGCTTTGCCATTCAACTGGCGAAACATATTGGCGCACGCGTGATCACGACGACGAGCCCGGCCAATCGCGACTACGTCAAGAGCCTCGGTGCCGACGAGATCATCGACTACACCACGCAGGACTTCACCAAGGTCGTATCCGGCATTGATGCCGTGTTCGACACCGTCGGCGGCGATGTGGCGGAAAAATGCTTTACGGTGCTCAAGCCTGGCGGCCGCGCGGCCTTCATAGCTTCAGGCATGGAGGCGCCGAAATCGCCGCGCAGCGACGTGACTTCGCTGCGGCCGAAAGTAGCGCGCGCCCGCGCTCCCCTCGATCGCACCGCGAAGCTGTTTCTGGAAGGCGCGATCCGCGCGCCGGAAGTCAAGATCTATCCGCTGTCGGAAACGGTGGAAGCACATCGGCTCAGCCAGTCGCGGCACTTCCGTGGCAAGCTCATTTTGAAAGTGCGCTAGCGTACCTGAGATCCTGAAACATTGTTCGGCCGTCATGCCCGGACTTGTTCCGGGCATCCCGATCACATTGACGGTGCCGCGCTATTGGAATCGAGATGGCCGGAACAAGTCCGGCCATGACGGACTAGTCGTTTACGCGGCAGAGGCCGTTTCGAGCGGCTGTTCTTTGGTCTCCACCGTGTAGGCTGCAGCAATCGCTGCGCCGACCAGCGCAATCACGCCGAAATAACTGAACACCGCGGTCAGACCCGAGCCGGTGAGCAGGTAGGCAACGACATTGGGCCCGGTCGCCGCGGCGATGCGCTGCCACGCGCCGCCGACGGCGCTGGCGAAGGCGCGGATGCGGGTCGGATAAATCTCGGCCGTGTAGAGATTGAGCCCGATCGCGACCGCCGACATGAAGAACATGCTGATCGACACAAAGGCCAGAAGCATCGTCGCACTTGTAACGCCAAGCGCCGCCAGAATCAGGAGCGTGGCACCGCCGCACAGGAGCGCGCCAGAAAACCAAATGCGGCGGCCGATCCTGTCGATCGTGAACGCGCAGAGAGCCGCCCCGATAATGCCAGCGACTTGCACGACGAGGCCATAGCTCAACGCGGTCGACAGCGGGACATTGAATTCAGTGCGGTAGAGCGTCGGCATCCAGGTAACGAGGCCGTAGACCGTGGAATAACAGCAGAACCACATGGCCCAGACGCCCAAGGTTCGGCGTCGATAGGCGCTATCGAGCATTTCCAGCCAGCGGCGGCGCGGCGGTGCGGCCGATGACAAGCTCAAAGTCGCCGGCGCCTGTACCGGAGGCAGCTTCTGGCCGGACGCCGCGATCCGCTGCTCGATCTGGCTCACGATCGCTTCGGCTTCCGCAATCCTGCCCTGGTTGGCGAGCCAGCGCGGCGATTCCGGCAATAAACGCATCAGCATCAAAGCAAGGATTGCTGGCAGCCCACCAACAAAAAACATCGACTGCCAGCCGAAGCGCGGAACTAACACGGTGCCAAGCAAAGCCGCTGCAATCAGACCGATGACAAAGACGAGTTCATAAAGAATGTAAAAGCGCCCGCGGCCGCGTTCCCGCGCAAGCTCGATGATATAGGTTGTGGCGACCGGAACCTCGGCGCCGAGCCCGATGCCCTGAACGAAGCGGAACGCTGCAAGCGATTCTGCATCCCAGGCGAAAGCACAAGCCAAACTCATCACACTGAAGAGCGCCGTCGCCATCACGACGGTTCGCAGTCGGCCGAACATCTCGGCTGCCCATCCCCCTGACAGCGCGCCGACCAATTGTCCGGCGAAGGCCGCCGATATGACCATGCCGATCTGCTGTGGCGACAGATGCCAGGGGCCGGCGATCGCTGGAACGGCGAAGCTGATGGCCAACAGATCCATAGCGTCGAAGAAAGTCGCAATGCCGAGGATCAGCCGGACCCGGATATGCCAAGACGAGACCGGCAGCCGGTCAAGCCGCGCTGCGATCAATTGTGCCGCAGGCACCACTCCTTGAATTTGCTCCATCTGCGCCGCCTCCCCCGCATCTTTTTATATCTTGCGGCGGCAGTCATAGCACTATTCTCAAGTCTGCGCCGGACCGCTATCGCCGTCGAATTCGTCGCTGCAGAACGGCCCGCCCGCATACCAGTCGCCGATTGGATCGCGTGGCAGCGCCTCTTGCGCGTCAAGCGCGGCAGCTGCGTAATCCTCGGCATGGCCGGTCGGGCGATAACCGTAGCGAAAGGCGGCATCATTGTCCCAGAAGCTGCGCGCATTGTTGGAAGCGCCGAAGAAGATCTCGTAGCGCAGATCGGGATGTTCGAGCCCGATGCGGATGAGCTGCACGAGGTCTTCGGGCTTGAGCCAGATCGACAGCCGCCGCACGTCGACCGGCGTGTCGGCGAAATTGCCGATCCGTAGGCAGGTCACGCGCAGCCCGTGCTTATAGGCATAAAGCGCGCCGATCGCTTCGCCGAAAGCTTTGCTCACGCCGTAACGTGAATCCGGGCGTACCGGATCGCCAGTGCCGATGCGGCGCTGCCGTGGATAGAAGCCAACCGCGTGGTTGGACGAGGCAAACACCACGCGTTTGACTTTCTTGCGGCGCGCCGCCTCGAACAGGTTATAACAGCCGATGATATTGGCATTGAGGATGCGATCCCAAGACTGCTCCACCGACTCGCCGCCCAGGTGAACGATGCCGTCCACGCCATCGACGATCTTATCGACCTGCGCGATATCCGCGAGATCAGCCGGCATGAACGCCGGGTCGGCGGCAAGATCGGCCGGCGCGCGAATGTCACTGAAACGAAGCCGCGGATAGACTCCCTTAAGGAGGCCGCGCAGCCGCGTACCGATGCCGCCTGCTGCGCCCGTCACCAGAACTGTCTGCATGGAACCTCTTTGGCTTGGCTCAAGATGACGCGTCCGCCGGATGTGGACCGTCACCGAATTCGGCTTTCAGCTTCTCGTAGCGCCTGCGGCTGTTGACGAGATGGCGTCGCATCGCGGCGCGGGCGCGCGCCGGAGCTTCTTCGCGAATGCAATCGAGGATCTCCAGATGCTCGCGCTGAATGCGCAGGAGATAGCTGCGCTGATCCTCCGTGCGCGGCAGGCTTCCACGGATGCTCTGCCGCGGGATGATGAAGCGCCCGAGATATTCCAAGAACCGCCGGAACTGAGAATTCCCGGTGGCATCCGCAATGCTGCAATGGAAGGCGAAATCCTCATCGACCGCCGTTTCGCCGCGCTCGATCGCGCCGTCGATCATCTCATAGGCCGCAGCGATCCTGCCCAACTGTCCAGCGCCGCCGCGCTCCGCGGCCAATCCCGCGGCTTCGATTTCGACCCCCGTGCGCAGCTCCATGATTTGCAGCGCCTCGTGCAGCGAATGCAGATCGTCGACTTCGATACGGAACGGCCGCCGCGCATGATTGGCAACAAAAGCACCGACACCCTGGCGCACGATGACGAGCCCATCCGCACGCAGGCAAGCCACTGCCTCGCGAACGACGGTACGGCTGACCCCGGTCGCCGACATCATGGCCTTTTCCGTGGGCAGCTTGGCGCCCTGAACGAGGCGGCCGCTGGTGATGTCTTCGGTGATCTGGGTGACGAGTTGTTGCGTCAAGCCGCGCGGTGCCGACAGCGGCCGGAACGCCGAGATCTGTTCCTGTGATGCTTTGCCGGACAAGCTTGACACTCATGACTTATCTGGTCATCGTATGACCTGATAACAGGCCGACGCCGCAAGAGCAATGGCCGGCGTCGCGCCGCAAGGCAAACGCGCAAATGCCCGGTTCCCGTCAATCGAACCGGCCGGAGGGAACAGCCATGTCATTTGCCGCGATCACCGATCGCCGCACGCTCGTTCGTGCCGGTGGACTAGCTGTACTCGGAGCACTGTCGCGCAATTTCCTCAGCTCTCCCGCGCGTGCGCAGCAAAAGATTGTCCTGAAAGTGTCCGACGTTCATCCGCAAGGCTATCCGACCGTCGCGGCGGTCGAGAGTTTCGGCAAGAAGCTCGACAGCGCCACCAATGGCCGGCTCAGCGTGCAGATGTATGCCGCGATGCAGCTCGGCGGCGAAAAGGAGGCGATCGAACAGGCGCAGATCGGAGCCATCCAGATGGCGCGTGTCTCGGTCGGCACGCTCGGGCCCGTGGTCAACGACCTCAACGTGCTCAACCTGCCGTTCCTGTTCCGCAACACCGCGCATATGGAGAAAGTCATCGATGGCGATATCGGCCAGGAGCTGCTCGACAAGGTCACGGGCGACTCGAAGACCGGTCTTGTCGCTTTGTGCTGGATGGATGCCGGCGCGCGCAATGTCTACGACACCAAGAAGCCGATCAAGGACATCGCCGATCTCAAGGGGCTGAAAATTCGCGTCATCGGCAATCCGATGTTTGTCGACATGATGAATGCGCTCGGCGGCAATGGCGTTGCCATGGGCTACGACCAGGTCTTCAGCGCGCTGCAGACCGGCGTCGTGGACGGCGCGGAGAACAATCTGCCGAGCTATGTCTTCGACAATCACTACACGGTGGCCAAATATTACACCCGCACCGAGCACCTGATCGTGCCGGAAATTCTCGTCTTCTCGCGCAAGACCTGGGACACTTTGTCGAAGGACGACCAGGACATCATTCGCAAGCTCGCCCGCGAAGCGCAGCTCGAAGAGCGCGATCTCTGGAACAAATACGAGACCGCGGCGCTGGAAAAAGCCAAAGCCGCCGGCAATCAGATCATCGACGTGACGGACAAGAAGCCGTTCCAGGACGCGGTCAAGCCAGTTTGGGACAAATACGGCCCGAAATTCGCCGATACGATCAATCGCATCCAAGCGGTCCAATAGAGCTGCGGCGGCAGCCGCGGAATCGGGGGCGCCGAGAGGGAAGCCAAAGGGAACCCGAGCATGGCGCTCGTCTACCGTAAGATCATGGATGCGCTTTATCTGTGCTGCGTCGTCATTGCCGGCACCGCGTTGGTTCTGATCTCGGCCGTCATTCCCTGGGCGGTGTTCACGCGCTACGTGCTCAACAGCGCGGCGTCGTGGCCGGAGCCGACGGCGATCCTGCTCACTATCGTTCTCACATTTGTTGGCGCAGCGGCCTGCTATCGCCGCCGCATCCACATGAACGTGTCGTATTTCGTGCAGCTGCTGCCGCCCATCTCACGCGCCATTGCCGAGTTCGTCGCCGAGCTTCTGGTCGCGGCGATGGGGCTGTTCATGATGGTCTACGGCGCGCGCCTGGTCGAAGCGACCTGGTACAACACCATTCCCGATTTTCCCGCCCTTTCAGTCGGCGTCACTTATCTGCCGATTCCGATCAGCGGCGCCCTTCTCCTGCTTTTTGTGATCGAACGAGTGGTCCTCGGCGCGCCGGAAGAGCCCGCCGACGTTCCATTGCATTGAAGCGATACGGATCGCGCATATGGACGTTGCCATTCTTCTCGCCACCATGTTCTTCTGTATCGCGATTGGCGTACCGATCGCCTACTCGCTGGCACTTGCGGCAATTTCCGGCGCGCTCTGGATCGGCATTCCGCTTGAAGCGGTGATGTTGAAAATATCCGACGGCGTCAGCAAGGTCGCCATGCTGACCATTCCGTTCTTTGTGCTGGCAGGCGCCATCATGGCCGAAGGCGGCATGGCGCGCCGGCTGGTTGCCTTTGCCGACGTGCTGGTCGGCTTCACCCGGCTTCGTGGCGGGCTCTCCGTGGTCAATGTACTGGCGACCACTTTTCTCAGCGGCATTTCCGGCTCGGCGGTCGCCGATACGTCGGCCATCGGCTCGGTGATGATCCCGCAAATGGAGAAGAGCGGCTATCCGCGCGTCTTCGCCACCAATGTCACGATCACGGCTTCGGTTCAGGCCCTGCTGGTTCCGCCAAGCCATAACGCGGTGATCTACTCGCTCGCCACCGGAGGCACGATCTCGATCATCAGTCTGTTCATGGCCGGCGTGGTGCCGGGGCTGTTGCTCGGTTTTTCGATCGTCATTCTCTGTCTGGTCATCGCCTACCGCGACGGCCATCCGCGCGGCCAGACCGTCCCGCTACGCGACGCGGTCAAGATCACCATCGACGCGGTTTGGGGCCTGATCACGCTGGTCATTATTCTCGGCGGCATCCTGGGCGGCGTATTCACCGCCATCGAGGCCGGCGCAGTCGCCTGCGTCTGGGCCTTCTTCGTGACGATGTTCATCTATCGCGACTATCGTTGGCGCGACCTGCCGGTTCTGGTGCACCGCACACTGCGCACCGTCGCCATGGTGCTGACCTTGATCGCCTGTGCGTCCAGCGTCGGCTATGTGATGGCGCTGACGCAAATGCCAGCGCGGATCACGAACATGTTCCTCGCGGTGTCGAGCGACAAGAACGTGATCCTGCTGCTGATCAACGTGATGCTGCTCATTCTCGGCTGTCTGGTCGACATGGCGCCGTCGATCCTGATCTGCACACCGATTCTTTTGCCGGTCATGATTAATTTCGGCGTCAGCCCGATCCATTTCGGCATCATCATGATGCTTAATCTCGGCATCGGGCTGTGTCATCCGCCGGTCGGCTCGATTTTGTTCGTCGGCTGCGCCGTTGGTAAGGTCAAGATCGAGCAAGTCATGCGCAAGATCTGGCCGTTCTACGCGGTCATGCTCGCCGTCCTGATGCTCGTCACCTACATCCCCGAGATTTCGCTCTGGCTGCCACGCCTGCTCGGTTTGTGAGGAGGGCATTTCCAATGCTTTCAACGGCTTATCAGAAGCTGCCGGATTTTTGCGCAGCGCTGCAGTGCAGCACCGGACACCAGGTCGCAGCGCACCGTCCGCATTCCACCAAAGGCGCTCTAGCGGGCCTGTTGCGTTCAGAGTATGGTTTTGTTCAGCGCCAGCCGAGCAAAGAAAAAATTGGCGTACACCGGAGGAACACTAATGACCCAGTCACGTCTGGTTGACGCTGCGCGTCCGACGCGTCGCAGCATTCTCAAAAGCGCAGCGCTTGGTTCCGCGGCCGCTCTCGCCGCTCCTTACGTCAAAAGCACTTATGCCGCCGGTTCATTGTCGCTTGGCGTGTGGGACCACTGGGTTCCCGGCGCCAATAAGGCGCTGACCAACCTTTGCAATGAATGGGGTGCCAAGAACAATTGCGAAGTGAAAATCGATTACATCACCTCCCAAGGCGAGAAAGACAAATTGACCGCCGCCGCCGAAGCACAGGCCGGCACCGGTCATGACATCATGTCGCATCGCGACTGGAACATCCGCATTCATCAGAACACCCTCGAACCGCTCGACGACCTTGTCGACGGATTGATCAAACAATACGGGCCGATCAGCCCGGTCGCCGAATATCTCGCCAAGATCAAAGGGACCTGGCGCGGCGTGCCGACCACCGTCGGCAGTCAGGTGAAACCATGCTGCTCGCGCTTTGACCTCTACAAAGAGCATGCCGGCATCGACGTGCGCGAGATTTTCCCGGCCGACGAGTCGAAATGGGACAAAGCCAAAGTCGACGGTTGGAATTGGGATGCGTATCTCGACTCGGCGCAAAAGCTCTTCAAAGCCGGTTTCCCGGTCGGCCTGCCGATGGGTCAATCGAGCGATGCCGTCGACTGGGTCGGTGCGCTGTTCAATTCCTATGGCGTCGTCATGGTCGACGCCAAGGACAACATCAAGATCAATTCCGACGAGACGCGCACCGCGCTCGAAATGCTCAAGAAGCTCATGGCGGTGAATCCGCCGGAGGTCTATGCCTGGGACGACGCCGGCAACAACCGCTGGCTCATTTCCGGCAAGGGCGCCGGCATCATGAATCCGCCGAGCGCCTGGGCCGTCGCCAAGCGCGACAATCCGCAAGTCGCCGCCAATTGCTGGACCCACCCGATGCCGCGCGGGCCCAAGGGCCGCTTCGTCGGGCAGCTTCCGCAATTCTACGGCCTGTGGAGCTTCTCGAAGAACAAGCCGGCGGCGAAGGATCTGTTGGCTTACATCTCGCAGAAGGACGCGGCCGCGCAACTCGTCGAGGCCTCGTACGGCTACGATCTGCCATCGTTCAAGAGCATGTACGATCTCGACACCTGGAAGAAGGTCGAGCCGCCGGTCGGCACCGTTTACGGCTATCCGCCGCGCGGCGACGAGCAGACTTCGATCGCCGGCGCACCGGCGCGCTCCGAAGTCGGAGCGCAGATCTACAACCAGGCGATCAATACGGTGATGGTCGCCAAGGTCACACAAGGCAACGAGAAGCTCGACGACGTCATCAAGTGGGCGGAGAACGAGCTCGAAGGAACGTTGCGCGCGTAACTGCGTGTCATTCCGGGGCGGCGCCATGCGTCGAGCCCGGGATCCATACCCCCGCGCTGGGAATATGGATTCCGGGTTCGTTAATGCGCTCGCCCTGCAATGACCGAATCTAATCCGCAACCGCGAACCAGGATTAGAAAATATGGCCGATACCGTTCAGACTTGGTCGCCGGGCCTGCAAATCGGGGCGCGATCCTCGGCAAGCCGTGGCCTGAAACAGTTCCTGCATCGCCGCTCCACCGTCGCGGTCCTGATGTGCCTGCCCCTGATGCTCATCGTCGCGGGCTTGATCATCTATCCGGCGTTCTATTCGATTTATCTCTCGATGCTGAACAAGGCCCAGACCCGATTCATCGGGCTCGGCAATTTCGCCTTCCTGTTGTCGCGCGACGTGTTCTGGATGGTGGTGCAGCAGACCGCGATCTTCGCGCTCTCGGCCGTCTTCTTTAAAGCATTGATCGGACTGATCACCGCACATCTGATCAACAATCTGCCGGCCAAAGGTCAACGCAAATGGCGCGGCATGCTGCTGGTGCCCTGGGTCATCCCGCTCGCGCTGTCGTCGCTCGGCTGGTGGTGGCTGTTCGATCCGACCCATTCCGCTTTCAACTACGTACTCTCGAGCCTCGGTCTCAACGAGATCCCGTGGCTGAGCGACCCCTATTGGGCGCGCTTCTCCGTCATTTTGGTCAATGTCTGGTACGGCGCGCCGTTCTTCCTGATTATGTATCTCGCCGCGCTCAAATCGGTGCCGGAACAGCTTTACGAGGCCGCCGCCATCGACGGCGCCAATGCCTGGCAGAAATTCCGCCACATCACGCTGCCGATGATGCGCAACATCATCGCCATCACCGTGTTGTTCTCGCTGATCGTCACCTTCGCCAATTTCGACATCGTGCAGATCATGACCGCGGGCGGCCCGCGCAACATGACGCATGTGTTCGCGACCTACGCCTTCATGCTCGGCATCCGCTCCGGCGACCTGCCGCTGGGGGCCGCGACCTCGCTGTTCATGTTCCCGATTCTCGGCATCGCCGCCATCTTCATCCTGCGCGGCGTGCGCAAACGCGGCAGGGAAATCGGATGACCACGGCAGCCCTCACCGCCTCCACCGAACGCAGCGTCCGCTCTCGCTCGAGCCTCAGCCGCAACCGCCGCTGGGCATTGATCACGTCCTATGTCTTCCTCGTGACCTTTGCGATCTTCTTTCTGATCCCGCCCTATTATATGGTGGTAACCGCGTTCAAGACCGACGCCGAAGTGGCGCATATGGCGACTAATCCGTGGATCATCGCCGACGGCGTCACCTTCGACCAATTCCGTATCCTGCTGACGCAAACCGACTTCCTGATCTTCTTCAAGAATACCGTGATCGTAACGGTCTGCGTCGTCGCAATCACCATGGTGGTGAGCGTGTTCGCCGCCTTCTCGCTCGGCCGCATGAAATTCTGGGGCTCGAGCGTGCTCGCGACCGGCATTTTCCTCACCTATCTCGTGCCGGACACGCTACTGTTCATTCCGCTGTTTCAGATCGTCAAGGCTCTCGGGCTGTTAAACTCCTACTGGGGCATGGTGCTGGTCTACCCGACGCTGACGGTGCCGTTCTGCACCTGGATCATGATCGGCTATTTCCAATCGATCCCTAAAGAACTCGACGAGGCCGCCCTGATCGACGGCGCGAGCCACATGCAGATGCTGACCAAGATCTTCATTCCGGTGGCGCTGCCCGGCATCATCGCCGCGATGATCTTCGCCTTCACGGTGTCTTGGGCGGCCTTCGTCTATCCGATGGCGTTCCTCTACTCGGCGGACCAGCAGGTGCTTACCGTAGGCACGGTGACGAGCCTCATTCGCGCCGACGTCTACAAGTGGGGCATGCTGATGGCGGGCGCGTTGATTGCCGCTGCGCCACCGCTGGTCATCTACGCATTCCTGATGGACTACTACATCGCGGGTCTGACCGCCGGCGCCACCAAGGGCTGAAACTTGGGGTACAAGCGGCTGGAGGAGGAAAAGGCATATGGCCGAAGTCGCATTGCGTAACGTGGTCAAGCGCTACGATGATGTCGAGGCGGTGCGCAGCATCAATCTCGACATTCCGGACAACGAATTCGTCGTGCTGGTCGGACCGTCGGGATGCGGCAAGTCAACCACGCTGCGCATGATTGCCGGCCTCGAAGAGCTGACCGCCGGCGACATCTATATCGGCGGCGAGGTCGTCAACGACCTGCCGCCGAAGGACCGCGACATCGCGATGGTGTTCCAGAACTATGCGCTTTATCCGCACATGTCTGCCTTCGAGAACATGTCGTTCGGGCTGAAACTGCGGAAGTTTTCCAAAGAGGAGATCAAGCGCCGCGTCGACAATGCGGCGCGCATTCTCGACATTACCGAGTTGCTCGACCGCAAGCCAAAGGCGCTGTCCGGCGGCCAGCGTCAGCGCGTCGCCATGGGCCGCGCCATCGTGCGCAATCCCAAGGTCTTTTTGTTCGACGAGCCGCTGTCAAATCTCGACGCCAAGCTGCGCGTGCAGATGCGCACCGAGATCAAGCGGGTGCATCAGATGGTCAAGACTACGACCGTCTATGTCACCCACGATCAGGTCGAGGCGATGACGCTGGCCGACCGCGTCGTGGTCATGAATGGCGGCGTCATCGAGCAGATCGCCACTCCGCAGGATCTCTATCACAATCCGAAGACGCGCTTCGTCGCCGGCTTCATCGGCTCGCCGGCCATGAACTTCATCCGTTGCCATGTCGAGCAGAACGGCGTGGGCCTGCGGGCGCGCCTGTCCGATAAGGTTTCGTTGCCGGTGCCGGCAGCGCTGACGGCGCGCTATCAACCGCATGCCGGCAAAGAGCTGATTTTGGGCTTGCGGCCGGAACACATCACCGAGCCGCGGCGCAGCGATCGTGATCAGAATTGCGAATTCGACACCACGCTCGACGTGGTCGAGCCGATGGGCATGGAGACGATGGTCTATTTCACCATCGACGGCCAGGAAATCTGCAGCCGCGTCGATCCGGGCAGCGCCAAGGGCCCCAGCGAGCCGATGCGGCTCTACGCCAATATGAACCACATGCACCTGATCGATCCGCAATCGGGCGCGGTGCTTTAACGTCATTGCGAGTCAACGGGTCCGGCGTTCGGCCAGCCCGATGACAGGCTCCGCGAAGCAATCCAGTGCCGCGGCACCGCACTGGGTCGCTTCGTCGCTTCGCTCCTGGCAGTGACGGACGTGAATAAAAAAGCCGGGGCGTTGCCGCCCCGGCAGGTTTGTTTGACGCCTTCTAAGTCTTATTCGGCCGCCACTGCGGGCGCGTCGTATTCAGCGGAGATGTCCTGCCCCGTATAGTCCGGCATCAGCGCCGCCGAGATCAGGCTGATCAGCGCACAGACCGCGATATAGATCGCGATCGCATAGCCGCTGCCGTAGACGGCGAACAGCCAGGTCGCGATCAGGGGCGCCGGGCCGCCGGCGATGATCGAGGCGAGCTGATAGCCGAGCGATGATCCGCTATAGCGCAGCCGCGGCGTGAAGGACTCAGCAATCAGCGCCGCCTGCGGCCCATATTGCATGTCGTGCGGGATCAGCGACAGCACGATGGCGATAAACACCGCGGACGGGATCGCCGTGTCGACCATGCCGAAATACAGGAACCCGAACAGGCCCATCAGCACGACGCCGATCAGGTACATGTTCTTGCGCCCGATCTTATCGGAGATATGGCCCGACAGCGGGATGGTGACGAAGGAGACGCAGGCCGCCACCATCACCGCGCCGAGGATCAGGTTCCGCGACATGTGCAGCGTGCCGACCGCATAGGCGAAGATGAAGGCGGTAAAGACGTAGAACGGCGCCTGTTCCGACATCCGCAACAGCGCCGAGAGAATGATCTCCCTGGGCTGCCGCTTGATGACTTCGAGCACCGGTGTCTTCTCGGTCTTCTCCTTGTCGAGCACTTCCTGGAACACCGGCGTCTCCATGATGCCGAGCCGGATCCACAGGCCGATGCCAACCAGTACGATCGACAGTGCGAACGGAATGCGCCAGCCCCAGACCAGGAAGTCGTCGCCGGTAGCCCAAGCACTGAACGCCAGCACCGCAAGATTGGAGAGCAACAAGCCGCAAGGCACGCCGAATTGCGGCCAGGACGCGACCAGGCCGCGCTGGTTGTGCGTGCGCGACCACTCCATCGCAAGCAGCACCGAGCCACCCCACTCGCCGCCAACGCCGATGCCCTGGATCATGCGCAGCACGGTCAGCAAGACGGCGCCCCAGATGCCGATGGAGGCATAGGTCGGCACGAAGGCGATGGCGAAGGTCGCAAGACCCATGCAGAGCAGCGTCGCAATCAGCGTCGCCTTGCGGCCGATACGGTCGCCGTAATGACCGAAGATCGCGGCCCCGATCGGGCGACCGACGAAGCCGATGAAATAGGTGCCGAAGGCCAGCAGTGTCGCCGACAGCGGGTTCGAATTGGGGAAATAAAGCTTGCCGAAGACCAGACCGGCCGCGGTGCCGTACAGAAAGAAATCGTACCACTCGATTGCGGTGCCGATCGTCGACGCGATCACCGCCTTGCGCAGCTGCACACTATGTTCCGCCTCGGGTAATACCCCTAGCGAGGTTGCTGCCATAGCCATGGCGCTCTCTCCCCATTTGCTCGTTGTTCCTACGGGACGGGCTCTGACGGCCCGCCTCCTGAGAGAACCATATACGCAGAGCCAGAGCCGTGGCTATAGGCCTAAGGTCGCTGCGCTAATAAGTGCCGGGGAGGTTTTGATGCAGTGCAGCGCAATTCGGGCGCGTGCAGCACGCGCCCGAGGAGCATAAATTTGCGGCAGCGGCCTTGCGGCAAACGCCGATTTTGGTGCGCTCTATTGGCTGGGTTTGTTTGACGCCAGCACGGTGACCGGCGTCTCGCGATAAAGGCCGGCGAACAGGCGCTTGAGGTTCCCGACCTTGGGCGCATCGTTGAACACGATGTAGGGATAATTCGGGTGCGTGACTGCGAAGTCTTGATGATAGTCCTCGGCCGGATAGAAGCCGGTGAGCGGCTCCAGCTTGGTGACGATGGGTTCGCCGAACATGTTCGCTTTGTTCAGCTGGTCGATATAAGCGCTGGCAATCTGTTTCTGCTCGTCATTGGCATAGAAGATCGCCGAGCGATACTGAGTTCCTGAATCGGGCCCCTGATAGTTCAGCTCGGTCGGATTATGGGCGACCGAGAAATAGATCTGCAGAATCTTGCCGAGCGAAATCTGCTGCGGATCGAAGGTGACTTGTTCCGACTCGGCGTGGCCGGTGCGGCCCGTGCCGACCTCCTCGTAATGCGCCGTCTCTTTCTTGCCGCCGGCATAGCCGGAGACGGCTTCCGTCACGCCCTTGGTATGGGCGAAGACCGCTTGCACGCCCCAGAAGCAGCCGCCGGCCAAGACGACGGTCTGCAATCCGCTGCCGGATGGCGCTTTCTGATCGAGCGCAGGCGGCGGAATCTCGACCGCCGGTTCGGCGGCTCGCCCCGCCGTGAAGCCGAAAAATGGAATGAGGAGCAACGCGCCGACAACGGGCGCAACCAACAAACCGGTCTTGCCTACCGCGTCTTTCTTTCTGGCCATCATGGTCCCCTTCAAGCTCAGAAGCATTTTCCTGCTCAACATGTATGGGCAGGTCGTGCATAGCGCTACGGTCCTTGCGCCATCGCGAGGGGTTTTTAGGGCAGTTTCGCCGTGCCGCGCCAATCACAAACATCGCCACGGCGATGCACGCCGCACTCACGACATCGTGTAAGATAGACCGTCGGCAAAAAGCACGCGCCGAGATTTTGATCCCGGCTGCTTTCTGATTTTGCACAAGAACAGATTCAAATCAGAAATCGAAAAGCCTGATCCGCATTGACCGAGCGGATCAGGCTTGAGCGGCTCGTCACTGCGTCCGCGAGTTGGACAGCAGCGGAATATCGCTCGCCGCTTTCGGTGCCGGCAGCGATTGCAGATAAGCGTAGATGTCGTCGAGATCCTGGTCGCTCAACACGGCTTCCCGAAACGGCGGCATTGCGCCATTGGTCGTGCGCACAAAGGACTTGAATGCATCGAGCGGCAATTGCGTCCGTGCGATCACCCGGCCGTTGCTGGTCGCGACCGAGCCTTGGCCGGCAAAGCCGTGACATTGCCAGCAGCCGTGCTGGGTGAAGGCGACCTTGCCTTTGGCAGCATCGGCCGCAGCCGCCATCCCGGTCGCCGCAAGACTCGCAGCAAACGCAACGGCCACAAACAAAACAGGCTTTAGTCCCATTACACGCATAACTCCTCTCCTCACCTTCACGTCCCTCACCGCGGCTGCGTCAGCACGTTGACCAGCGCCGGCTGGCCGGTTTTGACCACGGCGACCGCTTCCTTGATTGCCGGCCCGAGATCGGCCGGATCAATGATCGGCCCCTTCGCCCACCAGCCCATGGATTTGGCGAGGTCGTGATATTGGATATCGGGATTCATGATGCTGGTGCCGATCGGCGCCAGATCATTGCCGATATTGGCGACGCGGTTGCGGAAGTTCGACATGCGCTGGATATGCATGACTTCCTGATGATAGCCGCGATTGTTGTGCATCACCGCGAGCAGCGGGATCTTGTGGCGCGCCGCGGTCCACAGCACACCCGGCGCATACATCAGGTCGCCGTCGGACTGGATCGAGACCGAGAAGCGGCCGAGATCGCGGTTGCCCAGCGCAGCGCCGATCGAGGCTGGCGCGCCATAGCCGACGCCATAGCCGCCCGATGCGCCGAGCCATTGATAGTGCTTTTCCATCGGCCAGAGCCGATTGGCCCAGTTGCTGGTATTGCCCGCGGTCGAGACCAGCGACCAGTTCTCGTCCTTGATCTGCGCGTAGATCTCCATCAGCATCCGCGCCGTGGAGATTGGCTGCGCGTCCCAGGCGATTGTGGCCGCCTGTTTGGTGGCATCGAGGCCTTTGGCGTGAGCCTGGCGGATGCCGTCGCCGCGCTTGGCGATTGCGTCCTTGCGGTCATTGCCGATGGCGGATTTTACCGCTTCGATCAACGACGGCAGGGTGGCCTCGGCGTCGCCCGGCATCGAGATATCGATGCTCTGGAATTGCTGGAAGTCCTGATAGTTCGACTTGGTCAGAAGATCGACCGAGCTAATGCTGATCAGCTTAGTGCCGGGTTTGACCTTGCTGACGTAGTGCCCCCAGCCGTCGTTGCCGTTGTCGACGTAGCCGTTGACCGTTCCCCAGTAGTCCGACAGTTCCATGCCGATGACGACATCGGCCTGTGAGATCGCCGTCGCCGGACGATTGAGGTAGTGGGTGTTCGGGAAGTTCATGCGGTTGCCCTGGTCGACGACCGGGGCCTGCAGCAATTCAGCGAGCTGAACCAGAAGATCGACGCCGTTCTGGGTGCGCGCGGCGCGGTCGACCACGATGACCGGGCGCTCCGCATTGGCCAGCAGCCGTGCCGCTTCCTTCACCGCTGCGAGATCGCCCTGCGGTGGTGCCGCAGCAAAGAATTTCGGAACATAGAGCGGCTGGCCGAAATCGCGCACCGGATCGGTCTGCAAGCCGCCGTCGAGCGACATCATCACCGGACCATAGGGCGGCGTGGTCGCGATCTTGTACATGCGCACGAAGCTTTCGGCGAAGTGCTGCGCCGAGACCGGCGTATCGTCCCATTTGGTGTAGTCGCGCACGATCGCGTTGATGTCTTGCGCGGAGTGGAAGGTCGGCACCCCCGGTGCGCGGTGTGCTGCGTCCATATCGTTGCCGCCGAGGATGATCACCGGAACGCGGTCGCACCAGGCATTGTAGACCGACATGGTGGCGTGCTGCAGGCCGACCACGCCGTGAACAAGTGTCATCAGCGGCTTGCCGGTCGCCTTGAAGTAGCCGTGGCACATGGCGACGGCGGATTCCTCGTGCATGCAGGTGAGGAATTCCGGCATCGTGTTCTTGCCGTAGTTGATCAGCGACTCATGAATGCCGCGATAGCTCGAGGCCGGATTGGCCGGCAGATATTTGATGTCGAGCGTCTTGATGACATCGACCATGAAGTCCGAGCCGGGCGGGCCATTCTCGGCCGAAGTCGCGGGAGCCTGGGGCGTCCCTGATTCGGCGGCGGCGACGTGGGCGTTCGGCGGCAGGGCCGACGGCAAACGTTGCTCGGGCTGCGGCGAGGCTGCCGCGGCGGCGAGCGCCGCAGTCGCTGGCGGAACGCTACCGGCGGCACCGGCGAGAGCGGCTGTGGCGAGAAATTTGCGGCGATCGAGTTTCGGCGAGGTCTTTTTGGTCGGCATCATCATCTCCCCAAAGTGCCTTTGCACGCCCGGCAAAGCGTTGCCCACTTCGATACCATTGTGAACGCGCGGCTCAAAGCCGTGGTTTACGGCGCAGAATCATAGCTTGAGCGCGAGACCTCGGGTCCGCGCATGGATGTAAATTGGGTATAAATTCCGATCACCCTTAGCGGCCGACGCGAGAGGCACGCGGGCGAGAGGCGCGCAGGATTGAAACCCCCAATTAAGTATTTTCGTTAATCCTCCGCCTGACTGGCCCTGTGCGGTGGGGGACGTGCGGAACCATGGCAGTCAATCCGAGACCCGCGGACATACCGGCGTGCGCGAGGCCCGCGCGTGCCGCGCTGACTCAGCCCGATGTCGTGGAGAGCCGGGCGCCCGGGCGAAGCTTAGCTCGTGGTCCGGCCGTAGGCCTTCCCTCGAGCGCTATCCCCGAGCAAGCCAGCGGCGCGCATACCCCGCTTTGTTTCATCGTCGACCGCGACGCCCGCATCCGGCAATTCCTGTCACTGATTTTGCAAGGCGACGGCATCGATACACAGGAGTTCGCCGACGGCCACACGCTGCGCGACGCGCTCAAACGGCGGACGCCGGATCTCGTCTTTCTGGACGTTGGAATCGAAACCGGTGAGGCTACCGAATGCCTCACAGCGCTTGGCGCAGTGAACTATCGCGGCCGGATTCAGCTCACCAGCAACCGCGGCCTCGGTGCTCTTACGCAGATCAAGACTATCGGCGAAGAGCAGCACCTGCACATGCTGCCGGTGCTGAACAAGCCATTCGAGACGAGTGTCATCGTGAAAATACTTCAGGATCAGAAACTCGGTCAGCGCACCGCGCTTGCGGGCCGCGTCGATCTCGGCGAAGCGCTGGCCAGACATTGGGTTGAATTCTGGTACCAGCCCAAAATCGATCTGCGCAAGAAACAGCTCGCCGGCGTCGAAGCCTTCGCACGCGTCCGCCATCCCGAGCATGGCGTGTTGCCGCCGGAGGCATTCATCCCCGCGGCGAGCGAGGCCAATCTCATCGCCTTGTCGGAGCTCGCGCTCGGCGAAGCGCTGAAGGCCAGCATCAATTTTGCCAAGATCGGGGTCAGCCTGCGCATGGCGGTCAATATGCCGGTCAATGCGCTGCGGAAAGTCGCTGTTGTCGACGTCTTGGAAAGCTATCGGCCGCGTTTCGAGCGATGGCCGGGCCTCCTCATCGATGTCGGCGAGGAGCAAGTCGTCAACGACTTCGAGGTGGTGCGCGACATCGCCGGGCGGCTGGCGCCGCTTAATGTCAAGCTCGCCATCGACGATTTCGGCCGCGACTATTCCGCCGTGATGCGGCTCTCCGACCTGCCTTTCGCCGAGCTCAAGCTCGACCGCAGCTTCGTGACCGGCTGCGGCACCGACAGCGCGAGCGCGCCGCTATGCAAAGCCGCCATCGACCTTGCGCACAGTTTCGGCAGTATCGCGGTTGGCGTTGGCATCGAGCGCGCGTCCGACGCGCTTGCGCTGGTTGGCATGGGTTGCGATTACGGTCAGGGCTTTTTGCTCGGACAGCCGATGCCGGAGGAGCGCTTCATCGCGCTGTTGCGTCAGCGCGCCACCGGCACACAAGCGCGCAGACCTTCATAGGCGCAGCCTTAGCGGCGCATGATCTTGTCAGGAAACCCGTATCCAGCTAGTGCGTCCAGGCGCCACGGCGCGTGGAAGCGAAATTGTCCGAATAAGAGAGGCGCGGACGCTTTTGCGGCGGCGTGTCGAACGCCTCGTAGGCGATGCCGTTGCGCTCACAATAAGCGATGGCTTCTTCCTTGGTGTCAAAGTGCAGTCGGACCTGTTGCTTCATATCGCCCGAACTCGTCCAGCCCATCAGCGGATCGATGGCCCGGCGCTGCTCGGGCTCATAATCGAGCACCCATTCCTTGGTCTTGGCGTTGCCGGATTGCATCGCGGTGCGGGCGGGCTTGTAGATGCGGGCGGTCATCGGTGTTGCGATCTCGGTTGCGGACAGGCGTGCATTATGCCGGAAGAAAGCGTCAGAATCATTGTCAATCTATCGGCGGTGCCTGGAATAGATGCGAAACTTTGAATGGTCGGGGCAGCAGGATTTGAACCTGCGACCTGCAGTACCCAAAACTGCCGCGCTACCAGGCTGCGCTATACCCCGCCGGTCGCGGCTTGGGATACATCTTTCAGCCCGCCCCAGCAACCCAAGCCTGCTGCCGGGAGCCCCCGCCGAGCAGCCGATCCTTTGGCCCCTAACTACTGCGGCCTTTAACTGCCTTTGCCGAAGATCGAGCCAGTGACTTTATCACCCGCCTTGATGCCGAGCTTGCGCGCGGTGCCGCCGATCACTTCAAGCACCCCGCGCACCAAACCACCTGAAGGGATCAGTGAATCGTTCATCGGCTTGGCATTTTCAGCGATGCGGATGATGTGACCGTCGGGGGCGATGAAGATGATATCGAGCGGAATGTAAGTATTGTGCATCCAGAACGCAGTCGGCTGCGGATAGCCGAAGTCGAACAGCATGCCGTGCCCTTCCGGCAGCGACTTCCGGTACATCAGTCCACGCTCGCGTTCCGCGTCGTTGGTGGCGAGCTCGACAGAAAACGGATGCACACCGTTGCCGCCAACGATCTCGATCGTATCCGTTCCCGACGCGCGGGCTGATACAAACGAGCCCAAGACCAGGGCAGCGAGCAACGCGACCGCAGCCAAGCGTGCCGGGTGCGACGAGCCTGCCAACAACCTGAAGAGAGCCGTTAGTGCGAGGCCGGGCCGAGCGACCCGCTTTCCGGATGCACCTCGGCGGCCATCATGCCCTTGGGGCCGGGCCCGAAGCGCACCAGCACAAATTGTCCCGGCCGCAGTTCCGTGAGGCCGAAGCGACGTAGCGTTTCCATGTGAACGAAAATATCCGGCGTCCCCTCCCCGCGCGTGAGGAAGCCGAACCCGCGAAGCCTGTTGAACCATTTGACCTGTGCCCGTTCGAGACCACTCGTGGGCGCCACAGTAACATGGGTTCGCGGCGGTGGCATCTGCGCCGGATGGATCGCTGTCGATTCATCCATGGAGATGATGCGGAAGGCTTGCAGGCCCTTCGGACCTGGCAGAACCTCACAGACGATACGTGCGCCTTCATAGGCTGTCTGATAGCCGTCACGCCGCAGGCAGGTCACATGCAGCAGAACATCGGACTGGCCGTTGTCCGGAACAACAAAGCCGTATCCTTTGGCGACATCAAACCACTTGATGACGCCGGCCACTTCGACAACGCGCGAGGTCGCTTCGTCGCCAAGTGATGCGACATCGGGACCAGAGCCCGTTCTGTTGAATTTTGTTTCGATTCCGTCCGACGCCATGACGCCGCGGCCGCCGCCTGTGCTCGCACCCATTCGGGTGCATCACGAATCTACGAATCTGTGAATCGAAGATAACACCGGCCATTCGGCGCGAAAGGGCAAAAATGCAACACAGCAATAAAAGAGTTCATTACCTGTGCAAAAGGTTGCATCGACCACGCGCTCAATGGACTCGCTCATTGAACGATCAAGGGTTCGAGCACAGTGCCAATGTCTTGACGCACCACAAGATCGGCGATGGCATCGAATTCCGTGGGCTCGCGATTGATGATGACGAGACGCGCGCCATGGCGTTTGGCCATCAGCGGAAATCCAGCTGCGGGCCACACAACGAGCGATGAACCGATCGCCAGAAATAGATCGCAGGACTGCGACAGATCCTGGGCGCCCTGCATTGCCGCATCCGGCATCGATTGGCCGAATGACACTGTCGCTGTCTTGATGAAACCACCGCAGTCTGGACAATCAGGCGCGCAGCCATTGCCGGCGTCCATTTTCAGCCGCACCCATTCGAGCTCGTAACGCGCGTTGCAATCCAGACAATGGGCGTAGGTGGTATTACCGTGCAGTTCGATGACGTCTTGCGGCTTTATGCCGGAGGCTTGGTGCAGATTGTCGATGTTCTGCGTCACCACACCGGGCACTTTGCCGGCCCGATACAGGCTCGCCAGCGCCAGATGACCGCGCCCCGGCCGCGCTGCAGTGAAGTGGTTTGCCATGGCAAAACGCCGGCGCCAGGATTCGTTCCTTGCTTCCTGGTTCGCCAGGAATTCGTCGAACGGTATCGGTTTGTTCTTGGTCCAGAGCCCGCCCGGCGAGCGGAAATCTGGAATGCCACATTCGGTGGAGATGCCGGCGCCGGTGAAGGGAACGACCCTGTCGGCTTCATGAACCAGTTCAGTGAGGCGGGCGATGGCGGTTTCGAGGTCGGACGCGATCATCGGTGAAACCTAGGTATTGGAGACTTTGGGAAAAGCTAACCGGCCTCGCCCGTCTGTCATAGTCGGGCTTCATACTCGGCGAGGCCTGTCATAAATATTGCCGGCCGGCCCGCGGAAGAAGACGGGCCCGCCATCGTCCGACCAGCGGAGGTTCTCCCATGCGTTATCTGCACACTATGCTGCGCGTACGCGATCTCGACCAAGCGCTCGATTTCTATTGCAACAAACTCGGGCTGAAGGAGGTTCGCCGCCGCGTCGACGACAAGAACAAATACACGCTGGTCTTCCTCGAAGCTCCCGCGGATGACGACCTGGTCGCCAACGGCCCACCGGGCCGCCAGGCGCCGCTGGTCGAGCTCACTTACAATTGGAACAGCGAGGACTATGGCGAGGCGCGCTATTTCGGCCATCTCGCCTACGAGGTCGATGACATCTATGTGCTCTGCGAGAAGCTGATGAAGGCGGGCGTGACCATCAACCGCCCGCCCCGCGACGGCACCATGGCCTTCGTCCGCTCGCCCGATAAGCATTCCATCGAGCTCCTACAGAAAGGTTCCCCGTTACCGCCAAAGGAGCCGTGGGTTTCCATGCTCAATACCGGCAATTGGTGACAGGCGCGAGCCAACGCTCGCGCGTTCGCCCGCCAGAACGTGACACGCTTTAGGGACAATGCGTCCGGACGAAGCTCGGGCTTACTGTCTGCACGCGCCGTCGTAGGTATGACACCATCGCCCGGCCGTACAAAGCTGCTGGCCGGGACGAGTAGCGGCGCGGCAGACACAGGTGGCGCTGACCAGGCCCTCGCCGCAGGTGGGAAAATGCGCATGGGTGAAGGACGACAACGCGCTGATCCGCGCCTGGGCTGATCCAACGGACATGCCAATCGACATGATCGTTGCGACAAGCGCTACGGCGAGTTTTTTCAACATGTTTCTCTCCCTGGTTTGGTTTTCTCATTCACGCTCGATGTGCGAGTAGCCCCGGCGCGCTTGGCGCGGCGTAGAGTCGTCACAACAGGCTCTATTTACGGTCGGCTATTGCGATAACGGCGCGAGCGCAGCGTCGGATCGCAATGCCAGTGGCGTTGCGGCGCATGCACATACACACGGGAAAATAGCGGAATTTCGCGCAACTCGCCACGCCGCGCGTGAAATCCGGCCAATTTGCCACCGAGTTCCAGGGCTTGGCACGCGCTTGCCGGCTCCGCCAAAGCCCTTTATATGTCGCGCGCCTTCGGGTACCGCTTCGGTGCCTGTTGCGATATCAGCGCCTCGCGCGCCATTAGCGCCCTTCGTCTAGCGGTCCAGGACATCGCCCTTTCACGGCGGTAACACGGGTTCGAGTCCCGTAGGGCGCGCCAATGA
>DATAQN010000131.1:0-4999 GCA_036264635.1 Xanthobacteraceae bacterium | reverse complement strand
CTTCGCCGGCGCGCAGCTCCATCACCCGACGCCCGGTTCGGATATTGACGCCGAGCCCGCGCAGCACATCGGCAGTTGCTGCGGCGAGACTTTCCGGCAAAGCCGGCAGGATGCGCGGCGCCGCCTCGATCAGCTCGATCTTGATATGCATGTCGAAGTCAATGCGGTCGAGATTGTAGGACACGAGATCGCGAATCGTCTTGTGTAGTTCCGCCGCCAGTTCGACACCGGTCGCACCCGCGCCGATAATGGCGCAATGCAATTGTCCAGGCTTGAGCGGCTCATCTCGCTCGTTCGCCCGCAGGCAGGCATTGATCATGCGGCGGTTGAAACGCGCCGCCTGATCGAGCGTGTCGAGCGTGATGGCATAGTCCTTGACGCCGGGCGTGCCGAAGTCGTTGGACATGCTGCCGACCGCGACGACGAGCGTGTCATAACCGAGCACGCGCGGCGGAATGATCGTCTCGCCGTCCTCGTCGACGCTCGGTGCGACATGCACGAGCCGCTTCGCCCGGTCGAGCCCGACCATGGCGCCGTTGCGATAGCGATAGTGCCGGTAGCGCGCATGTGCGAGCAGTTCGAGCGAGTCCGTTTCGCTGTCGAGCGAACCGGAAGCGACTTCGTGCAGCAGCGGCTTCCAGACATGGATGCGCGTCCTTTCAAGGAGCGTGATCGAAGCCTTGTGGCGGCGGCCGAGTTTGGCGCCCAGCAGCGAAGCGAGCCGCAAGCCGCCGGCGCCGCCGCCCACGATCAGGACGCGATGCAGCGACGGATCGTCGGTCGATGGTATCTCGGCGAGCCCGTCAAAAGACGGATTTGGTATCGCCCCCGACATCTTCGCTCCGTGCCAAAAAAGACTTCAGCCGCCTCTCTCTCAGGCCGGAGTGTCCGCCTCCGGATCGTGCACCGCAACACACATCATCGGATCGATCGGTTGCTCCCAGGGCCGCCGTTCCACCGTGTGCATGGTGTCGGCATAGCCGGCCTGCCAGCGCGCACGAATGCCGGAAGGGGTAAAGTCGATGTCGCGCAAGTGATCTTCGTGATCAAGCCTCGGTGCATTCAGGCGCACGATGTGCATGAGGGTGCCGCAGCCATAGCCCGCCATCTCTCTGACTTCCGGCGTTTCGCGCTGCTCCTCCGGCATCCGCCGCACCAGTTCGCGCACGATGTGGCGAAGCTGATGAATATGCTCCTGGCGCATGATATGGCTGTCGGCGCGGCTGGCAAATTGGATGTCCTTTTGCCGATTGAGCACCTGCCAGACCGATTCCGGTTCAGGACCGGCGGCATGCCACATCTGCACAGTGAACACGACGGAATCGCGCCGCGGAAAATCATCGAATACGGTTTCGATCGGCGTGTTGGAATAGATGCCGCCATCCCAGTACGGATCGCCGTCAATGCGGACAGCCGGAAAGGCTGGCGGCAAGGCACCCGATGCAAGAATGTGCTTGAGTGTGAGCGGCATCTCGCGGCTGTCGAAATAAGTCATCCTGCCGGAGCGGACATTGACGGCACCGACGGTGAGGCGCGGTGCTTTGGCATTCATACGCGCGAAATCGATCAGGCTGGAAAGTGTTTTGTGCAAGGCCTCGATTGTATAGAAGCCCGCTTGCTCGACGCCGACCGGCGCATTGAGCCCGAAGGCAAGCGCGCGGTTCGGAGCAAAATAGCCGGTAATGCCACCGCAGATCGTCATGAACTGCGCGGCGACATTGCCGCCCAACATCGCCAACTGTTGGACGAAGGGCATGGGCATGCCATCCCATGGCGATTTGTGTTGTAGCCGGCTCCAGAATTCGCGCAAACGGTCAAGCCGCCGGGCGGGATCATTGCCGGCGATAATGGCGGCGTTGATCGCGCCAATGGATGTGCCGATCACCCAGTCGGGCTCGATGCCGGCCTCATGCAGTGCCTCATAGACACCGCCCTGATATGCGCCGAGCGCGCCGCCGCCCTGAAAAACCAGCACGACCTGCCCCGGCAAGGTCTTGTTTTGTCTTACGGCGCCGGCGTTCGAAACATTTGCTCCAGTATCAGCCATGTTGCCTGCCATCTCTCTTCCGAGGCTTGTCGGGCCAGCCGCTCGCTCATTACTGGTCGTGCCGGTAAATTTGAAATGACACGCTGGTGACCGCCTAGGGGGTCGGCTCCTGCGGCAAGCGGCAGCTTGCGCCGCAGCGCGATTTCCGCCCACTATCCCGCCCAATAGCCGCTTTCAGATGAAAAACCGCGGCGTATCGGGGGGAACAGATGCGTGCAAAAATCATACTGGGAAGTGTTTCGGCTTTGCTGTTCAGCATTGGTCTTGCGCATGCGGACCCGCTGAAAATTCGCGGTGCCTGGGTCGCCCCGCTGGCCAATTGGGCTTCAGTCTGGGTGCAGAAGAAGGACCTCGCCGTCCATTTCGGCAAGTCCTACGTATTCGAGCCCGTGCACTATGCCGGTACGCCGCCGATGATCACGGCGATCGCCAACAACGAGCTCGAGATCGGCAATCTCGCCTTCTCAACTCTGCCGATCGCCATCGGCAATGCCGGCTTGGACGACATCCGGGTGATCTCGGACGATTTCCAGGACGGCATCGACGGCTATTACAGCAACGAATACGATGTGCTCAAAGACGGTCCGGTCAAGAAGATCGAGGACCTCAAGGGCAAAGTCGTCGCCACCAATGTCGCCGGCAGCGGCGTCGATGTCGCCATGCGCGCCATGCTGCGCAAGCACGGGCTCGAGGCCAATCGCGATTATACCGTCGTCGAGGCGCCGTTCCCCGCGATGCGCGCCATGCTCGCGGAAAAGAAGGTCGACCTGATCCCGGCGGTGTTGCCGTTCGTGCTCGATCCCGAACTGAAGAAGATCGCGACCAAACTGTTCGACATGCGCGATGCGATCGGCGTGTCGCAATTCGTCATGTGGTCGGCGCGCAAGCCGTTCATCGATGCGCACCGTGCGGCGCTTGTGGATTTCCTCGAAGATTCGCTGCGGATCACGCACTGGTATCTCGATCCGAAGAACCACGACGCGGCCGCCGAAATCGCTTCGCAGCTGACCAAGCAGCCGGCCGACCGTTTCGGCTGGATCTACACCAAGAATGACTATTATCGCGATCCCAATATGGTGCCGGATCTGCCGGCACTGCAGAAGAACGTCGACATGACCAAGGCGCTCGGCTTCGTCAACAATAGCTTCGACGTCAAGGCGCATTCCGATCTAAGCATGGTCGAGGAAGCGGCGAAGCGTTTGAAATAACGCAAAGCAAAACGGGCGCCTCCGGCGGCGCCCGTTTAAACTGCTCTCAAGCGATTCTTCCCGTCATTTCACCAGCACATTGGTGAACTGCCACGGATCGCGCTTGTCGATGTCTTCCTTGAACAGACCCGGGCGATTGGCGAGCGGCGTCCAGTCGGTATAGGTGCCGATCACCGGCCCCAGATACGGCATCTGCACTTCGAGGCAACGGCGGAAATCCATCTCGTCGGCTTCGACAATGCCGGCATTCGGATTTTCCAGCGCCCAGACCATGCCGGCGAGCACGGCCGAGGTGACCTGCAGGCCGGTCGCGTTCTGATACGGCGCGATCGAGCGGGTCTCTTCGATCGAGAGCTGCGAGCCGTACCAATAGGCATTCTTCTTGTGGCCATAGACCAGCACGCCAAGCTCGTCGATGCCGTCCTCGATCTCATATTCGTCAAGGATGTGGATCGCTGGCTGCCGCTTGCAGGCCTGGCCGAACAGTTCGTGCAGCGACAACACCGCGTCATTGCACGGGTGATAGGCGTAATGGCAAGTCGGCCGGTACGTCACTTTGCGCCCCTGGCGCAGCGTGAAGTAGTCGGCGATCGAGATCGACTCGTTGTGCGTGACCAGGAAGCCGTATTGCGCCTTCGCGGTCGGCGTCCATGAGCGCACGCGGGTATTGGCGCCGGCCTGCGTCATATAGATTGCCGCCTGGCAACCGGTTTTATGCTTGTAGCCGTTCTTCGGCAGCTTCTTCTCGTGCGTGCCCCAGCCGAGCTCGGCCGGCTGCATGCCCTCCGAGAGGAAGCCCTCGACCGACCAGGTGTTGACGAAGACCTCGATCGGCTTCGGCTTCTTGGCGCGCTGGGTGTCGCGCTCGGCGATGTGAATCCCTTTGACGCCGAGCTTTTTGGCGAGCTTGCCCCACTCCTCGCGCGTCTTCGGCTCCTTGATCTTGAGGTTGAGGTCGCTCGCGATATTGAGGAGCGCCTGTTTGACAAACCAGGACACCATGCCGGGATTGGCGCCGCAGCACGACACCGCCGTGGTGCCGCCCGGCGTCTTCCGCCGCGCCTCGAGCACCGCTTCACGCAACGCGTAGTTCGAGCGCTTCTCGGGGCCGAGCTTGGAATCGAAATAGAAACCCGGCCACGGCTCGGCAACGGTGTCGATATAGAGCGCGCCGATCTCACGGCAGAACTGCATGATGTCGACGGAGGACGTGTCGACCGACAGGTTCACACAAAAACCCTGGCCGCCGCCTTCGGTCAAAAGCGGGCCGAGCAACTTGCGGTAATTGTCGCGCGTGACCGACTGGTGGATGAAACGGATGCCGCGTTCGTCGAGCAGCTTGCGGTCCTTGTCCTCGGGATCGATGACCACGAGGCGCGATTTGTCATATTCGAAATGCCGCTCGATCAAAGGCAGCACGCCTTTGCCGATCGAGCCGAACCCGATCATCACAATGGGGCCGGTAATACGCGCATGAACGGGCCATTTGGGCATTGCTCAATCCTCCGGGCAATAGCGGGTGATATCCGCGGCGATGCGGAAACGGAAGGGACGCCCGGACTATTTGTCCGCGGCGTCCCCAGTTTGACAGTTTTGCGAATTATGCCGCGCGCAAACGGCGAACGCGGGCGCGTTCGCTACGGCGGTCTTGCGCCACCAGCGTGGCGAGAGCAGGCACCGGCGCGAATTCGCCCGCGGCGCCAATCATGCCGCGCGCGCCCGCAAGCGCGCCCGGTTGCAGTTC
>DATAQN010000018.1:0-1606 GCA_036264635.1 Xanthobacteraceae bacterium | reverse complement strand
AGCTTGTGCTCCGTCGATTTGCGCGCGGAGAGGCGATTCCAGGGGAACGCGAGCGTAACGCCGGGGGACGACGAAAGAGGAATTCGAGTTTGCACCGCCCCCGAATGCGGCGCGAACGCGAGCCGACGTGGGGCGATCCTCCAGCATAGCGAGCGCATCCTCGGCGGCGGCGCGGAGCCCGGACGGCTCGGCATAAGTGAGGCCATCGCGACCGGTGGCGAGGTTGCGAAGCAACTCAGCGGCGTCTTTGGCGCACATCCGGCCGAGAGCCTCGATCGCTTTGATGCGAACGAATTGATCGCGCAGGATGTCGTGCTCACCTGCAGCGATTTCCATGAGTTGCGGAACAGCGGAGGTTTCCTGGGCCAAGCCGATATGATCGATCATCATGGGCACGACGAGTGGGTGCGCGTCTGCGAGCACGGCGGAGAAAACGAAGGCGGAGCTTTGCGCGGATGCGGCGTTCGCCGGCCGGGCTAATTCGCTGACCGCCAGGTCCTGAAGGTTCCATTCCCAACTGGCGAGAGCGCGGGCGAGGCCGCGAAGCAGGCGATCGGCATCGGCGGCGGCAAGAATTTTGATGGCGGCGCTGACACGCTGGCGGCGCGCTTCATATAAGCGGGTCTCGAGCAAATTCAAAACCGGCACTCCGATGGTGCGTACAAGGCGGGCCATGGCCGGCAAAAACTCGGAGCCGCGCGGCTCCGTAAGCAGCAGAGTCAAACGATCGAGAAGACGGTCTGGATCGCGTTGCAGAAGTCTCGGGAGGACAGGATCGAGAGCGCGATTCGAGAGCGACGCATCGACCAGGAGCAGCCAACGGTCCGGTGCGACGAGCCGATGCGCCAGAGCGGAAATATGATCGTGGGCGACGTCATGTGGTTCTTTTTCGAGGGCGCTGAGAATGGATTCAAAGCCGGCGTAGTCGCCGCGAGTAACGGCTACGCGCCCGAGATGCTCCAGGAAAGCGGCCAGGAGAGCGGCCGTTTCTGGCTTGGTTTCCTTCTCGAGAGCTTTGAGTGTGCCGCGGCTAAGATCGTCTGGAACCTGATTGGGCCAGAGCGATTCGATGATGGAGCTTAGCTCGTTCAGGCCCGCCGAAACGATCCGTCTGACGGAAGGGTCGGGGCTGTCGATGCGTCGTGCGTAATTCAGCAGGATGTTGCGGGCTTCCCGGCGCGGCGCATCGGCGCCAGAAGCCGCGAGCTGGCTGAGATTTTGCTTAACGGCGACGATCGGCACGCACCAGACATCTTGCCCACGCAACACGGCGGATTTTTCGCGCGGCGGAAGCTCGAGCCAGAATTTCTCAATAAGCTTTTCGCGATGCGTTTCGGTGGCCCAGGTGGAGGCAAAAGACGATAGGTGCGCAGAGGCATGCGGACCGCTGTAGCCACCGGATGTGACGAGCACCTCGGCGAGCCGCTGGAACATCGGGCGTACGCCGGGTGCGGCGAGCGTTCCCGCGGAAAACTCCGGGCCGAGAAACTCGAACAACAAGGCTTCGGACAAGCGGAGAAGATATGGCTGCGGGCGCTCGCCATCGCGCGGAGGATATTGGGTGACGGAGCTGAGCAACAAGCGAACTGTTTCGCGGCTGGCTTCT
>DATAQN010000045.1:0-18763 GCA_036264635.1 Xanthobacteraceae bacterium | reverse complement strand
AGCCCGTCGGATGGCGTCCGCGTCCTGGTCGACCGTTTGTGGCCGCGTGGCGTCAAGAAGTCGAGTGCGCATCTCGACCATTGGATGAAGGACGTCGCGCCGAGCACAAGCCTGCGCTCGTGGTTCGGCCACAAGCCGGAGCGATTTGCCGAATTCAGCAAGCGTTACAAAAAAGAACTCAGCGGCAATGCCGAGCTTGCCGAACTGCGCAAGCTCGGCAGAAGCGCGCGCGTCACCCTGCTCTATGGCGCACGCGATCCCGAGGTAAATCACGCCGTTGTCTTGCAGTCCGTCCTGCGTCGAACTGGACGCGCAAAGCCGGCGAAGAAGGCGGCATAGGTTGTCGGCGCAGCTCTGCTCGATCGGCCCGGCTGTCAGGCCGCCAGCATCGGCCGTTGTGCCAGGAGCTTGAGCACGTCGTCAGTCGTTGCGGTCTCGCCGACCTTCGGAAAGATCTTCTCAATGCTATGACGATGCGCCTCCGCATCGAGATCCGTCATCGCATCCACGACAAGCGTGACGTTATAACCGTGATCGTAGGCACTGCGCGCCGTCGCCTCCACGCCGCTGCTTGTGGCGACGCCGGTGAGCACAATCTGGGTTACGCCGCGCCGCCGCAGAATTTGCTCGAGCGCCGTCCCGTAAAAGGCGCCGACCTGCAACTTGGTGACCGTGTAATCGCTGGGCTGGCGATCAAGCTCCGGAATGAAATCCATCCAATCGGCCGGCGGCTGGAAGTTGAATTGCACTTCCGTACGCCCCGGAGCGACGCCCGCGACATTGACAAGTATGACCGGCAGGCCATGCTTGCGAAAAGCGCGCGCCAGTTCGGCAACCCGTTCGACAATGTCAGAGACCGGATGAACGGCCGGCAAGCCGAGAATTCCTTTTTGCAGGTCGATCACGACCAGGGCGGGAACGCCATCGAGCTTTGTCAGCGGCATGTTCTTTCCTTCCGTCGGCATGTTGGTGGTGATGGTGTCGCCCGTTTCGGCGGCGGTGGAAACCACGCGTGGAATGGTGCGATCGAACAGAGTGGCGATGAAGAGAACAGCGCTGAGCAAGCCGATGACGATCGCCAGGCTATGCAGGCCATGATCCGTCGCGCGCTGTCCGTAGATCAAGCCGAGCGAACCCACGGCGGCGACGGCTCCGATATATTGCGACGTGCGTTGCAGGCCCGCGGCCGCGCCGATTTCCGCGGCCGGTGCTTGAACATAGACGGCGGCCTGCGTGGCGGTGGAGAACGTGCCCATCGAAACGCCGAAGAACATGAAGACCGCGGCAATGATCCAGACGGACGTCCCGCTGTCGATGAGGCCGAGGCCGATGCATCCGGCCAGCGCCGCGCCGATGCTCGCGGCAAACGGCGCGCGCAGCCCACGCGTGCGCACACCCGTCAGCGACGACGCGGCCGCGACGACAGACATAGGCAGCGTGACCAGGCCTGCCACAGCGCTGGAGAAGCCGACTGCACTCTGCAACCACTGGGCAAAGCCGTAGTAGACGCTGAAGACGATCAACGAATTAGCGCCGGCGCGCAGATAGGTGACGGCAAGAGGCCGGTTGCGCGCGAGCACGCGCATGTCGATGAAAGGCCGCTTGCGGCGCAGCGAATGAATCACCAGCGTCGCGCCAAAAACGAAAGCGCCCAGCAGCGCCAGCCACAGCCATTGATTCTCGAGATTCATCAGGAGAGCCATCAGGCTGAGCAGAAAGCCGGTAAACAATCCGATGCCGACGAGGTCCACCGCTTCGAACAAGCCCGCGACATTGACCGCACGCCGCGGATCCTTGGGTATCCAGAGCTCAATGAGGGTCGCGGTGAGAAGCGCCATCGGCAAATTGACGGTGAAGATCGCGTGCCAACCAAATGCGCCGGTCAGAATGCCGCCGAACAACGGACCGATCGCCGTGGTCGAGATCGCAGCAAGCGACAAGATGCCCATGGCAAAGCGCGGCGGCTTGGAGCGCGTCCGATCCGCCTCGGTGCGGAAAATCCGCATGGCAGCCGGATACGCAGCCGATGTGCCGATGCCTAACAGAACACGCGCCGCGACGAGACCGCTCAGCGACGACGCCCAGAGCCCGAACAAGCCGGCGGCCGCAACAAAAATGAGCGAAATGAGAAAGATGCGCCGCGGGCCGAACAGATCGACCAGATGGCCCATCGTCGGCTGCGCAACCGCGCAGGTGAGGTAAAGGCCGGCGACCAACCAGCCGACTTCGGCAACACTGGCATGAAGACTTTCCGCGATCGGCACCAGCGCCGTCGAAATCATCGTCGAATTGATCGGATTGAGCGCCGCCCCGAGCGCGAGCGGCGCGACGAACTTGAAACCGAACGATGCCGAAGCGTTTTCGCCGCCTTTACGAGACGTCACTCTTCCACCAAACGCCTGATGATCCTGCCGGCGGCGAACAGCGTGTCTCGCTCCCGCTCGTCGAGTTGCGACATGGCCTGCACCAGCCACGTCCGCTTAGCGTCGCCCGAGCTCTTACGCACGGCGGCTCCCTTGGCGGTGAGCGCGATCAGCATCTGACGGCCATCGGTCGGATGCGGCCGGCGTTCGACCATGCCGGAGCTCTCGAGCGCCGCGATGGTCGAACCCATCGATTGCGGTTTCATGCTCTCCGCGCGCGCCAGGTCGGCGGTCGTTGCCGGCCCATCCCGCAAAAGCCGCCCCATAACCGCGGCCTCGGTCAACGACAATTCGTGCGCGCCTCCCGCCGCCCGTGCGCGGCGAATCAATAGTCCGAGCGCCTGAATGAGGTCGGTGACGTCGTCGTCGAAGGTCTTTCGCGCCATGCCGGCACAAAACTAGCCGATAACAGTTTGCCTTGCAAGTATATCTTGCAAGTTTACCTTCCTAATTAGCCAGCACTCCGGATTGATGCGAGCCGTCCGCCGCGGCGACCGCCGCTGCCGGTATCAGCCGATGGCGATCACGATTTTTCCGAAATGCGCGCCTGACGCCATGTGCTGATAGGCGGCCTTGGCGTCGGCGAACGGAAAGATCTTGTCGATCACCGGTTTGATCGCGTTCGCTTCGACCGCGCGATTCATCGCCTCGAACATCTGCGTCGAGCCCACCGAAATGCCCTGAACATTGGCGCGGCGCGAGAAGATCAGCCCCGGATTGAGCTCGGTCGCTCCGCCGCTCAAGCCGCCGATCATCGTAACCTTGCCGCCGGCGCGCAGCGCACCGAACGAGCGCGCCAGCGTCGCCGCGCCGCCAACTTCGACCACATGATCGACGCCGATGCCGCCGGTGAATTCCATGGCCGCCTTCTCCCAATCCGGCGTGGTCTTGTAATTGATGCCGAATGTGGCGCCGAGCGCCTTGGCGCGCTGGAGCTTCTCATCGCTCGACGAGGTGATGATGGCGCGGATGCCCATCGCCTTGGCGAATTGCAGTCCGAAGATCGAGACGCCGCCGGTGCCTTGCAGGAGCACCGTGTCGCCGGCCTTGAGCCTGGCGTGCTCGAACATCGCGTGCCACACAGTGACGGCCGCGCACGGCAGCGTCGCGCCCTCCTCCGGCGACAGATGCTGCGGAATCTTGACGACACCGTCTTCTTCCAAAACGACATATTCTGAAAGCATCCCATCGATGCCGCCGCCGAGCGCGCTCTTATGCGAGTCCGCGGACGGCTCGCCGCCGGTCCAACGCTGGAAGAAATTACCGGCCACACGATCGCCCGCCTTCACGCGGGTCACGCCCGGCCCGATCTCGATCACTTCGCCGGCGCCGTCGGACAGCGGCACGAGGTTGTCGCGGACCGGCATCCGATAGCTGCCGCGCGCAATGGCCAAGTCGCGAAAATTCAGCGAACAGGCTTTGACCTTCACCAGAACCTGACGATAGGCCGGTTTCGGCTCTGGACGCTCGACCTGTTGCAGCGCATCGACGCCCGCTCCGCCCTTCGGCAATTGATAGGCACGCATGTGTTCCCTCTCGCACGTCTCGCGGTTCATTCGGCCATGGATATGGCGATTAGGGAGCGGAATTACCGGCAACGTCAAGCAACGCGCTGGCGCCGCTGCTCCAGCAACATCGAATCGACAATGTCGCGGGCGGCCGCCTGCAGCGCCGGCAAATGCACGCTGGCGAATTCCTCGATCGGAAACGCTGACTTGATCCACAACAGATTGATCGCGCCGTAGACGCGGCGGCCCTTCATGATCGGCACCGCGATTGCCGCAAGCCCGTCGACAACGCTCGGACCGCGATAGCTGCCGCCGGTATGTGAAGGATCGCGCGTCGCATAGCCCTTGCTGCGAACTTCGGCGAAGATTTCATCGAGAAGCCTCGGGTCGCGCGCCGGACGATCGTCGCGCAGGCTGGACCTGCGCAAAGTGGCGATGATTTGTGCACGCTCCTTGTCGGGGCAATAGGCGAGATAAGCGCGACCGACGGCCGAGACCAGCCACGGCACGGGATGTCCGATCTGATCGCGATTGAGCAGGAATGGACTATGGCCACGGCTCGATTCCCGGATCTCCATGTGATCGCCCACGGGCACCATGAGATCCGACGGCCATGACAGGCTCCGGCACAACCGCTCCAGCACCGGACCCGCGGCTTCCGCGAGCGGATCATAACGGTCGCGCCCGCGCGACACCTGATCGAAATGAGTACCGACCCGATAGCGGCCATCCGCCAGCCGCCGCGCCGCCCAACCGGATTGTTCGAGCGTGCGCAGGATGCGCAACAGGCTCGGTTTCGGGATGCGGGTGATCTCATACAAGTCCTGCAGCGAACAGGCCGGCTTGGAGTGCAAAGCCTGCAACACCGCAAGCCCGCGCTCGAGGCCTCTGATCGTGTCGCTAGACGGCATTGGCGTCCTCGCTGCAGTGCTCGTGCCAATCAACAGGAGAGATAGACGATTCCGGCTGACGGAACGAAATATTCCGCGCAGCGGAATCACAGCTTTTTTTCGTGGCGGTTTCAGCAATGCTCGCAAAGGATGCAGCCCGTCCGAATCGCCGCGGCGGAGTGAGAGGCGCGAGGTCGGGCGTCGGCGAGCCAGGGGTTCATTGCCGGCCCTGCTTTGGGGACCGTCATTGCGCCCGGTTCAGGACTCCATCCTGGGCGGCGATGCCGAGGGGGCTGATTTCAAGGGGTTAAGGGGGAAGAACCACATGACGCGCCCGACGCGGTGGGAATCTATCGTCCCATTGATGCTATTGCTCGTGCTGCCGCTGTTGTCCCCTCAACTCCGGGCGCAGGCGTTTTCGCCGAGCACGATTCGCATCGTCGTGCCGAGCACGCCGAGCACGCCGCCCGACATCATCAGCCGCGTCGTCGCACAACAGCTTACGGCCGACAAAGACTGGAACGTTGTCGTCGAAAACAAGCCTGGCGCGGTCATGACGATTGCCGGCGTGGAAGTGCTGCGGCAGCCGGCCGATGGATCGTCAATCTACGCGATGAGCCTTCCGGTCTCCGCCGCGCCGGCCTTCGTTCCCGACATGCCGTTCAATCTCAGCCGCGATTTCGCGCCGCTGATCAAGGTTGCCGTCTCCTACAATGTGCTGGTGGTGAACCCAAGCCTGCCGGTTCATTCGGTGTCTGATCTGGTCGGGATGCTCAAAGCCAAGCCCAACCAACTCACATTTTCGTCTGGCGGCTACGGCACGCCGGCGCATCTTATCGGCGAGCTGTTTCAACAGCGCACCGGCACGCATGCCATCCACGTCCCCTATCAGCAGTTTCCGCAGGCGATCGGCGACCTGATCAGCGGCACCAACCAGTTCATGTTCGTCGCCATGCTGCCGGTCGTCGATCTGGTGAAATCAGGCAAGCTGCGCGCGCTTGCGGTAACGGCGCCGAAGCGTGTGCCCGCGCTCGCCGACGTGCCGAGCATTGCCGAAGAAGGCTATCCCGATCTTGTCGTCGAGGACTGGACCGGCTTCGATGTCAAAGCCGGCACGCCGAGTAATACGATCAACACGCTCAATTCCGCGATCAATGTGGCACTGACCGAGCCCAATGTGCGTTCGGCGCTGGCCAATCTCGGTGCAACGCCTGTAGGCGGGACGCCGGATGTGTTCGGCGAATTTGTGAAATCGGAAATGTCGCACTGGGCGCAAGTCGTCAAAGACTCCGGACTGAAGGTCCAGCAATGAGCGACACAGCGATTTTTCGCGTCACCCTTCTCGGCACCGGCGTTCCGATACCGAGTCCGGATCGTTTCGGGCCCGGGACCTTGATCGAGGCTGGACATCAGAGACTGCTCATCGATGCCGGCCGGGGTATCACGATGCGGTTGTTTCAGCTCAAAGTCCCGCTTGGAAAAATAGATGCGCTGTTCCTCACCCATTTCCACTCCGACCACACGTCGGGCCTTCCCGATCTGTGGCTGACCGGATGGCTGGAATCGTCATTCGGCACACGCCGCACGCCGCTTCATGTCATAGGCCCGGTTGGCACTAAGGTTCTGACATCGAATCTCGAAAAGGCCTACGCCGCCGACATCAAGATCCGTATCGAAGACGAGAAGCTGCCGCCGGACGGCATTGCCATTCGCGCCGACGAATTCACCGAAGATGGCGTGGTTTATGAGAAAGACGGCCTACGCGTCATCGCTTTCGAGGTCGATCATGGCGACGTCATCAAGCCCGCTTACGGCTATCGCATCGAATATGCCGGACATTGCGTCGTCCTTTCAGGCGACACACGCTACAACGAAAACGTCGTGAAACACGGCGCCGGCGCCGATCTGCTGATCCACGAAGTCGCCGCAGCCCGGCCGGCCCTGATGGCGGAGGCCTATATGCAGCGGATCATCGGCCATCACACCACGCCGCGCGAAGCCGGACTGGTGTTTTCGCGCGCCAATCCGAGGCTCGCAGCCTATACGCATTTCGTACTGCCGGGAAGCGACAAGGTTCTGCCGCCGACAGTTGCCGATGTCATTGCTGAAACCCGCACGACCTATTCCGGCCCGCTGGAAATCGGCGAAGACCTGATGTCGTTTGACATCGGACCGGCAATCACCGTCCGGCGTGACAAATCTGTCAGAGTTTACTAGCGCATCGCCTGTTACTGCCTGCGCCGATTTCCGCCGCCGCGCGGCCTTGGTTGCGCGGGTCCGCGCGGACGCGGCTGTGCCGGGCCAGGCGGGCGGTTGAACGGCTGCGGGCCGCCGCGTGGATTCTGCGGGCCGCCAGGACGCTGATTGTTCGGGCGTTGATTGTTCGGCCGCTGAATATTCTGTCGCTGCCGGTTGATGTTGTGGATCTGCCGGCGCTGGATCGCGATCTGCCGGCCGATCGCATGCGACGTGTTGAGCCGCTGCAGCACGCCGCGATCGCGCGCCACTTCCTGCGGCGGGATTCGATAAGGCATAGCGGCGATGCGGCCATTAGGGCCCGGGCGAAGCGAAAAGGCGCTTGCACCTTGTGTCAACGTGCCGAGCCGTCCGCCCTGGCGATCGAAGACTTCGATCCGCCCGACATGGCCGTCGGAGTCCGGATAGAGCTTGATGGTCGGCGCGGCGGTGCCCGCGCCAGCGGGCACTTCAACGACGCCCGTGGTGCCGCGGATGCCGAGCGTCGCACTGTCTGTCGACACTTTCATGTCGCCGGTCTTGGCAACCAGGCTCGCGACGAAAGCGGCCGTACCGGTCGCCACGTGAAACGATGCGGCATTGCCGCTCGCGCCTTCCTCATAGACGAATTTGTCGACCACGATGCGCGTATTCGCCGACAAGCTGAACGTCGTCTCGTCATCGAACGTGATGCCGAGCGCCGAGTTCTGATCGGTCTGCAGTGTGTCATTCTCGAAGATATGATCGGCGATCTTCAAGGCGACGGCGGCGACTGAGCCGCGCGTCACACTGGCGTGACCGTTTAACGTCGCCACTTGGCCAACCGATTTGTCGTCTGGCGCGGTGGCGGCTGCGGATTGATTTGCTGCGTTCGACGGCTGGTTGGGCGGCGATTGATATGGTTGCGCCTGATAGGGCTGCCCTTGTTGATACGGCGGAACTTGATAAGGCGATGTTGGATAAGGCGGTGCGCCATAAGGCGCGCCATAGGGACCGGGATATTGCGCGCGAGAAGCGAATGGCCAGATCGCCGGCCAGACTGCGCCAGATAAAAGCTTCAGGAAGTCGCGGCGCTTCATGCCCAGCCCAGGAGGGGACGCAAGGTAATAAGGTACGTCAGTTTACGAATGAGCGTAGCGGCCTAATGCGGCGCGGCAACGGCATAATTCAGCCAATAAAACTATCAAGTCGTAATTGGGCATCGCTCTAGATTTTTTGATTTTGGCGCATGTCCTTTTCGGAAAATCGGTTCCCCCTATTCCGGGACATGCGCCGATCAGCGCAAAGCTGCCGCCAAATCCCTGGCGCCTGGTTTTTTCGTCTCTTCGTCCATCCGTGTGTCGGTCGCGGCGATCAGCTTGGCCACGACATTGTTGCGCTGTGCAACCGGGTTGTCGAAATATCCGCTCGGCCGAAAAAAGTTCGATGTCGGCACGCGATCGCGCCACTCCTGAGGCATCGTGACCATGTCGAAGCCGTTGCCGTCGCCGGTGAGATTCATCATTTCGAGCTCCGCGGCGGTCAGCGTCCTGGTCACGCCCTTGCGCCGCGCGAAGACGACAGAGTCCAAAAGTTTCTGCGTCTGCAGTAAAGGGCCGACGTCGATGTCGAGATTGAGGGCGTGAACGGCGAGCCCGTTCTCGGTACTGGCGAGCGATTCGTGCTGCCCCCACTCGTCGGGAACGCTGCGCGCGAAGGCAACCATCTTGCGCAAGACTTCAATCTTGCCTTCGAGCGCCTGCCGCTCAGCGCCGCTCAGGTGGCTTGCTTCGCTGCGGAATTCGTCGATGAATTGCGGACCTTTTTCGGCGATGATTTCCACTGAATTGGTGGCGAGAAGCTGATTGTAGCCCAGCGCCGTCGTGATCGCGCGCGCATGCTTGTTGTATTCGAGACCGGCCTCGACGTCGTAGCTGCCATTGCCGGTCGCCTCGAAGCTGTAAATGCGTACCACTTGCTCTTTTGTCAGTCCGGCGGACTGAGCCACTTGGGCATAGATCTGCTTGAACTCGAGGTCGTTTTGCGGAAACCGCGGCGCAAAGTTGAATTGCTTCTGCGCGGCGGCAATGAAATCGGCAACGACGGGAACCGGAACCCGATGCTCCGGCGCCTCCGGCTTGAGCGGATTCTTGGGCTTGGGTGGCCCGGTATAGACCGGCGGCTGATCGAGCACATAGTCGTCGATGGCAAGAGCCGCGCCCGCCGCCCGCTTTGAATTACGTAATTTGCGCTTTTCGACGATCGAGGACCAATAGGCATTCGCGACCGCGGCATACCGGTCGTGTGCGGCGTTGTAAGCGTCGAGCGCGCGGCGATATTGCTCCATCGCCGCGGGATCCGCCGGCGCCGCGCCTGCTTGATAGCTTTGGCTGACGGCCGGCCGGACGCAAAGCGCCGCACCCGCCAGGAGCAGGCTGGCGAGCAAATAAAGCGAACAACGATAACGCGGTTTAATCCCCATACCCTTCCGGCGCAGGCGGCAGCTAAGAATAAGCCCACGCCTTCATATCCGATTCTATGACATAAAGAGGGCGGCATTGCTGCCGCCCTCCAAACAAAATGTCGCGGAAAAAAGCCCGCCGATTACTGCGTCTTGTTAACCGCAGCGGCGGCCGCCAAACAGAGTGTCTCGTCCTGCGATCCAGTGCCGCCAGAGCAGCCGACGGCGCCGATGATTTTGCCGTCCTCGACCAAGGGCACGCCGCCGCGTGATGCGATCACGTCATCGAGCGTCAGGATGTAGTTAAAGCCGAATTTTTGCACCGCGTCCTCAAAGGCACGCGTCGGCCGGCGATAGCGCGCAGCCGTACGCGCCTTGTGTTGGGCGATGGCAATCGAAGCCAATTGGGCGCCGTCCATCCGAGTGAGGGCAACAAGATCGCCGTGGGCGTCTACGACTGCGAAGACTTCCGGCCAGCCGCGTTTGGTCGCTTCGGCAGATGCCGCCGCAAGTACGGCCTGTGCCTTGTCGGCTGAGATCGGCGTGCCGAACGGAAGAATGAACGGCATCTTGTCGGGTACGGCGTTCAGATCAGGCGGCGCGGTCGGGGCTGCAGGTGCAGCGGGCGGTCCTGCTTGCTGAGCTGTAGCGGCGCCAGCGGCAAGCATACCAGCCGCGAGCGCAAATGCTGTTATGATACGCAACTTCATCGGTCACCTCCCTGTCACGGCAGCTCTTTGCGGGCTGCTCGCGCCGATGCTAGCATTTTAGCTGGCCTTGCAGGTAACCCTCGCGCGCATTCCCGAGGTGCGCTGCCTGCTCGGTGAATGCAGTCGCGGGAGTGGTCGTAACTGAGCAAAGGAACATCTCGTCAACCATATCCGCAGTTAGCGATGTGGCAGACTTATCTTGCCGCGATGCGGCAAGCCGCGCGATGCCGGGACAACACATGCGAGCGACGACCACGCAGTGTCGGCCGCGGGCCCGGCAAAACCAAGGAACCAGGTCGCCAGCCGAGGCAGCCCTTTCCTCAAGAGCTTGATGCTACGAATAAAAATCAAATTTTGGGATTCGTGCCGTGGCAAATGCGAGCGGCCTCGGGCCCGAGGGAACAGACCGAGGCCGCTCTGATGTCGGCAGGTACCCCATCAATGCCCCGACCCCGACACTGCCCCGATCTTGCCGGACCGAGGTTGACCGATCGTTGATATACGGGGCCGCAGTCAGCCCGGGGCAGGCGCCTCAATTTGGCCGATACGAGGCGACGTCGGTCGGAGCGTCTAGGCTTGTCCCGAGCGCCGCCGCAGTGGCAATGCACGCGACCAATATGCCGACCGCGAGCAGGCCATATTCGATGGTGCGCGCGCCGCGCTCGTCCGCCAGGAATCCCGAAAGCAGACCGCGCACATTTACAACTGAAAGGGGGTTCTTATTCATAACCGACCAATCCATTATTGATTTGATATTGCTCGTCTGCACAATCCACTGCCGCGACGAACAGTGCGCTCGGCCGGCAGTGCACGGATCGGACTCTACGAAGGGCGGATGCAGCGAGGTTTAAGTAGATTGCAAAATTTATCGGCAATAAAGCCGACAATATCCCGCCACGATCAACTCAAATCTGGACTTTGATCCAACTTCGATTGAATCGGATCAAGGTCCAGATCTTTCATTTGAGCATGATCTTTTCCGAAAACCGGTTTCCACCCTCGGATCGAGTCCAAGGGCATGCTTTTCGGGATCATGCTCTAGCGCGCAGGCTCACGCGACAGGTTCTTCTCCTTGAGCTCACCGAGATATTCATTCCAATATTTCTCACGATTGCGGCCGAGCTCGAAGAGATAATCCCAGCTGAAAATCCCGGTCGAGTGCATGTCGTCAAAAACAAGCCGCACTGCGTAATTGCCGACCGGAAGCAGTTCGAGGATTTGCACATTCTGCTTGCCGGCGACGGTGCGTCGCTCGCTCGGCGAATGGCCTTGCACTTCAGCGCTGGGGCTGCGGATGCGCAAATATTCCGCGGCGAGATCGAAGCTCTCGCCGCTGTCGAAGGTGACGATGAGGGCCGTTCGATCCTTGCGCAAGCGCAATTCGGTAGGCCAAGGCGGGGCCATCAATCCCTCCTTTGCTGATTGGAGAGATTAAGTTCAATCCAGCGTAATGTGGTTGTCTTCAATGACATTCTTCCACTTCTCATATTCCGACTTGGTGAAAGCGGCACTGTCAGCCAAACTCGTCGGCACCGGCGTCAGGCCGAATTTGGCGAAGGCTGCGATCAGGCCGGGATCCTGCAGTGCTTTCTTGACCGAGCTGTTGAGCTTGGCCAGCACGTCCGGCGGCATGCCGGCGCGGCCATAGAGCGTCATCCACACGTCGACATCATATCCCGGCAGGCCCGACTCGGCGACGGTCGGCAGATCGGGATAGACCGCAGAACGCTTCAAGCCGGTTGTCGCCAGCGCCTGGACACGATTGTCGCTGGTGAAAGGCAATGCGCCGGGAATGCTGGAAAACGCCAGCTGTACCTTGTTGTCCATCATATCGGTGAACGAGCCGCCGATCCCCTTATAGGGGACATGCACCGCATCGATCCCTGTTCCCGCAGCCCACATCGCCGCCGCGAGATGCGGCGCGGTGCCGATGCCCGCCGAAGCGTAATTGAGTTTGCCGGGATTGGCTTTGCCGTAGGCGACAAGGTCGGCATAAGACTTGAAGCCAAGCTGCGGCGCGACGACCAGAACCTCCGGCGACGAACTGATGCGCGACACCGTCACCAGATCCTTGAAGATGTCATAGGGCAGCGATTTCTGCAGCGTCGGATTGATGACGATCGCCGGATCCATCAGCACGACGTTGTAGCCATCGGGATCGGAATGCGCGACGTAGTCGATACCGACGATGCCGCCTGCACCCGGCCGATTGTCGGCGACGACAGGCTGGCCGATATTCTCGGCCATCCTCTGTGCGAGCTGGCGGCCGGTGAAATCGACGATACCGCCCGGGCCGTAAGGAATAATGAGATGGATCGGCCGCGACGGAAAATCATCAGCCCGCGCCGGCTTGGCGGAAGCGAACACGGAAACTGCGAACAGGGCGGCGCCGAACAAAGCGACTCGCCGAAGCAAAAGGCACTTGCGGGATTCCACGCGCATCATATCACGACCCCTCTGTCGACCCACGGCAAGCGCAGTTTGGCGCGGTCAGACAGGCGCGTCAAAAAGTTTGTATTACCGACGCGAGCGCTCGAATGGGCCGCGAAAGGCCTCATTCGTTGGCCTTATTCGTTGGCAATGGCCTTGATGGTTTTCGCCAGCACGTCCTTCGGCGTGGTGTAGACATCGGCGAGGATTTTATCGATGCTCGCCCCGCTCACCGGCCGTACGTCCAGTGAGAGTTTCTGCGCCTCGGCAACGAAGTCGGGATCGGATACCGTCGCATCGAAAGCGGCGACCAATGCGGCTTTGCGGTCTGCCGGAATCCCCGGCGGCGCGACGAACGGCCGCGCCATGCCTTGGCTCGCCATCAGCACCTTGATGATCTGCAGCTGCTCCGGATCGGTGGCCAGATCGGTCGCGTGGGGTACGCCGGGAATCTCGTCGGCCTTGCTGATCGGCGCCTGAACCAGGATGTTGACCAGATGCTTGGGCATCCAATCCGGATGCGCCGCATTGATGGTGCTCCACGATATGCCGCAGAGGCCATCGACCTCGCCGCGCTGCATCGCCAGCACGATGTCGTTGGTCCCCGGATAGCCGGAGACCAGCTGGTCCTTGGCGCCGAGCACATTCTTATAGGTCTGCGCCCAGATATCCGGATCGGCGCCTGGGCCTTCGCCGCCGAACTTGGACGGCTTGCTGGTGAAATCAGCCCAGGTCTTGATCGGCGATGTGTTCCAGGTGAGGCAGACGGTATTGTCGTCGGTGATGCTGCCGAGCCAGGTGAATTTACGGCTGTCGAAAGTGGCTTTGTCGATCAGCGGTGAAATGCCCATGCTGCGCGAGAACGTGCCAATCACCGAACCATTCTTGGGCGCGGCCGAGAAAATATAATTCGCCGAGCGCAGGCTTCCGGCGCCTTCCATCTGCTGCGGCACCAGGGTTGGGTTGCCTGGAATGTGCTTGCCGAAATAGCGGGCCAACAACCGCGCATAGACATCGTAGCCGCCGCCGACGCTGTAGCCGATGATCAGCGGCATGTTGAGGCCTTTGTAAAAGTCCCCGACGCCGTCGGCCGCGATGGCGATGCCGGCGGTGAGCAGAACGGCAGCCAAACAACCGGCGGCTTTACGAAGAATGGCAGATCGCATTTCGTCCTCACTGATCATTGCAAACAAGTCCGCTCATGCAAGAATGATGCAAGGACGAACGATACTTAATGACGCTGCCGGCTCAGTGCTCCTTCTTCACGCCGACCAAATCCGGCGTGCCAATTTTCTGCCAGGCCCAGCGCGCACAAGCGATCAAACGGTCGTCGTCGTAGCGCTGCGCGACCAGTTGAATGCCGACCGGCAGATTGTTCGGCCCGCGATGGGTAGGCAGCGTGATCGACGGCGTGTGCAGCGCGGTCCATATGGCCTGCAAGCTGGCATCGCCGGTTGAGGTGTGGCCTTTCGGCGCTTCCCCCGGCGCGCAAGGCACGAGCAACACGTCAATATCGGCAAAGACCGAGGCCAGAAGCGCGCGGCATTCGTCGAGCCGGCGCAGGCCCGCGATATATTCCTCGCGCGAGATCTTGTGGCCATTCTCGATATAGCGCTGCATCTGCGGCGACAGTTTTTCGCGCTGATGATCCCAGAAGAATGCCATGCAGGCGGCGCGCTCGTAGAAGCCGATCGTCGAGCGCGCGATCACATGCAGACCTGAAAATGCCGCCGGCAGCTCAATGTCGCGCATTTTGGCGCCAGCATTGCCGAGCCGCGCTGCAGCCTCCTCAACGGCCGCCTTCGATTCTGGTTGGATAGTGTCCCACAGATCGGTGCGCCAGACGCCGATCCGCGGCGCGCTACTCATGTCGCGCGGCGGCTGCGGCGTCTGCATGCGAAGCACCGCGGTGAGAAGTTCGACATCATCGATCGAGCTGGCCAGCCAGCCAAGCGTGTCGATCGAATCGGCGGCCGGCCACACGCCCTCTTTGTTGAACATGTTGTAGGTCGGCTTGAAGCCGAATATGCCGCAAAACGACGACGGCCGCAGCACCGAGCCGCCGGTCTGCGTGCCGAGCGCCGCCGGAATCATGTGATCAGCGACGGCGGCCGCCGAGCCGCTGGATGATCCGCCCGGCGTATGCGCGGCATTGTGCGGGTTGGTGGTTTCCGGCGGCGCGCTGCCGGCGAATTCGCAGGTTACGGTCTTGCCGAGGATTACCGCGCCGGCGCGGCGCAACAGCCCGACGCAGGACGCATCGGCACGCGGGCGATGGCCGCGAAAGATTGGCGAGCCCATCTCGGTCGGCATGTCGAACGTGTCGATGGTATCTTTCAATCCGACCGGCACGCCGTGCAGGGGGCCGCGCCGTCGTCCGCGATCGAGCGCGCGGGCCTGGGCGAGCGCATACTCCGCATCGAAATTGACGAACGCTTTGACGATTTCGTCACGCGCGGCGATGCGCTCCAGACAATCGCGAGCGACCGCTTCGCATGTCGTATCGCCGGCCTCGACCTTTGCGGCGATCTCGGTCGCGGACAACTCGTTGAGCGGGCGTTTGACTTTCACATCCATGCTCGTCTCCCGCTCAATTTCTATTTTTAATTTCTAACCCCGCGCCTCACTCCGCCGCTTGGGCGACGCCGCCATGCGCTTTCGACCAGCCGGCCGGGTCTTTCATGAAGCTTTCGACTTCCTTGAGCTTGTCCTTGTCGAACCTGCCGCTCTTCTTGGCGACCGCGAGAACGTCCCACCATGTCGCCAGCGAGTGCAGCGTGACACCAAGATCGCCCAGAATTTTTTTACCCTCGGGGAAGATGTCGTAGAAGAAGAACACGAAGACATGCTCGACCACGGCGCCTGCGTCGCGCAGCGCCTGACAGAAATTGACCTTGCTGCGGCCGTCGGTGGTCATGTCCTCGACCAGGAGCACGCGCGCGCCGGTCTCGAGATGGCCCTCGATCTGGGCGTTGCGGCCGAAGCCTTTCGGCTTCTTGCGCACATATTGCATCGGCAGCATCATTTTGTCGGCCATCCAGGCCGCAAACGGAATGCCTGCGGTCTCGCCGCCGGCGACCGCGTCGAACTGCTCGAAGCCGGCTTCGCGCATGATCGTCGCTGCGCCGAAATCGATCAGCGTCTGGCGCACGCGCGGGAAGGAGATCAATCGCCGGCAATCGGTGTAGACCGGGCTAGCCCAGCCCGACGTATAGATGAAGGGCTTGTCGGTCATGAAGCGGACCGCGTCGACCTCAAGCAGCATCTTTGCCGTGAGCTCGGCCATCACTTCTTTGCTGGGGAAGCCAGACATAGCGTTCTCATTTACCTCGCGAGGTCTTTGGTCCGTTACCCTGGGGAGCGAGCGAAGCGAGCCTCGAAGGGCGACGGACCCCAAGTCGGCTGTTGCCGACTTGGGCAGCTAAAATCTCGAAATCGGCTAGCCGATTTCGATTGGCCGTGCATCCTTCGAGGGCTGCTGCGCGGCCACCTCAGGATGACGGACCACAGGCAGCAGATCAACTCACCACTTTCCATGAGATCGTCTCGCCGCCGCGATAGATCAACGCGCGCTCGTCGGGACCGGCGACTTTTACTTCTTCCGGCGCCGTCCACGATTGCTTTTCCAGCGTGATAGTCTCCTCGTTCGGCGGCAGGTGATAATGCTGCGGCCCGTTCAACGAAGCAAAGGCTTCGAGCTTGTCGAGCGCGCCCTCTTCCTCGAAGACCTGCGCGTAAGTTTCGATTGCAACCGGCGCGTTGAACATGCCGGGAATACCATTGGTCGAAACCTTCTTGGCATAAGGATGCGGGGCGGAATCTGTTCCAAGGAAATAGCAGGCTTCGCCCGACGTCGCGGCCTCGCGCAGCGCCAGCCGGTCGCGCTCGGTTTTGATCACCGGCATCACATACATGTAAGGCTTGAGCCCGTGGCCGAGCCAATCGTTGCGGTTGAGCACCATGTGATACGGCGTGATCGTGCCGCCGACCTGAGGCGCCGCGCTCTTGACGAAATCGACGCCGTCTTTCGACGACAGATGCTCGAGGATCATGCGCAGTCCCGGGAACTGCTTGGTCCATTTCGACAACAGACGGTCGATGAACACTTTTTCGCGGTCGAAAATATCGACATCCGGCGAAACCCATTCGCCGTGCATGAGAAACGGCATGTCGATCTTTTCCATGCGCTCGAGGACGCGCATCACTTTGTTGTAGTCGGTGACGCCGGAGGCGGAGTTGGTCGTGGCATGCGCCGGATAAAGCTTCACGCCGGTGAACAGCCCGTCGCGAAAGTCGCGCTCGACATCGTCGGGATCGGTGTCGTCGGTGAGGTATAAAGTCATCAGCGGCTTGAATTTCGAGCCGGTCGGCAGCGCAGCCATCACCCGCTCGCGATAGGCCTTGCCGTCCGCGGTCGTGCGCACCGGCGGCACCAGATTCGGCATCAGGATGGCGCGGCCGAAATGTTTTGCGGTGAAAGGCATCACCGCCTTGAGCATTTCGCCGTCGCGAACGTGGAGATGCCAATCGTCCGGTTTGCGGATGGTGATACGCGTGGTCATGAGGCGACTACCTTACCCGATATTGGCGCGGCGGATTGCCGGCGTAAAAGTCGTAACGTCGCGCGCCCGCGCCGATGCTCGCGGCCCAGCATCAGGCGGATTCCTCGCGCGTGCGCGCACAGGATCATTGAACGAGCCGTGTGCCAGAATCAATATTTTTCCCAATTTTTGAACAAGTCGATTTATTCGTGAGCAAAAGCAATAAGTTATCTAGCTCTCTTTGGGCAGTATCGAGGCCTGTTCACGCCGCCACCACGGCGGCCACAGCCTCCGCGTCCGGCTGCTTGAGGGCCTTCAGCCGCGGATAAACCTCCCGGGCGAACAGCGTGAAATTGTCGATGGTCTGTTCGTGGGTCAGGAAACCCGCCTGCCCCATCATCAGAAGATTGCCCATGCCGCCGCAATGTTCGCAGAAGGCGGCGATCTGCTCATAGACATCGTCCGGCGTGCCGCAGAACAGAACACCGGCATCGATGAGATCGTCGATCGGAGCGTTCTGCATGGAAATGACACGACCGCCTTTGGTGTAGGTGCGTGGCGGGCTCTCGCCGCGCAGCACGCGGGCATTGTCTTCGGCCGGCATATAGCCCGGCGGATTGCGGAACGGCGGATAGACGATCGGGCTGGTGCGTAAATAGCCGGCGATCAGTTCGCCGCGCCTCTTTGCCTCTTCGCGATCATTGGCGACCGCGACCAGGCCGAGATAGGCGAAGCGGTCCGCACCCGGCGCCTCGCCGTGCTTATCGAGGTAGCTCTTGCGATAGGCGTCGTAGATCCGGCGCGTGGCGAAACCGGTGCCGAGCGTCGCCATCACATAACCGCGCTCGCCAAGGACACGCGCCTGTGTCGGGCTGCCGGTGGTCGACCAAACCGGAGGATGCGGCTCTTGCCAGACGCGCGGCCAGATATTCACCTGGCGATAGTGGAAATATTCGCCTTCCCAATTGAACGGCCCGTCATGCGTGGTCATCGCCTTGATGATGAAATCATGCGCCTCCCAGAAGCGGTCCATCAGATAAACCGGATTCTGGTTCGAGGACGCGACTTCATAAGGGATGCCTTTGATGAAACCCATGTCGAGGCGGCCGCGCGAGATCACGTCGATGGTGGACAGCTCCTCGGCGACACGCAGCGGATCGGGCCGATGGCCGATCGGATAGCCGAGTACGAGGATCCGCGCCTTTTTGGTGGCCCGCGCCAGAACCGCGAGCCCGACCACGACCGTCGACGACATGCAGGTCGCTGTCTGATGATGCTCGTTGAGCATGATGTCGAGGCCGAGTTCATCGGCGGCCTGATATTCATCGTAGTAGCGATGAAACAAATCGGCGGCGACGCGCGGATCGCATTTCTGGTTCGGGAAGATGACGCGCAGCGAGCCGGAATGCTCGTTCCAGGCCGGGAAATAGGCTTGTTCGCTGAATTGATAGACTCTCACGCCACGCGCTCCTTGGCTTTCCCGGCAAAGGCAAAAACCTTCTCGGCAAACGATTTCGGCTGTTCCTCATGCGGAAAATGCCCGGCATGCTCGATGGTTTCGAAACGCGCGCCCGGGATCATCGCGC
>DATAQN010000030.1:0-4104 GCA_036264635.1 Xanthobacteraceae bacterium | reverse complement strand
ATCCCGAGCGTGCGCATGCGCGGATCGGCGATAGTCGCCGCGGTCGCCAGAATGACGGCGGGAAGCACAAAGATATAGTGATAGCGGCTGGTCATCGGCGAAAGCGCCAGCATCGCGATCAGAAGCACCGCCGTATCGATGCCGACGTACTCCCTTCGGCGCGGTGACTTGAGCAGAAGCACGCCGACGATCGCGGCAAAGATGCCATCGACGACGATGAGGATCGTTGTCGGCGTTAGGCCAAAGACCGGACCCGTCGCGAAGCGATTGATCAGACCACGCAGCGACTGGTTGTAGAAATTGGTGCCGTTCCAGATATCCCAGAATACGAGATTGGACGACGTGCCGGGGACTATCGCCGGGCCGACGACCTGGCGCAGCCAGTCGGTGAAATAACCGGTATGGCCGCCGCGCAACGCGCCGATAACGTCAGGGATGAGACTCACCGCCAAGAACGCGACAATGAAAACGACACAAGCCAGCAGACGCCGCTTGAGAACCAGATAGGGAAGATAAATGAGCGGCGAAGCGCGGATTGCCGCCGCAACCGCAAGCCACAGTCCGCCCACAGCTTCGCGGCCGTAAAACAATGCCCAAGTCGCGAACATGATGAGTGCGAGCGAAAGCGGGTCGTGCGAGGCATAAGTGACGACGTCGAGGAAATGCTTGCCGCAGGTGATCAGCATGATCGTGCGCAGCCAGAACAGGTTTTGACCGCGCGTTGAACCGGGATAAAGCCGCTCAGCGATCGCTTCGGTCAGTCGAACCGCGACCACCAAACAACCGACAAAAATCACGTACCAGATCAGTCTTTGCAGAACCGCCGGCAGGAACGCGATCGGAATGAAGAAAATCGCCAAAGCCGGCTGATAGGGGTACGGCGGCAGGCAGTTCAGCAGCGCTTCGCCCCGCAAAATGCAGCGCGCGGCGGTGCCGTAAAACGGCGCCATATCCGAGCTGCGGCCGAACATCGGATAGAGCGCCGCGGCCGTGATAATCAAAACGATCCAGTCACTCCACGGCGCCAACCGCGCCAAGCCGGAACGTAGAAGCGCGCTCGGCCGAGAATTGGCAGTCGCGGCACCGCTCGAGCGCGCCGGAAACGCGGAACTCTGCGTCATGGCTCCTCAAAACACCAATACCGAAGACCAGTCAAAAACCCGGCACCCGTCGCCACTGCGGAGCCATTCAATCAGAGAGGCAGTGGGTCGGCCACGCGGGCGGGTTGCAACGGTCGCCGATTTACACGAAGTGTCACTTCGACGCCACAGGTTCGTGGCCTGCCAAGCTTGTAAGAAAGCATAATGTCGCTCGCTCGCCGCCGCCTGATCTTGGGATGCGCTGCCGCGGCCGCCAGCGCTGCTGCGGTTCCAATCTGGGCGGATGCTTCGTCCGACAAAAGACAATTGTCATCCTCGTACCGTTTCCAGCGGGAGGAAGCGCCGATCTTTCGGCACGGCTGTTAGCCGAGCGCCTCAAGACAGTGCTTGGGCGACCCGTTGTGGTCGAGAACAAGCCGGGTGCCGGCGGCAATCTCGCGGCCGCGGAAGCTGCGCGCGCCCAAGGCGATGGCCATACGCTGTTCATCGGCACCAACGGAACGCAGACCATCAACCAAAGCCTGTACCGGCATCTGTCTTACGATCCGGTGGCCGATTTTGCCGCGATCGGCATGATGTGGTCGGCCCCGCATCTCGTTGTGGTTCATCCGGCTATACCGACGCGATCGCTGGATAGCTTTATCGCTTATGCACGCGCGCGTTCGGGCGAGCTCAGCTACGGCTCGTCCGGAATAGGTTCGTCGACCCATCTCTTCGGCGAGATGTTCAAGGCGCGCACCGGGATCGACATGGTCCACGTGCCCTATCGAGGCCAAGCCCAAGCGCTCGAAGATCTGATTGGCGGTCGAATTGCGGCGATGTTTCCGATTGTACCGGATGTCATTGCGGCGATACGCGCCGATCAAGTGCGCACGCTGGCTGTTGCCGCCAATTCCACGTCCGCCATTCTGCCCGACGTTCCGCTCATGGCGCAGCTCGGTTATCCGGATCTCATCGCCTCGGCTTGGGTCGCGCTCTATGCTCCGGCTGCGACTCCCGCGTCGATCGTCGAGCGATTGCGCGCGCAGCTCGATGCCTTATTGGCGAGCTACGCTTTTGTCGAGCGGATGAAACAACTGGGAATCGAAGTTGAGCGCGGGGGCCTCGATGAATTCCTTGCCTTTGCGCAGCAGGAGCGTGCCCGCTGGGCGAAATTAATCCAATCACTCAAGCTGCAGCTTGAGTGACATCACACTCTCGCGAGCGTGGTGGGCTCTCCCGGTGATCGCCCGAATGGAACCGGCGACCGTTTGCTCTCTTGACAGACGAAGCCATTGCGCCAAAATTTGAGTCGTAACTGTCGCGGTCATGGAGGTGCGTATGCTTCCACCGGGCCAGGAATGCCGCGATGACTGACGCCGCATCCGTTCGGGCGGCATCATAGCGGTGCATATGCGGGCGGTGCGCTGGGAGCGATCTTTCGGGGCCGCATCAGTCAGGCAAGGCCCCACCTTGGTCGCTCCCCGCGTGCGTTTTTCCCCGCCTCTGTTTTTCGCATTGCGATTTTGATTCATCCTCGCATCGGAATTTCCTGTCGGTAAGAGCGCGAAGCCACGATCTCCTGAGCCGCCAAATGTTGCGAGACGAAAGAGAAGAGCATTGGGGCGGCCGCCTGCCGGCGCGCAATGTCCTCGGTGAACCGCTTGAACTGTGCTCAATCAAACCCATGACGGGTTTCTACCGGGACGGCTGTTGCAACACCGGCCGCGAGGACATCGGCAGTCATACCGTCTGCGTCGTCATGACCGACGCCTTTCTTACTTTTTCCAAATCGCGCGGCAATGATCTGTCGACGCCGGTTCCGGAAATCGGCTTCGCTGGGCTGAAGGCCGGCGATCGCTGGTGCTTGTGCGCACAGCGATGGCAAGAGGCGTTTGAAGCCGATTCTGCTCCGCGCGTGGTGCTTCGCGCCACGCATGAGGCTGCCCTGGCGTATTGCGCGCTGGGCGATCTCAAGCGATTTGCGGCCGATCTGGCGTGAAGCTCTATCGCGTCGGCTGCCGCATTGACCCGCTCACTGACCGGCAGCGACGGGCGAAAAAGTGCATCGCGTGCTGGTGAATGAAAGATACATTGGCAATAATGTTTGGAACAGGAGCTCAGTAAAGCTAAAGGGACCATGTGTAAAAAACGAACCGGACAGATGGGTCCGCGCCGAAGGCGCCTTCGAAGCGATCGTCAGCCGAACGCAGTTCGACGCCGCGCAGAATATAATCCGCGAACGCCACCGCGAGCGTTCAAGAGATGAGAAGCTGGAGCCGCTGCGCGACTGTTTGCTGTGAGGCTCCGCAAGTGACGGAGATTCTGCCCGCTATAAGATGGTGGTCGGCATTAACCAACATCGGCGTCATGAGACTTTGTCGTGCGCTCGACGCCTAATTTCCTCAATAACAATGCTGTTGTCCTTTTCGCTGTCGCCATGGCGGACACAGGCTTCCAGCACGGCGGCGTGGACTATAAGGAGCGGTAGCTCCTGTCCGAGCTTGCGCGCCTGATCCATCATCAGTTGCGCATCTTTGAGCGTCTGTCGGACGCGGCCTTCCGGAGCAAAATCAGCGGCGACCATTTTCGGTCCCTTAGTATCCATCACCTGCGAAGCGGCAGCCGACACGCGCGCCACTTCCAAAAATGCCGCGGCATCGAGGCCAAGCCGTGAAGCAAAGACCAAGCCTTCGGCAAGCGCGAGGCGGTTCAGCCCCAGAATGAGATTGATGGCGAGCTTGGCGCGGCCCCCGTCGCCGATCTTGCCGATGTGAAAGCGCTTCGGAAACAGCGCGTCGAGCACAGGCGCGGCAATCTGCGCCGTCTCAACATCGCCGCCGATCAGTCCAACCCCATCGCCTTGCCGCACCTGTGCGCTCGTGCCCGAGACCGGCGCTTCGAGGAAGCGGACGGCATGCGCAACGCGTCCGCCGAGCGCGGCGATGCGGTCCGGATCGCAGGTGCTGGTGCAGATCACGATTTTTCCGGTCGCAGTCGGCAATAGTTCACGTTGGATTACATC
>DATAQN010000013.1:0-32957 GCA_036264635.1 Xanthobacteraceae bacterium | reverse complement strand
GCTTCCAGATGGGCGTGGTGATCGCGTCCGGCCTCGCGATCGGCACGCTGTTCACGCTGTTCGTGGTGCCTGCGGTTTATCTGATCCTGGCGGGGGATCACCACGCAACTGCGAGCGCTGCACACGGCGCGACTAGAGCATGATCCCGAAAAGTGGAAACCGGTTTTCGGAAAAGATCATGCTCAAACGCAAAATCTAGACCCTGATCCGATTCGGTCGAAATGGATCAGGGTCTAGTCGCGCGCGATTAAGCAGGTACGTACGTCAGCCTAATCACCTCACCAATTCGATCGCTGGCCACAAGGCGAAGCGGCGGCCGGGGGCCGGCGAAGAATGGCTTGCCGCGACCAAGCACGACGGGGTGGAGGTAAAGTCGATACTCATCGATAAGACCAGAGTCGGTCAGGCTTCGCGCCAATTCTGGTCCGGCGACCTCAATCTCCCCAACGTGCTGAGCCTTCAGTCCGCGTATCGCGGTCTCGATATCATCTTCGACAAGCGTGGCGTTGGGGCCGACTGACTTGAGCGAACGCGACACGACCCACTTCGGCTGGCTCCGCCACGCCACCGCGAAGTCGCGCTCCTCCGCGGCCCATTCGGGAAGGTCTTCGTCCCAACAGCGCATGACCTCGTACATGCGGCGACCGTACACACTGCCGGTCAGGCCGCGCACTTGCTCAATGAAGTGACGAAAGAGCACGGGGCTTGGTGCAAACGCCGTGTGGTCGACATAGCCGTCCAGGGATTGGTTCATTCCAACGACGAGCTTTGCCACGCTACAAATCTCCACCCCGGGTTCTTCAGAATAGCTTGAGCCGACGTTGCGCGAAAGCGAGCCTGGGCACGATCTGCGCGCCGCTCTGTCGGCGTGACCAATAACCAGAGATATGCTTTCCACTCTCGAACCGAAGTTTCAAACGGTCGCTCATCCGATCCAAATCGATCGCTTCGGAGGGCTTTTTGCAGCGCCTGGGGATCGGCGACGCAAGCGATAGGTGGTCTTATACCACGTTGTCAGAGGCAACCTTGCAACTGACCCGAATCAATGCCATTTGATTCTGGTCCGACAAGGTCATGCGGGAGAGTCTGACGCCGCGTGCGGTGTCAGCGCCGACGGAGCAACCACCCCGGAAACTCTCAGGCACCAGGACCGCTTGACTGGACAATCTGGAGAGAGGCGCTTAAGCGCGCCCACCGAAGGGGACATTCGCGCCGCGTGGTGCGGGTTAAGCTCTCAGGTACCGCGACAGATGGGGATCGTCAGGTCGGCCTAAAACCGGCCCGGTCCATGTCTGAACGCGGGAGGCCCTTCGTGGCTCACATTGCCGTTATCGGCGCCGGCATCACCGGCATCACCACCGCCTACGCTCTGCTCGATCGCGGCCACACCGTCACGGTGTTCGAACGTGATCGCTACGCGGCGATGGAGACATCTTTCGCCAACGGCGGCCAGCTTTCCGCCAGTAATGCCGAAGTCTGGAATCAGCTCTCCACCGTCGCAAAAGGCATCAAGTGGCTGTTCAAGAGCGACGCGCCGCTGCTTTTGAACCTCAAGCCGAGCTGGCACAAATATTCCTGGCTCGCCGAATTCGTCGCCCAGATCCCGCATTATCGTCGCAACACGATCAGCACAGTGCGCCTGGCGCTTGAAGCGAGGCGTGTGCTGCTGGCCATGGCCGAACGCGAAGGCATCGCCTTCGATCTGGAACGGCGCGGCATCCTCCACATCTACCGTGATCGCGACAGCTTTGACCACGCCAGCCGCGTCAACACGCTGCTGCGGCAAGGCGGTCTCGATCGGCACGCGGTCGATGCCGAAGAGATCAAGGCCATCGAGCCGGCGATTCACGGCGACTATTACGGCGGCTTCTACACACCGTCGGACATGACCGGCGACATCCACAAATTCACCACCGGGCTTGCCGATGCCTGTATGCGCCGCGGCGCACGCGTGATCTGCGATGCGAGCGTCGAGCGTGTAACGGCTTCCGACAACGGTGTACGGATAGCTTGGCGGCCGGCCGGCGGAACAGGCGCAGCCGAAGAGAGCGCTGCCGATGCGGTCGTGATTTGCGCCGGCGTGGCGAGCCGGCATTTTGCCGCCATGCTCGGCGATCGGGTCAACATCTATCCGGTCAAAGGCTATTCGATCACGGTCGATCTCGATGATCCGCGCAGCCGCGATGCCGCGCCTTGGGTCAGCCTGCTCGATGACGAGGCCAAGATCGTCAGCAGCCGCCTGGGTCCTGATCGCCTTCGCGTCGCGGGCACCGCTGAGTTCAACGGATTCAATCTTGATATTCGCGACGATCGCGTGCGTCCGCTCATGCGCTGGACGCGACAGCTCTTCCCTGACATTGCGACCGAGCGTGTGACGTCCTGGGCCGGGTTGCGGCCGATGATGCCGAACATGTTGCCGCGGGTCGGCGCCGGGCGCCAATCGCGCGTTTTCTACAATACCGGCCATGGCCATCTGGGCTGGACGCTTTCGGCGGCCACGGCCGACATGGTCGCGGCGATCATCGATGGCTCGTTGCGACCGGCTGCGACAAGCCCCACCGGGCGTCCTTTCGCCACTCCGACAATCGCCGCGGCGGGCGGAGGACGTTAGGGCCGATCATGTACGCGGCATGAGGCTTGCCCGGCCCCATCAAGTCTGACGTCCGCCGGGGGCGGGCGCTATCGCTTTTGCTCATCGCATAAGCCCGCGAAAATCCAGCTACCGGGCTCTCGCGCATATCGAGATTTACGATGGCGCGCGACCAGAGGTTACATTGAGCGCTCGACCGTTTCGGCACATGATTTGCAAGAAACGATAAGTGACCAACGGGAGAGACGCAGTGAGCAGTGGCAACGCGCCCTACTGGCGCCAATTCATTTTCCTCGGCATCGGCATGATTGCCTATACGGTTTGCCGCGCCGGCTTTCCCGTGGGCCTTGCCGCCATGGGCAAGCAGTTCGCGTGGACGGCGTTCGAGGTCGGTATCCTCAGCACCATTTTTCTCCTGGGCCAGGCCATCATCGACATTCCGGCGGGATACTGGGCCGACAGGTTTGATCGCAAGCGCGTGATCTTCGTCGGCCTGTTCGGGCTCGGGCTTTTCACCGTGCTGGTGACGCTTGCCACTGGATTTTGGTCGGCCTTCGTCTTTCGCGTTCTCTTCGGCGTGATGGAGGGCATCTACAACATTGCGCAATTCGCAGTGGCCGGATCGATTCTGCCGGAGCAGCGCGCGCTGGTGAACGGCATGACGCAAGTCTTTTACGGCATCGGCAATTTCGGCGGACAGACATTCGTCGGCCAGCTCCTTCATCGCTATCCCGGCTTTTGGCAATTGCCGCTGTGGTGCCTGGGCGGGTTCGCGATGGCCTATGGCGTTGTTTCGCTGTTTCTATTTGATCGGCGGTATCTGCGCCGCAACGAGACACCGGGCGCGCAAGCCAAGCTCGGCTTTTGGCCGACGCTCAAGCTCGTCGTCACCAATATCCGCGTTTGGAAAGCACTGACCATTCATGCCTGCAATATGATTCCGAACTGGGCGATCCTCGGTCTCGGCAATTACATTTTCATCCAGTATCGCCACTACGACCCCGCTTTTTCATCGCTCGTCTTCGGCGCAGGTGCCGGCGCCGGTGGTCTCTTCGTACCGCTGGGAACGATGTGGGCCGACCGCTTCGGCCGGCGCCCTGTCGTCTGCTTCTTCGGATTGTGGATGTGCGTGTCGGTGCTGCTACTGTTCTATCTCGCGCCTGCCAATTGGACGATGGTCGTTTTGGGCGGCTGTGTCGGCTTTGGCCTCAATGCCCTTTATACATTGGGCTATACCATCACCCAGGACGCCGTCGCTTCGGCGTCTATGAGCGGTATCGGGGTCGCGACCGGCATGGCCGGAGGCTTCGGCTATCTATTCGCAGTTCTGGCGGGGCCGCTGGTCGGTTGGCTTATCCCTCTGATCGGGCCGTTGTGGTCGGTGAATGTCGTCGTCATCGGCGGCGAGCTTTTGGTGGTCGTGTTCGGCTTCTGGTTCTTGAAGGACGAAAAGCTTGCACGGCGAGCCGCGGCCCCGGGGCCCTAATGTGACAATGGTATCCACCGACACAAATGGTGGATATGGCATCATCGCTCGGGCCACCTCCGGTCTTCGCTGATATACGGTGATCTGCCGCAGCAGAGCTGCGTGTTTGCGCGGAGCGCTGGCATGCATTATGCAGCGATACGGCCTTCCTCGTGTTGCGGAAAAGGAGACAATCGATGAAACGCAGAACGGTGCTTTTGGGAGGTCTGCAAGCCGGCATTGCGCTCGCGATGCCATGGCGGGTCGCACAAGCGCAGTCGCCGACCAACGTGAAATTCGTTGTGGATTTCACCTATCAGGGCAATCACGCGATCTGGGGCCTGGCGCTGGCGCAAGGACTGTTCAGCCATGAAGGGCTGAATGTGACAATGGACCGCGGTTACGGGTCCGGCGACACGATCGTGAAAGTCGCGTCGGGGGCTTACGACGTCGGCTTTGCCGATGTGAATGCCGCGGTCAAATTCAATGCGCAGAATCCGGACAAGCGCGTGATTGCGGTGCTTCAGGTTTTCGACCGCACTCTGTCCGCCTTCATCACCTTGAAGAAATCCGGAATCACCGAGCCCAAGCAATTGCCCGGGCACACGGTAGGCGCGCCCGAGGCGGATGCGAGCCGCCTGTTGTTTCCGGCTTTCGCCAAGAAGAACGGCATCGATCCAGCAAGCATCAGCTGGAAATCCATCGCGCCGAATTTGCGCGAAACCATCCTGATCCAGGGGCAGGTCGACGCCATCACCGGCTTCACCTCGTCGTCGCTGTTCAACCTGATTGGCGCCGGCGTTGCGCGCGACGACGTCGTGCTGATGCCTTACGCCAAATACGGCCTCGACCTCTACGGCAATGCCGTCATCGTTCGCGAAGATACGATGAAGGCCAAGCCCGACATGGTTCGCGGCTTCGTCAAGGCGACGATCGAGGGAACGAAGGCGATGATCAAAGACCCTCAGGCCGGGCTTGCCACTATGCATACGCGCGATCCGATGTTCGATGTCGCGCTCGAGGCGGACCGCTGGAAGCTTGTGCGCGACGAGGCCATTCTCACGCCCGACGTGAAGAAGAACGGCTTCGGCTCGATTGTTCCCGAGCGCATGGATTTGACCATCAAATCCAATCTGGAGGCGAATGGCATCAACGCCGATCTCAAGCCTGATCAACTCTATACGACGAGCTTTTTGCCGCCCCAAGCGGAGCGCATGCTCCCAGCCTGAGCTCTGGCATGGCGTCTGAAAAATTTGTCGAAATCGCCGACGTGAGCCTCCACTTTAGCGGCCCACAAGGCACGCTTGCCGTCGAACATCTCGACATGTCCGTGGCCGCCGGAGAGCTGGCGGCGGTGGTCGGACCCTCGGGCTGCGGCAAGTCATCGTTGATGAAACTTGTGGCGGGCCTGGTGCCGCCCACGCGCGGGACGATCGAGGTCGGCGGCGTGGCGGTAAAGGGCCCGCTCAAAGTCGTCGGTATGGCCTTCCAGAATCCGACGCTGCTGCCGTGGCGCAGCACGATGGAAAATCTGATGCTGCCGCTGCAGATCGTTCGCCCGTATCGGACGCGCTTCAAAGCCGATCTGCCGCAGCACGAGGCCAATGCCCGGCGGTTGTTGGAGCGTGTCGGCTTGGGCGGCTTCGAAGATCGCTTTCCATGGCAACTGTCGGGCGGCATGCAGCAGCGCGCCTCGCTGTGCCGCGCGCTCATCCACAAGCCGTCGCTGTTGATGCTCGACGAGCCGTTCGGCGCGCTCGACGCCTTCACGCGCGAGGATCTGTGGGATGTGCTGCAGGCAATGTGGATGGCGGAAAAGTTCACCACCATCCTGGTCACGCACGACCTTCATGAAGCGGTGTATCTCGCCGATACCGTGCATGTGATGTCGGCGCGGCCGGGCAAGATCGTCTCGACCTATCGCGTCGATCTGCCCCGGCCGAGGAATCCCGAGACCCCTTTCTTGGCGGAATTCACCGATCTGGTTCACACTTTGCGCGAACAGATACGGAAAGAACGGGCGGCGGCGCTATGATGCAGAACAAGTGGCTCGGCAGGGCGATGCCCTATCTCACGGTTCTGACCATGCTGGTCGTCTGGGAGCTGATCTGCATCGTTTTCGCCATACCGTCGTTCGTGCTGCCGCGCCCGAGCGTCGTTGCTGTCAGCCTCTATCAGAATTTCAATACGATCTGGTTTCACGCCGAGCGCACGCTGGTCACTACGCTGCTCGGCTTCGGCCTTGCCGTCATTGTCGGCGTCGTTCTCGGCATTGTGGTGGGGTCGTCGCAGCTTGTTTATCAGGGACTCTATCCGGTCCTGGTCGGCTTCAATTCTGTCCCCAAGGTCGCCTTGGTGCCGCTGATGGTTGTTTGGTTCGGCATCGGCACGGTGCCGGCGGTGTTGACGGCCTTTATGCTGAGCTTCTTTCCGATCGCCGTGAACATCGCCACCGGCATCGCGACCCTGGAGCCGGAATTGCAGGATGTGCTGCGTTCGCTGGGCGCATCACGGCTTGACATTATCAGCAGGGTCGGTCTGCCGCGCTCGCTGCCTTACTTCTTTGCTTCGCTGAAGATCTCGATCACACTGGCTTTCGTGGGCTCGGTCATTTCCGAGACGCTGGCTTCGGATCGCGGCATCGGCACGCTGGTGGAACAGGCGTCCGCCAATTTCAAAATCCCCCTCGTCTTTGCCGGGCTCGTCGTCGTGGCGACCCTCGGCATCGCCATGTATGCGATTTTCGCTTACATCGAAAAGCGGATGACGCATTGGGCGACGCGCACCGTCGAATTCGGGATTGGCGGCTGAGGCCAGCGTTGCCCAATCACACTCGTCATTGCGAGGAGCCAACGGGTCCGGCCCGAAGTGGCCGGTCCGATGACAGGCTCCGCGACGAAGCAATCCAGTGCGGCGGCACCGTTCTGGGTTGCTTCGCTCGCAATGACGGTCGAGGGCCGCTTAGGATTGTCCTAGATACCGATTATAGGGCAGCGGCCGTGCCCAGGCTTTCGCCTGGAGCTCGGCGAAGTAGCCCTTGAGCGTCAACGCCTCACCGCGCAATTTATCGAGCTGCTTGTTCACAGCCGGCATCACTTCGGCCATCTCGTTGAGCAGCTTGTTTTCGTCGACTCTTGTTGCAGCGCCATTGGCGACGACGTGGCGACCGTCGACCCAGACGTGACGGACCGAACGGCCGGTTTCGCTATAGACGACTTGCCTGGCGACGCTGTGCAGCGGTCTGAATGCCGGATCGCCAAGGTCGAGCGCGACAATATCGGCGCGCATGCCCGGCTCGAGCGCACCGATCTTGTCGCTGACGCCGGCGCGCGCCGCGCCTCCGAGCGTGGCAAGCCGGATCGCTTCGACGGCTGTCGGCGCCGGCGCTTGCGGCTCCATGATGCCGCCGAGCAGGCAATAGGTCTTCATCACCGGGAACAGACTATGAATGTCGGAGCAGCTGCAATTGTCGCTGCCGAGCGCTAGAGGCACGCCGAGGCGGCGGTAGGCTGAAATCGGCGCGACGCCGCTGCGCAGCCGGAGATTGCTCAACATGTTGAGGACGACGCCGGTCCCGGTGCCGGCCAGGAATTCGATTTCCTCGGGCGCCGGCCAGACACCATGCGCAATGCTCACGCGCGGGCCGAGCAGGCCGCAGGCCGCCATGTAGTTGAACAAGGAGCCGCCAAACTCGGCGTATTGTTCACGCGCGTAAACGAGCTGTGAGCGGGTTTCGTAGACATGCGTGTAGATCGGCAGATTGCGCCGGCTGGCCAGATCGGCGACGCCCTTCAGCAGCGGCGCCGAGCAGCGCTGTGGCGCGGACGGACTCAAGCACCAGATAATCCTGCCGTCGCGGTTGCCGACGCGATCGAGCTGCCGCTCGATGAATTCGAGCTGGGAAGCGACGTCCCCGGCAGTGTCGCCGACCAGCCGCCACAGCTCCTTCGGCACGACATCGCGCGCATCCAGAATCGTGTCGAGCTGGGATCCATCGCGCACCGTGATCGAATAGGCCACGCGAATTCCGGCCTCTTCGTAGGCGTTCAAAATGGTATCGACGATCTCATCACTGAACGGCGCGAACGAGCTGAAATCCTGAACCGTCGTCACGCCGTTGCGGAGCGCCTCGATTGCGCCAACAAGCGTACGGACGCGGATCTCTTCGAGGCTGCGGTTATTGGCGATGGGGCCGGCGACAAGACCCCATTGCTCCAGCGGCTGCGAGTCGAAACAGCCTTTCGCCAGCACGTCGTGCGAGTGGTAGTGCGAATTGATGAAGCCGGGAAGAAGCACATGCCCTGACAGATCGATCTTTTCCCGAGGCGCCTCGCGGACTGCATCCGCGCCGATGGCTTTGATAACTCCGTCAGCAATAAGGACGTCTTGGACAGGAGGAAGATCGGTGTCGCCGTCATGGCGATAGACGCGTGCGCCTGTGAGTAACACTTCACCCTGAACAGTCATGCTGAATTCCCGATACCCGCACCGATCACTTTATTCGTTCGACGGCCGCTGGGCCATCTCGATGGGCCGTCAGCCATCCCAGAACCGGCTGAACTGTGAAGCGACCAGACGATCATAGGGAACAGGCTTGGAAAATAGCCCAATATGCTGGGCGAATTTGTTCAGGCCTTCGATTGCTTCCGGCGAAATGCGCGCGTCGTAGAACGGCGCGTCCCGCGCAATCAGGTCGGCAATCAGCGGCACTTCTTCGGGATGAAACAAGCGCTCCGCGATTGAGGTCGCAAGCGACGGATCGGCCTTCAGGGCCTGTTGCGCCTTTACGATCGCACGCACGGCGCCGGCCGCGACTTCCGGATGCTCGTCGATAAACGCTTCAGTCGTCGTCAGAGCCGGGAAATTGTACCAGCGCGCTCCCGGCGGGCCGTCGCTACGGCGCAGATCGAGATGCAGCTTCGCCACGCCGTGCCGTTCGCCGAGCGCGACCCGCATGCCATTGCCCCAATAGGCATCGGCAATGTCCTGCTCGATGGCTTCGATCCCGGCGCGGCCCTTCCATCGCGCATCGACGCTTTTGGGCGGCGGCACAATTCGCACATTGTCACGCTCCGGGTCGATACCGGCATCGGCCAGCAAATATCGCAGACTCCATTCGGGCCAGAGTCGCGAGGCCGATATGCGCAAGCCCTTGAGTGCATTCATATCGCCGCGCGCGATGTCGAGATCGGCGCGCACCGCCAAGAACCAATACGAATATTGCGAAAGCGCGCAGAGGAGCTTGGCGCCCTTGCAGTCCGGGTATTCCTGGCTCGCGATATAGGCCGGACCGCCGAGGAAGTGCACTGTCCCGGCGCGAAGGAGCGCAGGTCCTGTTTCGGAGCCGTAGTCGCGCATGAGCTCGACATCGACGCCTTCTTGTTTGAAGCAGCCAAGCTCGGCCGCTGCCGTGGCGACGAAATACGAGGGCGAATCCAGATCAGCAACTAACAGTCGGTACATTGATGTCCTCGCAGCGGTTCACGCGGGCTCGGCGCCCATCACGGGGCGCGCCGTTTGCATTGCGGTGTTGCGCGTCGTATTCGTTCATGCACGCAGTATCAATGGCGGTGACCTGTCTCCAGCCTGCAGATTTTTACGAAGGACGCTTCGCCAATGCCAGCGACATTTGATCCGATCGTCGGTCGCTATGTGTATCTGACATTGCAGGGTCGCGAGCATCGCGTTTACTTCGAGGAAGCCGGCGCCGGCGTGCCGCTCTTGTGCCTGCACACGGCCGGCGCCGATGGGCGCCAATTCCGCTACATGATGAGCGACCCGGCCATCACCGATCACTTCCGGGTCATTAGCTTCGATCTTCCGTGGCACGGCAAGTCGACACCGCCGGACGGCTGGCAGGACGAGGAATATCGGCTGACCCTCGACGGCTATATCGAAGCGATCAGGGCTTTTCGCGATGCTCTCGGCTTGGAGCGCCCCGTTGTCATGGGCTGCTCTATCGGCGGCCGTGTGGTTCTCAGCCTCGCCATTCGCCACGCCAAAGAATTCCGCGCGCTGATCGGGCTCGAGGCCGCCGCTCATCAGACGCCGTGGTACGACAGGGACTGGCTGCATCGGCCGGACGTTCATGGCGGCGAAGTCTGCGCCGGCTTCGTCTCCGGCCTGATCGCGCCGCAAAGCCCCGACGCGGCGCGGTGGGAAACGCTGTGGCAATATATGCAGGGCGGTCCCGGCGTGTTTAAGGGCGATCTCTATTTTTACCGGCTTGATAGCGACTTGCGCGACATGATCGGCACGGTCGATACCGGCATTTGTCCGCTTTATCTGCTGACCGGCGAGTATGATTTTTCCTGCGCACCCGAAGATACGGCTGCGACAGCGGCGGCAATTCCAGGCGCGCAGATGACGGTGATGCGTGAGCTCGGCCACTTTCCGATGAGCGAAAATCCGCATCAGTTCCGGACCTACATTCTTCCGGTGCTGGACAAGATCCGCGCGGAAAGCAGGGCGGGGCAATAAAGCATTAGCGATTGAAAGTCGCTGTCGTCAGCTCGCCTTGGCCCGCAAAGCGCGAGGCGCCGCCAAGAGCGCCTTGAAATAAAGCAGATTGGTGATCAGCGGACGATAGTCGCCGTCGATGCAAAACGCCCCCTGCTTGGCCAGCGCAAAAATGTCGTGGAAATTCGGCGGCGGCAGCGGCTGCCAGAATTTATCCCACGCCTCTTCGCTGCCGCGAACGGCAAAGGACCAGGATTTCATGACGATCGGGCCGCGCTCGAAGCCGGTAATGCGCCCCTGATTGATGGCGATGAAATAGGGTTGCGCGCCGACCTCGATCATCATGTCGGCCGTGACATAACAGCCGCGCCGCAGCAAAGATGCGTCGCCGTTAACAAGGTCGGGCAAGCGCTCGATCATGGCCTGAAGCGGTGGCTGCACGGGCGAAGTCTCGGCCACTCATTCTCTCCTCGCTTGGACACCGGTTCTTGATGCACTGCAGCGACCAGAACGGTGAATCTTGGCCGTAAACACTTCCGCAAACAGGACTATTCGTTTAGTCGCAGCCAGACAGCCGCGCCGCTTCGCCCATTTGACTTGGTCGGGCAAATTCGTAATGGGTAATGGCGGTTGAGTTTTCGTCAAGAGGCGCATTTGGCTCGTTCGGTTCCGCCACTCAATCCTTTGCATGTCTTTGAAGTGGCGGCACGTGTCGGCAGCTTCACCCGCGCGGCTGAGATCTTATCGGTGTCGCCGTCGGCTGTGAGTCGGCAAATCGCGACGCTCGAATCCTTCCTTGATGTTCGGCTGTTTCATCGAGCGCGTGAAGGCAATGTGCTGACCGAAACCGGTGAGGAATATTACCGCGCCATCTCGCCTGCCTTCGAGATCATCACCTCCGCCACCGACAGAGTGATGCGCGCGCAAGACAGCGCGCCGCTCAATGTTCGGGTCCCGGCGACCTTCGCCGTGCATTTTCTCATTCCGCGCCTGTCCGAATTCAAGGAAGAGCATCCCGGCACCAATGTCCGCATCATCACCGGCTTCGGCCCGGTGGACTTCGTGCGCGAAGACGTCGACATTTCGATTCAGGTCGGCACGGGCGACTGGCCCGGCACCGAGAGCAAGATGCTGTTCGCCAACTGGATTCAGCCGATGTGCAATCCCAAGCTGTTCAAGCATGGCAAGCCTATCAAAATTATCGATGACTTGCGCGGCTATCGGCTTCTGATCTCGAACAACCGGCGTAACGACTGGCGCGACTGGTTGGAAGTGATGGGACGTTCCGATTTTCCTTTGCAGGAGATGGAGGTCGTCGAATTTCCGAATTCGATGCTGGCCTATCAGGCAGCGGCAGACGGGTTGGGCATTGTCATCGGGCAGATCCCGGTGCTCGGGCCGCAATTTGCCGGCCAATCCCTGGTGCGGCTGTTCGACGGACCAATCCGTCAGGGGTCTTATTACGCGGTGTGGCGCGCGGAAACCGGCCCGAGCCGCAAGGCGAGGCAATTTTTGTCTTGGCTGCAGCGCCAGCTCGATCCGATCCTGGCGCGCTTGCCGATGGAGACAGCGGCGGGGCGATCAGGCCGCGCCGCGGCCCGCGTGACTTGATCGGCGTGACCAAAACTCACGCGCCTATGTCCATTGCGAAATTGTGAGGCTGTGAGCAGCGCTGCATAAGCGAAGACAGCCGTGTTGCGAACAAGAACAGGGAGGCGAGACGTGAGTGCGGATCAATCATACGAAGACGGGATGAAGGTGCGCCGCGCGATCCTCGGCGATGCCTGGGTCGATCGCACGCTGAAGAACCGCAACGCCTTCAATACCGAATTCCAGGAGATGATCACGCGCCAGGTCTGGGGTGAGATCTGGACCCGGCCCGCGATCGATCACAAGACCCGGCGCTACATGGTGATGTCGATGATGATCGCTTTGCATCAGTGGGAAGAATTCAAGCTCCATGTCCGCGCGGCCTTGGCGCATGGTTTCACCAAGGACGACATCAAGGAGATCATCCTGCAGGCGACTGTCTATTGCGGCGCGCCGGCCGGCAATCACGCGATGCAGGAAGCGGCCGCCGTGTTCGCCGAGGGTCCTGCTTAGGGAATCTCGTCATTGCGAGAAGCGAAGCGACGAAGCAATCCAGCACTGCGGCGCCGATCTGGATTGCTTCGCTTCGCTCGCAATGACGATGAGCTTTGATCAACCAAAAATCATCGCGCTCTAGACGCGCTCAGTTGAGCTTGATCCCGGCTTCGTCGATCACCGTCTTCCATTTCACCGCGTCACTCTTGATGAGATCGGCATAGGCATCCGGTCCCGGATCGCCGAAGCTCGCGCTCTGTTTGGCGAGCTTGGCGAGATAGTCCGGATCCTTTTGCGCGGCGCTCATCGCGTCTTGCAGGCGCGTGACGATCGGGGCGGGCGTCTTTGCCGACGCGACAAAGCCGAACCAGCTCGCCGCTTCGACATTGGGCTGACCGGCCTCGGCCATGGTCGGCACGTTGGGAATTGCCGTTTCGCGCTTCTTGGCTGCGACGGCGAGCGCAACAATGTTTCCCGCATTGATCTGCGGCGCGATGATCGGGGTATCTCCGAACAGGGCATCGATCTGGTCGGCCATCAAGGCCGGCATGCTCTCGCTCGTGCTGTGATAAGGCACATGGGTCAGCTCAATTCCCGCCTGCCGCATGAACAGCGCTGCGGCGAGATGCGTGACCGAGCCGACGCCGGCTGAACCGATCGTCGCCTTGCCAGGATTGGCCTTGGCATAGGCGATGAAGTCTTTGAGCGTCTTGATGCCGAGCTTCGGACTGACCGCCAGCGTGAGCGGGGAGGTCCACACCAGGCCGAGCGGGACAAAATCGTGGATCGGGTCGTAATCGACCTTTTCCGCGGCGGGGATAACCGCCAGCGGCCCAATCGCGCCGAGAAGAAGCGTGTAGCCGTCCGGCGCATATTTGCCGGCGTAGGATTCCGTCGAGTTCAGGCCGCCGCCACCGGGCTGGTTTTCAATCACCACCGGCTGGCCAAGTTGGCGGCTCAGCGGCTCCGCCATCAGCCGTGCGCCGGAATCGCTCGGCCCGCCGGGTGCGTAACCGACGATCACCCGGATCGGGCGGGTCGGAAAGTCTTCCGCGGAGGCGACGTGCTGTCCAAAGACAGCCAGCACGCCGGCGATGAAAAAAGCCTTGGTCAGAAACCGCATCGGGCGCGTCCTTGGAACGTTTCCTCTTTGCATTGTTGGGCACGCCTATAGCACCGCGTCCGGCGGGCCAGATTGCAATAAACTCAACGGTCTGTGCCGATAAGGAAGTTGCCGGTCGGGGCTGAAAATCCTAGCGATCACAGGGCTTCAATCCGAAACTTGGGTGTGTAGGCCTTCCATCATGATCATCGATGCGCATGCGCATTTTGTTCCGCAGGCTCTGCTTGACGAGGCGCTCGCGCAGCGATCGTTCCCGAACGTCAAAGTCTTCAGTGAAAACGGCGGTGTACGGCTTTCCTTCGCCGGACAGGAGGCGAAGCGTCCGGTTCCAGCGGGCATGAGCGATGTCGAACGCCGGCGCAAATGGCTCGCCGATCGCGGGATCGACAAGCAGGTGGTCGGCGGCTGGCTCGACATGTTCGGCTACGATCTGCCGCCCGACGAGGGCCTGGAATGGAATCGTTTTCTCAACGGTCATTTGTTGAAGGCCACGGCGCAAATTCCGTTTCTGGTGCCGCTTGCGACGGTGCCGATGCAGTCCGGCAAGCTTGCGGCGCTGGCGCTCGAAGAAGCGCTCGACCAGGGCTTCCACGGCGCGATGATCGGTTCGCAGCCGAAGGGCGCGAGCGGCGTGCTCGACGACCCCGATCTCGACCCGTTCTGGGAAGCCGCGTCGGCGCGCAAGGCGACGCTGTTCATTCATCCGACGTTCGGCGCGCGCGACGATCGGCTGAAGGCCTATGGTCTCGTCAGCGCCGTTGGCCGCGTGACCGATACGACCACGGCGGTCGCGAGGCTGTTATATTCGGGGCATCTGTTGCGCTATCCCGACGTCAATCTCGTCATCTCGCATGGCGGTGCCGCGCTGCCGATGGTGTTCGGCCGGCTCAAGCGCAGCTTCGCCACCGCGCCTGCGCAAAACGCCGACCCGGCGCTGGGATTTCACAAGCTCTATTTCGACTCGGTGGTCTACGATCCGCTGACCATTCGCTTCGTCTGCGACATTGCCGGCGCCGATCGCGTTCTGATGGGCACCGACGAGCCCTTCGCCATCGCCGAGCAGCAGCCGGTCAAGCTGATCGACGTGTGCAATTTCAGCGCGCCTGATCGCACGGCGATTTTGGGCGGCACCGCCGCGAAGCTTTTCCGCATCGTGTGACGCCAGCGGCCGCCCGGCGCGGCCGGGGTCGCTGTGCGCCACGGCTGAGGAGACAAAATCGATGCATGGTCCCGCGAGTAGCAGTCGGATCGGTCAGCCGGTCCCGCGCAAAGAGGACCTGCGCTTTGTCGCCGGCAAGGGCCGCTACACCGACGACATCAACATCGAAGGCCAGGCCTATGCCTATATGGTGCGCTCGCCGCACGCGCATGCCGTGATCCGTTCGATCGATTGCAGCGCAGCGCTCGCTGTTCCGGGCGTCTTGGCGGTTCTGACCGGCGCCGATTTCATCGCCGATCGCTTGAACCCCGTTCCGAACAAGACGTTCTCGCTGCACCCGGCGGAGATTCCGCTGGTCAATGTCGACGGCACGCCGGCCTTCAATGTTCCCGACTATCCATTGCCCGCCGACAAAGCGCGCTTCGTCGGCGAGCCGCTCGTCATGGTGATCGCCGAAAGCATCGCCGCCGCCAAGGACGGCGCCGAAGCCGTCGCCATCGACTACGAACAGCTGCCATGCGTCACATTCACCGTGGATGCTGCCGACCTCGATGCGCCGCGCGTGCGCGATGAGAATTCGTCCAATGTCTGCATCGACGCGCGGATCGGCGAAGCCGAGCCGACCGAGGCCGCCTTCCGCAAGGCCGCGCATATCGCCAAGGTCAAGACCTGGATCCCGCGCGTTGCCGGCTCGCCGATGGAGCCGCGCGCCGCGATCGGCGAGTACGATCCGGCGAGCAATCGTTATACGGTCCACACCTGCAGCGGTTCGACACTGCGGCTGCGCCGCGATCTGTCGACCGTGCTCAATGTTCCCGAGCCGAATGTCCGGCTCGTCATCCGCGATGTCGGCGGCAACTTCGGCACGCGCGGCGCGATCTTTGCCGAGCAGCCGCTGGTCGCCTGGGCGGCGCGGCGCGTCGGCCGCCCGGTGAAATGGACCAGCGAACGTAGCGAACTCTTGGTCAGCGACTACCAAGGCCGCGATCTTGCCTCCGAGGCCGAGCTCGCGCTCGACAAAGACGGCAATTTTCTCGCAATGCGCGGCTCCAATGTCGGCAATCTCGGCTCGCATACGGGCAACTTCTCGATGGTCCAGAAGGGCGTCGAGATCATGTCGAGCATCTATCGCATGCCGGCGGCGCATTTTCGCGCCCGCGCGGTGCTCAGTCATACGGCGCCGACGCGGCCCTATCGCAGTTCAGGGCGGCCTGAAGTCATTTATGTCTTGGAGCGGCTGATCGATGTCGCGGCGCGGCAAGCCGGTTTCGACCGCGCGGAGCTGCGCTTGCGCAACCTCGTGTCTCAAGAAGAGCTGCCCTACAAGAATCCGTTCGGATTGGTGTACGACAGCGGCGACTATATCGGCGTGATGCGACAGACGCTGAAGCTCGCGGATTGGGATGGCTTCCCCGCCCGCAAGGCCGAAGCGCGCAAGCGCGGAAAATATCGCGGCATCGGTGTCGCCAACTACGTCGATACGGCGACGGGAATCCCGCGGGAAAAAGCCAAGATCACGATCCATCCGAACGGCGCCGCCGATCTCGTGATTGGAACGATATCGAACGGCCAAGGTCATGAAACGAGCTTTGCCCAGCTCGTTCACGAATGGCTCGCCGTGCCGTTCGAGAAGGTGCGCCTGGTCACCGGCGATACGGATATTGTCGATGTCGGCGGCGGCACGCATTCCGGCCGCGGCATGCGGCTCGGCAGCATCGTCATCTGGCATGCCTCCAACAAGATCATCGAAAGAGGCAAGCAGGTTGTCGGCCTGCTGCTGCAAAAGGACCCGGCCGAAATCAAATTTGCCGACGGCAATTTCTTCGCCGATCGCGATCAGGTGATGAGTCTCGCCGAAGTCGCGGCGGCGATGAGTGCGCGGACTGACTTGCCGCAGGATTTTCGCGGCCCTCTTGTGGGCGAGTGCGATCAGACGGTCAATGAGGCCGGCTTCCCCTACGGCTGTCACGCTTGCGAGGTCGAGATCGATCCGGAGCTGGGGACCGTCGAAATCATTCGCCACACCTGCGTCGACGATGTGGGCAGAGCGGTAAATCCGCTGATCATTCATGGACAGACGCATGGCGGCATAGCCCAGGGCGTGGGACAGGCCCTGCTCGAGCACAGCTTCTACGACGCCAGCACCGGCCAGATGCTCGCCGGCTCATTCATGGATTACGCCATGCCGCGGGCGGATTGTTTGCCGTTCTTCACCACCGACATCAGCGAAGTGCCGTCGACGACGCATCCGCTGGGCATACGGCCGGCGGGCGAGGGCGGCACGACGCCCGCGCTCGGCGTCGTCATCAATGCCATCGTCGATGCGCTGGCGGAATTCGGCGTGACCCATATGGAAATGCCGGCGACGCCGGAACGGATTTGGCGCGCCATTCACGGCAAGCCACAACGCTCACGCATCGTGCCCGATACGGTCGAGCAGGATTTTTCGCTTTAGCTGAGTGACCCGTCATCCTGAGGTGGCCGCGAAGCGGCACTCGAAGGATGCCTGCTGAGGCGCAACCGAAATCGGTATGCCGATTTCAGCATTTTTAGTGCTCAAGTCGGCAACAGCCGACTTGAGTGCCGTTCATCCTTCGAGGCTCGCTGCGCTCGCGCCTCAGGATGACGGATCAACGGCAGTCGCTCGCATCAGTCCTCAACCGAACGCACCGGCGTCTCCGGCTTCACGCCGCCGCGCCGGCGCGCGAATGTATCGGCCCCGTTTGCCTCCCATTTGCCAGCCGTCGCGTTCTGCGCAAACGTCTCCCAGCTGTCGCGCCAGTCGCCTAACTGATAGCCGTGCCACGGCGCCTGAAACGAGATCGGCGGCAGTTTCAGCTTGGTCCACAATTCGCGCGCGCGCTCCATATATTGCTTCGCCGGCAACGCGACGGGCGGCATGATGTGCTTGAGCGTCGCGTCGATCAGCAATGTTGAATTTGCCGTGCGCGGATTGTGCGGCGCATCTCCATCGCTGTCGGAGCTCGGCCCGTGATCGGGCGCACGGAACGGATTGATGTGCACGTCTTCGATCGGATTGGAGCGATAGGCCATCGACCAGAACACGGCATTGGCATTGTTCGGGTCGACGTCTTCGCTGACCGCGATCACGATCTTTCCGCAATCGGCGATGCGCGAAGACGCTGCCTGCAGGCCGCGCCACACCTCGGTGCGGCTCGCGCCATTGGCGAATTGCAGGAAGATCAGCGGCCGCAGATTGCTCAAGGCCTCGTGCATCACGACTTTGCGGATGCCGTTGATGCCGATCTGCCGCAGATGCGTCAGAAACAGCGGCTCCATCGCGACCCTGCGCATGGTGCTGGATTCGCTCGGTGTCACCTGACTGATGATCGAGGTGAAGACCGGCGAACGCCGGTGCGTGATCGCGGTGATCTCCATCGAAAGATTGTAGTCCTCGAGGGCGACGTAGCCGGTGCTTTCGCCGAACGGTCCTTCGGGCTCCAGGAGCTCCGTGCTGATCAGCCCCTCGATGACAATCTCGCCATTGGCCGGCACCAAGAGGTCGACGGTCTTCGCCTTCACCATCTCGATCGGTTGTCCGGCCAGCGCGCCGGCGACTGTGATCTCATCGAAATCGGTCGGCAGCCGCTGCGGCCCGTTATAGACCACCACCGGCGCGCAGCCGAGCACGATGGCAATGGGCATCGGCTTGCCCATTTTCTGATAGCGCTGCCAGTGCAGATAACCGCCGGTGCGGCCAAGCCGCGATGCCATGCGGACGCCGAGCCGGTTGGTGGCTTTCAGCGCCGCGCGGTTCATCGACATATTGGGAATGCCGTTTTCCGGATCCTTGGTGATGCACAAGGTTGCCGTTAGTGTCGGCGCGGCGTCGAAACCCGGCGTCGACACCGGCACCGGCAGCATCGCAAGTCCGCCGCCGGGCTTTTTCAGATCGTCGCCGGTGATGACGACTTCCTGGCAGCGGCCCGATGCAACCACTTTCGGCGGCACGGGGTTGGCGATGGCCTTGGCCCATTTGCGGCTGATCTCGTCCACCGGACAGCCCATGCCGACGGCGTAGATTTCCGGCGTCGCGGCGAGCGCCCCGACGGCCACGGGCATGTCGTATTTCTTGCCGGTCGAATCGACCACGTTGGTGAAGAGGAAAGCGCGGCGATCCTGTTCGGCGACGCCGCCGACGAACTGGCAGCGGACCAGCGGATGAAGCTCGGTATCTTTGTTGATCGGCTCGTCGATCCGGATCAAAAGACCGCGCTTTTCGAGATCGGCGAGGTGGGACTGGAAATCCAGGCTGACAGCCTGTTGCGGTTGCGCGGTCATATGACGGACCATCCTTGTACGTTTGCGGTTCGGGAGTGGCGCCTGTGCGAATGAAGAAAACAAGCTGCTGGCCGGATTATTGCGCGAGATCGCCGGGATTATTGAGCGAGATCGGTTTTGCCCGCCAACGCCCCCCATTTGTCCAGGTCCTTTTTTATCGTGGCATTCAGCTCGGCGGGCGTTTGCGGATTGGCAAATATGGCTTGGTTGGAGAGAGCCTGCCTGATGTCGTCCTGGGCCAGCGCCTGATTGATGTCGGTGCTTAATGTGTCGACGATGTTTTGCGGCAGTTTGGCGGGCGCAATCACTGCGATCCAGAGCGTCACCTCGTAGCCGGGCAAACCGGACTCCGCGATCGTTGGCACGTCCGGCAATTCGGGAATGCGGCGCTGCGTCGTCACGCCGAGCGCCCGCAGCTGACCATTCTGCAAATAACGCTTGGTCGTGGTCAGAATGCCGAACTGAGAATCAATGCGGCCGGCGAGCAGGTCGATCACTGCCTGGGTCGAGCTCTTATAGGGAATTTGATTGAGCTTGATACCGGCCATGGTGGCGAACAGTTCGGCGCCGAGCCGCGCAAGGCTCGCTTCCCCTTCCGACGAGTAGGACAGCGTATCCGGCTTCGCTTTGGCCAGCGCGACATAGTCCGCGATGGTTTTCGCCGGCACCGAAGGGTGAACGACCATGACAAATGGCGAATAGCCGATCATGGCGATGGGCGTGAAGTCGTCCGGGACTTTGTAGCCGACGTTCTTGTCGAGCAACGGTACCGTGACGACTGTGGTCGTTGTCGTAATGCCGATCGTGTAGCCGTCAGGCTCGGAGCTCGCGAGCTTGGCCGTACCGATCGCGCCGCTTGCGCCGTCCCGGTTGTCGACGATCACGGGCTGTCCGAGTTTCTCGGAGAGCTTCGATCCGATCAGCCGCGCCACCGTATCGGCGGCGGAGCCTGCCGGAAATGGCACGATGACGTGGATTGGACGATCCGGCCACGCTGCCGCGCTGGCGCCGCCTGCCAACGCGAACAAAGCTGTGGCTGCTGTTGCCAGCACCAGAGCTCCCTGAACGGCTTTTATTATTCTCATTGCTCTCCGCAATCACGACTGCGCCAGCGAAGCATGTCTTCTTATCGCGCCGGCAAGCGCACTCAATGGAGATTTGCGAATTCGTCTGTGAGCTTTTGGCAAAGATGTCGCGCCGCGGCAGGCACTTATCGCTGGCCGGTTTGCACAGCCAGAAACCATCGGCATCGCCTTCGATCGGGAACAGGACGTTGGTGAGAGCTCCGTGGAACCACCCGGACACCCGCGGCTGAATTTTGGACTTGCAAAACCGAATGACATTCGGGAATATGAATGGCGGACGATGTGGCGTCAGTGTGCCGCAGCTATCGGTTCACGCCGACCACGCTTTTTGGAGGCCACCATGGGCAAGATCCGGCATATCGCTATTCAGGTTCCCGATCTGGAGAAGGCTGCGGCCTTCTATGAAGGCGTTTTCGAGCTCAAGCGCGTCGGCAAGGTCGACAGTCCGATCGGCAACGCCATTTCGCTGTCCGACGGCATCATGAACCTGACGCTGCTTCATTTCCCGGAAGGGACAAAGGGCGGTAAGGGCGGTCCGGATTGGGCCGGTCTGCATCACATCGGCTTTGTCGTCGAAGACGAGAAGGCGACCGAGGCAAAAATCAAAAATCACGGCGGCGAATTCTTCATGCAGCTGCCGAGCTATCCCGGCGTCGATGCCGAGAAGAAGTTCAAGGACCTCAACGGCATCGTGTTCGACGTTTCCGAGCACGACTGGCGCCAAACCAAGGACGCTTGATGCGCGTCGTTGCGGCGAGGGAGCAGACGATCCAGATCGGTGCGCCGACACGCACGGCCAGTATCAGCTTCGATGCGATGACCGCGAGCGTGCTCGCGTTGCACACCGACATGACGAGAAACGGCAAGCCTCTCGTCGGTTTGGCTTTCGATTCCATCGGCCGTTACGGCCACGGCGCATTGCTGCGCGAACGTTTCATCCCGCGCCTGTTGTCTGCCGAGCCGGACAGCTATGCCGACGGCAGCGGCGGCGTCGATCCTCATCGGGCCTGGGATGTCCTGATGACCAACGAGAAGGCAGGCGGACATGGCGAACGTTGCGGCGCGGTCGGACTGATCGACGCGGCACTGTGGGATTTGGCGGGCAAGATCGCCGACGCCCCGTTGCGGCACGTGTTGTCGCGGAACGCCGGTGCTGCCGCCGCCAATGCGAAGGTTTCCGTTTATGCCAGCGGTGGTCACTATCGCGCTGCCAACGACATCGCGAGCCTTTGCGACGATGTGCGCCGGGCGATCGGACAGGGGCATCGCCGTTTCAAGATCAAAATCGGCGGTGCGGCGTTGCAGGATGATTTGCACCGCGTTGAGGCGGTGCTGGCGGTGCTGGAGTCCGGCATGAGCCTTGCCGTTGACGGCAACGGCGCTTTCGACCGCGACACGACAATCGAATATTTCGGCAAGCTCGCCCCATACCCGCTCGCGTGGATCGAGGAGCCGGTGCATCCGCTCGATTACGCGCTGCTTCACGACATTGCGGAAAACTCGCCGTTGCCGATTGCGACGGGCGAGAACCTGTTCTCCTGCGATGACGCACGAAATCTGCTGCGCCATGGCGGCTTGCGCAAGGATCGCGACATCCTGCAATTCGACATCTCACTCAGCTATGGACTTGTCGAATATCGGCGCATCCTCGGTGAACTTGACGCGCACGGCTGGCGACGCGATCGCTGCGCCCCGCATGCCGGTCATCTGCTCGCCATGAACGCGGTTGCCGGCCTCGGTCTGGGCCTTGCCGAAGTCGCCATGGATAGCAGCACGCTGTTCGGAAAAGTCACCGCGGGCATTCCGGTCAACGACGGCACAGCTTTGCTGTCGGATGCGCCCGGCGTTGGGTTCGAAGATACGCCGGTCTACGCCGAATTGTTCAATGGCGTCCTCAACTGATGGCAATGGACGCGCACGCGCCACGAGATGAGAGAAATCACATGGACCATTTGATGGATCACGCGACGGATCGTCCGGCCGCGTCCCTGACGGCAGACGATATCCGCGGCCTTGTTCGTCCCGACCACGTCAATCGCCGCGCCTACGCCGACGAGGCCGTTTTTCAGCTCGAACAGGAGCGGATCTTCGGCCGGCTATGGATCTACGTCGCCCATGAAAGCCAGTTGAAAAAACCGGGAGATTTCATCCGCACGCGGCTGGCGCATCACGAGATCCTCGTGACCCGGCACAATGACGGACAGATCTATGTTCTGCAGAACCGCTGTCCGCATCGCGGCGCCCGCCTCTGCATGGTGGATCAGGGCAGCAGCCGGCTCTTCAGTTGTCCGTATCATGCCTGGGTATTCCGGAACGACGGAACGCTGTCGACCGTCCCGCACAGCAAGAGCTATCCGGAGAATTTCAGCCTCACCGATCCGCAGCATCAAATGACGCGCATTGCCAAGGTGCAAAGCTATCGCGGCTTCGTGTTTGCTACGCTCAACCCCAATCCGGAGCCATTGCTCGATCACCTCGGGCCGATGACGGAAGTCATCGACAATCTTGTTGATCGTGCCCCGGACGGCGAAGTCGAGATCGCGGATTCAAGCTTCACGCTCGAATATCGCGGCAACTGGAAGCTTCATCTGGAGAACGCCGCCGACATTTTCCATCCCAGTTTCGTGCACAGTTCCTCGGTCATGCCGGCGCGGCGGGCTCCCGAAAACGCTTCGATTCTCGACGGGGATCAAACGCGCGAGATGCTGCTCGCCAATGGCTTTTCCACCAACGAGTGGGAAGGCATTCAGCTCACCGGCCTTTCCGGTGGGCACACCTTCATGACGAATTTTTACACCAAAGGCGTCCTGGTGCACGAGGAGAGCGATCCGGTGGCCGCACGTTACAAGGCCGCGCTGGTCGCCAGGCTGGGGCCGGAGCGATCGGCGAGCGTGCTCGGCGTGAACCGCTTCAACAACATCATTTATCCGAACCTCGTCATCAATGCGCAGCATCAGCAGATGCGGGTCACGATCCCGATCTCGGTCGACCGCACGATCGTGCGCGTGCACTGTTTCAGGCTGAAGGGAGCGCCCGACGAAATGTTCCACCGCGCCGTGCGCTTCCTGTCCACGCTCGGCTCGCCGGCCTCGATGATTTTCTCCGACGATGTCGAGATGCTCGAGCGCTGCCAGCAGGGCCTGGCCAAGGATAGCGAGATGTGGGTCGATTTCTCGCGCGGCTTCGACAGCGACCGCGCCGGAAAGGATGGCGAGGTCTCGGGAGTGGCCAGCGAAATGCCGATGCGCGTGCAGTTCAAGGCCTGGGTCGAGTATATGACAGCGGAAGCCGCATGATGTTGGATCACGACACCCAGCGAAAAGTCGAGTTGTTTCTGTTCGAGGAAGCGAGGCTGCTCGATGCCGGGGATTTCGAGGCGTGGCTCGAGCTCTACCGGCCGCAAGGCATTTACTGGATGCCGAGCCAGCCCGGTCAGACCGATCCGCTGAATGTCGCGTCGATCATCTACGAGGATCACGCCATTCTCTCGATCCGCGTTCAGCGTTTGCTCGAGGAGAGGGCGCTTGTTCTCACGCCGATGCCGCGGACCACGCATATCGTCGGCAATATCGAGACGCTCGGCCACGAAGCGGACTGCCTGAGGGTTGAAGCCGCCTTCATCTGCGTCGAGCATAGGGCCGAGAACCAGAAGGTCTATTCCGGCCGCCATACCTACGAGCTTGTGCCCGATGAAGAGTCGTTCCGCATCAAGATGAAGCGCGTCGACCTGGTGAACAGCGGCGGCACGCATTCTCCCATGAGTATCCTGCTCTGACGCGGGGCTGCGATGGTCCAGGTCAAGAAAAAAGCCATCGAGCAGGCGATCCTGGACAGCGCCTACGAGCTGTTTTCCGAGCGCGGCTATCACGCCACGACCCTGCAAGACATCGCCGAGCGTGCCGGCATTGGCGTCGGCACCGTCTATTCTTACGTGCCCTCGAAGATTCGCCTGCTCTACGCGATTGTCGAGCCGTGGCAAAAAGATGCCATCGCGCGGCTAGAGAAGCGGGTGCTGAAGATCAAATCGCCGCGCGAGCGGCTGCGCGCTATCCTGCTTGGAGTCTGGCGCGACATCCCGATGGAGAATATCGGGCTCGCCAACAGCCTCATGGAAGCGCTCGCCTCTGCGGATCCCAGCGAAGGCAAACCGTCGCCCCTCCTGGCATGGGTCGAAAGCAAGCTGATGGCGATGCTGAACACCGTGCTGCCGGACAAAAATACGCGGCGGATCGACTACGATGTGCTCCCCAATCTTTTGACCATGGCCTATGACGGCTTCGTCATCAATCGGCGCTTGAACGACCTGCGCGACATCGAGCGGCTGAGCGACGCAATGTGCGACCTTATCCTCGGATCAAGCGGACGCTGACCGCCTATCCGAAGCCGCGGTAAATCGGTTTAATGTCGGCTCCGGTGGCGCAGGCTTCTCTTGCGCTTAGAGCATGATCCCGAAAAGTGGAAACCGGTTTTCGGGAGAGATCATGCTCAAACGAAAGATCTGGACCTTGATCCGATTCAATTGAATTGGATCAAGGTCCAGAATGCCAGGGAATTAGATCGATGCCTCTTTTCATCTGCACTGCATGCGGCACGCAATATCCCGAGAGTGCGCAGGCGCCTGCGCATTGCGTCATCTGCGAGGAGGAGCGCCAATATGTTCCGCCGCGCGGCCAGACCTGGACCACGCTCGAGGCGCTCCAGCAAGGCCACACCAACACCTTCCGCCAATACGAGAAAGACATCATCGGCATCGGCTCTGCGCCGGCATTCGCCATCGGCCAGCGCGCGCTGCTGGTGCGCACGGAGCATGGCAATATCCTGTGGGATTGCATCGCGCCGCTCGACGACGCCGCTGTTACGCTGACTAAAGGGCTTGGCGGCATCGACGCCATCGCCATTTCACACCCGCATTTCTACACGACGATGGTTGAATGGGCGCATGCTTTTGGCGCGCGCATTCACCTGCACGCGGCCGACAAGCAATGGATCATGCGGAATGATCCCGCCATCGAACTGTGGGACGGTGAGACGAAATCGCTTTGGAACGGCGTGACGCTTGTGCGCTGCGGCGGCCATTTTCCGGGCGGCACCGTGCTGCATTGGGCCGGCGGAGCGGGCGGCCGCGGTGCCGTTTGCGCCGGCGATATCCTCACCGTGACGACAGATCGCAAGTGGCTGTCGTTCATGCGCAGCTATCCGAATTTCATTCCGTTGGCGGCGCGTACCGTCGAACACATCGGCGCGGCATTAAAGCCATTCGCATTCGAGATGATCTACGGCCACTATTTCGACCGCGTTATCGCCAAGGACGCCAAAGCCGTGCTGAGTGCTTCCGTCGAGCGCTACGTGGCGGCGGTCGAAGGCAAGCGAGGCTATGAATGAGCTGCATCGTCATTGCGAGCGAAGCGAAGCAATCCATCTCTGAGGCGCAGCCCTGGATTGCTTCGTCGCTTTGCTCCTCGCAATGACGATTGTGATTCAACGCCAAAATCATCATGCGCTAGCCGGGCGGAAACATGGACAGCCCGGCTCCAGCGCGGACGTAGCCGTCGCCGATGGCGCTCAGCAGTCCTTGGATTCTGCCGATCGTACCGTCGATCAGGCTTACCGGCTCGCCGGCATGAAGCTCGCTTTTGAGCTCGAGAAGCGCCTGGTTGGCGGAATCCACGCGCCGCGCGAGAATCATTGCAACATAAAGCAGGGCAGCCGGGTCCCGCGTCAGCAAGGTGATGGCGTCGGCGACATGAAACTGCGAGGGTTCGAGCGTGCGTACGTCCGCCGTATGCGGCTGATCCAACAGCGCAGACAGCTCGCCGAAGATTGCGCCTTGCTCCGCCACGGCGGCGATTTCGGTGCCACCCTTGGAGATGCTCACTGCGCCGCTTTTGAGAATGAGGAGTTGCCCTGTTCTCGTGCCTTCCGCGAACACGGTCTCGCCCGCGCCATAGCTCGCGAGCGGAAGCGCTGCAAGCCTGCTTTGCCAGGCCTTTTGCCAAGTTTCGGCATCTTCGATCAATGACACGGACAACGCTCCCTTGCCTTGTTGGTATGAGCCCAGTGCAGAAATATCATGAACGAATGCGCGGTTGCAAAGTCGCCACTGCGGAGCCGGACATAAAGTGACGAGCCCCGCACGCCGCTTTCAATATGTGCGTGTCTGCCGCTAGAATGTCCTAGACCATGATCCGATCAAGTTGAATCGGATCATGGTCTAGTTTGTTCGTTGGAGCATGATCTTTTCGGAAAACCGGTTTCCACTTTTCCGGATCATGCCCTAATACAAATGGGATTCGCGGTGAGATGAGACCCCAAACACCGCATTCTGCTTGGTATTGATGAAAGCAAACGAACCCACCCCGGCACGCAAGATTGTGACGCCAAAGAAAGCGGCTCGCGTCTCAGCCCGGCGTTCCGCGAACAGAAACTCGTCCAATGGTGCGACGCGCGATCCCGAGCGCACAGCTACAACTATCCTTGCGGCCGCGGTGCAGGAGTTTGCCGAAAAAGGCTATGGCGGCGCGCGCGTCGATGCGATTGCCGAGCGGTCCGGCGCCAACAAGCGGATGATCTATCATTATTTCGGGGACAAGGAGGCCCTCTACCTCGCTGTTCTCGAGCAGATTTATGCCGGCATCCGCTCGGCCGAACTGCAGCTTAATCTGCGGGATCTCGAGCCCAAGCCGGCCATGCACAAGCTCGTGCGCTTCACCTGGGACTACTTTCTCGATCACCCCGAATTTTTGAGTCTCCTGCACACCGAGAACCTTCACAAAGCCAAATATCTGAAGCGCTCGGCGCGGGCTGCGGATTTGAATTCGCCGGTGATTGCATTGATCTCTGAACTCCTGCAGCGCGGCGTGGCGAAGGGCGAGTTTCGCAAAGGTATCGATCCGCTCAAGCTCTACATCACCATCGCATCCATCGGCTTCTTCTATCTCTCCAATCGATGGACGCTTTCGCTGATTTTCCGCCGCGATCTCACCGAGGATGCCGAGATCAAAGCCTGGGGCAATCACATCATTTCGGTTATCGATTCTTTCATCTGCGTCTAGGCCAGGGCCGTGTGAGCTTGACTCGCGGTGGTCTCGGCGATAGTAACTAAATAGTTACAACGCGGAATGAGGCGGAGGATGACGACCAAGCGGCTTGGCCTGATCATGAACGGCGTGACCGGCCGTATGGGCCTCAATCAGCATCTGGTCCGCTCGATCGTCGCGATCCGCGACCAAGGCGGCGTCGTGCTGGGCAACGGCGATCGCGTGGTCCCGGACCCTATTTTGATCGGGCGCAATGCCGAGAAGGTTGAAAGCCTAGCGAAAGCTTGGAATGTGTCGCGCTGGAGCACCGACCTCGACAAGGCGCTGGCCGACAAGAACGACGGCATTTTCTTCGATGCGGCGACCACGCAAGCGCGGCCAAGCCTGCTGGCCAAGGCCATCGAAGCCGGCAAGCACGTTTATTGCGAGAAGCCGATCGCGACCAACTTGGAAGAAGCGATGGGCGTGGTGCGTCTTGCTAAAGCCAAAGGCGTCAAGCACGGCACGGTGCAGGACAAGCTGTTCCTGCCGGGGTTGAAGAAGCTGCGCGTGCTGCGCGATTCCGGCTTCTTCGGGCGCATGCTCTCGGTGCGCGGCGAATTCGGCTATTGGGTATTCGAAGGCGACTGGCAGGAAGCGCAGCGGCCATCGTGGAATTATCGCACCGAAGATGGCGGCGGCATCATCCTCGATATGGTCTGCCACTGGCGCTATGTGCTCGACAATCTGTTCGGCAATGTCGAAAGCGTGATGTGCCTTGGCACGACCGACATTCCCGAGCGCTGGGACGAGCGCGGCAAGCAATACAAGGCTACCGCCGATGATTCGGCCTATGCCACGTTCCAGCTTAAAGGCGGCGTCATCGCGCATATCAATATGTCCTGGGTGACGCGGGTCTATCGTGACGATCTCGTCACCTTCCAGGTCGACGGCACGCACGGCTCGGCGGTGGCCGGTCTCACCGAATGCATGGTCCAGCCGCGGCAGGCAACGCCGCGTCCGGTCTGGAACCCGGACGAGAAACGCAATTATGATTTCTATGCCGACTGGCAGCGCGTTCCTGATAATGTGACTTATGACAACGGCTTCAAGGAACAGTGGGAAATGTTCATCAGGCATGTCTGCGAGGACGCGCCTTACAAATATACCCTCCTTGAAGGCGCCAAGGGCGTGCAACTTGCGGAATGCGCCCTCGAGAGCTGGCGCGAGCGCCGCTGGATCGACATCGCGGAGCTCAAGGTCTGACGGAGGCGGGTGATGAATAAGCACACCGGCACATTGTCGCAGCCGTCGCTGCAGCTGCCGCGCGCCGATGGCAGTCTCGAAACGTATCACCCGGCCGCACCGCGGGCTTTTCCGGCGCGGCTGCAAGGCACGCTCAATCGCGTGGTCTATTCGGCCGTGCATGTCGTTGCCGATCCGCGTGCCGATGTCGATCCGTGGCTGACTGCGGCGATCGACTGGGAGCGCACCATTGCGTTCCGGGAGCACATCTGGGAGCTCGGCCTCGGCGTCGCGGAAGCGATGGACACGGCGCAGCGCGGCATGGGACTCGACTGGCCAACGTCACTGGAATTGATCAAGCGCGCCGTCGCGGCTGGGAAGCGGCGCAACGGACTGATCGCTTCAGGCGCAGGAACCGACCATCTGGCGCCGGAAGACGCAAAATCGATCGACGACGTGATCCGCGCCTATGAAGAGCAGGTCGCTGCGGTCGAGGCCGCCGGCGGCCGTATCATCTTGATGGCATCGCGGGCTTTGGCACGGGTTGCCCGCAATGCCGGCGATTATGAAAAGGTCTATGATCGCATTCTGTCGCAAGTGCGTGAGCCGGTGATCATCCATTGGCTCGGCGACATGTTCGATCCGGCGCTGAAAGGCTATTGGGGTTCAGGCGATCTCAAGGCGGCCGCAGAGACCGCGCTCCATGTCATCAACACGCATGCGGCCAAGGTCGACGGCGTCAAGGTCTCGCTGCTCGATAAGCAGTTCGAGATCGGCCTGCGCCGGCGGCTGGACCCGCGGGTGAAGATGTATACCGGCGACGACTTCAATTATGCCGAATTGATCGCGGGCGACGAGCAGGGCTTTTCGCATGCGCTGCTTGGGATATTCGACGCCATCGCGCCTGCCGCGTCGTTCGCGGTGTCTCGTCTGGCGGCGGGCGACGTCGGCGGTTTCCATGACGTGCTCAAGCCGACGGTGCCGCTGTCGCGCCACGTCTTCAAAGCGCCAACCCGCTTCTACAAGACCGGCGTCGTCTTCATGGCCTATCTCAACGGCCACCAGGATCATTTCACCATGGTCGGCGGCCAGGAGAGCGCACGCTCGACAATTCATCTTGCCGAGATTTTCCGCCTTGCCGACAAGGCCGGACTGCTCGGCGATCCGGATCGCGCCGTTACGCGCATGAAGGCGGTGCTGGCGACGCGTGGCATCGATGCCTGAGCCGCGCGACTTTTCGCAGGACGACCGCTGGCTGTCGCTCAACACAGCAACGGTGCGCAAGCAGGGCGATCTCGCTGCGATCATTGATGCCTGCGCACGCTTTGGCATTCGCGCCATCGATCCTTGGCGCGATCAGGTGGCGGCGATTGGGCTCGACCGCGCGGTGAAATTGGTGCGCGATGCCGGGCTGGAACTGTCCGGCTATTGCCGCGGCGGCATGTTTCCGTCAGATGCCGCGCATCACGCCGCCATGCGCGACGACAATCGCCGCGCGGTAGACGAGGCCAAGGCGCTGAACGCGCCATGCATCGTGCTGGTGGCCGGCGGCTTGCCGCAATTTTCGCGGCCGGGTAGCGCGCCGTCGAAAGACATCATCACCGCGCGCCGCCAAGTCGAAGACGCGCTTGCCGACCTGCTCGACTACGCTTCGGCCGCACGAATGCCGCTCGCGCTCGAGCCGTTGCATCCGTGCTATGCCGCCGACCGCGCTTGCGTGAATACGGTCGCGCAGGCGCTCGACATTTGCGATCGGCTCGATCCTGAAAGGTCAGGCCGGATCGGCATCGCGCTCGACGTCTATCACGTCTGGTGGGACCCCGAACTGCTGCCGCAAATCCGGCGCGCCGGCAAAGCGCGGCTGCTGGCCTTTCATGTCTGCGACTGGATGGTGCCGACAACGGACATTCTCAACGACCGCGGCATGATGGGCGACGGCGTTATCGACATTCCCTCGATCCGCGCCGCCGTCGAGGCCGAAGGCTTCGACAGCTATGCCGAGATCGAAATCTTCTCCAACAATTGGTGGCAGAAGCCGATCGAGGACGTGCTCAAGACCTGCATCGCTCGTCACAAGAGCGTGGTCTGACCTAAGCCCCAACTCACTGTTGCGCTAATGCCTGCGCCGAGGACCCGACAGCGTCCGCCGTAGCACCTGGCGCAGAATCTCCGTGGCGCCGTCGGCAAGGAGCGTGGTCGGCCGCCGTCCCGGCGTGATCAGCGCAACCGTGCTGCCAAGCGACGGCTGTACGATCGGGCGGGCGACGATGCCTGCGCCCGACATGCCGGCGCGCACGACATTATAAGGAACGATGGCGTGGCCGTAGCCTTGCGCGACCAGTTGCAGGCTCATCCCGATCGCGTCGATCTCCAGCACCACGCGCAATTTGATGCCGCGCCGCAACGCCTCGGCCTCGACCGATGAGCGAATGGGATGGGGCGCGCCGGGAAAAATAAGCTCGAACTTCTCCAGCGCTTGAAATAGAACGGACCGCGATTTCAATCCGCGCGCCGGACTGAGCAGGCAGAGCGATTCGGTGACCATGGGCTCGATCTTGATCAAGGGAGACGGCGCCGGATTGTGGACCACCGCGGCATCGAGCGGGCCGGCGAGAAGCCGCTCCTGCAGCGGCAGGCTCAACGCCTCCATGATCGATAGCTCGGCCCCCGGATAGCGCTCGCGAAACGCCCTCACCAGCGGCAGCGTCAGAACCTGTCCGAGCGAGGGCGGCAACCCGATCGCAACCTTGCCGGTGAGATCAGCCTCGTTGCCGGTCACCGCATGCCGCGCTCCTTCGAGCTGATGCAGAATGCCTCTGGCATAGACCAGAAATCGCTGACCGGCATCGGTCAACACGACGCCTCGGCCATTGCGGTGCAGGAGCCGCAGCTGCAATTCGCGTTCCAGCGCGCTGACCTGCCGGCTAATGGCGGGCTGGGTGAGGCCGATCATGACCGAGGCGCGGCTGAAGCTTCCGGACTCGGCGACGTGAATGAAGAACTCGATCTGGCGCAGATTCATGGTTCCGCCGTTATAACCAAAAAACATATCTAATAGTAGGACTTGTATAATTGTTTCAACTCCGGTCGCTGCTAAGCTGAAAAGCTGACAGACGCGCCGGGCTCTGTTGAAGCGACAAGACGGAGAGTTCCCGCATGTCAGTGGTCCCGCTGCGCCGGTTGATTGCGATTTTGCTTCTGTCCCAGCTGCTGCCGGTAACTTTTGTTGCAGCTGAAAACGCGGCCTATCCGGATCGGCCGATCACCATGGTGGTGACATTCGCGGCGGGCGGATCGTCGGACGTGCTCGCGCGCGCCGCCGCCGATGCCTTGTCGAAGGGGCTCGGCCAGCCGGTGATCGTCGACAACCGGCCTGGCGCGGGTGGCCATATCGGCGCGGAAGCAGTCGCCCACGCGGCGCCAGATGGCTATACGATTCTCTTCGGCACCAACGGCACGCTCGGCATCGGGCCGGCGCTGTACAAGAATCTGCGTTACGACCCCGAGCACGATCTTGCGCCGGTCGGCCTTCTGCACAAATTGCCGCTGCTGTTGATCGTCAATCCGTCGGTGCCGGCGAAGAATCTGACGGAATTGATCGATTACGCCAAGCACAATCCCGGCGCGATTTCGTTTGCTTCGGCAGGCGTCGGTTCAGCTTCGCACCTCGCCGGCGAATTGTTCAAGGAACAGGCCAATATCGACATCCTTCACGTCCCCTATAAGGGCGGCGGCGCCGCGGTGACCGATCTGATCTCAGGCCGCGTGCAGATGATGATCGAGACGATCCCGAACGCGCTGCCGTTGGTGCGTAACGGCCAGATGCGCGCCATCGGCGTCACCACCAAAGAGCGCTCCAAGCTGGCACCGGACATTACGAGCCTCGCCGAGTCGGGTCTGCCGGATTTCGACATCAGCGCCTGGACCGGATTGTTCGCGCCGGCCGGCACGCCGCCCGCCATCGTCGACCGTTTGAACGCCGAGACTCAAAAGATCGCCGGCGACAAGGATTACGTCGCTCGCATTGAGGCGATGGGCACGGATGTCTCAAGCTCGGGCCCGCAAGCCTTCGGCAAGTTTGTCGGCGACGATGTCAACCGGTGGAACGCGGTGATCCACCATGCCGGTATCGCGCAAATCGAATGAGAGGCGCGTCGCGCCAAAGTAAGAAAACCCCGTGGAGGACTTGATGACCTATGAAGCCATTACGGTCGAACCCGTCTCACCGCATATCGGCGCGGAGATCGGCAATATCGATCTGACCAAGCCGCTGCCGAATAATCAGGTCGAGGAACTGCACCGCGCCTTTGTCCAGTACCAGGTCATTTTCTTTCGCGATCAGAAGATCAGTTTTGATGATCAGATCAGGCTGGGCCAATATTTCGGGCCGCTCGGCTCCCATGTCGGCAAGTCCACGATCAGCAAGAC
>DATAQN010000187.1:0-46677 GCA_036264635.1 Xanthobacteraceae bacterium | reverse complement strand
AGCACCTCGCGGCCTGGTCTGTAGTGCCAGGAGACTGATGCCCGAAACCGCCCGGGTGCGGGTCGTAACGCCGCCCGCGGGCACCGCACTCGCTCCGGCCCCCAGGTCTACCTCCCGTGGGCGTCCTTCACGAGCGAGATTGAATCGGTATGTAACGTAAACGGTGACGAATGTCAATGAAAATGTGTCGGCGCAAATTGGATTCCGTGCCAACATTCTTCGCTCAACCGCATCACTGCCTTGCAAAAAGTTCCAGTTCCATCCCTCGCGTGCGGCATGCCGGCTTAGCGAACTCGAAGACATCGCAGTTATCTGATATCGGCGCGCACCAATGCGGAACACCCCAGAGCGTTTTGCCTTACTCCGGTCAAACGACAATGGCTGGTTAACAAACATCCTGCTCGGTATTGCGCCAGCAGCAAGTGCATGGGGCGTAAGCGATATTAGGAGTCCGACGTGTCAAGCACCGCGGCAGCAAATTCAGACTACGATTTTTCCGCCGGCCTGCCGCTACTGGACAGGCCATCGCGAGTTCGGCGCGCGCGGCGGGCATTCATACGATATCTGATCGCGATTTGTGTCGGAGCCGCCGCGACCTTGGCCTGGCAGTCCTATGGCGACACGATCAAGCAGACGGTCGCGACCAAAGCGCCTGAGCTCGGCTGGTCGCCGGAGGTTTCGCAATTGATTGCCACCTCGGTCGAGCGGCTCGGTTGGACCAAGCCGGCGCAGCTGGAAAGCGGTGCGCCGCCGACGGCCGCAGCGGAGACCGTGCAACAGGCACCCGTTACTCAGGCCGCTACTGCTGCGCCCGAGACATCAGCGCAACAGGCGCCCGTTGCCCAGGCCGCTGCCAACCCGGCCGTTTCCAATCCATCAGCCGGTCCGTCGCCCGCATTGGAACAGGTGCAGCAGATGGCATCCGATCTGGCCGCGCTGAAACAGGCCGTCGAGCAGCTGTCCGCCAATCAAGATCGGATGGCACAAGACATCGCCAAGGTGCAGGCGATGGACCAGGAAGTTCTCAACAAAGTCTCGGCGAATAAAGTCGCTACGAATAATAAGGTCGCTGCGACTAAGGTTTCGGCGTCACCGCCGCAGACCACAGCACTGCCGCCCCACAAGCACCCGCCAGCATTGCCGCAGACCGCAGCAATGCCGACGCGCGAACATCCGCCGGCATTGCCAACGGCGCCCGTGCCGTCCGCGCCTACGCCGCCACAGCCGATCCCATTGCGCTGACGAAATTCAAATCGCGCCGCACAGTCGGTATTATCACGATCAAAAGGAATACTTCGAAAGCGAGCTTTACAAGCTACTTATCGCCGTTGAATAGCTTCAAGCGAGCGCGGGCTATCTGCTTTACCGAGTCCACTGCGAACGGCAGGATTTTATACGGGACGACTTCATTGGGCTGTTTGGCCAAGCCTTCCTCCAAGCCACGCCTCCAGGCGACCCGTAGTTCAGTATTGATGTGAATGATATTGATCCCGGCGGCTATTGCTTTCCGCAAATCTTCGTCGTCGGTCCCCGATCCGCCATGCAGGGTCAGCGGCACTTGGGCCGCAGTCTTGATCTGGGCGATTCTCTGAATATCCAGCCGCTTTCGTGTTTGTCCCTGCACCATGCTCTTTAGCATGCCGTGCATGTTGCCCACGGCCGGAGCCAGGATGTCGATGCCCGTCGACGCAACAAACTGTTTTGCTTCTGCAGGGGAGGTTAATCCCTTCGATAAGTCGGGAGCCTTTTCGTGTATTTCGGACCCGGTTCCGATGTCGCCGATCTCGCCTTCCACAAGGATGGCAGAATTGATTGTTTTGAGGGCTTCGACTGCTTCCTTCGTTTGCCGCACGTTCTCTTCGAATGGCAGGGCGGAAAGATCGAAGACGATGGCATCAAAACCGGCCCTGGCCGCTTCCATGGCCTTCGCCAGGGAATGCGTATGATCCGCGTTAAGAAAGATTGGGCAGTCGCATTCCTCCCGCAAACTTCGCACCAGAGCCGCGATTTGCCTCGTTCCGATAAACTCTCGTTCGCCCTCGGACACGCCGACCACCACCGGGACCTTAAGGTCCTGGCCGGCTGCCGCCACCGCCTTCAACAGAACCCAGTCCCCGATGTTGAAATGGCCGATCGCGACGCCGTTTTTCTGGCTCTGCTCCAGAGCATGCCGTAAGCTATGCATGCGGTGTCTCCTCATGAACTTGCACGTCACCAGGACGGAAACTGAGCGTCGCCAAGACTGCCGCCGTGTTTCGCCGATTGTGGTGCACTCGAAACAGCGCATCAGCGCCGGGACCGGCGTCTCGCATAACTAGTTCAATGCCTAACCTGTCGATCCGGTTCATTTGCTCCAGATTTGGCTCAGAAGCCCCGGGGAACGCCCGACAATGCCGCGGTTTATAGCAACGTGATGCGCCTCCCCGTGGCGCACCGCGACTGGCGCAGGGGTCCGGGAATGCACGATGGGCAAGGCCACCGGATTGGGAGCTGAAGCGGCTCCCCAGACATTGGGGCGGCGCGCGAACTTCGCCGGCAAGCGTCTTCTGCGCGGGGCGCGGGCCATGCTGCCTGCGCTCCTGTTCGGTCTGCGCATGTGGGGCTCGGTCTGCCTTGCCCTGTACGTTGCGTTCCAGCTGCAGTTGGAAAATGCGTACTGGGCCGGCGTGACGGCCGCGATCGTCTGTCAGCCCAGTCTTGGCGCATCGTTGCGCAAGGCTGCGTTCCGGATGGTCGGCACCGTGGCGGGCGCCGTGTTCATCGTGTTGCTGAGCGCACTTTTTCAGGAGGATCGCGCTATCTATCTTTGCGGTCTCGCCCTATGGGCGGCCGGTTGCGCCTTCGTGGCAACGACGCTTCGTAATTTCGCGGCCTATGCAGCAGCACTGGCTGGTTTCTCCGCAGTGATCATTGCGGTAGACGATCTCGGCGCCACCGGCGGGCCAGGTGGCGCGGCGTTCACGTTCGCAATCGCCCGAGCCAGCGAAATCTGCATCGGCATACTTTGCGCTGGCCTTGTGCTGATCGCGACCGACTTTGGCGGTGCGCGGCGGCGCCTGGCCGCCCAGCTGGCAACCCTCACCGCCGAAACGACCAGAGAGCTGATGGTGGCTCTGCAAACGCCCGGGTCGGAGCAAGCGAAATCACGTCCAGTCCGCCACGGCTTCATTCGTCGTGTCATTGCGCTCGATGCAGTCATCGACGAATCGATCGGCGAATCCTCGGACCTGCGCTATCGCGCGCTCACACTGCAGGCCGCCATGGAGGGGCTACTCGCGGCGATATCGGGCTGGCGGATCATCGCCAATCATCTCGAGCGATCGCCACATGATGAGGTCCGCCGAGATGCAGCGAGCGTTCTCCAGCAAATCTTGCAGGACTCTCAGTTGCGGGCGGAATTACAAAGTCAATCGTCGTGGATCGAGGAGCCCACGCGCTTGCGTCACGAATACCTGACGGTGATGCGTGCGGTGCTGCGCCTGTCGGTCACGACACCGTCGCTGAGATTGCTCGCCGACGCTACCGCGGAAGCCATGCTCGGCTTGGAGCGTGCAATAAACGGCGTTGCCATCCTTGTCGACGATCGAAACGCCATTTCGTTGCAGCGCACGAGCCTGCCATTTCATGTGCCGGATTGGCTCGTTCCTCTCACCGATGCCGGGCGCGTGTTTGTGACAGTCGTCGTGGCCGAGCTGCTCTGGATTCTGACCGGGTGGCCCAGCGGCGGATTGGCCTTAATCTTCGCCACGGCACCGGTCATACTGTTTTCGCCGCAGGCTGATGAAGCCTATGCTCTGACGATGAGCTTTCTGCTCGGAAACTTTTTGAGCGCGATTCTGGCCGCGCTCGTGAAATTCGCCGTTCTCCCTCGCGTCGATACGTTTACTGGTTTTTGTCTCGCAATCGGACTCGTTCTGGTGCCCAATGGCGCTCTCATCATGCAGCCGTGGCAGAGAGGAATATTCATTGCGGTTAGTTTCAGCTTTGTGGCGATGCTCGAGCCGGCAAACCTGATGAGTTACGATACGCAAGAATTCTACAATTCCGCGCTTGCCATCGTGACCGGCGCCTGCATCGCCGCTCTGTCATTTCGCGTCTTGCCGCCGTTGCCGCCGCTGCTGCGGTCCCGCCGGCTCATAAGCCTTAGCGTACGTGAGCTGCGGCGATTGGCGACAATGCCGACGCCGATGGAGACGACCGACTGGGAGAGTCGCGTTTATAGCCGCGTCGCGAGCATGCCGAAAGAAGCAGGGCCGGCACAGGGCGCCGAGCTCGTCGCGGCACTGGCGACCGGGGCCGCAATTCTTCGCCTGCGCCGCTTTGCTGCCCGCTCGCGTCTGGGTAACGATGTCGAGAGCGCGCTCGAGGCCCTATCGCAAGGCGATGGCGAGCGGGCGATAAAATACCTCGCGCAAGCCGATCGAACTCTGGCCGCGGCAGCGACAGCCGGGGCGCCGACGCCATCGACGCTTCGGGCGCGCGCCAATATGCTCGTAATCTCGGAAACGCTTACTCAATATTCCTTCGCCGATTGAGGCGTGTACGCGATGAGGTTCACCGAGATCAACATATTCGGCGTCTACGTCGCCCCTCTCGCAGTGTTGATGGTGGTCGCGTGGCTGATCTTCGTCGTGTTGCGCCGGGTCGCCAATCGGTTCGGACTGCTGCGCCACGTCTGGCACCCGGCGCTGTTCGAGCTTGCGGTGTACGTCATTATTCTTTCTTCTATCGTGCAATTGATCGGCCGCTGAGGCGCCCATGGCAGACGTCGAATCGAAAGCGCCGGACACGGAGGTCGAAAGCCGGGCGAAAGATGCCGCGCCGGTCCGCAGCGCCGATGACGATCTGCCGCCGCCATTGACCGTTCGCGGACGGTCGAAGTCCAGGGCTAGGATCGTTCCCGTGCTCATAACTCTGGGCACCGTCCTCGTCGCCGGCATGTTCGGCTGGGCGATGTGGAATACGTATATGGGCACGCCATGGACACGCGACGGCACAGTGCGCGTCTATGTCACCACCATCGCGCCGGAAGTTGCCGGGCGGATCGTGGAGATTCCCGTCGTCGACAATCAGTTCGTGCACAAGGGCGACGTGCTGCTCAGGATCGACCCGACCAACTACCAGATCGCCGTCACTTTGGCCGACGCGGAGGTGCAGCGGACAAAAGCCGCGGCGGATAATGCGGAGCGCGAAGCCAAGCGGCGAGAGGAGCTAACATCTATAGCAGTCACCGAGGAAGAGCGGCAGACGTTCGAGAGCAATGCGGTGGTGGCGCGGGCTCAGTACCAGCAGGCCCAAGCCAATTTACGGCAGGCGCAAGTCAATCTCGATCGCACGCAAATCCACTCTCCAGTCAACGGTTGGGTCACCAACTTGCTGGCCGAGGTTGGCGACTACGCCACGATCGGCCAGAACAGGATCAGCGTCATCGACGCCGATTCATTCTGGGTTGATGCCTATTTCGAAGAAACTCACCTCCAGGCGATCCGCGAGGGCGATCCCGCCAATGTTAAGCTCATGGGCTACCCGCAAATCGTCACAGGCCATGTTGCCAGTATCGCTCACGGCATCACGACCCCGAATGCCAAGCCGGACGAGACCGGGCTCGCGTCGGTCAATCCCATTTTCACTTGGGTGCGGCTGGCCCAGCGCGTGCCCGTGCGCATTCGCATTGATCACGTGCCTGATGGCCTGCACCTTGCCGCCGGAATGACCGCGACGGTGGAAGTCGGGCCGAAATCCGCCGGCCAGCAAATCGACGCTGGTAATTCGGCCAATCAAACGAGCCCGAATCCCGCCGCGCACTAGAGCGAAGTTGTTTCAGATGGAATCGATTGCGGCAGCGTTATTGGGTATCAAATAGCTTGCGAGGTGGGCATCGAGGGCGTCCGTCGCCGCCGCGTCGGCGGGGTCGGCACGAAAGCCAACGAAGCCATCCGGCCGCACAAGAATAGCGCCGCCATTGCGAATGCCCGCCGCGCCAGCATCGAATGGCGCGGATGACATGTCGATGAACGAAACAAGCTTATCCCAGCGCGCCAGCAGATGATCCAAACGCGGCATGTCGCGGTGTGCGATGAGGTGGTGGCCCGTGCCGCGTAGCATGTCGCAAGCCGCAAAGCGACGTCCCGGCGACAGCCCATCGACGATTGTGCCGGCCTGGCCCACGAGAGCGCTTCCCGCATACGAAATGTCCAGCATCGAGCGCCGGCGTGCCGACGCCATGTCTTCGACGGGATCCAGCGGCGGCAATTTCGGCACCCCGCCGTCAGCGCATTTCGTCACCAGGTCCATCACGAAGCTATGGATCTCGTCCGACACTTCGAGCACGTGATGATCGGCCAGGCTGCGTTCTGCCGCATAGCTATCGAGCAATGACGGCTTGGCAGCACCCCGGAGGACCAAGGCGAGTTTCCACGCAATGTCGGCCGCGTCCATGAACGCCGCATTGAGTCCTTCGCCGCCCATCGGACTCGACAAGTGGCCGGCGTCGCCGACCAGAAATCGTCGTCCATCGGCGAGGCGCTCGGCGGCGCGCTTGTGCATTTTGAAATAAGAAACCCACTTCAGATCGTGGAGGCCGATGTCGGTACCGGCCCTGGCATTGAGCAACGCTCCGATCTCATCCGCGGTCGGAAGCGTGCTGCGTGTATCGGTCTCATCGCGATTGACGAAGATAAGCCAGCGGCCGTCCGGGAGCGGCGAAAACAACCCGAACCCTGTCGGCCCCACAATGACGCGCCCGCATTCGGGCGGGCAGGGCAGGTTGACCCTTGCATCGGCGACGATGTAACGGCCGTCGTAAGTCTCTCCGGCAAGATGCTCCTGCATCGAATGGCGCGTGATGCTGTGCGCACCGCCCGCGCCGAGCACGTAAGCCGCCGGGAACGTTTCAGTTCGGCCGCCGCATTCGAGCGTCACTTGCAGGCCTGTAGGGCTATCTTCGATCGACTGGACCTCCGTGCCATATTCGATCGGGATGCCGAGGCTCGCCAAATGATCGCGGAGAATGGTCTCGGTTCTCCACTGCGGCAGGCTGCACTGAAATTCATACTTGCAGCCGATTCCAGCGAATTTTGTGGTCGCGATTTCCTGCAAACCCGGTCCGAGCAGATGAACCTGCCGGATGTGCACGCCGGCGTGAAGAAACGGCTCGATCAGGCCGGCCCGCTCGATGATGTCGAGCGTCGCCGGCTGCAGTGCGGTCCCGCGCGCTTCGTGGTGCGGCGCCGGCCGCCGTTCAACCACGCGCGGCTTGATGCCATGCCGAAGCAGTTCGCAGGCCGCGAACAGTCCAGCTGGACCGGTGCCTACGATCAACACGAGGTCTGTGGCGGCGGTGTCGTCAGTGCGGCTGAGCTGGAGCGGCACGAATGGCTCCTTTATGGCTGTGGTGCCACGTATTGGTGAACAAATTGCATTCGCGCGCAATGAAAATGATCAGAAAACATAGCATGGGACCATGGCGTTGCGATGTCGGCTCCTACCGACAAGCCGGACGTCTTGACTGCCTCTGCCGAAGGTCCGTTAGGCGCCATAAGCACGCATTCGCCACTCTACTCGATCGCCTCGGTGGCGCGGCTGAGCAGCGAGAGCGGGACGGTCAGGCCAAGTGCCTTTGCGGTCCTCATGTTGATGACGAACTCGATTTTACTGGCTTGTTGTACCGGCAAGTCCGCCGGCTTCTCGCCTTTGAGAACGCGGCCAACATAAATGCCCAATTCACGCGCGGCACCAAGGAAGTCCGCTCCGTAGCTCATAAGGCCACCGGCCACCGCATTCTCGCGATACGCATAGAGGGCAGGCAAGCGATGGCGCGCGGTCAATGTTGCGAATTGAGTGCTGTGGACCATAAAGAGGCTTTCGCTGTTGGTGAGAAGGGCGCCTGCTTGCGCACCAACCAAGGATTCAAAAGCTGTATCGATTTCGGCTTGATTGCTCGCACCGAGGTTGATCAGATTGATGCCAAGCGCGCGTGCGGCAGCTTGCGCTTCTTTGGTGTCGGATTCGGCTAAAGCACGATTGGCAGGATTTACGAGAAAAGCGATCTTCGTAAGATCGGGCAAAAGCTCATGCACGAGTTCGAGGCGCTTCGCCGTCAGGGCTGTTTGTAAGGCGGTTAGGCCTGTAACATTGCCCCCGGGGTGATTGAGGCTTTGGACAAGGCCGACTTCAACAGGATTGGATCCTAGCGAAAAAATTATCGGAATGGCTTGTGTCGCTGCCTTCGCGGCGAGTGCCGATTGCGTTGTGTTTGGTATCGCAATGACATTGACCTGACGACGAACCAAGTCGGCGGCGAGCTCCGCCACCTTTTCCAGGTGGCCGGCCGCATAGCGGTATTCGATTGCGACGTTCCGGCCTTCGGCGTATCCGATTTTGGCCAAACCCTGACGAAAGTAATTCAGATATTCGGGAGCGTCGCCGGGCGACCAGCCACTGAGATACCCAATAACGGGCATCGTGGCCTGCTGAGCGCGGGCAGCGAATGGGTGGGTTATGGCCGCGCTGCCTACAAGCGTGATAAACTCGCGCCGTCGCATATGCCGCCCCCGGCAATAGACCGCGGTCCGTGAACTAAAGGCTAGCATGCTGAGACTTCACCAGCGTGTGACATAAGGGCCCAACAGGACGGGAAGGACCGCTTTGGGTCGCTTCACGCAACCACTCTTTGGCGCTTTGATGCCGCAGAGTGGGCGCCGTCCACAGCATCGTTCAAAGATTTCACGGCAGGTTAGCGAAATGGCGGCTTAGCTGCCAAAGGCTGACATCGTATCGGACGGCAAGCGAAGTCCGCTCAGTGCAATGAGCGACATTGAGCTATTCGATCACCTCGTCGGCGCGGCCAAGTATTGGAAGCGGGATGGTAAGGCCAAGCACCTTGGCTGCCTTGAGATTGATGACCAGTTCGGCCTTGGTCCCCTGCTGCACCGGCAGATTTTCCGGCTTTTCGCCTTTGAGTATACGGCCGGTATAGCCGCCAGCCAGCCGATAAGCGTCGTTGATGTCGGCGCCGTAGGCGACAAGACCGCCGGCTGCGGCGAAGTCGCGACCGGGACCGACAGCGGGCATCGCGTAGCGCACCGAGAGCGCGGCAAGCGGTCTGGCTTGACTGGTGAAGAACGGATCGCCCGCGCTGATCACCAGTGCGTTCGCGCGCATGTGCACCGCCTTCGCAAAGGCCGCTTCGACTTGATCGTCATTGCTGGCATTGATGACCTGCAAATCCAGCCCCAGCGTGCGCGCTGCCGCCTGCATTTGATTTGTGATCGCCTCGGCCACGGCCGGATTTCTCGGATCAACCAGCAGCACCATGACATGCGCGGCGGGCATGATCTCGTGCAACAGTTCCAGCCGCTTCGGCGAGACTTCCAAATTCGTTTGGGTGATGCCGGTGATATTGCTGCCGGGCTCGTTCAAACTCGCGACCAAGCCGAGCAGGATCGGGTCGGCGCCTATTTCAAAAACAATTGGAATGGTCCTGGTCGCCGCTTTGGCGGCGAGCGCCGCTGGTGTCGAGGTCGCCGCAATCACCGCGACTTGCCGCCGCACCAGATCGTTCGCGAGAATTGGTAACCGGTCGGTTTGACCCTCAGCCCAGCGATATTCGATGGTCACGTTGCGGCCGTCGACGTAACCGGTCTCGTTGAGGCCGCTGAGAAAGGCCGCCCGTTCCGTGGTGTACCCTTCGGCAAATCCGCCGTTAAGAAAACCAATCACCGGCAATGCCGCCCGCTGCGCGTGCGCCGCGAGCGGCCATGCCGCGGCACCGCTCATCACTTTGACGAAGTCACGCCGTCTCATGAGCTACTCTAAAGCCGACGTCCCGACCCTAGCATACTATCGAATGGAACGGTCGTTCATCATGGAAAAGCCGCTAAGGTTCGACTTCCGCTATGGGTCACACAGCGAAGTCGCTGTCCGCTCCCGTCACGTTTGCTTTGCCTTTCAAAGCAGACATAAGACTTCCGGAAACAAGATTGCTTAAAGAGCCGGCTGCTGACCAATCATTCTTCGGCGTGGCCTATAGGCGGTATTTGTAATAACCGCCGCGAGCAACCGCGAGTTTATACGCATCGCGAGCCTGGAAGCGTTTTACCCACTCGTTGATTTTTGGATATTGGGTCATGTCAACGTTGGCGGCGGCGAGCTCTCCTACGAAGCTCATTTGAATATCCGCCGCGGTTAATTGGTCGCCCATCAGATAGTCCCGATCAGCGAGAGTGTGATCGATGAAGGAAAGATTCAGATTCATCTCGAAATCGACGCGGCGCTTTAGCGGAGCTGCCTTTGCGCCGAAAGCTTCTGCGATCGATCTGACCACGAAAGGAGTTGCCGCCGATCCCTCGGCGTAGTGAAGCCAATATACGTAAACATCGTAAGCCGGTTCCGCCGGGTTCGGCTGAAGCCGTCCATTTCCGTGCCGGCGAACGATGTAATCAATGATGGCTCCGGATTCAGCGATGACGCGGTCGCCATCGGTTATTATCGGGGACTTTCCAAGCGGATGTATCGACCGCAACGATTCCGGCGCCATTTTGTGGGCATCACGCTCGTAAAAGGCGATGTCATATGAAACCTCAAGCTCTTCCAGCAGCCAAAGAATCCGCTGCGAGCGAGATTGGTTGAGATGATGAACGACAATCATGTTCGATGACTCGCTTCGCGACCATCAGCTGGAGGAACGATTATACATAGGGCCTCACTCGTGCGGGCGTTGGTGCCCTACATCTGCAAGAACCCATAAGTCACCTTTCGATGGCAATAAGCAGCGCTGCATCGCCCGGAACCATCGCCGCATATCGCAAGGATGGACGGTTTTCTCGCCGGCACCGTTCTCGTTGAGGAAGTGTTCAAAACGACTACTAACGATATGACAACGGGAACCGTAAGCGGTGCCGGAACTTTCGCTGGCTGGTTTGTCATGATGAAGGACAACGCCGGCCGATTTCCAGGAAACAAGCTTTGGGGGCAACGGCTGGGGTTGGTCCTGGTTCGACACAACTGATCCCCAGAAGACCACATCCACCGACTACACAACGGGCTGTCAGTCCTGTCACGTGCCGGCGCGACAGTCGCGGCGCTTAGCTGAAATGACGATCATTCTTAGAGATGCTTGTTCCTTGGACCGAATCTGACCTCATGCCGCGGGGGCTCGATGTCGCCTTACGACCCATCAGCGACATGCGAGGCGAACTCTGCTATCATGCAACGCGGGTGCGGGGCGTCTAGCTGGACGAGATGGCCCGCATGTTCGATCTTTTGAGTGATGTCTTTGAGACCATCAGGCTCAAAGGAACACTTTACTTCCGTACCGACTATTCGCCACCGTGGGCCATTACCGTTCCAGCATATGAGCAAGCCGCGCGGTTCCATTTTGTGATCCAGGGATGCTGCCATGTGAGCCTCCCGTCCGGCAGCAATATCGTTCTTGAACCAGGCGATGTCGTATTGATTCCCCGCGGCCGGGGGCATGTGCTTGCCGATCGTCTCGGCCGGGCGCCGGCGCCGCTAGAACGCGTGATCCAAGAATCGGGTTACGACGGCAAGGGCGCGTTTGTGATTGGCAAGAGTGACCCTCAGGCCACGACGCAAATGGTTTGTGGTCACCTGGGCTTTTCGCAGGGCGCCGACCATCCGCTGCTTGGCGCATTGCCCGAAGTAATCCTGATAACTCAGGCCGACCGCGGTCGTTATCCGCTACTTGACGAGTCACTGCGCTTGGTTGCGCGGCGAGCACTGAGTGACGAGATCGGTGCCGCCGCTTCGATCGCGCGCCTGTCGGAAGTTTTTTTCATCGAGGCTGTGCGGGCAAGCGTCGAACGTCATCCGCCACTGGCCAACGTCATGACCGCGATGACGGATCTTCATATCGGCCGCGCCCTTGAATTGGTGCACAAAACGCCCGGCGATCCATGGACGGTCGAAACTCTCGCAAAAGCAAGCGGCATGTCGAGGAGCCGCTTCGCAGAGCGGTTTACGGAACTCGTCAGTGTTGCCCCTATGGCTTATGTCACGGAATGGAGATTGCAAAAAGCTTTGGCCACGCTCAGCAGTTCCAAAGCAAGCGTGAAAGAAGTTGCAGCTCAGGCCGGATACCAATCGGCGGCCGCCTTTGCGCGGGCATTTGCCCAACGCTTTGGAATTCCTCCGACCGATACTCGTGATCTTGAATCGTCATAGGTTTGCATATCGTCCCAACTGTCTTGCAGACAGTCCATACTTTGCTCGCGTGTCTTGCCCCTGCCTCCTGAGCGATCCTAGGTGAGTGATGTTGCTAACAGCGGCGACACAAACCAAAGGAGGCCATCATGCAAATCGCTCAACAAGCCGCCCATCCCGCCACTCACTTCGATCCCAGGTTCGTCACCAAGACGATGCACGCTTACCTGGACTATCCTGTTGCTGCGAGCTTGATCGCCTTGCCCTTCGTGCTCGGACTCGGCGGCTCAAATCCTTCGGCAAAATGGGTCGCTGTCGTCACTGGCGTGGCAGCGATCATTCTGACGTTCTTTACGGATCACAAGACGGGCGTGATCCGGATTATCCCGTTCTCATTTCATGTCGCGGTTGATGCTCTCGTCGGCATCATCTTCGTGACGGCGCCGTTTGTCCTCGGCTTTACCGGTCTCGATGCCTGGTATTACTGGGCAAACGGCGGGGCGCTGTTGGTGGTGCTCTGCTTGCAGAAGCCTGATGCGATGCAGATGCGGACAGCAAGCGCTTGAAGCCCACTTGCTCCAACGCTGCAACATTTTCAGCAAAGAGACAAATGACCGAGGAGAAAATCATCATGAAGGCAATCGTGGTAAAGGACCAGGCTGCGGGAACGGCCGGGATGAAGCTGGTGGAGCGGCCCGAGCCGCAGGCAGCGATAAACGACGTCGTCGTTCAGATACATGCGTCAGGATTCGTCGGGACTGAGCTGACGTGGCCCTCGACCTGGACCGATCGCCTCGGCCGTGACCGAACACCTTCGATCCCCGGCCACGAGTTGGCCGGAGTGGTCACCGCTCTCGGCTACGGCACGACGGGGCTGTCGCTAGGACAGCGAGTGTTCGGCCTCGCCGACTGGTATCGCGACGGCACCCTGGCGGAGTATGTAGCCATGGAGGCACGCAACCTCGCGCCGCTCCCAGGGGACGTCGACTTCACGGTTGCCGCGAGTTTGCCGATCTCGGGCCTGACCGTGTGGCAGGGGCTGTTCCAGCACGGCCGCCTTCGGGCGGGGCAGAGCGTCCTCGTGCACGGCGCGGCCGGCGCAGTCGGTTCAATGGCAACCCAGATCGCACGTGAGTTCGGCGCCTATGTCATCGGTACCGGACGCGCCGCCGACCGTCGGAAGGTGCTCGACTTCGGCGCGCAGGAATTCGTCGACCTCGAGAATGACGCCTTGGAAGACATCGGCGGCGTCGATTTGGTGTTCGATCTCATCGGCGGCGACATCGGGAAGCGATCCGCGCGTCTGGTTCGAGCCGGAGGAACGCTGGTGTGCATCGTCGGACCGTGCGAGGCACGGCCCGCCGACGGCTTGGCGGTCGACTTCGTTGTCGAGGCCGATCGTGCCCAACTGAGTGAGATCGTCCAGCGGGTGCGTGACGGACGACTGCGGACGAACATCGGGACTGTCGCGACCCTCGACGATAGCGTCGCCGCTCTCAATCCGACCAAGCGGATCAGCGGGAAGACGATCATCCAAGTTCGTCCATCAGGATAGAGCGAAGGGGAGCGGCTCTCCTCTCCCACATAGATTGTCGCCGCCGGCAGCCGCTTGGCTATCCCACATTTCGCCCTACATCATTTAGCCGCTGGGGCGGATGAATTCTACGATCGTCCGCGAAGCAAATTGAGGAACGCGCTGGTCCCGCGGGAGCATTGAACTTTGGATGGCGACCAAAGCAACGATCCACAAGACGAGATCGTGCTCCTCGAGGAGCGCATCGAAGAGCTTGCTACAAAGCTTGAGAGTTGCCGCAAGTTCATCCCGGCATCGCGAATTGCTGCTCGCCGGGATGCTGTTTCGGTCCAATCATGTTCGATCCTGCACTCTGCTTTTTAGTCCGCTCGCGGGAGTGTCAGGTGAAACGTCGTACCGAAGGGGCTTCGCGGCAATGCCCAAAGTCTGCCGCGGTGCGTCTCGATGATTGATCGGCAAATGAAAAGCCCCATTCCCATGCCGTGTTGCTTGGTCGTGTAAAAAGTATTGAAGATCCGTTCATAGTCAGCCGGATCAATTCCGCATCCGGTATCCTCCACAATGATCTCCAAGCTTTTCTCGTCGATCTGACCGGCCAGGATCGTCAATTCGCGTTTTCGTGCAACAACGCGGCTCATCGCCTCGATCGCATTCATGATGAGATTCAAGAGAACTTGTTGAAGCTGTACGCGCTTTCCTACCACCAACGGAAGCTCGCCAGGCAGTTCGTTTCGAACGGTTATGTTTTTTGAATGCAACTCCCCTTGCACGAGAGCGAGAATATCAGCAGCGAGACTGCCGATGTCCAGCGGAACCGAATCGGGCTCCTCCTTGCGGAACATCGCGCGTATGCTCGAAATAACATCGTCGATTCGCTGACCCTCGTTCGCGATGGCCGCGAGGCATTGCTGCACCTCCGCCAAATCGGGCTCGGCGCGGTTTAGCCAACGCAACCCGGCACTTGCACTGGCCGCAATCACCGCGAGCGGCTGTTTGATTTCGTGGGCAAGTGACGCCGTCATGATGCCCATCGTGCTGTCGCGGGAGACGTAGGCAAGCGTACGCTGAAGCGTATGAAGCTCTTCCTGGGTTCGCCTGATATTTGTGACGTCTCTGCCTACCGCATAGACTTGTCCACGATCCAAAACCGCGCGCCAAGCCAGCCAGCGAAGACTTCCATCTTTGCACGATATTCGATTTTCGAAGTGTTGCGGAATGCCACCCGCCAGCAATCTATGGAACTCTTCATATGAACGGTCGCGATCGGCCGGGCAAACAAACCTTTCAAACTTTTTGCCAATCAGCTCATCGGCTGCCCATCCGAGCCTGGACGACCAAGCGGGATTGACGTCCAAAATAACTCCATCAAGGTCGGCTACAGCGAGCAAATCCTGCGATACATTCCAAATGCGGTCGCGCTCTTTGGCCTGGGCCTCTACGCGCTCGGCCAACGTGTCATTCAACTTGCGTAGCCTATCCTGACTCGCCGCGAGTGCGAGTTCGGCACGCTTGCGTTCGGTGATTTCCTCGGCAGCAACATTGATTCCGAGAATGCTGCCGACGTGACTTTTCAGCGGATGCCAGTAAGTAATCCACACCCGGTTCGTATTTGATCCATCCGGCCGTTGGCCGTTGATCTCGACACCGGTCACTGGCTCACCTGACTGAAGTATTCCGCGCACGAGCTGCTCGACCTGGTCGGCCACCTTCGGAACACACTCTCTTACCGATCGTCCTATGTGATCCGCGACGGATATCCCGCAGATTTCGGTCAGGTGCCGGTTGATCAGGACATATCGGCAATCAGGCGTGAGAAAAGCGAGACCTATCGGCGCCGTGTCGTAGATCAGGAGCAACTCCGGCGAGGCACTCAGGGCCGCAAGTTGATTGGAATGCGTGTTGCTGCCACTCATTTGCGTTCAGTGCTCGGCGTCTCTCGATAATGTCAGGGCGATAGACGGCTTTTGACGAGGGTATCAATAGTCAGGAATATCGCCAAGCACGGCTCGACGATAGACAAGGATCGACTATAGATATGGATCATTCGCAGGCATTGGCTTGGCCGGGGCGCACGCCCGCTATCGAAAGCGGACCTTAGGGACTCGTCAGCCCACGTCAGCGATTTGCCGATAGCGGAAATCGAGCCATAGCGGACGGATTGTCCGATCCGCCCCGTCGTGTAAAGTTCCCTCAGGATTGCGCAAAACGGAAGTCGACGCGGTTGCCCAAGAGGTCATCACCGCTTTGTCCGACCACTCTCAAATTCCGACTTTCTCATCCCGACCCGGCGGACTGACTCTGGCGCAAGCGTATCGGGTCACGCCCGCTGCTCCGCATCGCCTTTGAGGGTCGCGGTGAAAGAACAACAGGCCGAAAAATCGGCTTTACAAACCGGCAGGCGGGGCGATGCATCAGATCGGCGCGCCTTTGTCCGATTTTCACTTCGTTCGACGGCTCCGTTGAACGGTGTCATTTCGAGTCCAGCGCAATGGTTTCGGCAGTAAGTGCGCAGAAATTTTCTCTAGCGTTGCCGATTTGATGCGAGATGCATCGTCCCTGCGACACAGCGCGGCGATCCTTCTAATGACGCTCCATGTGAATGCACACGGACTGCCGGTCCGGTCCAATACTCCAACAGCCAAAGCCCCACCGATTTCAGATAAGAAGGCTCTGTTTGACATCGTCCCATTGTCTTCAACCCTTTTGTGGTCCTCGCCTGTGATTTGAGACGCTCCCGCTGAACAGACGGGAAAAAAGCAAGGCAAAGGAACCGTGAAACCAGATCGATGGTTTCGCAAAGGTTGCCTTCGATGCCCGGCGGGCGGTGGTTAAGAAAGTGAAATTTGGTGTCGTGGATCACATCGCCTGACCGGGGGCAGGGACACTCTGCGATCACATTCAGTGGCTTTCAGGAGTGACCAATGAGCACAATGATCCCCGATACCCGTCGCGTGCTGGTCCACCTGGGACATGGTTTCAGTATGTGGCTGCACCGCGTCAATTCACGGAATGAATTGCGGAACTTCAGCGACCGAGAGTTGCAAGACATCGGCCTGCGTCGCGGCGACGCCAGTGCAGAAGCCGCCAAGCCGTTCTGGATGGCGTAGTTAGCGAATATGGCGATGGAATCACTTCACGGCCGACCGCTCGGCGCCGAAGAGCTGCAATCAATCCGTACAGAGCTCGAGAGAATAAGCTCGATCGCGGTGGTTGATTTTGAGTTACGTGGCATCGTGGCGCGCAACTGGCCGCACCTGCTTTCGAAGTTGCCGCCGGACGGGCGTTAGAGTTCCGCTTGCGAGGTTCGATGCGCAAATTTGCGCGTCACATCCACACCGCAAATCCGGACGGGTCATTTTTATGTGCAGCGGCAGGCGCGCTTTTGGGGCTGGAACGGCTGTCGGATGCAGTCATGAGAAAACGACGGCTTGGCTTGGCTGGGCTCTTGGCTGGGCTAATGGCACTTCTCGTTGCTGTATTTGCAAGGCCGGCCGGCAGCAGGGACGCCATACTCAATATCGACGGCCAGAACCTTCATATTGAAATATTGGGCAAGTCCGGGCCCGCCGTGGTTTTCGAAGCGGGCCTCGGCAACGGCACGTCGACTTGGCAACGTGTCGCCGGCCCCGTCGCCACATTCGCCCAAGTGGTGCTCTACGACCGTGCAGGACTCGGGCAGAGCCTCCCAATGGTGGCCAAGAATTCGGCCGTGACGGCGGACGAAGTTGCGACCAGACTTCACGGACTGCTGGCCGCCGCCGATCTACGTCCGCCCTACGTGCTGGTTGGGCATTCGCTTGGCGGCCTTTACGTGCAGATGTTTTCGAAAAAATATCCGCGTGAAGTGCAGGGCGTTGTCCTGCTTGACTCCTCGAGCACGCAAGCACCCAGCGAGTTGAAGACGCGCGCCCGTCTGGAGCCGGGCTCTGCAGCCTATCTCGAGGAGGAAGGTATTGCTGAAAGCAACACGCAAGTCGGCAATGGCGGTTCCTTTCCAGACGTGCCTCTCACGGTTATTGCCGCGACCGATCATGGCCCTTTCTTCAAGGAATGGGAGCCAACGTTAATGCAGTTGCAGCGGCGACTCGCTACCCTTTCGCCTCAGGGCACTTTAATCGTCGCCGAGGGCAGCGGGCATGACATCCAGCTGGATCGTCCCGCCACGGTGATTGACGCCATCAAACGGATGCTGACCGGCAAGATTGATACAACGAATCCTTGATCATGATGCAGGGGACTAAAAATCCTTCACGCAAACGCGTTCTGCGTGGCCTTTATTGCTGATTGCGAAATTTGACAGCGATTTGCCGGCGGAAGCGACGTTCATTCGTCAGGCGGTGGCGAACAGTCGTTTGGAGGCAATGCGCGCGCCTTCGCCCAGGCTCGCAAGCTTGGCCCACACAACATCTTCGGCGACACGGCCCCAGCCAGCGGAGGTGTCGAAGCCGCAATCCGTGCCGGCAAGGACGCGCGTCGGATCACCGATGACTGCAGCAACGCGTTCAAGGCGATCGGCGACCACTTCCGGATGCTCGACGAAATTGGTCAGGCTGTCGATGACGCCCGCGACCAGAATCTGATCGTCGGCCAACGGGTGTTTGGCGAAGCAGCGGAATTCGTGGGCATGGCGGGGATTTGCGAAGGGCAGAACGAATCCGCCGACTTTGGCCTGTTGCAGCGCGGGCAGGATGTCTTCGAGCGGGACGTCGCAGTCATGCGGCGATTCGGAATTTCCCCAACAGACATGCAGGCGAACGCGATCGCGTGGAATGTTGGCGAGCGCTCGATTGATCGTGGCGATCACGAGCTCGACAAATGCGACGAAGGCAGCGACCGGCTGGTCTTTGAAGGTGATGTGGCGCTCCAATGCGAGATCGGGCGCATCGATCTGCAGCAACAGCCCGTGCGCAACGATGGCCTCGTATTCGACCGCAAGCGCCTTGCCGAGGGCGGCGAGATAAGACGCCAGTGAATCATAGTGCCCGTTGCGCACCGCGGTAGCGACGATGCCCGGCGAAGGCGCGCTCATGAACGGCTCGACGAACACGCCCGGATTTTCCGCAAGCACCGTTTTGAAAAAATCGCACTCGGCATCGATGAGGCTTTTGTCGAGATAGCGGATCTCGCCGATCGCCTTGGGCAGCCCGCCCAGCGCCGAGACTTGCGTTTTGCTCGCGTGCTGCTCGGCCCACATGCGCTTGAATTCGGGATAACGGTCCACATCGGCGCGGGAGGGCCGCTCCCAGCTGCCGCCCAGACCGGACAGCCGGCCCTTGAGATAGAGAAAAAACGAGTCGCGCTGCTGCTCGCCGTTATTGCCGATATCGAGGCCGGCATCGTGCTGCTTGCGCACCACGGCGCGGACCGCGTCGCGGCCAGCGCGATCGAGTTCGGCCTCATCGACGCGTTCGCCGCGCGTGCGCGCCGCATAAAGACGAGTCAATTCGCGCGGGCGCGGCAGGCTTCCGGTATGCGTGGTCAGAATTCTGGTTTCGCTGCGCTGCATGAATGCTGTTCCCTTACCGCGTCATGTGATGCGGCAGCCACAAGGCGATATCCGGCCATATGATGATGATCGCCAGGACCACGAACATGGTGAGATGGAACGGAATGGTGCCGAGAACGACATCGCTGAGCTTCCCGTCCCAGATGCTCTGAATGACGAAGAGATTGATGCCGATCGGCGGAGAGATTTGCCCGAGCTCGACGAACAGCACCAGCACGACCCCGAACAGCAGCGGATCGATCCCGTAATTGGGCAATACGGGAAAGATCAGCGGTACCGTGATCACGATCATGCCCAGGCTTTCAATGAGGCAGCCGAGGATCGTGTAAAGCACGAACAAGGCGAAGAAGAATTCGAGCCGGCTCAAGTGCAGGTCGACGATGAAGCGCGTCACCTTTTCGCCGACGCCGGCAAAGCTGATGGCGTAGGAAAATACATAGGCCGCGAAGATGATGAAGAGGATGTTGCCGGAGAATTTCACGGTGCTGCACATGGCCTCGAGAAGACCACGCCAGGTCAAGTCGCCGACAACGGCGCCGAGCAGGATGGCGAGGCAACAACCGATCGTGGCGCCTTCGGTCGTGGTGACGAGCCCGGCATAGATGCCGCCGAGCGTGCCCGCGATCAGCACGGCGAAGGGCAGTACGTCGGCCAGCGCACAGATGAAATCGCTCAGCGACCGCGGTCCTTGCTCGCGCGGCGCGACATGCGGCGCGATGGTCGCATGCACCCCGATATAGAGCATGAATGCCGCCGTCATGATCAGCCCGGGTGCGACGCCGGTCATGAACAGCTTGGGCACGGAGGTTTCGGTGAAAGTGCCGTAGACGATCATGCCGAAGCTCGGCGGCAGCAGAATCCCGAGGGTGCCGCCGGCGGCCAGCGAACCCGCGGCAAGCGGCCGGTCGTATTTGCGCTCGATGAGCTGCGGCAGCGCCACGCCGCCGATGGAGGCCGCGGTCGCGATGCTCGAGCCGCTCACGGATGCAAACACGGCGCAGCCGGCGATATTGGTCTGCAGCAATCCGCCGGGCAGCCGCGCCACCAATTTCGACAAGCCGCTATAGATGCGCCGGCTCAGGCCGCTGGTGCGCAGAATCTCCGCCATCAGCATGAACAGCGGAACGCAAGTGAGGACGAAGCTGTTCATGCTGCCCCAGCTCACCAGCCCGAGGCTGTTGAGGCTTGGCAGCCCGCCCTGAAGCAAGAGATAGAACACCGCGGGCACCGCAATCGCGAACGGAACGGCCATGCCGCAGGTCAGCAGAACGAGAAACACCGCGAAGGTGAGGACGATCTGCAGTTCTGGGCTCATGCGGCACGCCCTACGTCGCGAATTCTGCGGATATCGACGAGCAGGGTACGCAGCATCGAAAAGCAGAGAGCGGCGCTGCCTATGAGCATTGCCGCACGCGGAAGCCATAACGGCGTCCCGAGATAGGTCGGCGCGTGGTCGTCGAAGCGCCAGGACGAGATCTCGAACCGGCCCAGCTGCCACAGCAACAGGCCGCAGAACATCAGCGACAGCAGATCGAAAATAAGATGCGACACTGCCCGGCCGCGCGGCGACAGGCGGGCCTGAACAAGTTCGACGTGGTGAAAGCTGCCATTGGCCTGGCAGACCGGCAGGCTGACGAAAGTGATCGTCGCCAGCAGATAGCCGCCGAGCTCGTCGGAAATCTCGAAGGAGAAGTTGAACAGCGAGCGGGTGACGACATCGACCGCGACAACGATCAGCATCACGGCGATCGCCACGACGCAGATATATTTGCAGACACGCTCGAGGGGGCCTTCGCCTATCGCCTGCGTCATCCGGTGATTGCGCGACAGATGTTCGTCCACAATGGCCGGCATGGTAGTCACCTTGGCGCTCACCGACCAAGCGCGGTGCGAACTTTCCCCAGCGCCTCAGTAACATCAGGCCCGCGCGATTTCGCCCATTCCTCCCAATAGGGCTTCATGGCGTCGACGGCGCGGGCGATTTCGTCCGGCGTGGCCTTGGTAAAGGTGTAACCCATGGCCGTGAGCGTCTGGACGGAGGCGTCTTCCTCCTTCTTCATCGTGTCTTGGTTCCACGCTGCGGTATCGGCGGCGACCTTGCGGAGCTTGGCCTGCAGGTCGGGCGACAGTTTGTTGAAGGCGTCGGTATTGGCGATGATGTAGGAGTTGTTGACGTTGACGATCAGGACGTAGCCGTATTTGAGCAGGTCCTTCCACAGCACGGCGCCGACGCCGGCGGTGAAAATGCCGTCGACGACGCCACGATCGAGCGCGGAGGGCACTTCCGGCGCGCTCATGGTGATGGAGGTGCCGCCGAAACGCCGCACGAATTCGCCCTGCTCGGGCTGAGCCACGCGAAGCTTCAAGCCTTTGATGTCGTCGAGCGACTCGATTTTCTTGCGCCCCCAAACGAATTGCATCGGATAGGTGTAGGACGCGAGAACGGTCGTGCCCTTCTGGCCAAACGCCTTTTCGATATACGGCTTGAGCACCGCGTCGGCCTTGGCAAAGTCGTCATAGGACTGGATGAGCATCGGCAGGCGCGGAATGCCGGCGACGGGCACATTGCCGGAATTGAACAGATCGTCGCCGATCTGCACGACGTTCTCACCGACAGCCTGTGTGATATTGCTGGCATTGATCTGCAGCGTGCCGGCGAGGTGAAGGCGCACTTTCAGCTCGCCATTGGTCGCTTTGTCGATCTCCTCGGTGAACAGCTGCGCACCGCGCGAGGTGGCGAAGTTCGGCGCGGATTGGTGCATGTAGAAATTCCACTCCTCGGCAGCCGCCGGTTGGGGCAAGAGCGCGGCCGCAAATAAAGCAGTCAGCGCCGCTACGGCTCCGAGGCCGGACTTGTGCATGACATTCCTCCCTAAGCGATCGGGCGTTCTCTTTTGATCAAGGAGGCCGTTGGCCTCTCTTGTCGGCGCGCCGAGCGAGCGATCTAGTCTATTCTCACATTTGTCGTTCTCGATGTCCTATTATACGAGCCGATAAAGCTTCGCCGGATTGTCGGCCAGGATCTTCTTGCGCACGCTTTCGTCCGGCGCCCATTCGAGCAGCAGATCGAGAAGGTCGCCGTCGTTCGGCATGGTCCGGTCGGTCATATTCACATGCGGCCAATCCGAGCCCCACACCAGGCGCTCGGGAGCGTGCCGCACCAGAGCGCGCGCCAACGGCGCGACGCTCGGATAGGGCGGCTCCTCCATGGTGCAGCGCATGGGGCCGGATAGTTTCACCCAGACCCGGCCGCTGTCGAGCATGTCCAACAGGCAGCGAAAGGCCGGCTGATCGACGCCGCCTTCGGCCGGAATATGGGCGAAGTGGTCGAGCACGATGTCGGTTCCAAGCGAGAGAAGCTGGTCCTTGAAGTCGGGCAGGTCGGTGCGATGCGGATAAAACTGAATGTGCCACCCGGCCGCAACGACGCGTTCGACCAGCGGCGATGACGTGGCGAGTTGCGGAAGATGCGCGCCGTGCGCGGGGCTGACGAAACGCGCGCCGCGTACGCCAAGCCCGTCCAGCATCGCGATCTCGTCGCTGCTGGTCCGTGGCGGCAGCAAAGCGACGCCGCGAAAGCGATCCGGAAACGCCTGCAATACTTCCGCGAGATGCCGGTAATCGGTTCCATAGCCGCCGCCGCTGATCACGATCGACGTGGCGAGGCCAAGCGCTTTCTGCAGCGCGATGGCATGTTCGGGCAGCACATCTTCCGAGACATATCGGCTGCCGGCGTGGAACGGCCATTTGGATGCCGGACCGAACAGGTGGATGTGGGTGTCGACGACGCCGGCCGGCGCTTTCAGCTTGGGTGTTCGCGGATTGCGGTCGGGCGGCGGCGTCAGGGGAGGCATGCTGTTCGCTCTTCGAGCTACGGACGAGGCAAGGGGAGGGTCATTTGATGGTCAGGTCGGTTTCGCCCGCGAGCTTTTGCCATTGCGCAAGCTCGCGATCGATCAGACTTTGCAGCGCCTGCTGTCCTTCGCCGACAGCGCGCACGCCTTGTTTCGCCAGCAGGGCCTTATTCTCAGGCGTCAGCGATGCGATGAAGGCTTCCTGCAGCCGCGCCCGCACTGGTTCCGGCACGGCAGCCGGCGCGACGACGCCGATCCAATAAGTGACTTCAAAGCCGGGAAATCCCGATTCCGCGATTGTCGGGACATCGGGAAGTTCGGGCAGCCGGGTCAGGCTGGAAACCGCCAAGGCGCGCAGCGTGCCGTCGGCAAGGTGGCCGGCCGAGCTGACATAGGCATCGAGCTTGACGTCGATCTGTCCGCCGATCACATCGGTAAGCGCCTGCGAGGCGCCCTTATATGGGACATGCGTCATCGGAATTCCGGCGCGGCTCTTGAGCAGTTCCATGCCGAGATGCGGAAACGTGCCGATCCCGGCCGAGCCGTAAGTCAGGCGATGCGATTTCGCGTAATCCAGAAATTCAGCAAAGGTTTTGACCGGCACTTTCGGATTGACGACAAGGACACCCGGCAGGTCCGCCAACAGCGCAATCGGCGCAAAATCATGGGCAGTATCGTAGGGCAGCTTGCCCATGATCGCCGGCTGCGCGGCGAACGATGTCGTCACCACCAGAAGGGTGTAACCGTCGGGATTGGCGGTCGCGACTGACTCGGTCGCGATAAGCCCGCCGGCGCCGCCGCGGTTTTCGATCACGGCAGGGGCGCCGATCAGTTCCGAGAATTTCGGCGCGATCGTGCGTATCACCACATCCGTTGATGCGCCCGGAGTAAACGGCAGGATGATGTGAATAGGGGAGGCCGGCCAGTCGGCCGCTTGCGCGGCAGAGAGCGTCAAAAGGCACAGCACAAGCGTGAGGAGCCACGCCGAGATGCGTGCGGTCCGGTCTTGCTGCGTCCAATGCTGCGTCAAGGATGGGACCATGTTCGCGGCCTTCAATGCGACTTTGCCGCCTCCTGCCAGACGCTCGCGTCAATGAGCGAGGCAATAGCATCGGGGGAGCGCGGCGCGCGATGTTGCTTCTCGGCCATCCACGGCTCCTGCTCCTTCATGGTTGCGAGCAGATCGTCGGAAATGGCCGCTGGGAAGGCAAACAGCTTCCACGTTGTCGCCACGAGCGCGGGCGGCAAATTCAGTTTTGCGGCGATCAGCGGCTGAGTGCGCTCGGGATGTTCGCGGACTTCGCGCGAGGCGCGAATGAGCGACTGCACGAAGCTGACGAGCGCGGCGCGTTTGACCGGATCGGATGTGACTTCGGTGGTCGTGTTGAGATTGAAGCGCTCGCTATATGGCGGGCCTTGAATGATCACCGCATCGGCGCCGAGCGTGTCGATCGCCTGCTGCGCGGCCGGCTCCCAGATCGACACTGCGTCGATATCGCCGCGCGCCAACGCCGCCGGCATTTCCGGCGGCGACATGCCGACGATCGTGACGTCGGATTCCGACAATCCGGCATTGCGTAACGTCTTGGCGATGTAAAAATGCGCGGAGCTGTTGAGCGACGTCGCGATCTTCTTGCCGCGAAGGTCGGCTGCGCCTTGGATCCCGGACGATCGGCGCGCGACGATGTGATAGGCGTATTCCGCGACCGTCAGGATGACGCGGATATTCGGGTCGGAGGTCGAGCGCAGGATGGCCTGCGTTTCGGCATTGGTCGCAGCATCGGCCTTGCCTTCCGTCAAGGACGGAATGCCGCCACCGGCGAGTTCGACTGCGTCGGGCGTGCCATCGGCGGCGATGTAGATCGGCAGCGTTTCGATCGTGGTCAGATTGATGCCGACCCGCAATTTCTCCGCCGCGTAAGCTCCGCGAAATTGCACCGTCAAAACGCCAAGAACGCCCGCAATCACCAGAAAACGTCCGATGATCCTCTTCGGGCTCGCCAAGCTTTTCATGTCTTGCCTTCTCACCTCGATCGCAAATGATTGTCGCACATCAAGAGTGCAGCGCATGCCGCTTCCGTTTCGCCGGGCTCGCGGCTTGTGTAGTGAGCCCTTGTTTGACCAGCCAGTCCTGGATGACATCGGCGATCGCGGCGTTGTTCTTATCCATCATCATCATGTGCGAATTGCCCTTGATGCCGATGTCGGGAAGATTGATCACATCGACCTTGCCGCCGGCAGCCCGCACAGCGTCCGCATAGGCAAGATCGAGCTTGCGGTAGGCGACCCAGCGCGGATGCAGGTCGACATTGTCGCCGAACACCATGAGGATCGGGATATTCTTGAGCGCCGCGGCCTTGTCGAGCGTGCCGGCGCTTGCGGATTCCACGGCGACGATGGCTTTGATCTTGTCGGGCCGCTGTTCCGCAACCTTGAAGCCGAACGAGCCGCCTTGGCTGTGGGTCAACAGCACGCACGGACAGACCTTGTCGACCAGCGCGACGTAGCCCGCGATGACCGCATCGTCGGTGGAGAGCCAGCGCGGCACGATCTGTTTCATGTAGTTGGCGTAGGCCTCGACCGGAAACTGCACGTTCGGCATCAGCTTCTGCTTCGCCGGATCGGGATTCCACGAGCCTTCGCCGGCGCCGATGCGAAAGCGCTCGAACGGGTCGGCATAGGTTATGAAGATCGGCTCGCCGGGCCAGACATCTGAGCTCGCAAAGCCTGAACGGCCACGCTCCACCGCATCGGAGACATAAGTGTCCCAGCCCTTGTGGATGAACATATTGAGCCAGCCTTCGCGCCCGTCCGGCGTGGTCTCATAGGTGACACCGGTAAGGCCGCCGCCATGCCACATCAATAGCGGCACTTTGCCTTTGCGGTCTTTGGGCAGAAAATACTGCGCATACATTTGCTCGACCTGATATTGCCCATTGGGGTCGAGCTTCGACGACGGCCCGCCCGGCACCCGAACAATGTCGCGCACCGGTTTGCCCGAAACCTCGACGATCCGCCCGCCGACGTGGAAGGAGCCCATGCCGCGCAAAACGATATCGTCTTGTGCGAGTGCCGTGACCGATGATGCGATGACGAGCACGGCGGCTGCGAGCAGGCGATGCATGGCTACCTCTGACGCTGATTGTCGTTATGGCCTGAGATGATCAATTCGTCTTGTCTGCTGTGACATCGGGAGCGGTTTCGCAAAAGCGCTGCCCGCGCATCGCGCTCCAAGGGCATCCAACTCAATGTCGGCTGATGAAATGCCGGCTGATGATTGGTCTTGTCCTGTGCCGGCAAGTGCCGGCCCAGAGTTGGGCCATAACGATCTCCCCTTTTCGTTGGCGCTGCCGGTGCAATTCCGCGCTCTTTCTTGCTTGCCGGTTAGATTGACGGTCAATCTTGTTGGCTGTCAATATTGCTTCCGCGCAGTGGACACGCGCGTAGAGCGCGTGGGCGGCCTCCCATCCTGGACCACGATCTTCCAGGGGGAGAGGGCGAGTACGAGCTAACAATGCGTCGGCGATCGATCGGGCAATGTCGCTTCTTGGGACGTTGAGATTTCGGACAGTCAGATTTCCGCAGAAGGCATCACCTATCCGAGTGGAGCAGGGGCTATGGAACTCGGTCTTACCGGCAAGACGGCGCTCATTACTGGCGGAAGCAAAGGCATAGGTCTCGAAACTGCGCGGGCGCTCGCGCGGGAGGGCGTGAAAGTCCTCATCTGCGCGCGGCGCGAGGCGGCGCTTGAGGAAGCGGCGCGCGACATCGTGCAAACGACCCAGGTGAAAATTGAGACGCATTCGCTCGACGTAACAAAAGTCGAACAGATCGAAGCTATACCGCGCACCGTCAAAGACAAACTCGGCCGCATCGATATTCTCGTCAACAATGCCGGCACGGGCACCTATAAGCCCTTTCTCGAAGTGACCGATGAAGAACTCGTGGAGGGCATGGCCATCAATTTCTTTGCGCAATTCCGCATCTGTCAGCGGATCGTGCCCATGATGATCGCGCAGGGTGGCGGCCGGATCGTCAATGTAAGCGGCCAGACCGGAATCATGACGCTCAACCCGCCGTTTTTGTCCTCCTGCACCGGTCCCGCAAAGTCAGCCGAAATTCGTTTCTCCAAGATCCTGGCGAATGAGCTTGCGCCGCATAACATCCGCGTCAACTGCGTGATTCCAGGCTTCATCAACACGCCGGAGCGGTTCGCAAAATGGGAACGCGAGATGGCCAAGCGCAAGCTTGATCCCGAAGACGCCGCGCGCGAGCGCGCGCAATGGTCGAGCAATCAGGGCATGCGCGATACGCGCTGGGGTACGCCCGAGGAGATCGCCAATCTCATCGTCTTTGCCGTCTCCGATGCGGCGAGCTACATCAACGGCGCGGAACTGGTCGCCGATAACGCAATGGATAAGTCCTGACAGATATATTCAGGCCGCCATCGCGTCCTGAAGGATCATGTCGGCGCCCTTTTCGCCGATCATGATCGTCGCCGCGTTGGTGTTGCCGGACACGACCGCCGGCATGATCGAGGCATCGATCACGCGCAAGCCGGTGAGACCTCGCACGCGCAGCCGTTCGTCGACGACGGCCTTTTCGTCCTGCCCCATCCGGCAGGTGCCCACTGGATGATAGGTGGTCGAGCCGCGGCGGCGGATGAAATCGAGCAATTCATCGTCATTGTCGCACTGCCGGCCCGGCTCGATCTCCTCGGCGATATGACGCGCCATGGCGGGGGCCTGAAAGATACGGCGCATGGCAGCGACGCCGGCCACGATGGTCTCGCGATCTCGCTCGGTCGCCAGATAGTTTGGATTGATGGCGGGGGCTTGTCGCGGATCGGCGGATTTGATGCGGACATAGCCGCGGCTCTCCGGCCTCAGCAACACGCAATTTCCCGTCACGCCTGGGAACGGGTGCAGATCGCCGCCGATGACGCCGGCGGAGAACAGCGAGATCGAGCATTGCGAGTCGGGCGTCGCCGAGGCGGGATGGGCGCGCAAGAAGCACCCGGCAGAGACCGCCGGGATGGCGAGATAACCGCGGCGGGTGACGAGATAGTGCAAGCCGTGAGTGAGCTTTCCTGGCAACGTGCGCACTGCGTCGTTGAGCGTGATCGGCTCCTTGCAGCGCAATATGATGCGGCCTGAAATATGGTCGTTGAGATCAGCGCCGACGCCTGGAGCGTCCGCGACGACGGCTATCCCGTGCGACTTCAGGAGCGCGGCCGGGCCTACTCCCGAAAGCTGCAGCAGTTGCGGCGAATTGAAAGCCCCGGATGCGACGATCACCTCGATATCGGCGCGAGCGCGGCGTTTGTCGTTGCCGACAAGATATTCGACGGCGGTCGCGCGTCGGCCGTCAAACACAATGCGCGCGGCGAGCGCGTTCGAAACGACCTTCAGATTGGCGCGCCGGCCGGCCTGCTTGAGATAGCCGGCCGCGGTCGATGACCGCACGCCCTTGCGCATGGTGGTCTGGTAATAGCCGGCGCCTTCCTGCACCGGCCCGTTGAAATCGTCGTTGCGTGGATACCCGCACTGCAGCGCCGCCTCGACATAGGCCTGCGCGAGCGGATGCCGGTCGCGCAAGTCCGACACCGCGAGCGGCCCGTCTGCGCCGTGGAATTCATCGGCGCCGCGTTCGTTGTCTTCCGCCTTGCGGAAATAGGGCAGAACGTCCTCGAAGCTCCAGCCGACATTTCCGAGCTGTCGCCAAAAATTGAAATCCTCCGGCTGCCCACGAATGTAGATCAGCCCATTGATGGAACTGGACCCACCGAGAACCTTGCCGCGTGGCGCAATCACCTCACGATTGTGACACTCGGGCTGGGGCTCGGTCGCGTAGCACCAATTGTATCTGCGATCGGTGAAGAGCCTGCCGAAGCCGAGCGGGATATGAAGCCACGGATGCCGGCCGCGGGGGCCGGCCTCCAACAGAAGAACGCGATACCGGCCAGAGGCTGTGAGCCGATTGGCCAGAACGCATCCGGCGCTGCCGGCGCCGACGATGACGAAGTCGAACGCCTCTGAATTCGGTTCGCGCTGTTTCCGGCCCACGGGCCCTCGCGGGTGTTTCCTCGCCACATGACGCCGAGCTCGTTATCTGACAGGGACCGCGGTCGATGTGCAGAAGCGCTCTAGACAGTTCCCTGAGGCAGGATCATCATGTGGGCACCATAATAAGACGCTATCCTGCGATGCGCTGCAAGAGTCTGGCCGCAAGAGTCCTAAAGACTCGAATGCCGCGGACACGGCTATTAGAAACTCAAGTTCAAGAAACTAAAGACAAAAAATCGAGTTCAAGAAACTCGGGAAAATTTGGGAGTGAAATCGAGACCAGCTCAAGGAGACGCTCAAATGTCGATGACTCGTCGCCAAGCGCTTGCGTCTGCCGGCGCGGCCGTGGTTGCAAGCGGCATCGCCAAGCCCGCGATCGCCGCGAAGGACCCGATCCCGATCGGCTATCTGCCGGCGCTTACCGGTCCGTCCTCGTCCACCGGTGTCGGCATTAATCGCGGAATCCAGTTGGCGGTCCAGGAGATCAACGATGCCGGCGGCATTGATGGGCGTCCGCTCGAGCTGATCACCCGCGACACCCAGAGCGATCCGACCAAGGCGGTGAACAGCGCGGCCGAACTGACACGCGGGCAGAAGGTGAGCGTCGTCTTCGGCCCGGTCAATTCCGGCGAGTCTCTTGCTGTGGTGCCATTGCTCGCGCGCACCAATACGCCGCAAGTGCATCCGTGCTGGGTCGACGCGCTGACTGATCCGCAGAAATATCCGATGTGCTTCCGCAATGCACCGACCAATCAGCAGATCGGCGGCGCCGCCAACCGCTACGTGGTGGAAGTGCTCAAGCGCAAAAAGGTCGCGGTGATCAGCGATACGACGGGATATGGCACCGCCTCGGTCAACGCCTATGTGCCCATGCTCAAGGAGAAGGGCGCCGACGTCGTCTACCAGGGCAATGTCGACGCCGCCAATCCGGATCTCAAGCCCGAGCTCTTGCGCATGCAGGCCGCGGGCGCCGAGGCGATCATGCCGTGGAGCGTGAATGCCGGCTTTCTGTCCCGCATCATCAACACCCGCGGCAATATGGGCTGGGAGGTGCCGATCGTCGGCCAGACCACGCTCGGCTCCGGCCAAACCAAGGCCCTGCTGGAAAAACCCGAATACTGGGCGAAGGTCTATCCGAACAATTTCCGCCCGGTTTGCTATGCGCCAGGCGGCAAGCTTCCGGATCGCACCGGCGCGTTTCTCGACCGCTTGAAGAGCGCCAAGATCGATATGGGCGATACGTTGTTGTGGTGGATCGCGCTCGGCTACGACAGCCCGCGCATGATCGCGCAGGCGATGAAGAATGTCGGCACCGAACCGGCCCAGATCGTCGGCTATCTCAACAAGCTCAAAGGATTCCCCGGCGTCTATGGCGACATCTCCTTCACTCCCGATGAGCACAACGGCTATCCGGACGAGGAGGTGGTGATGGTCGCGGCCAATTCGCTCAAAGACGGCGCCTTCAATCTGGCACCCGGCTACAGTGTTTGAGCCGATGGTCGAATCGCAATGGTCGAATCGATCGTCTTGTCCGGGGTGGCGATCGGCTGCCTCTATGCGCTGATCGGCATCACCTACAATGTGATGTTCTCGGCGTCGCGCGTGTTCAGCTTCACCGCCGGCACTCTCGGCATGCTTGGCGGCGTGCTGGGATCGCTGTTCATCGCCAGCCTGGGCATGCCGGTCCCGGTCGGCTTTGTTCTCGTGCTCGCTGCCGGCGCGATCTTCGGCGTCATCACCGAGATCGTCGCCGTGCGGCCCGTGCTGAAAAGCCTCGACCAGCACCTCTACGTTCTCTCCACCCTCGCGCTGGCGCTGATGGCGCAGCAATTCACCGCGATCGAGTGGGGCACCGAGTCGCGTCCGTTTCCGCGGCTTTTCGATACGCCGCGCGTCGGTTTCGACCAGCAGTTCTGGCTGCCGATGCTCGCCTGCGTCGTGGCGATCGTCGGCCTGGAACTGCTCTACCGCCACACGCTGATTGGGCGCGCCTTTCTCGCCATCGCCGAAGACAGCTTCGCCGCGCGCGCGCTCGGCCTGCCGGAACGGAGCCTGCGGATCACGAGCTTTGCGCTCGCCGGCGCGATTGGGGCGCTTGCGGGCTTTGCCGGCGGCGAGATGCTGCTGGCCTTCTTTGGCAACGCTCCGCTGCTGACGTTCTATGGCTTCGTCCCGGTTGCGCTAGGCGGGATGGGCAATAATCGCGGCGCCGTGGTTGCCGGCCTTCTGCTCGGGCTGTTTCAGCAGACCGCGAACTTCCTGGTCGGCGGCATCTTCGCCTCGGTCGCCGTATTCACTGTGTTCATCATTGTCCTCCTGGCGCGTCCCGAGGGGCTCGCCGGCTCGAGCTTGCAGCGTCGCGTGTGATGGAAATGCAGGCCACAGAATTGCAATCGGGCCGCGCTCGCACACTCGGTTCGGCAAATATTTTCGGCGCGGCATTGCCGTTCATTGCGCTATTGCTTGTCGGCATTGCCTTCCCGCTGTTCGGCGGCGGCTATTGGGGCGTCATCGCGACCCGCGCTTGCGTCTATTGGGTCCTGGTGTCCGGCCTCAACCTTGTTGTCGGCTTCGCCGGCCAGATCGCGATCGGCTGGGTGGCGCTGTTGACGCTCGGTGCTTACACCACGAGCGTGCTCACGGCCGGCAATGTGACGCCGGCCCTGTCGCCTTATCTGGCGCTGGTGATTGCGGCCGTGGTTGGCGCGATCTTCGGCTTGATCGTCGGCTTGCCGGCGCTGCGGCTGCGCACTTTCTATTTCGCCATTACGACGCTTGGCTTTGCCACCATCGTCACCCAGGTGGCATTGGCGTGGCAGAGCGTGACCGGCGGCGGCGTCGGTGTCGCCGGACCGATCTTTCCGCCGCCTTTTTCGTCCGAATGGGGCTTCTATTATTTCTGTTTCGGTCTTGCCGCGATCTGCACCTGGATGACCGGCAATGTCGCGGCGAGCCGCTTCGGCCGCGCGCTGACCGCGATCCGCGATGCGGAAGTTGCGGCGGAGGCAAGCGGCATCGCCAAGCCCGCATTGCTGGCGATGGTGTTCCTGTTTAGCGGCGCCGTCGCCGCCGTCGCCGGAGGGCTATTCGCCTCGCTGCAATCCTACATCACGCCGGACGCGTTCACGCTCGACCTGTCGGTGCTGTTCTTTATTGCCATCCTGATCGGCGGGCGTGGCTCGATTCTCGGGCCGCTGCTTGGCACCATTCTGCTGACGGTGTTGCCGGAATTCGCCGCTCCGTTGGTGGCGTGGTCGACATTTCTCTATGCGGCGCTGCTGCTTGTGATCGTGCTGGCGATCCCAGGCGGCATTGCCGAGATTCTCGATTTCAAGAACCGCCGGCCGCTCGAGAGCAATCGTGCGATCATCCCGCGGCCCGATCTGCTGCCGCGCCTGCTCGGCGCGCCGCACGATGCCGGCGCATTGACGCTGCAACAAGTCGCGCTGAGCTTCGGCGGCGTGCGCGCTATCGATGGTCTCGATCTCGAGATTCGACGGGGTCAAGTCCATGGCCTGATCGGGCCCAATGGCAGCGGCAAGACGACGACCCTGAACGTGATCTCAGGTTACTACGCGCCGCAGCGCGGCACCGTCAGGCTGAACGGGATTGCCTTGCCGGTATTCGCCCGCCACCGGCGCGCGCATTTGCGAATTGCCCGCACGTTCCAGACCCCCCGCATTGTGGGCGCGGCGTCGGTGCTGCAGAACGTCATGATCGGCGGCACCATCGACGGCAGGAGCACGTTCGTCGAGTCGCTGCTGGCACTGCCGCGCCATCGCCGTGACGAAATGAAGCTGCACGATACCGCCATGCTGGCGCTGCAGATCGTTGGCCTCGATCGGCTGGCTGCGGTGCGGGCCGACCGTCTGCAGCACAGCGAGCTCCGCTTTGTGGAAATTGCCCGCGCGCTGATGCTGCGCCCCGCCTTCCTGCTGCTTGACGAGCCGGCAGCGGGCCTTTCGGCGGAGGAGATCGTGCGGCTTGGCGCGTTAGTGCTGGCGATCGCCCGCGCCGGCACCGGTGTGCTGGTGGTCGAGCATCATCCCGATCTGATCTTCGACACCTGCCATCACGTCACGGTGCTTAACCTCGGCAAGATGCTGGCCGCCGGATCGCCCGCCGAAATCCGTTCGCACCGGGAGGTGGTCAATGCCTATCTCGGCGGCTGAACCGCTGCTGCAAGCCAGCGGCCTTGCCGCCGGTTACGGCAAGATCCGCATATTGTGCGATGTCAACTTGACGGTGGGTGCCGGCGAAGTCGTGGCGCTGCTCGGCCCTAACGGCGCCGGCAAGACCACGCTGCTCCGCTCCCTGTCGGGATTATTGCCGTGGTCGGGACGCATATGCTTTGCCGGACGCGACCTTGCCGGCTTAAGCACGCGGGACGTCGTCAAGGCCGGGCTTGCGCATGTCGTCGAGGGGCATCGCGTGTTCACGCAGCTTGCCGTGAACGACAATCTCTTGCTGGCCGCCTATGGCCTGCCGCGCGGCGAGCGCGCCGCGCGCATCGAAGAGGTGCTCGACCTATTCCCCGAAATCGCCGCCAAGCGTCACGAACGCGCGGCGTCGCTCTCCGGTGGTCAACAGCAGATCCTGGCGGTTGCGCAGGGCCTGGTGCGGCGGCCGCGGCTGCTCATGCTGGACGAGCCTTCGGCCGGCCTGTCGCCCGTCTTGGTGGATCGTGTGTTGGTGGTGGTGCGGCAGCTGCGCGAGGCGGGAACCGCCGTGCTTCTGGTCGAGCAGTTGATCGAGAAGGCGCTGGCGGTCGCCGATCGCGTTTACGCACTCGCGCGTGGATCGATGGTGCTGGAAGCGAGAACCAACGAGCCTGATCTCCCGCTCCGGCTTGAACACGCTTATCTGTCCACGACTACGCGCGCTCCACCGTCTGACTGAATTCTGCCGGCTGGTTTTGCCACGGTCTCTCAAACGCGGCCGTCGAAAGGTTTCCAATGGATCTCGGTTTGCAAGACTGCAAGGCGCTTGTTGTCGGCGCCAGCAAGGGGCTCGGCAAGGCCTGCGCCAAATCGCTGGCGAATGAAGGCGCCCGCGTGTTCATATCTTCCCGCAACGCGCAAGAGCTCGAGCGAGCCGCAAACGAATTCGGCGCCGCCGGTTATTTCGCGGCCGACGTTTCGCAGCCGCAAGCGGCGAAGCGGATCGTGACGGAGGCCATCGCCGCATTAGGCGGTCTCGATTGCCTGATCACCAATGCCGGCGGCCCGCCGACCGCGCCCTTCGAAAAGGCCGGCGACGGCGATTGGGATATTGCCTTCAACCTCAACTTGATGAGCGCGGTTCGCCTCATTCGCGAAGCGCTGCCGGCGCTGAAAGCTTCGGGGCGCGGCCGTATCGTCAACTTGACGGGCTATGGCGTGAAAGAGCCGATGACCGATCTCGTCGTATCGGATTCGGTTCGTGCCGGCGTGACTGTCATGGCCAAAACCATAGCGTCGGATCTCGCGCCCTACGGCATCACGGTCAATAATATTGCACCCGGCCCGATCATGACCGATCGGCTCAGCGAAATCCTTTCAGCGCGAGCAAGACAATCAGGTCTGACGCCGGACGAGCAATTCAAGCGCTTGGCGCAGACCATTCCGCTTCGCCGCATGGGACAACCGAACGAAATCGGCGACCTCTGCGCCTATCTTTGTTCGCCGCAAGCCGGCTATCTCACCGGCCAGACCATCGTCGTCGATGGCGGCATCAACCGCTCGATTTAGAGGGGGGAATGGCAATCCCGACGAAAGCTGCTTGAGCACGAAATGCGCTGCCGTGTTTCGTGCCGTCGGACCTGACGGGCGCGCTAGACCTTGATCCAATTCCGTCGAATCTGATCAAGATCTAACATTTTGTTTGAGCATGATCTCTTCCCAAAGCCGGTTTCCACCCTCGGATCAAGTCCAAGGGCATGCTTTTCGGGGTCATGCTCTAACCGACGTTGAGCTTCATGCTGCGGGGAACAGAACATTCCGCTGCTTGGTCGGCGGCAGTCTATCCGGCCACCCCGATACTTCCACACGATTGCGGCCCAGCTCTTTCGCCCGATAAAGCGCCTGATCGGCCTCTTTTAGAAGCGCGCCGAGATCAACATCGGCATTATCCGAGACTGCGATACCAACGCTCACGGTGGCGCTGAGCCTTAGTCCCCCTACCGTGTGAGAAGTGCCTTCGAGCGCGGTTCTCAGTCGTTCCGCCAACGCGAGAGCGTCTTGCTGGTCCGTACCTGGTAATAGAGTTGCAAATTCCTCGCCGCCGATGCGGCCAAAAAGATCAGTCGGCCGCAGCATCGAAGCCGATAATCGGCAAAATGCGATAAGCATTTCATCGCCGGTCTGGTGCCCGTATCTGTCATTGATGCTTTTGAAGCAATCCAGATCAAACATAAGGAGCGCGACCGGCCGACGCATGAAGCGCGTTCTCATCAACAATCGCTCGGCTGTCTCAAAGAAACCACGACGGTTAGGAACATGGGTCAAAGAGTCGGTCAGCGAGATGCGCCGATAACTTGCCGCGATTTGATCCTTGGCGAGACTGCCGAGCAGATATGCCGCGCAGAAGCAAACAAACGCCGTCTCAAAGATCATAAAGGTCAGTAACCCCGCGTCGGAAGGATCGGGGTGGATCCAGGCTGCGGCAAGTGGAATTCGGACTGGGATTGCTGCAGCGTGCGCCAGTAAGACCAGCATGATAGGCCAGCGCCATACCCCATCGCCACGTCCGCGCCAGAGTTCAAGGAGAGTGAGCAGGGTATAAAACATGGCGATTGCCGCCATCACGCTGGCCCGGGCTTCCGCCCGCTCATAGATGGGTGCGATCGCGCAAGCTGCGATCCAGAGCGGTACGCCTGCCAGTGCCAAAAGAATTGAGGTCTTCTCGCCGTTGAACGTGCGCGCTCCGCACCACATGAGCCCGTAGGCGGCAGCCAGAAGCGCGTTTCCGACAATGATCGACCAGAAGTCGGGGATTGTGCCGCGGGCAAGCACGATAATCGTCGTCGCGATGGACGCGGTGATGAAACCGGATCCCCACCAAGCCAGCGCGACGATGCTCCGGTGCTGCAGCCACGAGAGCAACAGAAGGCACCCCGCGAGAATCGGCGTGAAAGCCGTGATGGCCAGCAACGTCGAGAGACTGGGCACGGTCATAAGCTCAGACTAGTCATGTCTTTGCCAGTATCCGACGATGCCCTTCCGGCTCGTAAAGTTGTGTCTAGGATTTAAGCTAAATGGCGCGCGCGACCGGGCGCGCGGCACCACCGCCGCACGCGGGTGTTAGGTGGCTCGCCTGGTCATTTCCTTGGCGAGCTTGCGACAGCTGTCAATGAAGGTCTGCACGGGCGGACGGATGGCGCGGCTCTTGAGTGTCAATATGCCGACTTGCGTTCGACCAAGCGGCCGTTTCATCGACAGCACGTTCAGGCCGGCCCCGACCGCCGAAAACTTCAGAACCGAGGCCGGAAATACCGAGATGAAAGGCCCAGTCAGCAACAGGCTGATCCTCACGGCAAATAGGTCGACGACGACCGTCTTGGCCGGATAGCCGCGGCCGATTTTGCGAAAGGCTTCCATCGACACCGCGCCGGTCGAATTCCCGGGCGACGGCAGCACCCATTGCTGGTCCATCAGGTCAGCGAGTTCGATGCTGCGCCGCCGCGCCCAAGGATGTTGCGCGCCGACCACGATCGAATAAGAATCCTCGAACAGGAACTCGAAGGCCACGCGCTCGTCAGCAACCGGCCGCATCGGCCGCGTGATCAACAGATCGACGTTGCGCTCGTCCAGGTGATTGGACAGTTCGACGGCATACCCGGTCTCCAAATGAAACGCGATGCCCGGAGACTGCTGCGCCACGCGATGCACCACCGCCGACACGAAGCTCGCCGCCAGAAAAGGATTGCAGCCGACACGCACATTGCCGACCGTGGGATCGGCGAGGAACTCGATGTTCTTCATCGTCTGGCGGAGATCGTCGAACACCGCTGTTCCGCCATCGAGCAAGGCGCGGCCGTATTCGGTCGGCTTCACGCCTTGGCGGCCGCGATCGAGAAGGCGGACGCCGAGCGCATGTTCCAGTTCCGCGATCGAGCGCGATACGACCGGCTGTACCGTGTTCAACACTTTGGCGGCTCTGCTCATGCTGCCGACCTGGACGACCGTCATCAGGATGTGCAGATCGCGCAGATTGAACCGCAGGCCGAGAGGATCATTCGCTTGCATCGGTCGGTTCCATAGCAGGATTGCTATAGCTCGATACAAAATTAGCATTATTCCAGTATGGCGGCATGAGGTATTTTCGCGGTCAAGTTTTCGCGCCCGGCATCTCGACATGCCGGGAACGACATTGGGGGGATCCGCGATGGGAGTTGCTCGCAGACATTTCCTGAAGCTTGCCGCAGGCGCCGCCGCCTTGCCGGCGGTGTCCGGGAAGTCCTGGGCCATCGACTATCCGGCGCGTCCGGTGCGCGTCGTCGTCGGCTTTCCGCCCGCCGGTTTCACCGATACATCCACTCGGCTGATCTCGGCCTGGCTGTCGGACAAACTCGGCCAGCAGTTCGTGGTCGAGAACCGTCCCGGGGCCAGCAGCAATATCGCCACCGAGTTCGTCGCACGCTCGGATCCGGACGGCTACACGCTGCTGCAGATCGGTGACGGCAATGCCTACAACGCGACACTGTACGACAATCTCAATTTCGATTTCGTCCACGATATCGCGCCGGTGGCGAGCCTGATCAGTGCCCCGTTCGTGCTGGTGGTGAATCCGTTATTCCCCGCCAAGACCGTTCCCGAATTCATCGCCTACGCCAAAGCCAATCCCGGCAAGATCAATGTCGGCTCGCTCGGGCCGGGAAGCCCGTCGCAGCTCATCGGTGTCCTCTTCAAGTCGATGGCGGGGATCGATCTCGTCACGGTGAATTATCGCGGCATCGGGCCGGCGCTCACCGATCTGATGGCGAACCGCCTGGGCGCGGTCTTCACCTCGCTCGTGTCTGTGGTCGGTTACGTCAAGGACGACAAACTGCGAGCGCTCGGTGTGACGACCGCAAAGCGCGCGGAAATATTCCCGGATGTTCCGGCGCTCGGCGAATATGTCAAAGACTATGAAGCCGCCGGCTGGGTCGGCTTGGGCGCGCCCGCCAAAACGCCGCCGGATATCATTGCGGTCCTCCATACGCAGGTGAACGGCGCGCTCGCCGATCCGGCGTTCAGGGCACAGCTCACCAAACTCTCGCTCGATCCGTTTGTGACTTCACAGGCCGACTTTGCGAAATTCATCGTCGACTTCACCGCGAAGTGGCGCAAGGTCATCCTTGCGAACAACATCAAGCCGGAGTGACGCTCACGCGATCTGCCTACGTCCCGCCGTAGCCAAATCCACACAACAGGGATTCCCTCCGCATGACCTTGAAAGTTCTTCTCACCGGTGACGTCAACCTGATGAACGTCACGAACCCGGCGGGGCCGTTCGCGCAGGTCGCGGCGGAGTTCAATTCGGCCGATCTCGTTCTTAGCAATCTCGAATGCTGTTTCTACGAGCCGGACGCCGCTCATGCGCTCGACCGCGAGGGATTCTTCGCGCCGCTGGCGTCCGCCGAAGCGCTGAAAATCGCAGGCATTGACGCGGTCGGCATCGCCAATAACGTCAATTACGGCACCGCGCCGATCTTGTCGTCGATCGCGCGGCTGGATCAACTGGGCATTCCGCATACCGGTGCAGGCGCCACTCTGCAAAAGGCGCGCGAGCCGGTGGTGCTGGAGTCGCAGGGCCTGCGCATCGGCATGCTGCAGCGCACCTCGGTATTCTGGATGACCGACCATGAAGCGGCCGACAATGCGGTGGGCGTCGCCACCATCCGTGGTCACACGGCGTATCAGGTGCCAATGTTTCGAGCCGGGCCGAGCGCGATCCCGCTCAACCGGCCGGGCGTGGCGCCTGCGATCCTCACCTGGGCCGACCCGCCGTCGTTGCAGCGTTTCCGCGACGACGTCGCGGCGCTCAAGGCCAAAAGCGATATTGTCATCGCCTCGTGCCACTGGGGGGTGGACCAGACTGTCTTCCAGTACATGCGGGACATCGCCCATAGCGCGATCGACGCCGGCGCCGATGCCGTCTTCGGCCACGGGCCGCATTTCTCGCTGCCGGTCGAAAGCTATCGCGGCAAGCCGATCTACTACGGCCTCGGCAGCTTCTCCTTTCACACCGGGCACGGCGGCATCAAGCACGGCGATTGGGTCGGCATGCTCGCCAAAGTGACTTTCGACGACACCGATGTGAAAGAAGCTGCGTTTCAATTCGTCCGCCACAACGACGCCAACGAGACCGTGCTCTGCACGCTGAAGAACGAAGGCGAAGTCTTCGGTCAGGTTTCCGCCGGCGCCAAGCAGCTTGGCACCAAGCTCGCGCCGCACGGCGATGAAGTCGCCATCGCGCTGCGTGCCTGAAACGGCCGCGCAATCGCTCCACCGTGGTTTTGTAACGAGAACTCACCCATGATGACCGCCGCTCAAGTGCTCGCCGACTTCGCGACGAAGCTGCAATTCGACGAAATCCCGCAAGCCGTCGTCGAGCGCGCCAAGGACTGCATCATCGATATTGTCGGGGTGTGCGCGTTCGGCAGCACGGTGCCCTCCTCAAAGCCTGTGCTCGCCTATGCCGAACAGTACGGAAAAGGCGGAGGCAGCACCGTCCTGGGGACACCGCTCAAGGTGCATGCGCCGATGGCGGCGCTCGCAAACGGCGTGTTCGCGCATTCGTTCGAGATGGACAATCTGGTGTCGCCGAGCGTGGGCGTGCATCCGGGTGCGTCATTGCTGCCGCCGGCGCTCGCGCTGGCGCAGGAGGTAGAGGCCTCGGGGCGCGACTTCATCACCGCCTTCGTCGCCGGCTTCGAGGTGCTGCATCGGATCGGCGACGCGGCGCTGGAGACAATTGAGAAAATCGGTTTCCACGCACCGGGCGTGACCGGGCCGTTTGGCGGCGCGATCGTCTCGGGCCGGCTATTGAAATTGAACGCCGAGCAAATGACCAGCGCGCTCGGAATTGCCGGCTCGCTGTCATCGGGACTGCTGGAATTCGCGAAGTCCGGCGGGGGCACGGTGAAGCGGCTGCATCTCGGGCACGGCGCGCAATCCGGCGTGATGGCGGCGGTGCTGGCCCGTGACGGCTTTGCCGGCCCGGTGACCATCCTTGAAGGCAAGTTCGGCTATCTCAACGTCTTCTGCCGCGATCGCGACGCGAACCGCCTCACGGCGGGCCTGGGCGAGGAGTGGAAGACTGCTCGCATCATGTTCAAGCGCTATTCCTGCCACATCACGGCGCATGTGCCGGTCACCGCCATTCTTGGGCTGAAGAGCCGTTGCGGTTTTGCGGGCGATGACGTCGAGGATGTGACGGTTGCGGGCAGCGAGAAAATGCTCAGTCACCACAACATTCCCGAGCCGCGCGATCTGGCCATGGCGCAATACAGCACGCCATTCTGTGTGGCCCTTGCATGCTACTTCGACCCGCGCGATCCGGGCGCCTTTTCCGAAACGACACTCAACGACCCGGCCATCCGCAATCTCTGCGGGAAGGTGAAGCTCGAGCTGCGTAAGGAAACGACTGTAAAGAATCCGCTGGCGAGCCGCGTGACGGTCCGCTTGAAGGACGGCCGCGAGTTCGTTGAGGAGATCGAGCATTTTCCCGGCACGCCCGAGCAGCCGTTGGACCGCGCCGGATTGCGCGAAAAGTTCGAGACAATTACGGCCGGCCTGCGGCAGAACCGGCCGGCGGCCGTGTTCGATTCCATTGCGACGCTGGAGCGTGCGTCCAATGTCGGCACGTTGTCGTGGAGCTTTTGACCGCGCCAGCCGACGTCACATTTATGATCGCGGTTAACGCCGGGACAAAGTCCACCAGAACGCTTGGCGCGGTTTCCGCGCGCAACGCAACATGAACGCGCCATCTGATGCTGCGACTGCGATCATCACGGATATCGCGCTGCCACTCGCCAAGTTGTGAAGGCGAGTGCATCGCTTCGTCACGATACCGAATGTGCGATGCGGACGCTGCAACAACCAGACCGCGGCGGGGTTGACCTCGCAGAAAGCGCGGCGTGGTCCCGGCGGCGGCGCGCGAGTCATGTTTCCGACTCATTTTCCCGCCGGGGCGTGTGCGTAGGTCGAGTTCCATGTCCCTGCTCCAAATGTCCCTGCTCCAAATTGCGTCATCTGAGGCCGCCTTCGACGTGACGGATATGCCACAGCAGGCCCTAAACCGGCCAAGTTGCCGCCAAGATCACCTTGTTGCCTAATGCCTCGCACAAGTTTTCGGCAAACTACGTATTGCCAGGGGAACTAAGTGCGGTGTCCAATCGATACTGGGCTGGTGCTGATTCGCGATCGGAAGCTGCGCGGATACGCCTGGATGGCGGCCCATTGCGCAGAAAAACCGATCTGACGTGGGAGATGAGGGATCATGTACAATGATTCTCTGTTCAACGCCTTCGTCCGGACGTTCGAAGCGCGTACCGAAACCGATATGCCAATGGCCGAGTATCTGGAGTCGTGTCGGGGCGACCCGATGCGATACGCCAACGCGGCGGAACGCTTGCTGACGGCAATTGGTGAACCACAGATCATCGACACGGCCAAGGATCCACACCTTGGCCGTATTTTTTTGAACAGGACGCTGCGCATCTATCCGGCGTTTACCGGCTTCCACGGCATGGAAGACACCATCGAGCGCATCGTCGCCTTCTTCCGGCATGCGGCGCAGGGCTTGGAGGAGCGCAAGCAGATCCTCTACCTGCTCGGCCCGGTCGGCGGCGGCAAGTCATCGCTTGCCGAGCGGCTCAAGTCCCTGATGGAAATCAATCCGATCTACGTGCTCAAGGCCGGCGATGAACTGAGCCCGGTATTCGAGAGCCCGCTTGGGCTGTTTGAGCCGGAGGCATTGGGACCCATCATCGAAGAGAAGTACGGCATTCCGCGCCGCTACCTCACCGGACTGATGTCGCCATGGTGCTACAAGCGCCTGCAAGCCTTTGGCGGTGATATTTCCCGGTTTCGCGTCGCCAAGATCCAGCCGTCGCGGCTACGGCAGATTGCCATCGCCAAGACCGAGCCTGGCGACGAAAACAATCAGGACATCTCCTCGCTGGTCGGCAAGGTCGACATCCGCAAGCTCGAGACCTTCGCGCAAAACGATCCCGATGCCTACAGCTATTCGGGCGGTCTCAACCGCGCCAATCAGGGCGTTCTTGAATTCGTCGAAATGTTCAAGGCGCCGATCAAGATGCTGCATCCGCTGCTGACGGCGACGCAGGAGGGCAACTATATCGGCACCGAGAATATCGGCGCCATTCCGTTCACCGGCATCATTCTCGCGCATTCCAACGAAGCCGAGTGGCAAAGCTTCAAGGCCAACAAGAACAACGAGGCCTTCATCGACCGCATTTGCGTGATCAAGGTTCCGTACTGCCTGCGCGTCGCCGAGGAACAGAAGATCTACGAGAAGCTCATCCAGGGCTCGAGCCTCGCCGACGCGCCTTGCGCGCCGGCGACGCTGCAGACGCTGTCACGCTTCTGCGTGGCGTCGCGCCTGCGCAAGCACGAGAACTCGACGCTGTTCTCCAAGATGCGGGTCTATGACGGCGAAAGCCTCAAAGAGACCGATCCCAAGGCGCGCAGCGTCCAGGAATACAAGGATGCCGCGGGGATCGACGAGGGCATGGACGGCGTCTCGACGCGGTTCGCGTTCAAGGTGCTGGCCGCGACATTCAATCACGACACTGCGGAGATCGGCGCCGATCCGGTTCACCTGATGTATGTGCTCGAGCTCGCCATCCGCCGCGAGCAGCTCGCTGAAGAGACCGAGAAGCGCTATCTGGAATTCATCAAGGCCGAACTGGTGCCGCGCTACGCCGAGTTCATCGGCCATGAGATCCAGAAAGCCTATCTCGAATCCTATTCCGACTACGGTCAGAACCTGTTCGACCGCTATGTCGACTATGCCGACGCCTGGATCGAGGATCAGGACTTCAAGGATCCCGATACCGGCCAGCTGCTCGACCGCGAGTTGCTCAATCAGGAACTGACCAAGATCGAAAAGCCGGCCGGCATCGCCAATCCGAAGGACTTCCGCAACGAAGTCGTCAAGTTTGCGCTGCGCGCCCGCGCCCACAACTCCGGCAAGAACCCGAGCTGGACCAGCTATGAAAAGATCCGCGAGGTCATCGAGAAGCGGATATTCTCGCAAGTCGAAGACCTGCTTCCCGTCATCTCGTTCGGATCAAAAAAGGACGGCGACACTGAGAAGAAACACGGTGAATTCGTCAACCGCATGGTCGAGCGCGGCTATACCGAGCGCCAGGTTCGCCGTCTTGTCGAATGGTACATGCGCGTGAAGCAGGCCGGATGAGGTAGACATAGACCGTGGCCATGCACATCGTTGATCGGCGGCTCAACCCGAACAACAAGAGCTTGGAGAACCGCCAGAGGTTTTTGCGTCGCGCCAAGGCGCTGGTGCGGGGTGCCGTCAAGAAATCGTCCGGGGGCCGCGACATCAAGGATGTGCTGGACGGCGGCGAGGTCAGCATTTCGCTGGACGGGTTGCGCGAGCCGCGCTTCCATCGCGAGGGCGGCACGCGCGACGCAGTATTGCCGGGAAACAAGAAATTCGTCGAAGGCGATATCCTGCCGCGCCCGAATGGCGGCTCCGGCAGGTCGCGCGAGGCCGGGGAGGGCGATGGCGAAGACGCCTTCCGTTTCGAATTGAGCCGTGACGAGTTCGTCGATCTGTTTCTCGATGACCTGGAACTGCCTGACCTGGCAAAGCGCAAGCTCGCCGAGACCGAGTCGGAAGGCCTGCGCCGGGCCGGCTACACGAATTCAGGCTCGCCGGCCAATATCGCCATCACCAAGACGATGCGGCTCGCGACGGCGCGCCGGGTTGCGCTGGGGCGGCCGCGAACCGCGACGATCGCCGAGCTCGAAGCGTCGCTCGCCGGGTGCGACGACGAGCAGCGCGTGGAGCTCGAGCTGGAACTCGAAACGCTGAAGTCCAAGGCCCGGCGCATTCCGTTCATCGATCCGATCGATATTCGCTATCGCCGCTTCGAAACGACGCCAAAGCCGATCGCTCAGGCCGTGATGTTCTGCCTCATGGACGTATCCGGCTCGATGTCGGAACACATGAAGGATCTCGCCAAGCGCTTCTACATGCTGCTGTACGTGTTTCTGAAGCGGCGTTATCGCTATGTCGAGATCGTGTTCATTCGCCATACCGACCGCGCCGAGGAGGTGGACGAACAGACGTTCTTTCACGATCCGGCCTCGGGCGGCACGCTGGTCTCGAGCGCGCTGCAGGCGATGCACGAGATCGTTCGCGCGCGCTACCGGCCTGCGGACTGGAACATCTATGCGGCGCAGGCCTCGGACGGCGACAATTCCTATTCGGATTCCGAATTGACCGGACGCTTGCTGACCGAATTGATTTTGCCGGTCACGCAATTCTTCGCCTATCTCGAAGTTGGCGAAGCCGGTAGCGGCGCAAGTGAGGGCTCGGCATCGTCCTTGTGGGCGCTGTATGAGCGCCTGCGCTCCCAAGGCGCGACACTCTCCATGCGCAAGGTGCGCGAGCGCAGCGAAATTTTTCCGGTTTTTCACGATCTGTTCAGCCGGCAGCAGAGCCGCAAAGAGGCCGCGTCATGACCGAGGGCGCTCTCTTTCACGGAGCCGACTGGGACTTTCCCACGCTGCAGCGCATTCACGATGCCTGCGAGGTGCTCGCGGAGACCGAACTGGGGCTCGACGTTTATTCGAACCAGATCGAGGTGATTACTGCGGAGCAGATGCTGGACGCTTATTCCTCGGTCGGCATGCCGTTGTTCTACAAGCACTGGTCGTTCGGCAAGCATTTCGCCCACCACGAGACGCTCTATCGCAAAGGGCTGAAGGGGCTCGCCTACGAGATCGTGATCAATTCATCGCCGTGCATTTCCTACCTCATGGAAGAAAACACGGCGACCATGCAGACGCTGGTCATCGCGCATGCCGCGTTCGGGCATAATCATTTTTTCAAGAACAATTACCTGTTCAAGCAATGGACCGACGCTTACGGCATTCTCGATTACCTGGACTTCGCCAAAAGATATGTCGCGCAATGCGAAGAGCGGCACGGCCGGGTTGCGGTCGAGCAAACGCTGGACGCTGCGCACGCGCTGATGTCGCATGGCGTCGATCGCTATCCCGGCAAGAAGAAGCTCGATCTGCGTGAGGAAGAGGAGCGCGCCAAGGAGCGCCGCGCCAGCGAAGAGAGCGCCTTTAACGATCTGTGGCGGACGGTTCCCTCCGGTCCGCGCAAGACGGCTTCCGAGCTGAGCGCCGACAGGCGCCGTGCGCTGTTGGGCCTGCCGCAGGAGAACCTGCTCTACTTTCTGGAAAAGTCGGCGCCGCGATTGCATTCCTGGCAACGCGAGCTGATCCGTATCGTCCGCCATATCGCCCAGTATTTCTATCCCCAAGGTCAGACCAAGGTGATGAACGAGGGGGCGGCGACCTATGTGCATTACCGCATCATGAATCGCCTACACGAGCAGGGGCGGATCACCGACGGAAACTTTCTCGAATTTCTGCAGTCGCACACCAATGTGGTGTTTCAGCCGGAGTTCGACGATCCGCGCTTCTCGGGATTCAACCCCTATGCGCTCGGCTTTGCGATGATGCGGGACATCGAGCGCATCGTGACGGATCCCGACGACGAAGATCGCGAATGGTTTGGCGATATCGCGGGAACCAAAGACGTCATGGCGGCGCTGCGCCATATTTGGGCGAATTATCGTGACGAGAGTTTTGTCGTCCAGTTCCTCAGTCCGCGCTTGATCCGGCAGATGCGGATTTTCCATCTCCACGACGACCCGGCCGAAACCGCCGGCGTCCGGGTGAGCGCCATTCACGACGAGCGCGGCTACCAGCGCGTCCGGCGCGAGCTGTCGCGTCAATATGATGTCGGCTATATCGATCCGAATATCGAGATTGTCGACGTCGATCTGGCGGGCGACCGGCGCCTGATCTTGCGCCATACGGTGGTCAATGGCGCGTTGCTGCAGGAAGACGACGCTAAACTGGTGCTGCAGCACCTGGCGTCGCTGTGGACCTATGACGTGATGCTCCAGGAAGTCGATGCCACAGGCGCCGTGCTCAGGGAGCACGTCGCGACGCCCAGGAAGCTGGCAGCTGTCATGGAATAGCAACCGCTGCGGCATCTGCTGTCTCAATTTGAATTATTTGACAAAGATGCTCCCAAGGATGTGACCGGTTTGATAGTCGATTGTGTCGAGGAAACCGGCGCAGTTGTAGGCCGTAAGGGTGCCATTCTCAAAACGGGCACCTGACCAGACGCCCTCAACACTACCCAAGCTTCGAACCGCGCGAGAACGAAAAGGTCAGCCCGCGACGAGCTTCGTCCCTTCTCCCCGGCGGCGAGAAGGACAGGATGAGGGGTACTGACTCCGAGTATTTGCTGAGGGTCCGAACCCCCTCACCCCAACCCTCTCCCACGAGGGGAGAG
>DATAQN010000183.1:0-7939 GCA_036264635.1 Xanthobacteraceae bacterium | reverse complement strand
CTTTACGACCTCAAGGAGGGCATCGGAAAGGTCACATTCAACCGCCCCCAGGCCCGCAACGCTTTTACTTTCGAAATGTATGAGCGGCTCGCGGCGATCTGCGAAGAGGCGAATAAGGACCACTCGATCAAGGTGCTGGTGTTCCAGGGCGCCGGCGACAAGGCCTTCGCGTCCGGCACCGACATCAACCAATTCCGCGCCTTCACCACGCCGCAGCATGCGCTCGACTATGAGGAGCGCATCGACCGCGTCCTCACCCAGCTCGAGCAATGCCGCGTGCCGACGATCGCCGCAATCAACGGCGCCTGCACCGGCGGCGGCGGCGGCATCGCCGCCTGCTGCGACCTGCGCGTCGGCACCAAAAGCACGCGCATGGGATTCCCGATCGCGCGCACGCTCGGCAACTGCCTGTCGATGTCGAATATCAGCCGGCTCACCGCATTGATTGGGCCGGCGCGCGTGAAGGACATCATTTTCACCGCGCGCCTCGTCGAAGCGGACGAAGCCGCCAGCGTCGGCCTCCTCACCGAAGTCGTCGAGGACATTCCGGCGCTGCAAAAACGCGTCGACGAGTTGGCCAGGCTGATCGCAGGCAACGCGCCGCTGACGCTCAACGCCACCAAACAAGCGCTGTCACGCCTGCAACGCCGGCTCACCCGTGAAGAAGGCCGCGACCTCATTCTCATGTGTTACATGAGCAAAGACTTCCGCGAAGGCCTGGATGCTTTTCTCAGCAAGCGCCCGCCGCAGTGGAAGGGCGAATAGCCGGCAGCGCTGGCGAGGCGCACGGGCGAATGCGTCTGAGCGGCTACGGAGCCCTGGAGCGGAGGCCGCCAATTAGGGCGGCCTCGCAACAACCAATCTAGTGCAGGGTCACGATGCCTGGATTGACCAAATAGAAGCCCACACCGATCACGATCAGATAAGCCAGCAAGACCAGCGTCCAGCCGAAATTGTGCCGGACCACCTCGCCTTCGTTGCGCACGAATTTGCTGGTCGAGACACCGACGCTGGCCGTCTGCGGCGCAATCGGCTTGCCGATTTCAGCCCCTACCGAGTTCAACGTCGGCAACAGCAAAGCCGGGAAGCCGAGTTGAACACCGACCAGCGCCTGGAACTTGCCGAACATGGCGTTGGTCGACGTGTTGGAGCCCGACAGCGCCACGCCGATAAAGCCGAGGATCGGCGCCACGACGATGAACCATGGGCCGAGGTAGGAGAAGCCCTTGGCGAGTGACGACGCCATACCCGAATAGTTGAAGACGTAAGCCAGGCCGAAAATGAAAATGCCGACCAGCAACGCTCCCCACATCTGATGGAACGTCTTGCTGAAGATCGCGCCGATATCGGCAAGCCTCAGCTTGCCCACGAGCATCAGCAGGACCGCAACGATCAACCACGACGCCAAAATCGCCGTGCCGCCGATCCACGGAGCGAATTTGAATGCGGCCGAGATCGTGGCTTTCGTTTCCGGCGCGAGCGCCTGGACCTGAACAAAATACCAGCCGACGCCCGGCAGGCTCGACCACGGCCCCGTCCACAATCCGACAACGATGACCAGCACCGCAAACGGCATCCACGCCAGTAGCAGGTCGCCGGTAGAGAGACCGTGATCGCGCGATTGCTCGGCGAGCTTCGCCGCGTCAACCGGCGCACCGCCATAGGCAAGGATGCGGCTTGGCCGCCAGACTTTCAGAAGAAGCAGCAGTGCAGCGAAACAGACGATCGAGCCGGTGACGTCCGGCAGGTATGGACCGAAAAAAACGGCCGTCGGCCATTGGCCGAGAATGTAGCCCAATGAACCAATGACGGCGAGCGGCCATCCGTCTTTCAACCCCTCTTTGCCGGTGACGAGATAGATCAGCACCCATGGCGGCAATAAAGCGAGCACGGCAACGACGCTACCGACCGAGCCTGATAGCGCCAGCAACGGATATCCCGTCACTGCGGCAAGCGCGATGATCGGAGCGCCCAGCGCGCCGTAAGACACCGGTGCGTTGTTTGCAATGGCGGCGACGCGGATCGCATCGAGATCGGTGAGACCGAGCGAGATGAGGATTGGCGCCACCACCGCCCACGGATAACCAAAACCGACCAGGCCTTCGAGCAGAGCGCCGAACGCCCAGGCGAATAGCATGGTCTGTACGCGAACATCGAGCGTGCCTTGCGAGATCAGCCAGCGCCGAAAATTTTCGAACACGCCGCTGATGCCGAGCGTGTTGAACAGTACCAGGCCCCAGAACGTGATCCAATTGACGTTCCACATGCCGGTCGCGGAGCCATACAAATAAGCCTGCGACCCCGTATCGAGCGGCATTTTCCAAACCCATACTGCAAGGATGAAAGTCAGAATCGATCCCAGCAGCACGGCGAGCCACGCCGAGACGCGGAACACCGCCAAGAGAGTGAGGAGGAAGACGACAGGTATCAGGGCGACGAGACATGTGAGCCCCAAATTGCCCAGCGGATCGGTGATTTGCGTGAACATGGGTCCTCCCCATTGTTTCGAGATGGCGCTCCCGCTCTGTGGACGGGATTTTTCGCTTATGAGCGAGACGCGTGATGCGGCCGACGGCGCGCCTCTGCATGGCGACAATGCGGTCAACGACAGCTACGGCCGCACAATACCGCCAGCTTTCCCTAGCTGAATCATGCTTTTACAAGCATAGCAGGTGGCGATTGCCCAAGGAATAGGCAGGCGCGGATTTTCCAGAGCACAGCGGAATGTTGTGCAATGCAGTACCGGAGCCCGCGACGACAAAGCGATTGTTGCCGACTGACCAGCGCAGCTGTGCGTTTCCGCGTGGACACTGCATTACGGCGAAACGCCGTCGCAGCTCGCCTCTCAACCAGCCATGTCGGTGACTGGCTTCATATCGGCGTGGCTTCGCAACCTGGGCCCTAACGATCCCAGCTCTGAATTCGCGCAAATGCTCGAAGAAGTTTTAAGTCAACTTCGATCGCCACGACCGGCATCGTTGGCCCAAGTCCGAGGAGATATCCATCGGCTAAAAATGTTTGCAATCGTCTTTCATTTAACGACTCGACATTCGGCGAATCATGCATCCGAAACTCGGATCTTGCTGTTGCGTTTTAGCATTCGACAACATTGCGATTTAATGAATAAACTACTGCAGGAAGAAAAGAGCGAATCGGGCGAACGAATCGGACGTTTTTCGGCGTAGAGAAACGCTCTGGTGGATGCCGGGCAAACCCTGAATACTCGATCCGACGGCGATCTGAACGGGGCCGCGTGACAGCAACTCCTCCCAATATGAATCTTCGGGATTTGGTGATCCTTGTCGCCGACCCGAGTTCGTATATTTCCATGCTCATCCACGGCATGTTGCGCGGATTTGGCTCCAACAAGATCCTGGAAGTCCGCAATTCCAATGGCGTGCTGCAGACACTGATGGGGCAGAAGATCGACATCATGATCTGCGACATGCATCTGCCCCCACATGGCGGCCTGTCGCTGACCCGAGCCATCCGCGGCAAGACCGACAATGAACACCGCACCATGCCGATCCTGATCATGTCGAGCGATTCCCGCGAAGCGACGATCAAACGGGCGCGCGATGCCGGCGCCAATATGGTCATTGCCAAGCCGATCTCGCCGGCGAGTCTTTATGACCGCCTGAGTTGGATCGCGTTCAATCCGCGAAAATTCGTCGACACGGCGAGTTATTTCGGTCCGGACCGGCGGTTCAAGATCGAAGGCTATCCCGGCGGCGTCGGTCGGCGGGCCGGCGACAAGGAGGTCGAAATCGGCGCTGAAAGCGGTCCGGCGCTCGCTCAGGACGACATCGACAACCTGTTTAGCTCCGTGCAAACAGGACAAGACTGATGGCGAAAAGCAAGCAGCCAAAATCCGCGACCAAGAAGCCTGGACCGTCAGTGATTGCGCCGCCGATCGCCGATCCTGGGACTGCCGAAACTCCGAAATCCGGCAAGACGAAGCGCGCCAGTCCGACTGCTCGCGTTTTTCCCGTGGACACGCGCTTTCAGCAATTGGCGCGTCGCGCCGGCGGTGTGCCGAGGGACAAGGCCATCGAGCGGGCGCAAATGGCGATGGAAGACGTCAAACCCGCCTATGAGGAATTTCTTGGGCGTGAAGTGACCGGCCTGGCGGAGCTGGTGAAGAACGTCGAAGCCGGACACGACGAGCCTGGCTGGCTTGAAACGGCAACGTTCCGAGCCCGTCAGCTGCGCGACAGCGCCGGCCCGCTCGGCTATGAGCTGATCACCTTTGTCGCCGCCTCACTCTGTGAATTGTTGGATTCGATCGAGGCCGGCAGCGAATGCAACATGGAGTCGATCGTCTGCCATGTCGATGCACTGATGTTGGCGCGACAAAAGTCATACCGCGGCCTGAGACCCGAGCAGGTGCCGGAATTGACCAAAGGCCTGCAACGTGTCGTCAAACACGTCACGATCTAGGCAGCGCTGTCGGAGGAAGGTTCTGGAATAAAGCTCGAAAGAGCAGCGACGATCTACCGAAGGTGATTTGCGTAGCGTTCCGGGCCGAAAACTTAGAACACGACCTCTTCGCCTGTGGGCACGAGCATCGTCAAATCAATCTTGGTGATGCCGAGGTGGCGCATCAGTCGTTCCTTTAATTCGCTAATGGTCACGCTTGCGACTGCATCTTCGGCCGGGTGAACGCCGGCTTGGGTCCGCATCCAAGTTTCGCTTGATTTGCTGGCCGCGATCGTCAGGACTTCGGCAAGCGCGACGAATTCCTGATTGAGCCGATCGAAAGCCTGCAGGGTGACGATCAGCTCGCGATTTGCTTCGTTCGGGCGGCTGGCCACAAAGGCGGAGATTCCGGCCGAGGTCTGCTCAAAGCGCGTCACCGCGTCGCGCAATGCGGACGCGGTGGCGATCAGGAATGTCGAGACTTCATGGACTACTTTCGCAGCTGGTACCTCGGATTGCGCAACAGCTGTCACGAGAGCTTCCCCATCACCTGCTCGATTTTTTGCCGCAGAATATCTGCCGTGAATGGCTTGATCAGGTAATTGTTGGCGCCGGCCTGCGCCGCCTGGACGACGAGCTCGCGGTCGCCGCGGCCCGTTAACAGAATGAATGGCACCTTGCGCGCGGCGGGATGCCCGCGTACCGCGCGCAACAGCGCCAGCCCATCCATTTCCGGCATGTTGTAGTCGGAGATGATCAGGTCGAGCGGCTGCAGCGAGGCAGTGGTCATCGCCTGCTTGCCGTTCTCGGCTTCGTGGATGTGCCGGATGCCGATCTGCTCCAGCGTAATACGGGTCATCTGTCGCACGCTGTTTTGATCATCGACGACGAGGACTTTAAGAACTGCTGCGACTGGCATTGTCTCGCTCCTAGAAAACTGCCTCGTATAACCTGAAAGGCTTAACCCCGTGTTCAATGTCCATTTCAGCCGGCGGCGACGGCCAGTTTCGGCTCTCCATTGACGAACCGGGTGACCCCCGTTTGCCCATTCTGACTGCTGGCGATGTCGGACAGCTTTTCGACATCGAGAATGAACGCGACCCGTCCATTGCCGAGGATCGTGGCGCCGGCGATGCCCGGAACCGAGCCGTAGCTCTCTTCGATGCTCTTGACCACGACCTGCTGGTGTCCGCACAGTTCGTCGACGACGATACCGAAACGGGCTCCTTCACCGGCGTCGGTGATGATGATCACGCGCTCATCGCTTCCCGTGGCGGACGAGCCGATATCGAGGAGATCGCAGAGCTGCACCAGCGGCACCAGGTTGCCGCGCAGCCGCAGCATGCCCGGCGTGCCGATCAGCGCGTGAATGTCGGAGGCCGGCGGCCGCAGACACTCGACGATCGCCGACATCGGCATGACATAGGTCTCGGAGCCGACGCGGATGACCATGCCGTCCATCACCGCCAACGTCAACGGCAGCGCGAGCTGGATTGTCATGCCCCTGCCGCGATCGGACTTGAGCGAGATGCGCCCGCCGACGTCTTGAATGTTGCGGCGGACGACGTCCATGCCGACGCCGCGGCCGGATATGTCGGAGATTTTCTCGGCCGTCGAGAAGCCCGGCAAGAAGATGAGATTGTTGATCTCATCATCGTTGAGCGTCGCCTCCGCACTCACCAGCCCGCGGTCCCGCGCCTTTTGCAAAACACGTTCGGAGTTGATTCCGGCGCCATCGTCCCGGATCTCGATGACGATGCGGCCGCCACGATGCTCGGCGGAGAGCCGGATTGTGCCCTCTTCGGGCTTGCCAGCGGCCGCACGATCGGCCGGCGCTTCAATGCCGTGGTCGATTGAGTTGCGGATGATGTGGGTAAGCGGGTCACCGAGACGCTCGATGATCGAGCGGTCGACTTCAGTATTCTCGCCCGCCATTTCGAGCTTCACTTTTTTGGAGGTTTTCACCGCCAGCTCGCGGACGAGTCGAGGCATGCGCTGGAACACGGCGTTGACCTGCTGCGCGCGCATCGACATGACACTGTCTTTGAGTTCGCGCGTGTGATGGACGACTTCTTCCAGAACCTGCACCAGCCGAGCGCTGACGTCTTCCGGCAGGCCATGAACCACCTGCCCGAGCATGGCCTGAGCGATGACGAGCTCGCCGACCATGTTGACCACGCGATCGATCTTTTCGAGCTCGACGCGGGTGGTCGTGGCGGTGGCGGCGGCAGCGGCAGGCTTCGCGGCCGCCGATCTTGCAGGTGGCGCGGCCTCGACATGATCCGGCGCGACCGGCGGAGCAGCGCTCGCGGGCATCGATGGTGTCGCGGTGAGCGGCGGCGCCGAAACTGGCGCAGGCGCGGGTGCAGCAGGCGTGGCCATCTGTGACGTAGCCTGTGCCGGCGCGGCCTGCGGACCGGGCGAAGGCACAACGCTCGGCGCAAATTCCACGTTCGGCAGATCTCCCACGACATCCGGGGGGACAACGGACCCGACCATGCCCTCCCAATCGGACGCCGCGGCAGGCGGCGATTCTGTCCCCTGAGCAGCCGGCGCCGCCAGCGGCGAACCGCCGGCTTCGGTAATCTCGAGCTCACAATCGCCCACGACGAATTCGAACACTTCGTCGACCTGCTGGCGCGTGGCCGCGGTGCGCAGGGTCCCCGTCCAGCCGAGATAGGGCCGGTCGGCTTCGAGCTCGGCCAAGGGCGGCAGCCGATCGAGCTCGGCAACAAGGTCGAGCGCACCAAGCTTTTTCAGCTCGCGAATAATGTAGAGGGGCTCGTTGGCCTTCTTGAGCAGTTCGGGCTTCGGTCGAAAGACGATCTTGAATTCGCGCTCGCCGTTTGCCGCCTCTCCCTCCTCCGCGGCAGGCTCGTCGAAATCGACACGCACAGGGACGAAGTCGATGCCATCGAAATCGGCCGGCGCGGGCGAGTCGTCGATCCCCTCGCCGCCTGAGTTGGCTGCCAGAATTTGCTCCAACGCGGCGCGGCATTCGGAACCGAAATCGGGCGGAATGGCATCGCCCGACCGTGACATCGAGATCAGGTCCGTCAGTACGTCGTTGGCTTGCAGCAGCGTGTCGACGATCTCCTGCGTCGCGGCAAGCTTGCCGCTACGCATCTCATCGAGCACGGTCTCGAAGACATGGGCGAACCTCACCAGGTCTTCGAAACCGAAAATGCCGGCTCCGCCCTTCACCGAATGCACGCCGCGAAACACGGCGTTGATAGTGTCCTCTGAGCCGGAGCCGTCGCGGATATCCGGAAGGCCGAGCTCGATCTGCTGCAGCGCCTCGCTGCATTCGTCGAAGAACGTCTGCTTCAACTGGTCAAGGCTAGACATGATACCAATGCTCCTTGATCATCGCTTCCGCCTAGGGAGCAACCTTGTTGATCGTTGCGATCAACCGATCGGGATCGAACGGTTTGACCATCCAGCCGGTTGCGCCGGCAGCGCGTGCGAGGTTTTTCTTGTCCGCCTCGCTTTCGGTCGTCAGCACCAGGATCGGCGTCGT
>DATAQN010000179.1:0-5197 GCA_036264635.1 Xanthobacteraceae bacterium | reverse complement strand
TGCGCTCGGGACGCTCGAAGAGGCCATCGCCAAGGTCAACGCCTTGCCGCAGAAGCCGGCGTTCATGATCCACACTGGCGACATCAGCCATCTGTCGAAAGAAAAAGAATTCGACGACGCCGACCACATCATTTCTCAGTCCCGGCTTGACGTGCACTACGTGCCTGGCGAGCACGACCTGATCGATGCCGATCAGGGCAAGATTTATCGCGAGCGCTATGCCAAGACCGCCAAGGGCGCCGGCTGGTACAGCTTCGACGCCAACGGCGTGCACTTCATTGGCCTCGTCAATGTCGTCGATCTGAAAGCCGGCGGCTTGGGCAATCTCGGCGACGAGCAGCTCGAATGGCTGGAGAAGGACGTCAAAGGCCGCCCGGCCTCGACACCGATCGTTCTGTTCGCGCACATCCCGCTCTGGACCGTTTCTCAGGAGTGGGGTTGGGGCACGCAGGACGGCGCTCAGGCGCTGTCGTACCTCAAGAAGTTTGGGTCGCTGACCGTGCTCAACGGCCACATCCATCAGGTGATGCAGAAAGTGGAAGGCAACGTCACGTTCCACACCGCGCGTTCGACCGCTTTCCCGCAACCGGCGCCCGGCACCGCCCCGTCGCCTGGCCCGTTGAAGGTTCCGGACGACCAGCTGCGCAAAATGCTCGGCATCGCCAACGTCACCTTCAAGCAAAACGAGCAGCGCCTCGCGATCATCGACTCGCCGTTGCAGGGCTAAGGGCGGCTAACAACAGGTCCAAGAAGACTAAGGAGAACAAAGATGTTGCGTCCGATTATCACTTCCACCGTGCTCGGTGCAGTCGTCGGCTCGGTGCTGGCAGGAGGTGTCCTGTTTGCCCGGGCCGAGGGCACGCCGAACGCGGTGACGATCGACAACTTTTTCTTCACGCCAGGAACAGTGACCGTGAAGGCGGGCACTACCGTGACCTGGACCAACAGGGACGATATTCCGCACGGCATCGGCTCAGCCAACAACGCCTTCCCGAAATCGAAGGCGCTCGACACCGATGACAGCTATTCGTTCACTTTCACCACGCCCGGAACCTACCAATACTTCTGTTATCTGCATCCCAAGATGGTGGGCTCAATCGTGGTGGAGCAGTAAGACGACGCAACAGTGCTATAATCGGCTAACACACATGAGCCACAGAAGGCCGATGGCGGATGGTGGACAGCCGAGCGGGATACGATGGCGGATGATGCGGTTGCCGAACAGGAGCGGATGCGGACCTTTCAGGCCGCCGCATTACCCCATCTCGACGACGTCTACACGTTGGCGCGCTATTTGATGCGCAACACGCAGGACGCCGAAGACGCAGTGCAAGAATGCTACCTTCGTGCCTTGCGTCATTTCGACAGTTACCGAGGGCCGGCGATGAAGCCGTGGCTACTGGCGATATTGAGAAACGTCTGCAACGCCGAGTTCGCGCGCCGCAGCAAGGAAGAAGTGCCGACTGACTATAGTCAGGACGAGTCGCTGGCCGAGGAAATGCCGATGTGGCAGGAGCCGCAAGCCTCGCCGGAAAAGATGATAGTGCGGCAACAGGACACTGCCACGATACGACGGCTGGTGGCGGAGTTGCCGGAGCCGTTTCGTGAAGCGATCGTGCTACGTGAGATGAACAATTTGTCGTACCAGGAAATCGCCCAGGTCGCCGGCGTACCCGTCGGCACAGTCATGTCGCGGCTGGCGCGCGCGCGCGCCATGCTGCGGGCGGCGTGGAATGCCGCTGAAACCGTCACGACGCGGCCGGGATCGGCCGTCGCCTCTGGAACAACGTCATGAGATGCGAAGAATCTGAAGTTATGCTGCATGCGCTAGTCGACGGCGAGCTCGATGCCGGGCACGCCCGCGATGTCGAAGCGCACGTGGCCGGCTGTGCGGGATGCGCTGGAAAGTTTGCCGCGTTCCGCACCATGCACGACGTCATGAGCGCCGCGCCCCTGAAGGAGATCGCGCCGGCGCATTTGCGCAGCCGGATCGAAGCGCTGATGGCGGTGCCAGAGGGACGCATAGTCTCCATGCGCCAATTCTTGCGGCCGACCCGGCGCTCGTTCTTCGGTGGCCTTGCGATGGGCTCCGCGCTTTCCGGAGCGCTCGCCGCCAGCCTCGTCTTCGCGGTAATGCGCGGCGATCAGGAGCAGACGATCGCCGAGGAAGTCGTTTCGGCGCATATCCGTTCGCTGCAGGCCGGCCATTTGATGGACGTCGAGACCAGTGACCGGCACACCGTCAAGCCTTGGTTCAACGGCCGGGTCGATGTCGCCCCGCCGGTGATCGATCTCACCGCGGAAAGCTTTACGCTTCTGGGCGGCCGCCTGGATTATGTTGACGGCGAGCCGGTCGCGGCAATCGTCTATCAGCGTCGCAAACACGTGATCAATTTATTCGTCGCGCAACATCTGGGCGCAAAGCATCTCCGGCCCAACGCCAAGAGCATCCAAGGCTATAATTGCCGGCATTGGGCGCAAAACGGGCTCGACTTGTGGGCGGTCAGCGACATCGTCGGCGACGAATTGGACGAATTTGTCCAGAAAATTGCCGGCTCGCTGCGGCAGCCGCCAAGCACCACCTGACTGGTCTCACCGTTCATTCCCGGCTAAACACTGCCGGCCGGCGGCGGCAAGCCGTCGCCCGCCGGACGGCAACTTATTCGGCCAGTCAAACTTTTAGCGTCGATCATGGATCAACGCGTTGACAACGAGCGCCAGCCCGATTCCGAGCGCCTTGAATCTCCTGGCCGCCGGGCGCCGCCGTCATTCGACGAAGCGGGCGATAAGGGGTCGTGGCGGCAACGTTTCCGTAAGCGCCGCGGTTTCATACAGCTGCTTGTCATTGGCGGGATCATTGTCGCTGCGCTCCTCGTCGGCTGGTGGCTGCATGCCCGCAATTATGAATCGACCGACGATGCATTCATCGATAGCCGCACCGTGCAGATCAGCGCTCAGGTCGCCGCCGCGATCGTGGATGTCCCGGTCACCGACAATCAACTCGTCGATGCCGGCACCGAATTGGTTCGCCTCGACGACCGCGATTACGTCGCCCAGCGCGATCAGGCCCAGGCGCAAGTCAACCAGGCGCAGGCGAGCATCGACAATCTGACGGCTCAAATCGCAGCGCAGCAGGCAAAGATCGACCAAGCCAATAAGCAAGTAGTGCAGGCGCAGGCAGCGCTGACCTTCGCGCGCCAACAGGCCGAGCGCTATCAGCAGCTGGCAAGCAAGGGAAGCGGAACGGTTGAGCAGGCCCAGCAATACGTGTCGAACCAGCAGCAAAGCGAGGCCGGCTTGGCGGCCGCGGAGGCCAACGCAACGGCGACCGAGAAACAAATCGGCGTCCTGCAAGCGCAGCGGGATCTCGCCTATGGCCAGCTGACCCAAGCCCGCGCGACGCTCGAGCAGGCGCGAGCCAATTTGGCGCGCACGATCATCACCGCGCCGGTGGCCGGGCGGGTAATCAAGCTTACCGCCGCCAAAGGCGGTTATGCCGCGGTTGGCCAAGCGCTGATGATGTTCGTGCCGCGCGAGGTCTGGGTGACCGCCAATTTCAAGGAAACGCAGCTCAATTTGATGCACCCCGGCCAGCCGGTCGATATCGCGATCGACGCCTATCCCGGCCGGACTTTTGCTGGCCATGTCGATAGCGTGCAGTCCGGCAGCGGCACGGCGTTCAGCTTGTTGCCAGCCGAAAACGCCACCGGCAATTACGTCAAGATCGTGCAGCGCGTGCCGGTGAAAATCACCTTCGACAAGATGCCCGATGTCCTGTTGGGCCCGGGCATGTCGGTCGTGCCGACTGTGAAAGTGCGATGAGCGATCAGACCCTCGGCGGCTGGGATCCAAGTCGCTCGGCCGCCGGCGATCGCAATCCCTGGCTCGTCGCCATCGTGGTCTCGATCGCAACCTTCATGGTGGTTCTCGACACCGCGATCGCCAACGTTTCGCTTCGCTACATCGCTGGCAGTCTCGCCGCCAGCGTCGACGAAAGCACGTGGGTCGTCACCACTTATCTGATTGCCAATGCCGTGGTGCTGCCCGCCAGCGGCTGGTTATCGAATGTCGTCGGGCGCAAGCGCTTTTACATGCTATGCGTCGCATTGTTCACCGCCAGTTCGCTCCTTTGCGGCCTGGCGACCAGTCTGAGTGCGTTGATTTTTTTCCGCATTCTGCAAGGACTAGGCGGCGGCGGCATGCCGACCAGCGAACAGGCTATTTTGGCCGATACCTTTCCGCCACAGAAGCGCGGCCAGGCTTTTGCCCTCTATGGGGTCGCGGTAATCGTCGCGCCGACCGTGGGGCCGACGCTCGGCGGCTGGATCACCGATAATTTTTCCTGGCATTGGATCTTCTTCATCAACGTGCCGATCGGGCTTATTTCGCTCGGACTTGTGCATTGGCTCGTCGAAGAGCCGGAAACGCTGGAACGCGAACGCCGCGAACGCTTGGCTGGCGGTCTGAAGGTTGATTGGGTCGGCTTCGCATTGATCGCGATCACGCTTGGCAGCCTCGAAGTTGTGCTCGACCGCGGCCAGATCGAGGACTGGTTCAAGTCAAACACCATTATCACCTTCACCGCGCTGGCCGCAGCGTCGTTTCTGCTGTTCCTGCCGTGGGAGATCAATCATGACGAGCCGATCGTCGAGCTGCGGCTGCTATTTCGACGCCAGTTCGGCATGGCGTTCCTGGTGATGCTGATGGTTGGCGCGATCCTGTTCGGATCGAATCAGATCATGCCGCAGCTCTTGCAGACCACCTTCCCCTACACCGCCATGCTGTCGGGCCTGGCTATGATGCCGGGCGGCTTGGCCATGCTGGTCATGATGCCGATCGCCGGGCAGGTCACGGGGCGTTTCCAGCCGACATACCTGATGACGTTCGGCCTGATCGGGATTGCGCTGTCGATGTGGTATTCGACCACGCTCACGCCGGACGCGAGCTTCGACTATTTCGCTTGGATCCGGGTCTACCAGGTCGTAGGCCTGCCGTTCTTGTTCATTCCGATCAATACCGTGGCTTACGACGGACTGCCGCCGGACAAGACCAACCAGGCCTCGGCGCTGATGAACGTCGCCCGTAATCTTGGCGGCAGTATCGGCATCTCGCTTGCCAATGTGGCGCTGGTGCAGCGTGAACAATTCCACCAATCGCGGCTGGTTGAAAACACCACGCCGAGCTCGCCAATATTCCA
>DATAQN010000113.1:0-80912 GCA_036264635.1 Xanthobacteraceae bacterium | reverse complement strand
GCTCGAGCGCGGCGACGCGCCGACCTATGACGATAAGAGCTACGCGCCCTACATCGTGCATCCGATCGGGCCGATCAGCTTCGACAAATACATTCCGAAGAAGAGCGACCAGCGGCAGATGGAGACCTGGCAGCGGGTCGGCGTCTATTCCGCCGGCATGGCGCTCGCGGACGCAGGGATTGCGGGAAACCCCGAACTGCTCGATCGCGCCGACATGATCGTCGCCGCCGGCGGCGGTGAGCGCGACATCGCGGTCGACACCGCGATCATGGCCGGCTTGCGCAAGACCAATACGCCACAGGCCTTTCTCAACGAACGGCTGATGAACGATCTGCGCCCTACGCTGTTCCTGGCGCAACTGCCCAACCTGCTCGCCGGCAATATCTCGCTGGTGCACGGCGTGGTCGGCTCATCGCGCACCTTCATGGGCGAGGAGGCGGCCGGCGTCGATGCCGTGCGCGTGGCGCAGGCGCGTATCGCTGCCGGCCAAAGCGAGCTGACATTGGTGGGCGGCGCCTATCATGGCACACGCTGGGACGTGCTGCTCACCTTCGAGTTCGGCGGCGTCGCGCTCAAGGACAAATTCGCGCCTGTTTGGGACCGCGGCCCGCATGGCGGCATCGCCTTCGGCACGATGGGCGCGTTCCTGGTGCTGGAAAGCAAGGAGCACGCGACCGCACGCGGCGCAAAACCGCGGGCGCGGATTTCGGAAGTCTATTCCGACCGCAATGCGCGCAAGGAAGGCGACGCCGAAGCAAGCCTGCGCCGGCAATGGCAGAAGCTTTCGCCGCAAGTCGATCGCACGCATGCCGCGGTGATTTCCGGCGCCTCGGGGCTCGAGCCGGCGACCGCCGCGGAATTGCATGTTCTCAAGGAGATCGGTCTTCCGGTCCGCAATACGGGTACGTATATCGGGCATGGGGTGGACGGCCAGTTCACGGCCAATCTTGCCATCGGCTGTGCGGTGCTCGAACATGGCAAACTATTCGCCCCGACGGGCTCGGGAGATACGGGGGAAAGTCCGCCCGGCCTCTCCCAGGTCGTCGTCACCAGCGTCGGCAATTGGCGCGGCGAAGGGCTCGCCTTGCTTGCACGCGTGAACTGAACGCACGCTTTGGCGCGCGTTCAAAGCTGGAAGGGAGAGCGTTATGGCAGCGCATCGCGACAAAGCTGGCCGCCCGGTGATTGCCGTGACCGGCATGGGCGTGGTCACCTCGCTCGGGGTCGGCAAAGAGGACAATTGGGCGAAGCTGTCGGCCGGCATTTCCGGCATCCGCCGCATCTCGCGCTTTCCGCTCGACAGCCTGCGCACCACCATCGCCGGCACGGTCGACGACGTCTACAAGGACTACATGCCGCCCGCGCATCTGTCGGAGCGAATCGCGACGCTCGCCTGCGAGGAGGCCATCAGCCAGTCGGCCATCGGTTCGAAGGGCTACTTCCCCGGCCCGCTGTTTCTGGCGCTGCCGCCGTTTGAAATCGAATGGCATTACCGCAACGAAGTGGCGGCAAAGACCGCGTCCGAAACCGATCCGACTTATCCCGATCTGGTGCGGGTGGCGCGCGAGCCGCAATTCGCGCCGATTCTCGACACGCTGAAATACGGCATCATCGGCGAACATCTCGCCGAGCGCTTCGGCACTCAGGGATCGCCGATCTCGCTCACGACGGCCTGCGCTTCGGGCGGCACCTCGATCCAGCTCGGCATCGAAGCGATCCGCCGCGGCGAATGCCAGGCAGTGCTCGCGGTCGGCGCCGATGGCTCGCTGACGGCGGAGGCGCTCATCCGCTTCTCGCTGCTCTCGGCACTGTCGACGCAGAACGATCCGCCGGCACAGGCGTCGAAGCCGTTCTCCAAAAACCGCGACGGTTTCGTGCTCGCCGAAGGCGCGGCCGCGCTCGTGCTCGAGGACTACGACCATGCGCTCGCGCGCGGCGCAAAGATCCTCGGCATTGTCGAAGGCTGCGGGGAAAAGTCGGATTCGTTTCATCGCACGCGGTCGAGCCCGGACGGCAAGCCAGTCATCGCCTGCATGCGCATTGCGCTGGCGGATGCCGGCGTGGGTCCGGAAGACATCGACTACATCAATGCGCACGGCACTTCGACGCCGGAAAACGACAAGATGGAATGCCTCGGCGTGACCACTGTGTTCGGCGAGCGCATCCGCACCATTCCGATGTCATCGAACAAGTCGATGATCGGCCACACGCTGACCGCGGCCGGCGCTGTTGAAGCCGTCTTCACGGCGCTGACGCTGGATCATCAGCGCATCCCGCCGACCATCAATTATCGCGTACCCGATCCCGGCATCCCGCTTGACGTGGTGCCGAACGAGGCACGCGACGCCAACATCAAGCGCGCGATCTCGAACTCCTTCGGCTTCGGCGGCCAGAATATTTCGCTCGTGCTGACGCGGGAGCCGGCGTGAGCACCGCGGCCCCTACTCTCGATCCCGCCCTCGACACGGCTGCGAGCGCGTCGCCGGCGAGGAAGATGCGCGCGCTGATGCTCACCGGCGACCGCAAGATCGAGCTCGCCGAAATCGACGCGCCGCCGGCGCCTGCTGCCGGCGAAGTGCAAATCGCCATCAAGGCCATCGGCCTCAACCATATCGACGTCTGGGGCTGGCGCGGCATGGCCTTTGCCAAGCGCAAGATGCCGCTGATCGTCGGCGTCGAAGCCGCGGGCGAGATCGTCGCCGTCGGCCCGGAGGTGACCACATCCAAGGTCGGCGACCACGTCGTCGCTTATGGCGCTCACACCTGCGGCAAGTGCAAGGCCTGCCAGGAAGGCCGCGACAATCTCTGCGAAAATGTCGCGAGCATCATGGGCTTCCATGTCGACGGCTTCGCCCGCGATCTGGTCAACATGCCGGCGCGGCTGGTCGTCAAAGTCCCGGACAATGTGAATTTCAGCGCCGCCGCCTGCGCTCCGGTCGCCTTCGGCACCGTGCAGCACATGCTGTTCGATAACGCCAAGCTGCAGCCCGGCGAGACCATTCTCGTCCAGGCCGGCGGCTCCGGTATCGGCACCAGCGCCATCAAAATGGCGAAAGCCATTGGCGCCACCGTGTTCACCACCGTGGGCGACGATGCGAAAGCGGAAAAGGCCAAGGCGCTCGGCGCCGATCACGTGATCAATTATCGCACTGATCGTTTTGAGAGCATCGTGCGCAAACTCACCGGCAAGAAAGGCGTCGATGTCGCCTTCGAGCATGTCGGGCCGGACACGTTCAACGGCTCGCTGCTCTGCCTCAAGCGCGGCGGACGGCTGGTGACCTGCGGCTCGACCACCGGCCAATCGATTCAGTTCAATCTGTTCCAGCTCTATCTGCAGCAATACCGCATCTTCGGCTCGTTCGGCTGCTCGATCCGCAATATCGGCGAGAGCCTGGCCAAGATGTCCTCCGGCATGTCGCCGGTGATCGACACCGAAGTGCCGCTCGCCGAATTCGAGCGCGGTCTCAACCGGCTCGAAAGCCGGCAGGTGTTCGGCAAGATCATTGTGATGTTTTAGGGCACATCGTCATTGCGAGCGAAGCGAAGCAATCCAGACTGCGACGCCGCTCTGGATTGCTTCGTCGCTTCGCTCCTCGCAATGACGGCCATTATTCAACGCACCTAATGCCCCGCTCGCGCTTCAAATCTCTGCTCGACAAGGTCGCCGGCGCGCTCACGGTCGGCCTCCTCGGCGCGATCAAACACACCGACAGAAGGCGCATGGCGAATTTTGCCGGCGGCCTGATGCGCAGGATCGGGCCGCTGTTCCGGGAGCACAAACTCGGCCGCCAGCAATTGCGGCTGGCGTTCCCAGAAAAATCCGACGACGAGATCGAAAAAATCCTCGGCGGCGTCTGGGACAATCTCGGGCGGATCGCGATTGAGTTCGCCCATCTCGACGACTTCTGCGTCGATGGCTTTGGTCCGCAAAAGCCGGACGTCATCACCTTCGCGCAGGACTCGCACGATCGCTATGTGCACGTGATGGGAAGCGGCAAGCCGACGCTGGTCTTTGCCGCCCATCTGGCCAATTGGGAAGTGCCGGCGGTCGGCACCGCGGCGCTCGGCGTGCGCACGGCGGCCCTGTTCCGCCGTCCGAATATCGATGCGGTCGCCGACGTCATCGTCAAATTGCGCACGCCGCTGATCGGCCAACTGGTCTCGACCGGCCTCGACGCGCCGGTGCGGCTGGCGCGGCTTTTGGAATCCGGCGTCCACGTCGGCATGCTGGCGGACCAGCACTATACCCGCGGCGTCGACGTCACCTTCTTCGGCCGTCCCTGCAAGGCCAATCCGCTGATCGCCATGCTGGCCCGGCAGACCGGGGCCCCGATCTACGGCACCCGAGTCGTGCGCCTGCCCGACGGCAACAGCTTTTGGGGCGAATTATCGGAAGAGGTCCAGCCGGTGCGCGACGCCGAGGGCCGCGTCGATATCCAGGGCACCATGCAGGCGGTTACCGCTGTAATTGAAGGCTGGGTTCGGGAACATCCGGAACAATGGCTGTGGCTGCACCGCCGCTGGCGCTGACGGCAACACCTTTGCCTTTCGCCGGCAGCCTTTTACCGGCCGCCCGGGCCACTCGCGGATCACCGCCGCTAAAGCCCTGTTTCAACAAATAAGTCATTCCTATCGCAGCGGAATTTCAAAGCAACGACCGCGGTGGAACCCGCCGCGAGCGATTGTTTGTTTGATGCTGGTTTTTGTAACGGCGACAGGCGCTTAAAACCGATGCGGGGGCCGCGTGGTCGCCGCTGATGGAACCGCATGCGCGTCGCAACTTAGCAACAAGTCCGACGTTTTTTGCTCCCGCCTCCGTGTTCGCTGGATTATTTGAGACAAATTAGGTAGCTTGAAGCCAGGGTTGCAGGGATACAGGGGTTGCTGGGACTTCACGGGGCTGGCCAACGCGGGCCAGCGGGAGGGGTTCATGGCCAGATCCGCGACACGGGTCCTGCTAGTCTATCCGGCGTTCTTCGGTGAGACCTTCTGGAATTATTCGGAAGTTTGTAAGCTTCTTGGCGCCCGCTACACGGCGGCGCCGCTTGGTCTCATTACTGTCGCGGCCATGTTGCCCGACACCTGGGACGTTCGGCTTGTCAATCGCAATACCGAAGAGCTGAGCGAAGACGACGTCGCCTGGGCCGACATGGTCATGACCGGCGGCATGCTCTTGCAGCAAGAGGATACGCTCAAGATCATCCGGCTGGCGCACAAGCACGGCAAGCACACCGTCGTCGGCGGGCCGGACGCGACATCGAGCCCGCACCTCTACGCCGAGTCGGATTTCCAGGTCATCGGCGAAGCCGAAGGGGTGATCGACGCGTTCATCGCCGCCTGGGAAAAAGGCGAGCGCTCCGGCACATTCACGGCGGAGAAATTCGCCATCGACGTCACCAAGACGCCGATCCCGCGTTTCGACCTCCTGAAGTTCGACCATTACCTTTACATCGGCGTGCAGTATTCGCGCGGCTGTCCGTTCACCTGCGAGTTCTGCGACATCATCGAGCTGTACGGCCGCAACCCGCGCGCCAAGACGCATGAGCAGATGCTGGCCGAGCTCGATCGGCTCTATGCGCTTGGCTATCGCGGCCATGTCGACTTCGTCGACGATAATCTGATCGGCAACAAGAAGGCGGTGAAGGCCTTCCTCCCCCACCTCGCCAAGTGGGAGAAGGACAAGGATTATCCGTTCGAATTCTCGACCGAAGCCTCGATCAATCTCTCCGACGATTCGGAGCTGATGGGCCTGATGCGGGAAGCGAATTTCTTTGCCGTCTTTGTCGGCATCGAGAGCCCGGATCCGGAAACGCTGCGGCTGATGCGCAAGAAGCAGAACACGCGCCGCAACATCGCCGAGAGCATTCACAAGATCTATTCCTACGGCATGTTCGTGAATGCGGGTTTCATTCTCGGCTTCGACAGCGAAAGCCTGTCAGTCGCGGATGCCATGGTCGATCTGATCGAGGACGCGGCAATCCCGCTCTGTATTGTCGGCCTGCTTTATGCGCTGCCCGGCACGCAACTGACGCGGCGGCTGGCCAAAGAGGGACGGCTGCACGCCAACCACGACGTGTTCACTCCGGGCGATCAATGTACGCACGGCATCAATTTCGACCCGGCACGGCCGATGCGCGACATTCTCCTGGACTACAAGAGCATCCTCGGGCGCGTCTTTGACCCGGTCGTCTATGCCAAGCGGCTCGATCGCCTGATCTCCATGCTCGACCGCTCCGACCGGCCGAACAAGAACAAGCTGGCGCAGGGCGACATGCGCGCCTCGTTCAGCGACCTCGAAAAAGTGCACCGAATCATGAGCGGGCTACCGGAGCGCGACGTGTTCTGGAAGGTCTTTACCAACTGCGTCAAGACCAACCCCTCGGTGGTGCCCTCCGTGCTGCTGCTGATGGCGGTGTTCCTGCACCTGCGTCCCTATTCGCAGCACATCATCAGGAGCATCGACGAGCGACTCACAGGGATTGGCGTCAACGACCTCGTGCCGTCTATCGTCGCGGCGGAGTAGCCTCGACCCACATCCGTGTTCGCAGGTTGAGTGCGGCCATATCCCGAACAATGGCTTCGGCTGCATTGCCACTGGCGATGAGCGTCACAGCGGCGCCAGCGCCTCGCGCAGCGGCGTGCTTGAGATCGACATCAGGCCGCCGAACGGCTCGCTCAGTTCCAGAATGAGAAACAGCGCGCACGATGCCGACAACGCAAACAGCACCAGGAAGCAAAAGACCGTCGCATTCAATTCCGAGAACAGGCTGAAGCTTGCGAAGATGAGCACCAGCCAGAACACGAGGATGATCAGAAACGGCGCCGGAATGAGATTGTCGGATTCGACGAACAACAACAGCCGCATCTGCGCGAAATCATTGCTGACCTGAATCGCCCGCTCCCGGATCGAGCGCTGCACCTCCGTCTTCGGGGTCAGCGCCTGGATATCCAGATAAACCTTCTCGGCGGCGGCGCTGGCCTCGAACGGGCCGTGCCCATTCGATCTCTGCTCGCGCCAAATCCGATCGGCCAAGGGACCGATCGTGCCCCGCATCTCCTGGCGAATCGGAAGCGCCTCCGGCCCGTACAGGGCCAGCAGGTTGTCGACCAGGAGGACGTCGGTGGTGATCTGCTTGACCTGCCCGCTTTGCGTGTCGAAGGAACTCTTCGCCGCCGCGATCAACAGACCGAGCACGAGCGCGGCAATCGTGGCGACAAGCCCGACGCCGAGCCGCACGACGTCCTGCGAGTCCTTGCTCAGGTGATGCTTCGGCAGCGCCCAGCGCAACACGACGCCGAGGAAGATCCCTCCCACCGTCAGCGCGAAAATAAGGCACGACAATGCCAGCGGGCTCAGTTCAAACGGATTCATCGCCTAACCGTAAAGATATCGACCGCCATCCTCTATCACTTCGCCGGGCAGCGCTGATAGGGCTTGAGATCCTCAAAGGACGTGCCGATCGACAGCTGATCGCCTTCCAGCCGCATGATCACATTCACCACATGCGGCTGATCCTTCGGCGTCGCGGTGCAGCGTCCGCGCACTGCGTAGTTCGCTCCTTTCGGGCTAGGCGTCTCATAGACCGCCTCTACGTTGCAGCTGCCGTCGGGGCCGTTGTAGCTCGACGCCGAAATCGCGAAGTTGGACTTGTCATCCTTGGCGCAAAGGTCGCCGCTCTGCGCCCAGGTTCCGAGCATCGGTCCGACGAATGTGGCGCGCCGGACTTCGTCGGCCGCTGCCGGGTCCGCCGCAAGAACCGAGACCGCCGAAAGCAAACCCGCAATGCGCATCATTTCAAGCCTCCAATGTTCAAGCTCAAAAGGAGATCTCCTTCCGCGCGCGGCGCGGCTCGAAGAATAGGCGAAACAGTGTGCGCTCGCCAATGACCTCGCCGAGAACCCGGATCAAAAAGAACGGAATTAGAATCAAAAGCATGATGATGGCGGTGGCGATCTGCTGATCGCGCGTTCCGCCGCCGATCTCGGCAAGCGTGTCCGCGAGCGCGTGGCCGTGCATCCAGCCGACGATGATCTCTTCAAGGGCGTTGAGCGCGAGCAGCAGAAGCAGGAAGACCATCGATCTATGCAGCACCGGCCAGATCAGGGCTTTCTTCTTGAAGCGTTCGCCGAGATGAAACGCGTGCCCCAACATGACGAATTTGGCGCTGATCAGTGCCTTGGCGGCGGCAAAGCCGAACGGCGCAAAGGCGACGCCCTCGGCCTTGAGGATGGCGAACTTCAGATAGGCAACCGACCCGAAACAGACAAAGAGATAAATGGCAATGATGCAGAATTCCCTGAACTCGCTCGCGGCGCGCTCTCGGAGTGACCTGGCCCCGATATCATTCATGATCGCCCCCGTCTCAGCTCAACATTGCCAATCAGCTCCCGAATTTGCCGACGACGGAAGCGAATATTTCGACCAGACTTGCTGGCTCGACCGCTCGACACAAGCGCTCGGCGTCCTCAATATCTCTGCGCGACGAACTTCCTGCCTTTCAGCGGAGCCTGATCATCGTATCTGGTCTTCAGCGTCCGCTTGGGCAACTTGACCCTGTCGCGCCGGACTTTCTTATACGCGATCCGTGACAGGACATGCGCAATGCAATTCAACCTACCGCGCCGCTTGTCGTCGGTGCGCGCGATATGCCAGGGGGCGTGCTTGCTGTCGGTCGCCTTCAGCATGCGGTCGCGCGCCTTGGAGTAATCGTACCAGCGCTTGTAGGATTCGATGTCCATCGGGCTCAGCTTCCATTGCCGCATCGGGTCGTTGATGCGCGCCATGAACCGTCTTTCCTGTTCCTCCATCCCGACTTCCAGCCAGATCTTGATCAGGATCGTACCGCCGTCGACGATGTATTTTTCGAACGGAGCGCAGAGCTTCAGAAAGCGCTTGTAGCTCGCCTCCGAGACGAAGCCCATAACATGCTCGACACCGGCACGATTATACCAGCTGCGATCGAAGATGGCGATCTCGCCGCCGGCGGGAAAGCGTGAGATGAAACGCTGGGTGTATACCTCGGTTTTCTCGCGGTCGCTCGGCGCCGGCAGCGCGACGACGCGAAACACGCGCGGGCTCACCCGCTCGGTGAGCGCCTTGATCGTGCCGCCTTTCCCTGCCGCATCGCGCCCTTCGAAAACAACAATGACGCGCAATCCTTCCGCTTTGACCCAATCCTGCAGGTGACACAGTTCGGTTTGCAGCTTGCGCAGCTCCTTTTCGGAGACTTTGCGCTTCATTTTCGCGGCGGTCGTCGCTTTGCCGGCCATGGCAGTCCCCCCTGAAAATCGTACGCGTTTCGCGGCCGGCATCATTTGAAACCACCGGCTATTCGAACGTCCAATAAAACGCTACAATTTGCAGCAGATCAAACGCGGCTGCGATCGAGCGCTTGCCGATACCAGGCCGCGAGGGAGGCTTGCGATGTCTGAAGCCGCGGCGAGCAATCCTGATCCTTTGGCGGTCCTGCCGACGGCCACGGATCTCATGAAACAGATCGCCTTGAAGGAAGCGGAAAAGGCCACAGCAGCGATGCGTGAACATACGGCGGCAGAAATCGAGAAGAAGGCGCTGATCGAAAAATTCTCCAAGCCGTCCGGCACCTCGGACCACGACCGCATGGTGCACGCTGCCGCCATCATCAAACGCGCCGCCGACAACGGCCTGATGGAGGTGTTGGTCTTTCGTTTTCCCAACGAGCTGTGCACCGACCGCGGGCGCGCCATCAATCAGAACGAGCCGGGTTGGGAGGAGACCCTGACCGGTGTGCCCAAAGAGCTGTTCGTGTTTTTCGAACGATATTTGAAGCCGCGCGGCTATCATGCGGCCTATCAGATCATCGATTTTCCGGGCGGAATGCCGGGCGATATCGGCGTGACGCTGAAATGGAGCTGATACGGCCGCAGCGCGCGTCTTTCGCCCGACCATTCTAATCAATAATGTAATAGCCGCCGTCGATAACGGGCGTCTCGCCGGTGATCAAACCCGTGGCGACAATGAACTCCCGCAATTCGGTCGCCCTCGCTCCTTCGTCGTAGATTTTACGAGGTGTGCTTAAATCTCTCCGCCGAAGACCGACGCGGTTACGCCGCACTATCGGCACCAATCTTTTTAACGAAATGCTCGATCGGCCGCGCCAGCGCAAATCCCAGCACCGACACCAGGATGTTGAACGCAAGATGCGCCCAGGCTACCGCCATCCCCGGATCGGCGATCATCGACACGATAAATCGCGAAACCGGTGCGAGGAACGGCAAAACGACAAGGACGGCGACCACGTTGAACATCGCATTGGCGAACGCCGCGCGGCGGGCATTCGTCTTCATGCCGACACTCGCAATCAATGCCGTTGCCGTGCCGCCGAGATTGGAGCCGACGACGATCGGCACCACCGCGGCGGGCTCGAGGACACCCTGGTTGGCGAACAGGACACCCAGCCCCACGACGATGGCACTCACTTGAATGACAGCCGTGATCGACATGCCCACCAAAAAGCCGAGCCACGGCGACGCCGCCAGCGCGACAATGGATTGCATCATCGGATGTTCGCGCAGCGGCCTGATCGCATAGCCGACCAGATCAAGCGCGAACAGGATCAACCCGAAATAGAAGATGCTGCGACCGACAACGGCATAGCGATTTGAGAACGACAAGACCATGCCAAGGATCACGAATATCGCACCGATCCCGGAAACCTTGAATGAGACCAGCCACGCCGTCACCGTGGTGCCGACATTGGCGCCGAGCAGTATCGGAAAGCTGCCCTTGAGACTGATCGCGCCGGCGTCGACCAGCGTCACCGCGAAGGCTTGAACCGCGCTGCTCGATTGGATCAGAGCCGTGGCGAACAGGCCGAGGAAATAGGCCTGCAGTGGCGACGCGGTGACGCGCGCCATCACCCCGCGCAGCCTTTCGCCGCCGCGCTCCTGAATTTCGTGGCTGAGCGATTGCAGCCCGTAGGCAAACAGTGCCAGCGCGGCCGCAGCGGAAATGACGAGGTCGAACGTACTCATCAACGGGCCCCGCCCCCTTGGCCGGTCGACCCGCGCCCGCTCGGAAAGTATCGCGCGCCGAACACAGCTCTAGTATTTCTCAACAACGAACTTCTTGCCCTTCAACGAAGCCTGGTCGTCGTATTTGCCCTTGGTCAACCGCTTCGGCAACTTGACCTTGTCGTGCTTCATTTTCTTGTAAGGAATGCGCGAAAGAATGTGAGCAATGCAATTCAATCTGCCGCGGCGCTTGTCGTCGGTGCGGACGATGAACCAAGGCGCATATTTGCTATCGGTCGCCTTGAGCATGACATCGCGCGCCCTCGAATAATCGTACCAGTGCCGGTAGGATTCCACATCCATCGGGCTCAATTTCCACTGCCGCATCGGATCGGTGATGCGGGCGAGAAAGCGCCGTTCCTGCTCCTCCTGGCCTACCTCGAGCCAGACTTTGATGAGAATAATGCCGGCGGTGACGACGTAATGCTCGAATTCGGGGCAAAGCGTCAGAAAGCGTTTGTAATTGGCATCGTCGACAAAACCCATCACGCGTTCGACGCCGGCGCGGTTGTACCAGCTGCGGTCGAAGATCACGATTTCGCCGCCGGCCGGCAATTGCGAGACATAGCGCTGGAGATAGACTTGGCTCTTCTCGCGGTCGCTCGGCGCCGGCAGCGCGACGACCCGGAAGACGCGCGGGCTGACGCGCTCGGTGATGGCTTTGATGGTGCCGCCCTTGCCGGCGGCATCCCTGCCCTCGAACACAATGACGATTTTTTCCTGCGTGGCCTTGACCCAGTCCTGCAGCTCGCACAGTTCGACCTGCAGCTTGCGCAGCTCCTCTTCGTAGTCCTTGCGCTTGAGTTTGACTGGTTCCGTTTCTTTCCGCTCTTTCTTCGTCATGCGGATGCCCCTTCATGCCTCAGCCTGCCGGGTCTTTAAGATCCGGTCTCCGGATCCTTGGGCTGGCGGTGGAAGCGATCGAGAAAATGCGACCAGTGCGCGGGCCAGAAGGCGCCGACAAAAACAATCAGCACGATCAACAGTAACGACGCCATGGCCTGATAGAGGCCGAAACTCGGGGAGTCCTCGGCCATGAACAGGCCGACAATGCCGCTTGCCGCAATCAGCACCAAACGTACCGCCCAGCTCAGCATGTTTCAGCTCCCGAAAATGACCTTGCGGAAGCGGGTCATGGCGACTGCGAAATAGACCACGCCGATGATCAGCATTGCGAGCAGCGGCTGCCAGACCAGCGAGAAATTGGCGCCGCGAAACAGCACGGCCTGGGAAAAGGCGACGAAATGCGGCGTCGGGCTGATGATACGCATCACATATTGCAGCCAGACCGGCATGCTTTCCATCGGTGTAGAGCCGCCCGACAGCAATTGCGTGGCGGCGAGGATCGGCATCGCCAACAGTCCGAACTGGCCCATGGTCGTCGACAAGGTGCCGAGCAGGATGCCGAGCGCTGCGACCACAAGCGCATAAAGCGCCGCCCCCAACAGGAACAGCAGCAGCGAGCCGGCGATCGGCGCGCCGATCCACCAATGGACCACGAATTCCAGCGACAGCATCGCCGCCACCAGGATGACCAGGCCGTTGGCAAGCATCTTCGCCAGCATGATCTCGGCGGGGATCACCGGCATGACCAGGAGATGCTCGACCGTGCCCTGCTCGCGTTCACGAATGAGCGCGGCGCCGGTCAAGATCACGGTGAGCAGCGTGATCTGGTTGATCACCTGTGTCATCGCCGAGAACCAGGACGTCCTCAGGTTCGGGTTGAACCGCGCGCGCACCACGAGATTGATCGGCAAGCTTTGCGGGCCGGAGCCTTGCCGGCCGGCGATGAAGTTGCGCACCTCATTGGAGATCGCAGTTCGCAAATAGTTGGCGCCGTTGCCGGCCTGCGCCACAGCCGTCGCATCGACATTGATCTGCAGCGAGGCCTTGCGCTCGGCGAGAATATTGGCCTGAAAATTCGGAGGGATCTCGACCACAAACAGGAGCTCGCCGCGATCCATCTTGGTATCCATGTCGGTCGCGCGGATCTGCACCGGCGGCTGGAACGTGGGTCCCACCAGACCCTCGGCGATCTGCCGCGACAATGGTGAACCGTCCTCGTCGACAATGCCGACGGACAGATTGGTCGCCTCGGTGACGGCGCCGGTCGCGACCGTGTTGACGGAAATGCTGAACGCATAGATGACCAGGATCAGCATGATCGGATCGGCGCGGATGCTGCGCAATTCCTTGACAACGAGCCGGAGCGTGTTGACGACATGGTCGCGCAAGGTCATCGGCTTGGCATCCGCCAATTTCACTCCTGCGGGGGCATGCGTCGTCGTGGACATGTCACGTCTCCTGCTTGCGAAGGAACAGCAGCGACAGGATGAGATAGGCCGCGGCGATCAGCACGATGGCCAGGACGTTGCGCCAGAGATCGGCCATGCCCAGCGCCTTGGCGAAGACACCGACGGTGATCGGCTGATACCAGGCCGAGGGGAAGGTCAGGCCGATGATTTTCGCTCCGCCCGACAGGGACGAGACCGGCGCGAACAGGCCGGAAAAATTCACCGCCGGCACGATCGAGAGAATGGCGGTGGCGAACACCGCAGCGACCTGGGTGCGCGTGAAGGACGAGATCAATTGGCCGAAGCCGGTCGTCGCCACGACATAGACGATGGTGCCGATGAGTAGCGTCAGAAACGGCCCTTTGATCGGCACCCGGAACACAAAGATCGCCATCAGGAATAGAAAAACAAAGTTCAGCATGGCGACGGCAACGTAAGGGACCTGCTTGCCGATCAGGAATTCGAATTTAGTGATCGGCGTCGAGCGGAAATTGGCGATCGAGCCGGTCTCCTTCTCGCGCACCACGGCGATCGCCGACATGATCGCCGGGATCAGACACAGCATCAGCATAAAGACGCTCGGCACCATGGCGTTGACGCTGAGGAAGGCCTGGTTGTAGCGAAAGCGCGTCTCGATATTGTCGTCGGTCCAGGCCAATGAGGTGCGCCTGATCTGCTGCACCAGCTGGTCGCCCTGCTTGCGGACGACGCCGCTGACGTAGTTGCGCGCGGTCTCGCCGCGGAAGGTCATGGCGCCGTCGACCGAGGCGTCGACCTCCGGCTGCGCGCCGCGCTCGAGGTCGCGGCCGAACCCGGGCGGGACCTCGACGACGATCTGCGTATTGCCGGAACGCAGCCGCCGATCGGCATCGGCGGCCGAGGTGACCGGCGGCTGCACCGAGAAATAGCGCGAGCCGGAAAAGCCATCGAGCAGCTGCCGGCTTGGCGGCGTGTTGTCCTGGTCGAAGGCCGCCATCTGCAGATCCTCGATATCGAAGGAAATGCCATAGCCGAAGGCGAGCATCAGCAGGACCGGACCGAGAATGGCGAAGGCGAGCCGGATCGGATCGCGCAGCAACTCGACAGTCTCACGCCTGGCATAGGCCCACAGCCGCGCAAAATCGAAATGCTTAGGCAACCGCGCCGGCTCCGCTTCCTCGCTCGCGGCGCTTGGCGGCGGCGCCTCGACCTTCTTGGTGCGGTCGATGCCGGACGCGTCGGCGAGATAGCCGACGAATGTGTCTTCGAGCGAATCGCTGCCGCGCTCCTTGACCAGATCGAGCGGCGCGCCGACCGCGAGCACCTTGCCGGCATGCATCAGCGAGATGCGGTCGCAGCGCTCCGCCTCGTTCATGAAATGCGTGGAGAGAAAGATGGTCACGCCGTCATCGCGCGACAGGTCGATGAGCGTATGCCAGAACGCGTCGCGCGCGATCGGATCGACGCCCGAGGTCGGCTCGTCGAGGATCAGAATGGCGGGCTCGTGCAGCACGGCGACCGCAAGCTGCAGCCGCTGCTTGATGCCGAGCGGCAGACTCTCGGGCTTGGCATCGGCAACCGCTTCCAGGTCGTAGCGATGCAGCAGCTCCTTGATGCGGGGCTCGATCTTGTCCGGCGGCAAGTGATAAAGCCGCGCGTGCAAATCGAGATTCTGCCGCACCGTCAACTCGCCGTACAGCGAGAAGGCCTGCGTCATGTAGCCAACATTGCGGCGCATCTCCATGTCGTTGCCGCCCATCGGGCGGCCGAACAGCTTGGCCCAGCCTTCGCTTGCCGGCAGGAAGCCGGTGAGCATCTTCATCGTCGTCGACTTGCCGCAGCCGTTCGAGCCGAGAAAGCCGAAGATCTCACCCGGTGCGATGCGGAAATTGACATGATCGACGGCGACGAAATTGCCGAAGCGGCGAGTCAGCCCCTGGGCCTCGATCGCCGGCACTTCGTCCGGCGCGGCCTTGCGCGGGCGCACCACGACTTTCTGATGCTGCGCGCGCTTCTCTTCCGGCAGGAGTTTGATGAAGGCCTCTTCGAGCGTGGGCTCGCCGGCCTTGTCGAGCATTTCCTTGAGCGTGCCGTGGGCGATGATCTTGCCGTCGTCCATGGCCATCAGCCAGTCGAAGCGCTGCGCCTCGTCCATATAGGCGGTGGCCACGATCACGCTCATTTGCGGGCGCCGCGCCCGGATCGTGTTGATGAGATCCCAGAACTGGCCGCGCGATAGTGGATCGACGCCGGTCGTCGGCTCATCGAGGATGAGCAGATCGGGATCGTTGATCAGCGCGCAGCACAGGCTGAGCTTCTGCTTCATGCCGCCGGAGAGCTTTCCGGCGGGCCGATCCTCGAACGGGTCGAGCCCGGTCGCGGTCAGAAGCTCGGTAATGCGGGCACGCCGCTCCGTCGCCGACTGGCCGAACAGGCGGCCGAAGAAATCGATATTCTCGAAGACGCTGAGCGTCGGATAGAGATTGCGGCCGAGCCCTTGCGGCATGTAGGCAATGCGGCCGCGCATTTCGCGAAGATGACCGCTGTCGGCAACGTTTTCATCGAACACAATGACCTTGCCGCTCTGAATCGTGCGCACGCCGGAGATCAGCGCCAACAGCGTCGACTTGCCGACGCCGTCGGGACCGATCACCCCGACCATGATGCGGGACGGGATTTCGATCGTCACGTCGTCGAGCGCCATCCGCGCACCGTAGCGGTGCGAGACATGTTCGAGCCGTGCGATGCCGGTCATTGCGGCAGCTTGACTTGGAGGTCGTCTGGCCAGGACGTCGCTGTAGCGGTCCTCACGAAGCCCAAGCCGCGCACTCCGGTCTTCACCCGGGAGGCAAATTCCTTGAGAACCGTCGGATCGATATTGAGTTTCACGCGGAACATCAGCTTTTCGCGCTCGTCCGCGGTCTCCACGGTCTTCGGCGTGAATTGCGCATCAGCCGCCACAAAGGTCACTCTCGCCGGTACGACATATTGCGGGACCGGATCGAGAATCATCCGCGCTTCACCACCGATTTCGAGCCGGCCCGCGACCGTCGCCGGGAAGAAGGCCGTCATGTAGACATCCTGCAGGTCGAGAACCGTGAAAACCCTGCCGCCTGCAGCCACCACCTCGCCGTTGCGCGCCAGCTGGAATTGCACACGTCCGGTCCTGGGCGACACCAGGATCATGTCGTGCAGCACGGCCTGGATGCGCTCGACTTCAGCTTCCGAGCTTCTGATGGCGGCATCGGCGGAATCGCGCTGCGCGCTCGCGCCGGTCACGCTGGCGGCTGCGGATTCGAAGTTGCGCTGGCGTTGGTCGAAAGTCTGTTGCGTGATGATCTTTTGCGTCACCAGCTCTTTGCCGCGCTCGAAGTCCGACTTCGCCGCGTTGAGGATGGCAGTGCGCTCGGTGATCAGCGCCTCGGCGTTAGCCTTGGCGTGCTTGGCGCGCTCGACTTCGGCCTGAGCCGCGCGCAGCTTCGCTTCGGTCGGCGGTGATGACACGCGGCCGAGGACTTGACCCTCCTTGACCGAGCTTCCCTCTTCGACCGTGATTTCAACGAGACGTCCGGGATATTTTGCCGAGACGTCGACTTGCGTCGCCTCGATACGGCCGTTGGTCCTGGCGATGCCGTCGGGCAAAGTCTGACCGCGCAGACGCGCGATAAAGTCACGGACTCTCGACCGGGCTTGCGCCGTTGGAAGCAAGAGCCAGGAGACAGCAGATTGACTATGGATCTGAGGCAGCGGCAAAGCGCCGGCTGCGACGACGAAGGCAACGAGCACCCCGACAAGCAACCGCTTGGACATTGCAAGTCTCCTCTTTGACGCAGTTACCTTCCCGACAGTCTTTTGCGAAAGATTATCCGAGCAGCTAAGCTAAAACCAGTGTATCGTAACTATCGTTGATCGGGATCAATTGCGTAAAATCGGCGCGGCGGCGTCAGCGCCGCGTTGCGTTATCGCTTGAGCCTTGACCTTGGCGACATCGGCGCTCTAACCAGAGCCCGCTCGATCGCCCTCTTCCTCACGATCGTCGGCGCAACGGCAATGAAAGAGTACAAATGAAAGACTCCTGCAATCGGCGGCTGCGCAAAATCCTTGAACGGCGCGAGACCATTCTGCTGCCGGGCGCCGCCAACGCGCTGGCGGCGCGGGTCATGGAGGATATCGGATTTAAGGCGGTCTATGTCACCGGCGCCGGCGTCACCAATACCTATCTCGGCATGCCGGATATTGGCGTGATCTCGGTGAGCGAGCTTGCCGACAATGTCGCCGCCATGCGCGACGCAGTCGCGCTGCCTCTGATTGTCGACGCCGATACCGGCTTCGGCAATGCCATCAATGTCGGACGCACGGTCAAGACGCTAGAGCGCTCCGGCGCCAACGGCATTCAGCTCGAGGATCAGGACTTTCCTAAACGTTGCGGACACTTTTCCGGCAAGCACGTCATCCCCCGTGCCGAGATGGTGCAGAAAATCCGCGCTGCCGCCGACGCGCGCAACGATGCCGATCTCGTGATCATGGCGCGCACCGACGCGATCGCGGTGAACGGCTTCGAAGACGCGATGGAGCGTGCAGCCGCCTATATCGAAGCCGGCGCCGACATGACTTTTGTCGAAGCGCCGCGCAGCGAAGAGCAGATGCGCGAGATTCCGAAGCGGCTCAAGGTTCCGCAGCTCGTCAATATTGTCGCCGGCGGACTGACACCGATGATCGCGTTCGACGAACTGGCCAAGATGGGCTTCTCAATGGTGCTCTACGCCAATGCGGCGCTGCAGGCCTCGGTGGCCGGTATGCAGAAAGTGCTCGGCCATCTGCATGAGCGCGGTTCGCTCGATGGCGTCATGCCGTTTCTCGCCGGCTTCGAGGAACGGCAGCGGCTGGTGTCAAAGCCTCATTACGACGCGCTGGAAAAGAAATATTCAACCGAGTGAGCCTGTCAGCGACCCGTCATCCTGAAACTCCGCAACTCAAGAAAAATACGCCAATCATGTCGACTTCGAGCAACAATCCGCACACGCGCGCGATCGCGCAATTCGTCTCGCAACTGCGTTACGAGGACATCCCTGAGGATGTCCTCGCGCGCATCAAGCTCCTGATCCTGGATTCGCTCGGCTGCGCACTTTACGGCACGGCGCTGGAATGGAGCCAGATTCTACGCGCCACGCTGGCCAAGCTCGATGCGACCAAGGCCTGCCGCGTGTGGGGTACATCCGAGCGCTTGTCGGCGCCGCATGCGGCGCTGGTCAACGGCACGCTTATTCAGAGCTTCGAGCTTGACGACGTGCACCGCCAGGGCGTGTTGCATGTCGGCGCGGTGACGCTGCCGCCGCTGCTTGCGGTCACCGAGCTGCGCCCCGGCTTGAGCGGCCGCGATTTCCTGCGGGCGGCGGTGGCTGGCTATGAGATCGGCCCCCGCGTCGGCAAGTGCATGGGGCCGCAACATATCGGTCAGGGCTGGCATTCCGGCGCCACCGTCGGCGTGTTCTCGGCGGCCGCCGGCGCCGCCGCTGCACTCGGGCTCTCGGCCGACCAGGCCGTGCACGCGCTCGGCATTGGCGGCACGCAATCGTCCGGACTGATGGCGGCGCAATATGGCGCCATGGTCAAGCGCATGCATGCCGGACGCGCGGCGCAAAGCGGCCTCTACGGCGCGCTTCTCGCCGAGCGAGGCTTCACCGGCATCGTCGATGTCTTTGAATCGCCCTATGGCGGCTTCTGCTCGACCTTTTCGCGCTCTACCGACCGCTTCAATCTGGACGAATTGTCCTGGGAACTCGGCAGGCAATGGGAGACCAAGCGCATCTCGCTGAAATTCTATTCCTGCGTCGGCAGCAACCACACGACGCTCGATGCCATTCGTTCCATGCAGGCCGAAGTGCCGTTCGGCCCGGATGACATCGAGTCGATCGTCGTGCACGGCTCGCACGTCACCGTCGAACATGTCGGCTGGCCCTATGAACCGCAGGGACTGACTTCGGCGCAGCTCAACCTGCCCTTCTGCGTCGCGACGCTTCTCCTTGAAGGCGATGTCTTTGTCGACCAGTTCAGCGATGATGTGGTCGGCGACAAGAAGCGGATCGACCTGTCACGAAAAGTCTCGGTGGTACACGACCCTGCGATCACCGAGCGCGGCTCGAATTACCGGCACATGGTGCGTGTCGAAGCGCATCTGAAAAACGGCAAGCGGCTCGAGCGGACAGTGGAGGCGCCGCGCGGCAGCGAGCAGAGCTTCGCGTCGGAGGCCGACATCGTCGAAAAATTCAAGAAGCTTGCCACCCACACGGTAAGCGAGGCCAAAGCCGACCAGGTCGTCAATCTCGTGCTCGGGGCGGAGAAGCTCAAGCGCGCCGAAGAGATCGCCGAGGGCTTGGCGACTTAGCTAATTTAAATCGTTATTGCGAGCCAACGGGTCCGGCCCGATGACAGGCTCCGCTCGTCGCAATGACGGCGATTCCTGCATCCAGACTCGGCTCTAATTATCTTTGCTGACCTTCAAATTCGCCGCGAGATCGCTCAGCCGCTGCCGCTCGGTCTTCATGAAGGTCGTGAATTCCGCAACCGAGCCGCCGATGGGCTCGATGGCATTGGCCCTGAGCTTGTCCTGCACTTCCGGCATCTTCAGCGCCTCCTGCAGCGCCGCATTCATGCGCTCGATGATCGGCGCAGGCGTGCCGGCCGGCGCATAGAGACCCGCCCAATGACTGATCTGTACGGTCGGAAAGCCCTGCTCCGCGGTGGTGGTGATCGAGGGATATATGCTGATGCGTTTTTGGTATGTCGTCGCAATAGGCTTGAGCATGCCGGCCTGGATCTTCGGCAGCACGACGATGCTTGCCTCGGAGGTCGCCGAGACGTCGTTGGCAATGACGCCGCTCACGGATTCGCCGCCACTGCGATAGGGCACGATCGTGAACGAGACGCCGGTGGCTTCCTTGATCATCTCGCCGACGAAATCCGGCGTCGAGCCGTTGCCCGCGGTTGACCAGGTGGCCCTGCCGCCTTGCGCTTTGGCCCAGGCGATGAATTCCGCCATATTGCTCGCCGGCACGCTCGGATTGACGACAATGGTCGACGGCGCGGCGGCGATCATGCCGACCGGAACCAGATCGGAATCCTTGTACGGCATGTCTTTCAACAGCAGGCTGTTGGTCACGGTGTTGGCTGCGCCGACCAGGAAGGTGTAGCCGTCAGGTTGCGCATGCGCGACCAATTCCGTGGCGATGAGCGCGCCGGCGCCGGGCCGGTTGTCGATGACGATGGGCTGGCCGATGAGCTTGCTGGCGCCCTCGGCGGTAAAGCGGGGAATCAGATCATTGGCGCCGCCGGGCGCAAAACCGACAACCCAGTGGATCGGCCGGTCCGGCCATTCCGCACGCGCGGGCGAACCCGCGACGGCACAGACAACAAGCGCAACAACAAACAGCACCAACCGACCGATCACGCGATCCTCCCGAACGAGGCTTATGCCTTGCACTAACCTGTTGCCAAAACCTGGCGCCAGGGGCTTATTTTTGCAAACATCTTCGCATAGACTGAAGGTCGCGTCGAAGGCTACTAGCCGAAAGTCGACCAAAGATAGCGACCAAGGATAGGCGCCGAGAGTAGGCACCAAGGGAGCGAAACCAAGGGGGTAAGGCGATGAACCTTCCTCGCAGAGCCCTCCTTCGCGCGGCGGCCGGCGCCGCCGCGGCATTCGCCGTGGGCTCGCGCATCGCGCGAGCTGAGGACTATCCGACACGGCCGGTGCACATCGCTGTCGGCTTTCCGCCCGGCACGTCATCGGACATCACAGCGCGCTTGACCGCGCAGTGGCTGTCGGAGCGGCTCGGCCAGCAATTCATTGTCGAGAACCGCCCGGGTGCCGGCACCAATATCGCCGCCGAGTCGGTGGCCCATGCGGCGCCCGATGGCTATGCGCTGCTTTGGGTCACCCAATCGAACGCGATCAATCAGACGCTTTATCAGTCGCTCAATTTCGACTTCGCCCACGATATCCGGCCGGTTGCCGGCATCGTGCGCGTCCCGGCGGTGATGATCGTGACGCCGTCATTGCCGCCCAAGTCGGTCGCGGAATTCGTCGCCTATGCCAAGGCCAATCCCGGCAAGATCAACATGGCCTCGCCTGGCATCGGCAGCGCCAATCACGTCTTCGGCGAGCTGTTCAAGATGATGACCGGCACGGACCTTGTTCACGTCCCTTATCGCGATGCTTGGTTCGCCGATCTGTTCAGTGGACAGACGCAAGTGACGTTCAATCCAATGCCGGCATCGCTGGGCTTCATCAAGAGCGGCAAGGTGCGCGCGCTGGCCGTGACCTCGGCCACGCGCCAGGACGTGCTGCCGGATGTGCCGACAATCGCGGAATCCGTGCCAGGTTACGAGGCTACGGCGTGGTTTGGCATCGGCGTGCCGAAAGACACGCCGACCGGCATCGTCGACAAGCTCAGCAGCAACATCGATGCGTGTCTCGCGGATGCGAAGAACAAGGCGCGGCTCAATGAGCTCGGCGGCGTGGAATTTTCCGGGTCGCCCGGCCAATTTGCCGATTTCATCACGGCCGAAACCGCCAAATGGGCCCGGGTGATAAAATTCGCCGGCGTTCGCCCGGAGTGACCCGTAAATCCGGAATTATCCTTAAAAGCCGCGACGGCACATTCCGTCGCACCCGACTGGTCATCGCGTACCACCGCTGCGCGGAACGGCCTGCTCGCTAGCGCGTTTGTGACCAGAACCTTGTCATCATTTCGAGCGACTAATCCGGAAGACTTACCATCGATCAACCAATGCTCCGACAATGGCGGGCCAATGGGTATCCGCCGGCGCGGGGCGCGGTCATAATTGCAGATAACGAAGCTTTCGTATCAGGAGGCGTTTCAATGAAGCTCAAACTGTTCGCGGCGACCGCTCTGCTCGCCGGCGCAAGCAGCGGTCTTGCGACGACGGGCGCTTCGGCGCAAGACATCGTCAATCTCTCAGGCGAGTACACCTGCGTGCAGGGCTGCATGGGCAACTCGCCCGGACCTGCTTATGTGACGCAAAACGGCTGGACGATGAATCTCGTCAACGAAGTTGGCCAGCCGACGCGCGCCTGGATCGATCGGCCGGGCCACATCTGGACGGACAGCTGGCAGGAAGGCGCGACCTACTCGCCGAACGGCACGACGATCACGTTCGACAGCGGCACAGTCTGGCAGATCGGGTTTGTGCCCCCGCCGCCGCCTCTCCCGCCGCCGCCGGTGATCATCCACAGGCACATCCACCATCACTATGTCCACCCGATCCAGGGCTCATAGTCGATGCGGCTCATAGTCGTTGCGGAAATCAGCCTCCTCTCGGACGGCGTCCGAGGGGAGGTTCTATAGTTGTTTGATTCCCGCCTGTTGGATGATCTGTTTGAACGTGGCCATTTCCTTGGTCAGGCGTTCCCAGCACGCCTTGCCGCCCTTGGCGCGCACCAGGAAGCCGTTCTGAAACATCTTGTCCTTCATCTCCTGTGAGTTGAGGACCCTCAACGTTTCGGTTTCCAGCCATTTGATATTTTCGGCCGGTGTCTTCGCCGGCGCGAGCAGCATGGCGTCGGTGGCAAAGACGAAATCCGGATAGCCGGACTCGATCATGGTCGGGACGTCGGGCAGATCGGGCCAGCGCTGCTCGGCGCAGACCGCAAGCCCGCGCAGCGAACCCGCCTTGATATGTTGCACCGAGGGCGCGACCGAGCCGGAACAGATCTGCACTGTCCCGGCGAGCAAAGCTTCGACCGCGTCGCCGCCGCCTTTGAACACGACCTCTTCGAGGTTCGGCAGCGTCTCCTTCACCTTCAGCAGCGCCATTTGCAGCTGCGGCGTGGTGCCGATCGGCGGCACCGAGGCGTTGAATTTCTCGGGGCTCGAGCGCGCCAGTGCGATAAAATCCTTCATCGTCTTTGCCGGCAGATCCGGCTTGGTCAGAAAGATATTGGGTGAGCCGCCGAGCTCGCTGACCGCGACGAAATCTTTCATCGGATCGAAGGGCAGCTCTTTGTAGAGGCTGTAATTGACCGAGAACGCCGTGGTACCGAGCAGAATCGTGTAGCCGTCCGGATCGGAACGGGCGACATATTCCATGCCGAGATTGCCGCCGGCGCCGCCGCGGTTCTCGATGATGCAAGTCTTGCCGGTCGACTGCTGCAATGCAGCCGTGACAATGCGGCCAACAATGTCGGACGGGCCGCCCGGTGTATTGGCGACGACGAATTTGATCGGACGATCCGGATAGGCCGCATAGGCCGAACGCACGCGCAGGACCGCTGGTGCGGCGACACCGGCGGCCAGGACGGCCGCAGCTTTGATGACAGAGCGCCGCGACGGCGCGCGGGTTGCCGACGATATGGGCATATTTCCCCCTTCACTCTCGCTCGTTTCTTATGGCGGGGGATGCTGCGCAGCGACGGCCCGCAATTGCAAGAGGCAATCGCGCAGACGGCGTGCATTATTGTCGCAAGCTTTATTCGCCGGTCTTGACCTTGGTCCACAGCCGGTTGATCAGCCGCTGTGTCTTCGCATCGTGCGCGGTGATCGTATAGAGTTTCGCCATAGTGTCGGCGTCCGGATACACGGTCTTGTCGTCGCGGATCGCCTTGTCGATGGCACCGGTCGGCGTATCGCCATTGGCGTAAGACACGTAATTCGTGTTCTTGGCGGCAGCGTCCGGCCTGATCAGATAATTGATCAGCTCATGGGCTTCCTGCGCATCCGGCGCGTCCTTCGGGATGGCGAACGTATCGAACCACAGCTGCGCACCTTCCTTCGGAATCGAATAGCCGATCTCGACGCCGTTCTTGGCCTGCGCCGCGCGGGTCTGCGCCTGTTTGATGTCGCCGGAAAAGCCGACGACGAAACAGATCTCGCCGGTGGCGAGCGCGTTGAGATATTCCGACGAATGAAATTTCCGGACATAGGGCCTGATCTTGAGCAACAGGTCCGTGACCTTCTGCAGATCGGCCGGATCGCTGGTGTTGGGATCGAGATGCAAATAATGCAGACCGGCCGACATGATGTCGTCGGATGAATCGAGAAGGTGGACACCGCAACCTTTGAACTTTGCGATCTTGTCTGGGTTGAAGACGTCGTCCCAGGAATCGATCGCTGCGTCGGGCCCAAGCACGGCCTTCACCTTCTTGACGTTGTAGCCGATCCCGGTCGTGCCCCACATATAGTCGATGGCATATTGATTGCCCGGGTCGTAGAGGGCGAGACGCTTGGTGATCTCCGGCCACAGCGCCGGCAGATTGGGCAATTTCGACTTGTCGAGCTTCTGGAAAATGCCGGCGCCGATCTGGCGGGCCAGGAAATAGGCGCTTGGCACGACGACGTCATAGCCGGAAGAGCCGGCCAAGAGCTTTGCTTCGAGCGTGTCGTTGGAATCGAACGTGTCGTAGCGGACCTTGATGCCGGTTTCTTTGGTGAAAGCGTCAAGGATGGTCGGGTCCTGATAATCCGACCAATTGTAGTAATTGACGACCCGCTCTTTCGGCACTGCAGGCGGCGCGAGCAGGGCGCCAGCCGCGCAGCACAGGGCGACAAAGAGCGGAAGGTTGCGCACCGGCGTTACGTCTCGGTAGGCAGGCCCGCGGCCTTCCAGGCGAGGATGCCACCGGCGAGATGCGACGCATAGGGAAAGCCGTGTTGCTGGGCGGCGAGCGAAGCCGTCACCGAACGGCGCCCCGAGCGGCAGGCGAACACCACTTCCTTGCCTTGCGGATCGGGAATGGCGCCGGCGTCGAAGTCCGACAGCGGTACGAGCACCGCATCGGGAAAGCGCTCGACCTCCGTCTCGTTTGGCTCGCGGACGTCGACCAGAATCATGCGGCCTGCATGCAGGCCGGCGGCGACTTCCTCCGGCGTCAGATCGCGGACGCTGGGATTTTGTTCGGACATCGCCGGTCTCCTCACAAGTGATTGACGAGTGCTTATATCGCGAGGCCTCGTCCAGCGTAAGGGCTTCTGGATTGGCCTAGATCGTCACTTGCGTTCCGACCTCGACCACCCGGTCGGTCGGGATCTGGAAATAGTCGGTCGCGTCATTGGCCGAGCGCGCCAGCGTGATGAACAGCCGGTCCTGCCACAGCGGCATGCCCGGCCGCGGCGCCGGCCGCAGCGTCCGCCGCGACAAGAAGAACGACGTCGACATGATATCGAAGTGCCAGCCGAGCTTGCGCGCAATGGCCAGCGCCTTGGGCACGTTCGGCGTTTCCATATAGCCGAAACGCAGCAGCACCCGCATGAAGGTCGAGCCGACCGGCTCGATGCGCACGCGCTTGTCGGGGTCGACGCGCGGCGTGTGGGTGGTCTCGACCGAGAGGATGACGTTCTTCTCGTGCAGGACCTTGTAGTGCTTGAGGCTGTGCATCAGCGCGGTCGGCGCGCTTTTCGGGTCGCTGGTCAGGAACACGGCGGTGCCGGGTACGCGCTGCGGCGGCTTCTTCTCGAGGATGCGGACCAGATCGTCGAGCGGCGTCTCGAGCCGCCGCGTCTTGGCGAACAGAATGCGGGTGCCGCGCCGCCATGTATACATCACCAGCATGACCAGCCCGCCGAGCGCGAGCGGCACCCAGCCGCCTTGCAGCACTTTGAGCAGGTTGGCCGACAGGAAGGTCAGGTCGATAAGCAGGAACGGCACAATCAGCGCCGCTGCCGCCCACGGCGACCAGCGCCACATCCGCCAGATCACGATGAAAGCAATCATGCAGGTGACGACCATGGTGCCGGTGACGGCGATGCCGTAGGCCGACGCAAGCGCGCTGGAAGAGCGGAACAGCGCCACGAGCAGCAGCACACCGACCAGCAGCAGCGAATTGACGCGCGGCATGAAAATCTGACCGACGGTCTGCGCCGATGTGTGGCGCACCTCGAAACGCGGCAAGAGACCGAGTTGAATCGCCTGGCTCGTCAGCGAATAGGCGCCGGTGATCACCGCCTGGCTCGCGATGACGGTGGCGATGGTGGCGAGGATCACCATCCACAGCCGCGCCCACTCCGGATAAAGGATGAAGAACGGATTCTCGATCGATTTCGGATCCGCGAACACCAAGGCGCCCTGCCCCAGATAATTCGCCGCCAGCGACGGCAGGACCAGCGCCAGCCAGGCGATCTGGATCGGGCCGCGGCCGAAATGGCCGAGATCGGCATAGAGCGCTTCGGCGCCGGTCACCGCGAGGAACACCGCGCCGAGTGCATAGAGCCCGATAAGGCCGTGATGGGTGAGGAAGAACACACCATAGTATGGATTGAGCGCCCACAGGATGTCGGGATCGCGCGCGATCCAGACGAGGCCTGGCAGCGCGATGGCCACGAACCAGATCGCCATGATCGGACCGAACAACGCCGCGACCTTGGCGGTGCCGAACGACTGCGCGGCGAACAGAACGATCAGAACGGCGACGGTCAGCGGCACGACATATTCATGAAAAGCCGGCGTCGCGACATCAAGACCTTCGATCGCCGAGAGCACCGACAGCGCGGGCGTGATCACCGCGTCGCCGTAGAACAAAGCGGCGCTGACGATGCCAAGGAGCGCGACGACGGTCGCGGCCTGTGACATGCGCCCGACCGCGCGCGAAGCAAGCGCCATCAGCGTGAGCGTGCCGCCCTCGCCGTTATTGTCGGCGCGCAGCAGGATGACGACGTATTTCAGAGTGACGATGATAAACAGCGCCCAGAGGATGAGCGACACCACGCCAAGCACAATCGAACGGTCGATCGGGCTGTGGCCCTGGTTCGAGGCCGCGAGCATGGCTTCGCGGAGCGCGTAGAGCGGGCTCGTACCGATATCGCCATAGACGACACCGATACTGCCCAACGTGAGCGCCCAGAAGCCGGCGTGAGAACGCACCTCGCCGCCGCCGTTTACCGGCGTATCGCTCCTTGCCGGAGCGGTCGCGCTGTCTGTCATGAATGCTGAAACAGGAACCTCGTCCTGCTCCTATCGGGCACCCGGGAGGAGGGATGCAGGGCCGCGCGTATACACCGTTCACGCAACGGTGTCATGGGCAACTCGTAGGCATCCTCAAAGCAATATTGGCGATCTTCCGTGCTTCGGGCGCAGGGCTGCTGCGCCCTGCCGCGGGCCGCGGCCAGCAAGGAACTTGAGAACAGCTCATTTAGCCACACTGGATCAACCGCTTAGGCTGGCCAGGCCAGCGCACGAACCTGTTCGCCAGGCGGTAAGGGCCTGAAATTGGTCCTAGGGACTAAGTCCCGGCGGCACCGGTGGCGGCTCGTGCATCAAGGTGATCGTCACGCGCCGGTTGGCGGCGATATAGGGATCGTCCGGAAACAAAGGATCGGTATCGGCCTTGCCGGCGATCTCGTAGACATTGTTCGAGGGCAGCCCCTGCTCTTCCAGGATCTGGCGTACCGCATTGGCCCGGTCAGCCGACAGATTCCAGGGTCCATATTCGGCCGACGCCGGCGTTTGCGACGCCGATGTGTGCCCGGTGATTGAAATCCGGTACGGCAGCGACTTCAGAGGTCCTGCGATCTTCTCGATGATGCGCCGCGTACGCTCGAATGGGTCCTTGGAGCCTTCGGGAAACATCGAGCGGCCTTCCTGATCGACAATGTCGATATTGAGCCCGTCCTTGGTCTCCTCGAACATGATGTGCTTTGAGGCTTCGGCCAGTTCCGGCATGTCCTGCAAGGCTTGGCGCAGCGAAGCGGCCGCGAGCGCAAAGGCTTCATCCTGCTGGAACTTCGAGCCGTAACGCTGATTGCGGTCGTTCTGGTCCGGCGTCGGGGTCGCCGAAGCATCTTCCGGCTGGATGTGCGCGGCGTTCTTGAGCTTCGGCCGGGTCGGCAGGCCGTCGACCTCGATGATGCCCGAATAGCGAACATTGGTCTGCACGCCGAAGGCGTCACGCATCGAGCCGGCGACGATTTGCAGCTTCTGCTGATCCTGGTTGGAGAACGCGACCAGCATGACGAAGAAGCTGACCAGCAGGCCCATCAGGTCGGCGAATGTGACGAACCAGCCGTGACCGCCGCCGTGTGCTTCCTTGCGCCGCGCCATGAGGTTTAAGTCCGCTGGCTCAGCCGGATCATGCCGGAACTGTCTCGGGCGACGCTTCGCCGCGGTGCTTCTCCGGCAGATAGGCGATCAGCATTTCGCGAACCAGCGTCGGGCTCTTCGACTCTCTGATCATCAGCACGCCGTCGATGATGAGGGTGCGATTGATTTCCTCATCGACGAGTTTCAGATGCAGCTTGTCGGCGATCGGCAGGCAGACGATGTTGGCGACGACCGCGCCGTAGAGCGTGGCGAGCAATGCGGTCGCCATGAACGGACCGAGCTTCGACGGATCGGTCATGTTGGCGAACATCTGCACCATGCCGATCAGCGTACCGATCATGCCGAAGGCCGGCGCGCAATCGCCGACAGCGCGGTAAATCTTCTGGCCTTCGTCGAGATGGCTCAGGAAATTATCGCGGTCGCGCTCGAGATTGTCGCGGATGAATTCGGCGTCATAGCCGTCGGCGACGAAGCGGATGCCCTTGGCAAGATAAGGATCCTCGACCTCGACCTTTTCCAGTCCGATCGGACCCTGCTTGCGGGCGATCTCGGCAAGGCCCGCGATCTCGTCCACCAATTCGCGCTGCGAGATGCGGCGCATGGTGAAGACGAATTTCATGCCGAGCGGCAAGCCGTGAAAGATCGATGACAGCGGAAAGCGGATCAAAGTCGCCGCGAACGAACCGCCGAAAATAATGATGACGGCGTGGTCGCTGACGAACATGCTTAGGCCGCCGCCCATAAGCATGACGGTCACGAGCACGGTCGCGGCGGCGAGCAGGCCGAGGCCAGTAGCAATATCCATGGAACGCACCCAACCCGCGACGGCGAGACCCGTTCTGGGACTGCCCAAGAGTTGCGACAGGTCCGGCGCCCGACGACTGCGCCAAACCCCACGCTACAGCCCAATACGTAAGGTCATTGCGCTTAAAGGACGGTTACCGCTGGAACTTATTACTGGTCCGGAGAACTACGGATCGCCGGGAATTTGCCTCATAGCAAAGCATCCGCGAGGGGGATGACCCGGAGCGGAAAAACCAGCTAGATAGCCCCATCCAAGCGGCAATAGTGTCGAGAAATCCGGCGCTCCAGACGCCAAGGACATGATGAGGGAGACGAGCGATGCGCGAGATCGGCCATTTTATCGGCGGCAAGGCGGTGAAGGGGACATCCGGGCGCTTCGGCGACGTCTTCAATCCCAATACCGGCGAGGTGCAGGCCAAGGTCGCGCTGGCGGCGAAACCCGAGGTCGAGCAGGCGATCGCCAATGCCCAGGCCGCCTTTCCAGGCTGGGCCACCACGAATCCGCAGCGCCGCGCTCGCGTCATGTTCAAATTCCTGGAATTGATCCAGGACGAATATGACGACCTGGCGCGGCTGTTGTCGTCCGAGCACGGCAAGACCTTTGCCGATGCCAAAGGCGACATTCAGCGCGGGCTGGAAGTGGCCGAATTCGCCTGCGGCATCCCGCATCTGATGAAGGGCGAATACAGCGACAGCGCCGGTCCGGGCATCGACCTTTATTCGATGCGCCAGCCGCTCGGCGTCGTCGCCGGCATCACGCCGTTCAATTTCCCGGCAATGATCCCGTTATGGAAATGCGCGCCGGCCATCGCCTGCGGCAACACGTTCATCATGAAGCCGTCCGAGCGCGATCCCTCCGTGCCGATGCGCATCGCCGAACTGTTCCTCAAGGCGGGACTGCCGCCGGGTGTGCTCAATGTTGTCAATGGCGACAAGGAAGCTGTCGACACGCTGCTCACCGACGCGCGCGTGCAGGCGATCGGCTTTGTCGGCTCGTCAGCGATCGCCGAATACATCTATGCGACCGGCACCGCGCACGGCAAACGCGTGCAGTGCTTCGGCGGCGCCAAGAACCACATGATCGTGATGCCTGACGCCGACATGGATCAGGCGGTCGACGCGCTGATCGGCGCCAGCTACGGCTCGGCCGGTGAGCGCTGCATGGCGGTGTCGGTCGCGGTCCCCGTGGGCAAGAGCACGGCGGACACGCTCATGCAAAAACTCATTCCGCGCGTCGAGGGCCTCAAGATCGGACCCTCGACTGACGCGCAGGCCGACTACGGGCCGATGGTGACGCGCGAACTCCTCAACAAAGTGCGTGGCTATGTCGATACCGGCGTCAAGGAAGGCGCTAAGCTTGTTGTCGACGGCCGAAACTTCAAGCTGCAGGGCTACGAGAACGGCAATTTCATCGGCGGCTGCCTGTTCGACGACGTCAAGCCCGAGATGAAAATCTACAAGGAAGAGATTTTTGGGCCGGTGCTCTCTGTGGTTCGCGCCGAGGATTATGAAGACGCGGTGCGGCTGCCGTCGGAGCACGAATACGGTAACGGCGTCGCCATCTTCACCCGCGACGGCGATACCGCGCGCGATTTCACCAACCGCGTGCAGGTCGGCATGGTCGGCGTCAATTTCGCGATTCCCGTGCCGCTGTCTTATTACACCTTCGGCGGCTGGAAACGCTCGGGCTTCGGCGATCTCAATCAGCACGGCCCGGATTCGATCCGCTTCTACACCAAGACCAAGACCGTGACCGCGCGCTGGCCCTCTGGGACAAAGGAAGGCGCGCAGTTCGTCATTCCGACGATGCGGTGACAACTACGGCTGCAGGGACAAGCGGCGGAGTTAGCTGACGCACACATGGCTTGCCGGATCGCCGCCTGAAGTGAAACGGCACTGGCAGCGGGGCGGGCGTTCGAGCATAGAGACGGTGACCGTGGTGATGCGGTCCTTGCGCACTTCGATCTGGCACAGCGGCACCGTGCTGCTGCCGTAGCTGTCGGCGCGCAGCGTCAGCGTGCCGACGCTCTGGCGCAGCAAAGCCGAGCCGTTCTTGAGCGGCGCCAGCCTGATCGTATCGAAATAGAGCAAGGTTTGCGTCACCGGAGTGACCGGCACGCTGTTGATCTGGACATAGCCGATAGCGCTCGACGGCTTCCATGCGACGATGGCGGCGCCGACGATCGCCGCGCTCGCAACGATCCCCGCAACGCGAGCGAAGATGGTGCGTCTCCTGCCGCCGCGGCCGAATTCCGGGCCGGCGGACGCCGGATCGCCGGGCGTTGGGCCGCTGGGCGTCACCTCACGCACCTCTTCATGCGCATCTTCATGCACTTCTTCACGCGCCTGGCCGCTTGATGCCTCCGATCAGCTTGTTGAGCTGCGAAGAGGCGTTGCGGATGTCCTGGGTAAGGCTGCGGATGACATCGAGCGCCTTCTGGGCCTGCCTGATCTCGACAAGCTCGCCGATGAAGTCCTCGTTCGACTGCAGCGTCTGCAACAGTGCGGCGAATTGGCCGCGGGCGTCCTGCAATTCCTTGGTCGCGTTTTCTGTCTGCGACTGCAAGCGCTGCCATTGGTCGAGCAGATATTGCCGCTCCTCCGGCTTGAAGCGGCCGTCCTGCGCCAGCGCCCGAAGCTTGTCATGGATGTGGTTGAGCGCCTTGGCGCCAAGCTGCGCGATCGGCCCGTTGTCGGCGACGGCGGCCAACAGCGTAGAGACATCCTGGCGCAAACTGTCGATCTCGGCGCGCGCTTTGTCGATGTCGGTCGCCGTGTCGATCATGCCGGCGCCGTCTTGAATCTTTTTGGTCAGATCAGGCACGCTTTTCTGAAAGTCCTCGAGCTGCTGCGAGAACTCGTCGACCGGCGACGCCGACGCGTTGCTGGTGGCCCGATCGCTTGCCGCGCCGCCGCCGACGTCATCGGCGCGAGCCAAGTCCGACAACAAGCCTGAGAAAGCGAAAACGGCGGCGACGAGCGCCACCATAACGGCCGCATGACACCGCGCGCGATGCGGCGTGCGATCTGCGCAAACACTGAATGACGATTTCATGTTGATGTGCCTCCCGCGACACAGTTCTTTGCGATTCGGCGCAGAAATATTGGCGCAAGTGGGGCGTCGCCTGCAGTGCCTTTGCGGGCGGTAACCAAGAAAGACGACTTGCGGCGGCGCAGCAATTGGCTTTTTCTATGCCCCTGATTGCGGCCCCTATTTGCGGGTTTTGGCTTTCGTTTCAGCTTTTCGAATTTGGCTCTGTCTATGATCGGGATGAAGCGGCTTAGGTTTGGCACAAGCGGCGCAACAACCGCCCTCGCGCTTTGTCTCATTCCGCTGTGCCTTGTGCTTGGCGGATGCCCCAGCACCGGCGGTCTCGGCGTTTCACCCGCGCAGGACAGCATGCCGCCTCCGGTTCCGCCGCCGCCAAAGCTCTCGCCGCCGCCGGTCGACGTAGCCGGCAAGTGGCGGCTGTCGGTCGCCGGCGGGAGCGCCTGCACCGTGACCTTCAGCGGCTCGACCGGCGCCTCCGACGGCTCGGTCGCGCCTGCCGGCGGCTGCCCCGGAAGTTTCTTTACCAGCCGCAAATGGAGCTACGAGAACGACAAGCTCGTCATCCGCGATCACAAAGGCGAAGTGCTGACGCAGTTGTCTTTCGCCAACGGCCATTTCGAGGGACAGGCCGCCGGCAGCGCCGTGACATTGGCGCGATAAGCGTTTGAGCATGATCTTTCCCGAAAACCGGTTTCCGCTTTTCGGGATCATCTTCTAAAGCGGAATATCGAGTGACTTGGGAGCGGGCGCCGGGGTTGCGGGTGGCGCCGCGGCTGCTGCGGGCGGTGCGGCAGGTGGCGGCGACAGCGCAGGCGCGGCGGCGGGTTTTGCGGCGGGTGCGATCGTAGCTGTCGAGGGCGACGCTGGTGCGGGTGCCGGCGCAGGAGCTGCGACTTGCGGAGCTGAGGCCGCCGGCGTCAGCGGTTTTGCAACGGCTGCCGGCGCCGGCGCGGATGGAGCCGCCGGTGACGGCGTCGCGACGTGTGCCGGAGGTGGTGAAGGCGGCTGCGGCGGCACGGGCTTTACCGGCGGTGTGCTAGGCGTGGATGCCGTTGTTGCCGGCGCGGGTGCATTGAGGTTAGGCGCAACGTTGGGCGCGATATTGGGCGGCGATGTGAGTGTGGCTTGCGGCGCTTGCGCAGGTACGGCCTGCGGCGCCGTGACGGTTTGCGGCTGCGCCACGGCTTGCTGCGCGGGCTGCGCCGGCTGGATCTGCGGCGGCTGCGGCTCGGGCTCGTTGACGTATTTGAGCATCAGCGTATGCGCCGCGGCAAGCAGCTTGCCGCCCTCGGCCTTCTGGTCTCTCATCTCCTTGAGCCACTTTTCCAGGACCGGCTCGGTGAGTCTGCGCCAATGCGCCACCGCTTCCGGCAACAGCGTGACGATGGAATCGCCGTTGCGCACGACGCTGTCGGCGACGCTTGCGGCCTCGATATCCCACATCGCCCCGGCCATCGAGGCTGCGGCCTGCCCCGAATTGCTGTCGATCACGGCCTTGAGATCCCGCGGCAAGCGATCATAGGCCTCGCTGTTCATCGCCAGCACGAATGTCGTCGAGCTCGGCGAGGTATCTGAAAATTCAGTATGCATCTTCAGCACGTCGTTGAGCCGCAGCGCCGGCGCCAGGTGCCAGGGATCGAGACAGCCATCGACGACATGCTGGTTGATGGCGGCCGGCAGCTGCCCGGGCGGCATCGGCACCGGCTGCGCACCGAGCTGGTGCAGCGCCTCGCCGGCCCAGCGCGACTGGACGTGGATTTTCAGATCCTTGATGTCTTCGACGGTGCGGATCGGCTGATTGGCATGCATCACGCCGCGGTCGGTACAGGAGAAGCAGAGCGGCCGGACTTCGTGGAACTCGTCTTTCAGATTGACCACGGCGAAATCGGTGAGCGCCTTGGAACTGACCAAAGCGCGGCGCGACGACACAAACGGCAAATCGAACATTTCGATTTTCGGAAAGCGCCCCGGTGTAAGCGCCGGCGCAGTCCACACGATATCGACCTCGCCATCGCTCGCCTGATCAAATAAGCGCGCCGGCGCGCCGCCAAGCTGCATCGACGGAAAGATGTCGACGCGAATGCGGCCGCCGGAATCCGCCTCCACCTTGCGCGCCCAGGGCACGATGAATTTGTCGTGCGCGCTCGATACCGACGACATGAAATGATGCAGCTTAAGCACCACCGGCGGCGCATCCGCGCGCGCGAGCCACAGCACCGCGGGCGCAGCGATGACGGCCGCCGCCGAAGCGAGCAAAGTACGCCGGGCAATTCGCATTTCACCCCTCCCGGCTCTGGCGCCGACCGTTCAACGCTGGGCAAGCGACGCTAGAGCGGGATGATTTTTGGTGGAATCACGATCCCGCTCTGGCTTTTTGTTTGAGCATGATCTTTTCGGAAAACCGGTACCCACTTTTCCGGATCATGCTCTAACCGGATCAATTGCGGCGCGATGGGCGATCGCCGTTATCACCTGGGCGTTCACTTGGGCGGGTCATATTGACCACGACGCCCGGCGTCTGTGCCGCCGCAATGTCCGCCTGCGCCTCGGCCGAGCGCCGCTCGTAATTGCGATACGACAAATAACCGAGCGGCAGGCTCACCAGATAAGCGAGCGTGCCGGCCGTGAGCACCACCCACGGATAGGCAATCAACAGCGCGATGCTCAGCACCACGACAACGATCAGCGGCCCGACCATTTCCGGCGGCACGCGCGTGCCGACGCGCTTGCCGGAAAACACCGGCAGCCGCGACACCATCAGCGAGGCGATGACCAGCGTGTAGATCAGCGTCAGCCAGGTCAAAAACGCCGAATGCGGCACGCCGAGGAACACCACATAGATCGGCAGCATCACCGTGATCGCGCCGGCCGGCGCCGGAATGCCGACAAAGAAATTGGCCGCCCAGGCCGGACGATCCGGATCGTCGATCATCACGTTGAAGCGCGCGAGGCGGAGGCTGCCGCAAATGGCGAACACCATGGCGGCGATCCAGCCGGCGGATTTCAGATTGTGCAGATCCCAGAAATACAGGATCAGCGCCGGCGCCACGCCGAAATTGACGAAGTCGGACAGGCTGTCGAGCTCGGCACCGAAGCGCGAGGTCCCTTTCAGAAAGCGCGCCAGGCGGCCGTCGAGGCCGTCGAGGATCGCGGCGAAGACGATGCCCGCGACCGCAAGCACATAACGGTCCTCGAACGCCATGCGGATCGCGGTGAGGCCCGCGCACAGCGCCAGCAACGTCACCATATTGGGCGCCAGCGTGCGTACCGGAATACGGCGGAACCGCCGCCGCCGCGGCGCGCTGAATGTCTTTGGCAGAATGGCCAAGGTCATCACCTCGTTTCGAGTCACACCATATAACGCTTTTGCGACGACCCCGCCATGCGGGGCGCCCCCCTCATCCTCCACCGCGCTAGCGGGGGAGGTAGCCGTGCGGAGCACGGAGGCGGGGGCGCGGGCCTCGCCGTATGGCACCTTAACCCTAACCGCACCAACGCGTTTTCAATCTCGTGCCCCGCTGCACCATCGTCGCCCCTACCCGCCATGCGGCGCATGGCGTACCTCCCCCGCTAGCGCGGTGGAGGACGAAACGTGCATCGCTGCGCGCAGGCGCACGCTCTCTGTAGGGTGGGCTAAGGCGCAACGCGCCTTTGCCCACCCTGCACGGTTAACGAACCTTGTCGTCTCCGCGTGGGCTGCGCTTCGCTTAGCCCACCCTACGGTTCGAACTCAACGAAAGGGAAGCGGAACGCCGACAGACGTGCAATCCAGCCTCCGCGCATTACGGGCGCGGCGCGCATCCTGGCGGGATGCGCTCGCCTGTCGGCGTTCCACCGCGGCTCTTCCTGGGGATGTCGGAACATCCCCGTCCAGCTTCAGGCCAGGCTTCCTGGGACGCGGCCGCTACGTCTAGTTCGCTAGATGGGCGTTACCCACCCCTACCTGTCCCAGTCCAGTGGCACCCACGGCCGGCCACGAATTGCCGGCGGCATGATGCCCAAAGCCGCCCGGAAGTGATTTGCGAGACCACCCGCGGGTACCGCACTCGCCCCGTATGTCGGATCGCATCCGGATACGTCCCGAAGTGAGCGAGTGTGGAGGATGTAACGTATTTAGGGACAAATATCAAGTAACGTCCCTGTGAGGGTGACGAACTTTGGATTATCTTTTAGGCTATGCTCGCCTACTGCTTCCAGGCGCAACAAATTGACGTTATTGTGCAACAATTTTAATTGTCATGCAACAATTTTGCTGTTATATGCATTTGCTAAGAAGAACAGCGTACAAAAAGGATGCATCCAATGGACCATTTTCCAATCATTCAGGCGCTATGCCGCGCGGCGCTTTCCCAGCCTTCACCGGCTGTTCGGAAGCAGATCGAACGCTTGAGGGATGCCCTGAAGGAGAATGGAAATGCCAAAGCTGCGAGCGTTCTCGCAGGCATGTTGAGTACTGCCGAGCGAACTTCTGAACTTTCACCGAGCCGCATTGTGCAGTCGCGTGCGCAGCTATCTGGCGAAACACTACGTCCCAATACGCCGGTTCCGGTAGATCGGGAGACTTCTGCACCACTCGCGCAATTGATATTTCCGTCTGAAACGCGTCTATCAGCGCCCCTATTTAATGACACCGTCTCCAAAGCTGTGCGCGCTGTCTTAGAAGAATGGAGCAGTCTAGAGCCGCTAGCCGATGTAGGTGTTCAGGCTGCAAAGACTTGTTTGATCTACGGCGCACCAGGTACCGGGAAGACGCGCCTCGCGGTTTGGATGGCAGCTCAGCTTGAGCTCCCAATCCTGCTCGCCAGGATTGATGGCTTAGTGTCTTCATTCCTCGGCACGACCGCGCGCAACATCGCGAATCTTTTTACCTTTGCTAATCGCTATCGCTGCGTGTTGCTGCTGGATGAATTCGATGCCTTTGCGAAGTTGCGCGACGATCCTCAGGAGGTCGGCGAAATCAAGCGCGTGGTGAATGCTTTGCTACAAAATCTCGATAGCCGTCGGGATGTAGGACTAACCATCGGCATTACAAATCATCCGCAACTGCTCGATTCCGCCGTGTGGCGTCGATTTGAAGTGCAGCTTGAAGTTCCTAAGCCCGATTTCGACGTTCGCGTCGAGATCGCGCGCCATTTCATGCCTCCGGTCAATGCACCAGAAACCCACCTTCGCATGATTGCCTGGTTCACCGATGGAGCCACTGGGGCGGAAATCGAAACATTGGTGCGTACTTACAAGAGAGCAATGGCCATTCAAAATGGCGAAGAGCGTCTTTTGCTCGATACCTTGCGACAGTTTGCGACGCTCAACAGTGGCCGCATCGATACGGCACGGAAAGAGCTTATTTTTGCAAGCAATGGTGTTCTTTTCCGAACGATGAAAGAGGACCGACAACTCGGGTTTTCACTTGAGGACATAGGACGCATCGCCGGGAAAGATAAGTCGACCATCGCCCGAAATATCAAAACACTCGAAAAGGAATCGGATGGCAAGGAGGCTGTGAACGTTCATGGTTAGCCCCCTCCAAATCATTTTAAATGACAAGGATTACCAGCAGGCCCGCGATGCTGGCGGAGGGGGGCCGAAGAAGGATTTTTTTGCGGACCGCGATCGTGAATTCCGCGCCCACAAGGCGGCGCTGATTGGCCAGTTGGGTACTATCGCGCAGACCCTTGAAAACCAAACCCCAACACAAGGCAATATCGGCTACATCAAGGTAATCCTACGCCGTGAAGCTTGGGCTAAAAGTCATCGGCCGATTTCGGTACTCTTTAAGCCAACCCGTATTGCCCTTGTCGGCGGTGGTGACCTCGGTGAAATGTATTTCGAGGCTGACCCGCAAGCGATTCGCGAAGTCGCCCAAGATATTTCCGGAGCCGAAGAACAGACCAGACATAAACTCGTGCGCGACAAGATGGTTCCTCATCCATCTCCGGCGCGAAGCGAAACCGGTACCATCGAAAAGATCGAACTTTACGGCCCTCGTGACCGCCGGTCCTTCTCTGTGGAGGAGGCCGTCGCTTGGTTGGCACGGCCCATGACTGGGAGCGCTTATCAGATCGAACTGTTTGATATGCCCCCACCCCACAGCCAGTTGGATGCTTTTGGTCTTAACCGGCAGAAACTTTATTCGAGTTTTCTTCGTGGACTAGCGGCAAACGGCGATGGACTTACCGTTCAGCGGCTATCGATGCGCGAGAAGGCGCAGCCATTTATTTCGGCGCGCTTAGGTCGTTCGGCACAGCCTCCGACTATCTTGCTGGACTCGATGGCACCGCCGGACCACAAGCGACCTTCCGAACTTATACCGTTCGATCAATCCATTGAGCGGCACCGTCGTCTGCTAAATTTCTTAGATCATCACCCTTTAGTACGGCACGTCGATCTGCCGCCTGTTGTCGTTCGTAATATCGATGGGATAATGGAATCGGCTCAGGCTGCTGCCAGCGAAGGGCGCATTCGCCCTGACGACCTTTCCGTGCCGACACGCAGCTCATCGCGAACCTATCCACGCATGGGTGTGATTGATGGTGGCATTAGCCCGGAACTAGGCGACTGGGTTATTGATCGCTGGGACTTGCTTGATGCCGCTGACGCAGATCATGCGCACGGCACGTTTATTGGAGGGCTTGCGGTTGCCGGAAGTATGCTCAATGGCAACGAAATTTGTGCGGAGCCAGACGGCATCGAGATCGTGGATGTTGCGGTATATCCCGACGATCAAAACATTGCGGCATTCTCATCGTACTATCCAGATGGCGTTACGCAATTCTTTGATGAAATCGAGTACGCAATAGCTGATGCCAAGGCGCGACACGGCGTACGCGTTTTCAATATGAGTCTCAACATCCAGCACCCGGCTCAGCCCGATCGCTACAGCGCCTTTGCGGCCCGGGCAGACCAAATTGCAGAAGCCAATGACGCGATTTTGTTTTTGTCGAACGGCAATACCGCGCCACAGGATCTCCGACCAGAATGGCCTATAGACGAGACGCAAGCTCTCGTGAATCTAGCGTCCGCCCGAAACGACGGGCTTTTGGTGCCGTCGGAAAGTGTTCGTAACGTCGCTGTCGCGGCGCTAAATCCACCAAATCTTTCAAATTGCATTGCCTACGCGCCGACACGCTATTCACGGCGTGGTCCCGGCTTAAGAGCCGGAGTGAAGCCTGATCTAGCCCATGTTGGAGGATCGGGCTCACCCCAAAGTCCATTGGGTCATGGCCTGTTCTCGATTCTACCAGATGGATCGGTCACTGATGGTTGCGGTACGAGCTACGCCGCCCCTTTGGTGGCAAAGACCGCCGCCGTCCTGGAACATAGCATTGAGGGCACGGTATCGCGGGAGACATTGATTGGACTTCTTTTGCACCACGCACAAATGCCTGCGCTGTTGCGATCGAAGTCGCTTCGTGGCGTTGCGCGCGATCTAGTCGGCTTTGGCAAGCCGCCGTCCGCTGCCCAAATTTTAGAGGGTAACGACCATCAAATTACGCTGGTATTTGCTTCACGTCTCCGGAAGGACCAGCAAATAGCGTTCAACTTTGCTTGGCCTGCCTCCCTGGTGGGGGCAGATGAAACATGCCGCGGATCGGCCCGTCTCACGTTAGTTTCAACTCCGCCGATTGATCCACGTTTCGGCTCGGAATTTGTGCGCATCAACATCGACGCCGCTTTGCAGCAAGAAGACTTCGACAAGCAGGGCAAGCCGCGCTGGAAAGGTCGTCTTGATCCGATCTATCTTCCGGGCAAAGCTGAATCCCCCGTTGTCGAGGCGGAGCGCATCGAACATGGTCTCAAGTGGAGTCCGGTAAAGGCCTTCGCCAAGGTCATCCCCAACGGAATAGGCAAGTCGTCTAACTGGCGGTTATTCGTTGAATATCTGACACGCGCTCAAGAACAGGTTCCGGAAAACGGCGTTCCCTTTACCGCGATACTCACAATTTCCGATCCATCCGGGGAGAAGCCTGTTTTCACCGATATGCGCCAGTCACTCCAAGCCCTCGGTGTACGCATTGAAGATATCCGGACGGCCGCTCGCGTCGCGACGCGTATCTGACGATGCGGCTGCCCATTCGTTCAATAGCCTATCGCGTGATGATCGGCTCTCCATCCGATCTCTCAGAAGACCGTCTGGCGGCGACTGCCGCCGTCAACGGCTGGAACGCGCAGCACACGATGCTGAGGGCGTGGTGTTAGACGCGCTTGCCTGGTCGGCGACAGGATCAAGGCGGCGTAGGCTGCTTAGTTGTCCAGAACCTCCTCCACCCCGCGCACCTTTGGTGCGCGTACCCTCCCCCTGCAGGGGAGGGTTGAGGGGGGCGGCGGGGCGCGCGGCGTGAGCTTCAGGTGACGCGGAACGTGCGGCCCGGATCGGGGGCGGCGAGATCTGCGATCACCGTTTCGCCGGCGATTGCGGTTTGGCCCTCGGCGGCGAGTGGGCGGGTGCCTTCGGGGAGGTAGAGGTAGAGGTAGAGGTAGAGGTAGAGGTAGACGTCGACGCGGGAGCCGAAGCGGATCATGCCGATGCGTTGGCCGGCGGCGACGGCTTCGCCCTGGCGGGCGAAGGGCACGATGCGCCGGGCGACGAGGCCTGCGATCTGGATGGCGGCGATGCGCCGCCCGTTCGGCACCGCGACGAGCGCCACAGTGTTGCCAAGACGCGTTCGTGAGCCGTCAGAACGGCAAGGCTCATCGTGAAGAACACCTGAGACCGGATCACGAGCGAGGCTAATCTCGGCGTGATGTCTCCTCGGATGGATGCGAGTTCGATTCAGCGAAGACAGATCTTTGCCGCGTTTTGCTGGATCTGAGCGGCGCTCGCGTGAGATGAATGATCTTCAGCCCGTCGCGAAGTATTTTCGTTTGTCGACGAAGAGCGGTGAATGCACGCTCCGCCTGCGCATGGCAGGAATTTCGATGAGCATCCAGTATCAAAAGTTACGGGCGCGCCCAAGGCGCTGTCTGTTTTCCTTCCTCTTCGCATCAGTCGCCTTGCTCGATGCTTGGGCACTGCGGTGCCGCGGGCGGTCCGCTCTACCGCCATTATTCTAGATTGTTTCGCAGCGAACTCGCAGCGACGCCGGTGTCGGCGTGAGCTTCCGCCGCGGCCTATGCGGGTTTGATGATATGTTAGAACGCCATCCTGATCGGCACGTCCAGAGCGACGGAGCAGTTCCTTACTGGCGGCTCTGGTCCGCTTGCTTCCTCGGCTTCGGTGCGATTGGCATGACGATGCAGGTCATGCCGGCCTATGCCCACGAGCGATTGGGAGCGAATGCAATCACTGCCGGCCTGGCGGTGACGATCGGCTCTCTGGCCACCATGATCTCGCGCCCAGTCTCAGGACGGGTTGCCGATCAGAGCGGCGGACGTCGGGTGGCGATGGCCGGAGCCATACTTGCTCTGATCGGTGGCATCGGCCACGTGGTGGCGACAAACCTGCTTGTTCTCGTTCTTGCCCGTCTCTTTCTCGGCGCAGGTGAAGGCGCGCTCTTCACCGGTTCCGTCGGCTGGATCCTGGCGCACACGGAGCAATCCCAGCGGGGGAAGATCGCAGGGCATTTTGGCTTGTCCATGTGGATGGGACTGGCCTCCGGCCCATTGCTCGGAACCGCACTCTTCGCGATCGGCACCTATCGCGTTGTCTGGATTGCCGCGAGCATCATTCCGATGCTCTCCTGGGTGTTGGTCGCATCGACGCGGACTGAGGGTCGTGTCTCATCCGGCGGCACGAATATCCGCCGCGCCTTGTTTCCACGGGCAGCATGGGTGCCGGGCGCTTCGGGTGTATTTGCCAGCATTGGATATGGGATCATCGCTGCGTTTCTGGTGCCACGCTTCGCGGCTCTTGACTTTGCAGGCCAAAACTTCGCGCTCACCGTGTTTGGCATCGCGTTTATGATCACACGCTTTCTGGGCAGCGGATATGCGGATCGTTTCGGCGGGAGGCGGGTACTCCTATCAGCCTTCTTGATCGAGTCCGCCGGGCTTGCCGGCTTGTTTCTCACACGTGCGGAGTGGCTCGCTTTCGCCTCGACAGCATTAACAGGTGCAGGGCTTTCCTTGCTGATTCCAAGCGTAACAAGTCTTGTAACGGAGGCTGCGGATCCGCGCGAACGTACCGCAGCCTTGGGCGCAGTGACGTCCGCGTGGGATTTGGGCGTTGCCGTCGGCGGCCCATTGGGAGGACTTGTTGCTGGCGCCTCGAATGCCGGGCCGTTCGCGCTAGGCGCTGTCGCAGCACTGATCGCGATAGCGCCTCTGGCGATAAATCCCAAACGCGAGCGCGCTTTCGTGCCTGCGAAGGAAGAATGATTCGATCTCGTGCTTCCACGCCAGGGAGGGTTGGGGCAGTGCGACAGCACTACGCGAGAGAAAGCGCGCCGCAACCCCTCACCCATTCTTGTTGTTGAAATGCCGAGCCGCCCTCTCCCGCAAAGGGAGAGGGCATTGCGCCGAGCGCCTCGGCTCAGGTGACGCGGAACGTGCGGCCTGGATCGGGGGCGGCGAGGTCGGCGATGACGGTTTCGCCGGCGATTGCGGTTTGGCCCTCGGCGGCAAGCGGGCGGGTGCCTTCGGGGAGATAGACGTCGACGCGGGAGCCGAAGCGGATCATGCCGATGCGTTGGCCGGCGGCGACCGCCTCGCCTTGACGCGCGAAGGGCACGATGCGGCGGGCGACGAGGCCGGCGATCTGGATGGCGGCGATGCGGCGGCCGTTCGGCATGGTGATGACGAAGGCGTTGCGCTCGTTGTCCTCGCTTGCCTTGTCGAGATCGGCGTTCAAGAACTTGCCGGCGTTGTAGACGATGCGCTCGATGCGGCCGGTGACCGGGCTGCGATTGATGTGGCAGTCGAACACGCTCATGAAAATGGAAACGCGCGGCAGCGGCCGGTCGCCAAGGTCGAGTTCCTTCGGCGGCACCGCATTGGCGATCTGGCTGACGCGGCCATCGGCCGGCGACACCACGATGCCGTCGCGCACCGGCGTGACGCGCGGCGGATCGCGGAAGAAATAGGCGCACCAGACCGTCGCCAGCGTGGCGAGCCAGCCGAGCGGCGGCCACAGCCAGAGCAGCACGATGCTGGCAAAGGCAAAGCCGCCGACGAAGGGATAGCCCTCCGGATGTATCGGGGCGAGTTGATTGCGGATCGAGTCGATGACGGACATGGGGGGCTTATAGCAGCAGAAAGAGGCGCAACAAGTGTTGCGTCCGAGGCGCTCTCCAATCCTCCACCGCGGTAGCGGGGGAGGTAGCCGCGCGCAGCGCGGAGGTAGGGGCGCGGGCCTCGCCGGGCGGGCAATGAATCACAAGGTCACTGATCCAAACGCGCCTCGCGTTTTTCATGTCCTGCCCCGCTGCACCATCGTCGCCCCTACCCGCCATGCTTGCGCATGGCGTACCTCCCCCGCTAACGCGGTGGAGGATGGCAAGCTACTCCGCCGCATCCGCGGCGGCGGGCAGCAGATCGGCCTCCTCGCCATCCGGCAATTGCGGTGGATTGCGATTGGGCGTGCTGGGCTCGTCGTCGGTCTCGGCGAGAATTTCGCGTGCCATCTGCGCCTCGCGCTGGCGATTCCACATGCTGGCATAGAGGCCGCCGGCGGCGAGCAGCACACGGTGGGTGCCGCGCTCGACGATGTTGCCGTGGTCGAGCACGAGAATTTCGTCGGCGTCGACGATGGTCGATAGCCGATGCGCGATGACGAGCGTGGTGCGGTTCTTCGACACGCGATCGAGCTCGTCCTGGATATCCTTCTCGGTATGGCTGTCCAGCGCCGATGTTGCTTCATCAAGCAAAAGGATCGGCGGGGCTTTGAGAATGGTGCGCGCGATGGCGACACGCTGCTTCTCACCGCCCGACAATTTCAGGCCGCGCTCGCCCACTTCGGTCTCGTAGCCCTTCGGCGCGCGGCGGATGAAGCCGTCGACCTGCGCCTGGCGCGCGGCTTCTTCGACCTCGGCATCGCTGGCATCCCAGCGGCCGTAGCGGATGTTGTAACGGATGGTGTCGTTGAACAGCACGGTGTCCTGCGGCACCATGCCGATGGCGGCGCGCAACGATGTCTGCGTGACATCGCGGATATCCTGGCCGTCGATCAGGATGCGCCCGCCGCTGACGTCGTAGAAACGGAACAGCAGCCGCGAAATCGTCGACTTGCCGGCACCGGACGGTCCGACGATGGCGACCGTATGGCCGGCCGCGACGTCGAAGGTCAAGCCTTTGAGGATCTGGCGCTCGGGGTCGTACGAAAAGGTGACATTCTCGAAGCGGATGGTGCCTGCGGTAACGCGGAGAGCCGGCGCGTCGGGCCGGTCCTCGATCTCGGCCTTGCGGTCCAGCACCTTGAACATCATCTCGATGTCGATCAGCGCCTGCTTGATCTCGCGATAGACCATGCCCATGAAGTTCAGCGGCACGTAGAGCTGAATCATCATGGCGTTGATCATGACGAAATCGCCGACGGTGTTTTGGTGCTGCTCGACGCCGTAGGCGCACAGCATCATGGTCGCGGCGAGGCCGGCGGTGAAGATGACGGCCTGCCCGGCATTGAGCACAGTCAGCGAGACATAGGCTTTGACGCTCGCATCCTCGTAGCGCGCCATCGAGCGATCGTAGCGCTTGGCCTCGCGCTCTTCGGCGGAGAAATATTTGACGGTCTCGTAGTTCAGCAGCGAGTCGATCGCCTTGGCATTGGCGTCGCTGTCGCTCTCGTTCATCTTGCGGCGGATGTTGATGCGCCACTCGGTCGCCGCATAGGTGAACCACATATAGACGGCGACGGTCACGCCGATGATCGCGACGTAGCGCCAATCAAAATGGAACAGCAGCACCGCCACGATCATCACCAATTCGACGATGGTCGGCGCCAGCTGCAGCAGGATCATGCGCACAATGGTTTCGATGGCGTTGCGGCCACGCTCGAGCACGCGGGTGAGCCCGCCGGTCTTGCGCTCGAGATGGAAGCGCAGCGACAAGAGGTGCATGTGCTCGAAGGTGAGCATCGCGAGCTTGCGCACCGCGTTCATCGCCACTTTGGCGAAGATGCCGTCGCGCCATTGCGTGAGCAGCGCCATGACGATGCGCACGCCGCCGTAAGCGAGCGTCAGCGCGATCGGCGCGGCGAAGACCCAGACCCGCCAATTGTTCGGATCGAACGGCGCGGTGCCGTGACCGGCCAGCGCATCCGTCGCCCATTTGAAGGTGAAGGGCACCGCCATGGTGGCGAACTTGGCGAGGAACAGAAGAACCGTGGCAAAGACCACGCGCGCCTTGAGGTCCTGCCGATCCGACGGCCAGATATAAGGCCACAAATCGACAAGCGTGGACCAAAGCGTGCTGCTTTCGCCGCGCGTCTCGCGCCTGGGTTGAGTTAGCCGCTGAAAATCGCTCATTAAGCTCGTTACCCGCCTTTTTGCCAGCCGCAAACAGCGGATCGCGGGTGCCCTCCGGACAAAGTTCGGCGCCCGCCCCTCCCTCACAGCTTATTGGCCGTCATATAGCGATCTTTGCCCCGATCCGCACCAATGCCACGGTTACAGGCCAAGACACTTGCAGACCAAGACGCTTGCAGACCAAGACGCTTGCGGGGGCGACGAATCCGGGCCAAATGATACTCCATGAGCAAAATCAATGCGGTATGTGTCTATTGCGGATCGAGCGCGGGCAACGATCCGGCCTACACCAAAGCGGCCGAAACCTTAGGGAAAACGTTCGCGCAGAATGGCGTGCGGCTGGTCTATGGCGGCGGCTCGGTCGGCATCATGGGCGCGCTTGCGCGCGCAGTGCTCGATCATGGCGGCAACGCGACCGGCATCATTCCGGAATTTTTGGCCCGTAGGGAGCGCCCGCAGGGGCTGCGTGAGGACCTCATCGTCACCCGCGACATGCATGAACGCAAACAGCGGATGTTCGAAGCAGCCGACGCTTTCGTGGCGCTGCCCGGCGGCGTCGGCACGCTGGAGGAATTGGTCGAGCAATTGACCTGGGTGCAGATCGGCCAGCACAAGAAGCCGGTGATGCTCGCCAATATCAACGGCTTCTGGGAGCCGCTGCGCGACCTGCTCGACCATATGGAAAAGCTCGGCTTCATCTATAGCGATGTCAGAGGCAGCCTGCTCATCGCCGACAGGGCTGAGGACATCCTGCCGAAGCTGCGTGAGGCGGCGCGCAGCGTGGCCGACGCCGACAAGAAAATGGCTGTATCGGCGGAAAAGCTCTGATCTTCTTTCCCGCTCAGGTGGAAGAATTCGATCTAACAAATCACGATTGATGCGCGCGGCGACAGCTGCACGGCGCTCGCGTTAGGCAGGGGCGACACATTTTTGTGCTTGCTCCCAAAATTGGCACGCTTAAACTTTCATCATGAGGCGCGCTCAGAACGCGCTGAGTGGTGCCAGCTAAATGACGAACACGTCGCGCTTCGCCAGTTCACCTGCCGTCAATCGTGCGGAAGAGGTTTCCGATTTGCATTGGCCGGACGATCCGGCGGCCATACCGGATTGGATCTATACCGATCCGCGGATTTACGAACTGGAGCAAAGGCGCATCTTCCAGGGCCGCACCTGGAATTACGTCGCGCTCGAAGCCGAGCTGCCCAAGCCCGGCGACTATATCCGCTCTTATATCGGCGCCACGCCGATCATCGTGGCGCGCGACGAGCACGGCAAGATCCACGCCTTCGAAAACCGTTGCGCACATCGCGGCGCCGAGTTCTGCAAGACCTACCGCGGCAACACCAAGCTGTTCATATGTCCCTATCACCAATGGACCTATGACCTGTCCGGCGCGCTCGCCTCGGTGCCGTTTCGGCGAGGCGTCAAGGGCGTCGGCGGCATGCCGGCGGATTTCAAGCTTGAAGAACACAATCTGCGCGGCCTGAATGTCACCTGCCGCCACGGCGTCGTCTTCGCGTCGTTCCGCGACGACATCGAATCCTTCGAGGACTATCTCGGTCCGGACATGCTGGACCAGTTCGACACCGTGTTCGATGGCCGCCCGCTGAAGCTCCTCGGCGTGCATCGCAATACGATGCCCGGTAACTGGAAGCTCTATCAGGAAAACCTGAAGGACCCCTATCACGCGACGCTGTTGCACACTTATCTGACGACGTTCGGCCTGTTCGTCGCCGGCAACAAGACGATGATCCTGACCGACAGCAAGGGCCGGCATTCGACCCTGTGCAACGCGCGGCCGCAGGGGCGCCCGGAGAACGATCAGAGCAAGAAGGAGATCCGCTCGTTTCATGCCGCGATGAAACTGGCCGACCCGCGCGTGCTGCAGCTCATTCCGGAAAAAGATTCGCCCTGGACCAGCAACGCCATCACCATCTGGCCCAATCTCATTCTGCTGCGGCAGACCAATATTCTCGGCGCACGGCAGATCGTGCCCATGGGGGCGAACCAGTTCATGCTGATCTGGACGACGTTCGGTTACGCCGACGACGATGCCGCGATGGAGCAACATCGCTTGCGGCAGAACAACATTTTCGGTCCCGGCGGCTTCATCGGCATCGACGACAACGAGGCGATCAAGTTCGTCCAGGACGGCGTGACCCATTCCATTCCGCGCCACGGCGTGGCCCCGCTCGGCCAGGATGTCGAAGGACCCGAAGTGGTCATCACCGATCGCGCTATCCGGAGCCTGTATCGGCACTATCGCGAAGAAATGGGGCTCTAGTGCTCACCTCCGCTCATTCGCCGACCGCGCGACCGCTCAGCCGGGCGCAGTTGCGCGATCTCTGCTCCGCTATCGAAGAGTTCAATGCCGACTATGCCGACACGCTCGATCGCGGCGACATCGAACAATGGCCGTCCTATTTCACCGAAGACGGCGTCTACCGCCTCATCGCGCGCGACAATGCGGACGCCAACCTGCCGCTGTCTTTGATGTCATGCGAGGGCATGGGCATGCTCAAGGATCGCGCCTATGCGATCGCGCATACCGAGATGTTCGCGCCGCGTTACACCTTGCATCAGATCACTCAGGTGCGTGTCACCGGCTTCGACGAAGGGATCATCACTGCGCGCGCCAATTACGTGATCTACGAAACGCTGATCGACGAGCCGACGCGCCTGCTGCAATGCGGCAAGTACCGCGACACGTTCCTGATGGGGGGAGAAAAGCTTCTGCTCAAGGAGCGCAACTGCATTTACGACACGGTGCTGGTTCCGACCTGCATCGTTTATCCGCCTTGATGTCCGGGCCGGAACGATGCCGAGGCTAAAGCAACCAACAGGAGACCGATCCATGCAGCGCCGTGTTGCAGAACGACACTTATCACTCACCAGGCGCAGCGTGCTCGCCTCGATCGCTGCCGCTGCCGCCAGCGGCATGGCGCCGGCGCGCGCGGCGGATCAGCTGACCATGCGGCTCGAATGGTCGGCCTATGTTATGCATCTGCCGTTCTATCTCGCCATGGACAAAGGCTGGTTCAAAGCCGCCAATCTCGAAGTCTATATCGAGGACGGCAACGGCTCCATCACGATGGTGCAGCTTGTCGGCAACGGCAAGTTCGACCTCGGCCACGGCGCGCTGGCGTCCATGGCGGTCGGCGCCTCCAAGGGGTTAGGCGTCACCTCGGTATCGGAATATCTGCAAAAGAGCCCGCTCGGCATCATCTACGACGCCAATCTCGACATAAAGTCGATCAAGGATTTCGCCGGCAAAAAGATCATCTATACGCCGGCTTCATTTGAATCGCCTTTCCTTGAACCGTTCTTCAATGCGAATGGCGTTCCGCTCAGCAGCGTGAGCATGACCGGCGTGGAAGCGTCGGCGAAGATGTCGTCATACATGACCAATACATGCGACGCCTTCGTCACTACCGTCCCCGCCGATTTCCCGCGCGTCAATGAGAAGCGGCCTTCCAAGGCCATCCTGTTTGCCGACTACGGCATGAACCTGCCGACCTTCGGCATCGTGGCAAATACCGAGGCGCTCAAAGCCAAGGGCCCGGCGATCAAGCGCTTCGTCAGCGTCGTCTCTGCCTCGTGGAATTACATCCTGACAGGCCATGCCGACGAAGCGGCCGAGGCGGTGATGAAGCAGCGGCCCAACGCCGCCACCACCGTGGAACGCCTCAAGGGCGAGTTCAAAGAGCAGGCGCCCTATTTCTGCGCCCAGGGCAAGACGATCTTCCCCGGCCTGCAGGATCGCGACGACTGGGTGAAGGCGATCAAGCTCATGGAAACCGCCGACGTGATCGCGCCCGGCAGCACGCCGGAGAAATACTTCACCAACGACTATATCGACCCCGCTTACGGCAAAACGATCGTCGCCAGTAGCAATTAGCAAGACGATGGCGCTCGCCGCGACCACACGCATCGACAATGCCGCGCCGGCGGCAAAGCGACCGCCGGCGATCGAGATCGAAGCTGTCGGCAAGGTCTATCAATCGTCCGGCGGCGCGGTCAGCGCGCTCGGCTCGGTCACGCTCGATGTCCGCAAGGGCGAATTCGTGAGCCTTCTCGGCCCGAGCGGCTGCGGGAAGACGACGCTGCTGCGCATCGTCGCGGACCTCGAACATCCGACCTCCGGTCGCGTGCATCTGCACGGCCGCGCGCTCGACGGCCTTGGCTTCGTGTTCCAGCGCGACGTGCTGCTGAACTGGCGCACGATCATCGACAACGTTCTGCTGCCGATCGAATTCAAGAACAAGAAGGTGCGGGCCTATCGCGAGCGCGCCCGCGAGCTTCTCGGCACGTTCGGCCTTCAGGGATTTGAAAACAAGCGGCCTTGGGAATTGTCCGGCGGCATGCGGCAGCGGGCGGCGATCTGCCGGGCGCTGATCGACGATCCCGAGCTCTTGTTGATGGACGAGCCTTTCGGCGCGCTCGACGCCATGACCCGCGACCAGCTCAATGTGGAATTGCAGAGCCTGTGGCGGAATTCGAGCAAGACGGCGCTGTTCGTCACCCACAGCATCTCCGAAGCTGTCTTTCTGTCCGATCGCGTGGTCGTCATTTCCGACAAGCCGGGGCGCATCGTGGAAGTGCTGGACATTGATTTTCCGCGGCCCCGCTCGCTCGATATTCGCGACGAAGCGGAGTTCGGGCGACTGAGCCGCCATCTGCGCGGCGTTCTCGAGCGTTATGGCGCCTTCCGCAGAGCGTGATTTCTTTTCGCGAGGCACGATCCAATGTCATGGACAGGAAAGATGCGGACAGGAAAAATACGAATTCCGGCCGAGATCTGGACGCTCGCAGCCTTGCTGGTGCTCTGGCAGTCGGCGGTATCGATCTTCAAAGTACCGGAAATCCTGGTGCCGCCCTTGAATGTCGTTGTCCGCGAGATCGTCACCCACGCCGATTTTTACCTCGAACAATCGCTGCATACGCTCTCCAATACGCTTGCCGCCTTCGCACTGTCGGTCCTGTTCGGGGTCGGGCTCGCGATTGCGATCGTGCATTCCAGGTTTCTTGAACGGACGCTCTATACGGTCCTGGTCACGCTCAACAACGTGCCGAAGATCGCGCTGGCGCCACTGTTCGTCATCTGGCTCGGCACCGGCAATGCATCGAAGATCGCCATGGGCGTGATGATCTCGATCTTCGCGATCGTGATCGATGCCGTGCTCGGCTTGCGTTCGCTGCCGCCGGATGTGATCGATCTCGGCCGCGCCATGCGCGGCTCCGGGCTCAAAATGCTGCTCAAGCTGCGCCTGCCGAACGCGCTGCCGAGCATCATCGCCGGCATGAAGGTCGCGATGTCGCTGTCGCTGGTCGGCGCCATCGTCGGAGAGTTCGTCGCCGCCCAGAACGGCCTCGGTTTCGTGATCTTGAGCGCGCAAGGCATGTTTCGGACCGACCGGGTCTTCGCAGCGATCCTGATTCTCGCTCTGATCGGCACGGCGCTGTTCTATCTCATGGAATTGCTCGAACGCATTCTCATCCCGTGGCACGAATCCCGGCGCAGCATCGCGCCGCCGGCCCTAGTCGTCGCGGCGGCGCCGCCGTTGCAAAGCGGGTCTGCATGATCGCGGGCTCCCCCTTACAGAAGTCAACTGATTGAAGGAGAACCCCATGGCCCTGACAGCGCTCGCGGACAAAGGAAACGTGCTTCACATCTACGATTTCCGGGTGAAGCCAGGCTCGGAAGACGAATTCATCAGGCTGTTCGAGCAGTTCGACTATTCGGATGAGAATCCGATGCACAAGTCATCTGCTCAAGTGCGCGATGGCGTGCTCTGCCGCGACGTCAGCGACCCGGGGCGCTTCTTCCTCATCGGCGAATGGAAGAGCATCGAGGAGCACAAGAAGATCCTCAAAATCGTCGCCGAGATGCGACCGCAATTCGCCCTTCTCGTCGACGGCGGCCCGGCCAAATTCCAGCCGATCTATGCCGAAGTGGTGTCGAGCACCCCGATCGAATATTTGCAGCCGCAGAAATAGGCTCGTTCCCCTCCCCCTTGTGGGGAGGGGTTAGGGGTGGGGGTCGGGACGTCGCGCGCAGGATTGGACAGGTGCTGTGCGTGCTTCTTCAAGCGGGCGCAGTGCACGTGTCTTCGCTCTCACGTCACGTCCCGACCCCCACCCTGCCCTCCCCACAGGGGGGAGGGTTAAACGGGCGCGCCGGTTTTCACGAGCTTGTAGACGATCCATGTCGGGCTCTATGCCGACGATGTGGAGAAGATGGACCGGCGTTGTGCGATACATAAAAACGGACAGATCAAGAATTACGATGAACGATGCGTGAGCGATTACCTGACGGTCGCATTGAAGGCTCAGCAGAGGCAAATGGCGCAACCGCAGCGGGCGGTCCGTAGAGGTGTGAGGCATTGACCCACCACGGTTGATTATAAATCCCGTATAACCAACGGTTGAAAACGAACTCCGATTGAAGTAACACCCCAGGCCTTGATTAAGGGACTGGGACTCGGGGAAATGAAGAGTGCGGTTTATGCAGGTCTCGCGGCTTTTTGCCTGATCGGGACTTCAAATGCTGAAAATATCACGATCATCCAAAAGGACTTTTATGGAGACAGTAGCGGGCATTATGTAAATCGTGATCCCGAGACGGGATGCACGATAACGAATAACTGCAACGTCGCTCTGAACGGCACCGACGCACTGCCGGTCCTGGTCAATCCTTGGGAGCCGGTATCGATCAATATTCTCTGCACGCAGGTCATCTTTATGCCGTCCGCTCCGGTGACGCCGGACACCATGTTTTATGCCGGGGATGATTGGTCGCCAGACATTATGGCGTGGGGGATACCGCAACCGAACGGAGGCGGGTCCGCTAAGATGTGCTACCCGGAAGGCACCTCGTTCAAGCTTCCGGCAGCCGCGGATGGTCGTCCCAAAAATAAGCCCGGACAGAACGACTTCACAGTGACGCATCTCGATGTTCATGTCCAAGGTGGTCCAAGCACCGTGAATTATCAGACCTATCTCTCAGTCTGGTACACAAAAAACCCAAAGTAAAAGCACTGACCTAATTTGATCGGCTAACCCTCCGCGCCCCGCAAGGGGGAGGGTAAAGTTAGGCGGGCGCGCCGGATTTCACGAGCTTGTAGACGATGGAGTCCATCAGCGCCTGGAATGAGGCGTCGATGATGTTGGGGGAGACGCCGACCGTGGTCCAATGATCGCCGGTCTCGTCGGAGCTTTCGATCAGGACGCGCGTGACCGCCTGCGTGCCGCCATTGAGGATACGCACGCGATAGTCGGTAAGCTCGAGCCCGGTGATGTAGCTCTGATACTTGCCGAGATCCTTGCGCAGCGCCAGATCGAGCGCGTTGACCGGGCCGATGCCTTCGGCGACCGAGATCAGCTCCTCATTGCCGACTTTGATCTTCACCACGGCCTGGCTCACCGTCACCGGTTCGCCTTTGGCGTTGTTGCGCTTCTCGACATTGACGTCGAACTTCTCGACGTCGAAATAATGCGGCACCTGATCGAGCGAGCGCCGCGCCAGAAGCTCGAATGAGGCATCGGCTGCTTCATAGGCATAGCCGATCGCCTCGCGCTCTTTCACCTCGTCGAGCAGCTGCGTGACGCGCGGATCGTTCTTGTCGACCGACAGCCCGATGCGCTCGAGCTCGGCGAGCACATTGGAACGGCCAGCCTGGTCCGAGACCAGTAGCTTTCTCTTATTGCCGACAGTCTCCGGCGCGACATGTTCGTAAGTGGCCGGCTCCTTGACGATGGCGGAGGCATGAATGCCGGCCTTGGTGGCAAACGCGCTTTCGCCGACATAGGGCGCGTGGCGGTTGGCGGACCGGTTGAGCAATTCGTCGAGCGAGTGCGAGACGCGCGACAGCCGCGCCAGCGCGTCGTCCGAAACGCCGATGTCGAACGCTTCCGCATATTCCGGCTTCAGCTTCAGCGTCGGAATGATCGACACGAGATTGGCGTTGCCGCAGCGCTCGCCGAGTCCGTTCAGCGTGCCTTGGATCTGCCGCGCGCCGGCGCGCACCGCGGCGAACGAATTCGCCACCGCCTGCTCGGTGTCATTATGGGCATGGATGCCGACATGGTCGCCCGGGATTTTGGCGCAGACCTCGCCGACGATGCGCTCGACCTCGTGCGGCAGCGTGCCACCATTGGTGTCGCAGAGCACGACCCAGCGCGCGCCCTCCTCGTAAGCCGCCTGCGCGCAGGCCAGCGCATAAGCGGGATTGGCCTTATAGCCGTCGAAGAAATGTTCGCAATCGAGCAGCACCTCGCGGCCCTTGGCCTTGGCGGCGCGCACCGAGTCGCGGATCGAGGCGAGGTTTTCCTCCCCCGTCGTCTCGAGCGCGACGCGCACGTGATAGTCCCAGGATTTGGCGACGAAGCAGATCGCATCGGCCTGCGCATCGAGCAGCGCGACCAGGCCCGGATCGTTCGACGTTGAACGGCCCGGCCGCCGCGTCATGCCGAAGGCGGTGAATTGGGCCCGCATCGGCCGCTTCTCGGCGAAGAAGCTCGTATCGGTCGGATTGGCGCCGGGATAGCCGCCCTCGACATAGTCGATGCCAAGCTCGTCGAGCATGCGCGCGATGGCGAGCTTGTCGGCCAGCGTGAAATCGACGCCATTGGTCTGCGCACCATCGCGCAGCGTCGTGTCGAACAAATACAGCCGCGATTTGTTGGCGCCAATTTGGGACATGGCCTCACCAGAGATGATAGTTCGACGCCAAAGCGATGGCGATCAATAGGGCCACCAGCGCAACGACCAGATGGTGCGTGCGCAGGCCGAAGAAGGTCGGACGCGGCTCGCTCATGAGGAAAATCCGATCCTGATTTTTCGTTTGATCATGATCTCTTCCGAAAACCGGTTTCCACCCGTCGGATCAAGTCCGAGGGCATGCTTTTCGAGATGATGCTCTAACCGTGATAGAGCCGGTACGCGGTGAACAAGGTGATGATAACGGCCGCCACGATCACCGCATATTTCAAGATCAGATAATACAGCCAGTGCCGTGGGAACGGGGTCTCTGGTCCCTTCATGATGCGCCCTCCTTGCCGTTGTCGTTGGCGCTGTCTTTGGCGGGAAGCGACTTGACCATTGTCGTATTGGCGAGCCATTCGCCGGCGATCGTCACCGTGTTGCGGGTCTTGGCAGTGTAACCGCGCTTTTCGAAAAAGCCGCGGGCGGTGTCACTGGCATCGACCGTGAGCTCCTTCGCGCCGCGGGCGCCGGCGAGCTTCTCCAGCGCATCGCACAGCATGGCGCCAACCCCCTGCCCGGCCGCCGTCGGATGCACATAGAGCATGTCGATGCGCGTGTTGCCGGCGAGCGCGGCGAAACCGACGGTGGCGCCGCCAAAGGTCGCGACCAGCGTCAATTCGCCGGCGAGTTTGGCGGCGAACTCCTCCTCATCGTCGGCGGCCGAGGCCCAGGCCTCCTGCTGCCCGGCACTGTAGTCATCCGCCGTCAGATCCTCGATGCTGGCACGGAAAATTTCCGCCAGAAACGGGACATCCGTCGGCAGCATCGGCCGCATGGCGAGCTTTGGGGTCTCGCGGGAATTCATTGCGCGGCCTTCCACTGGAGAGCGAGAAATACCACGGCGTCATGCCCGCGCTTGTCGCGGGCATCCCGATTGTCCTTGCACTGTGTCTCGGGATGGCCGGGACAAGCCCGGCCATGACGGCCAAGAGTCATCGCGCGATCTCCCAGGTGGTGCCGTCTTTGGTGTCTTTGAGCACGACGCCCATTTTGGCCAGCTCGTCGCGGATGCGATCGGATTCCTTGAAATCTTTCATTTTGCGCGCGGCGTTGCGCGCTTCGATCAGGCCTGTGACCTTGCCTTCGTCGACGGAGATCGAAGACGGACGAAATGCCGCCCATTGCGCCGGCGTCTCTTGCAAGAGCCCGATCAGCTGCGCACTCGCCTTCAGGCATGCGGCCGCGGGCTTGGCGCCCTTCGCCGCCTCGCCGCGCAGCTCATGCAGCGCCGCGAGCGCCTTCGGCGTATTGAGATCGTCCATCAACGCGTCGAGCGCATCAGCGCAAAGATAGCCGGGCGCGACGTCACCGGCGAGACCGTACCAGTGATCGAGCGTCTTTTGCGCCTCGCGCAGGCCAGTCAGCGTCCAATTGATTGGCTGGCGATAATGCGTTTGCAACATCGCCAGACGCACCACCTCGCCCGGCCAATCCTTCAGCAGTTCATGAATCGTGATGAAGTTGCCGAGCGATTTCGACATCTTCTCACCCTCGACCTGAAGGAAGCCGTTGTGCACCCAATAATTCGCCATCACCGGCGTATGGAAACCACAACGCGATTGGGCGATTTCATCTTCGTGATGCGGAAAGACGAGATCGATGCCACCGCCGTGGATATCGAACCGGTGCGGATAGGCACGACCCTTTTCCGACAGCTTCGGCTGCGCTTTGGTCCACAGCCATTTGTCGGACATCGCCGAGCACTCGATGTGCCAGCCGGGCCTGCCGGGCGTTGCGACGCCGGCGGGCGACGGCCAGGACGGCTCACCCGGCTTCGACGGCTTCCACAGCACAAAATCCCGCGGGTCCCTTTTGTAGGGGGCGACTTCGACGCGGGCGCCGGCGATCATTTCGTCGAGCGGACGCTTCGAGAGCTGCCCGTAATCCGGCATCGACGGCACGCTGAACAGCACATTGTCCTCGGCCACGTAAGCATGGCCTGTGGCGACGAGCCGCTCGATCAGCGTGCGCATCTCCGCAATATGCTCTGTCGCGCGCGGCTCGACTGTCGGCGGCAGAGCACCGAGAGCGGTCACGTCGTCGTGGAATTGCGTGTCGGTCTTTTCGGTGACCTTGCGGATCGCTTCGTTGAGCGGCAGGCCGGGATATTCCTCCGCCGCGCGCGCGTTGATCTTGTCGTCGACGTCGGTGATGTTGCGCACGTAAGTGACATGCTCGGCGCCGTAGAGCTGGCGCAGCAGACGAAACAGCACGTCGAACACGATCACCGGCCGCGCATTGCCGATATGGGCGTGGTCGTAGACCGTCGGCCCGCACACATACATGCGCACATTGGCCGGATCGATCGGCTCGAACGGCCGCTTCTCGCGCGTCAGCGTATCGTAGAGTTTTAATTCCATCGCCAATCCAGTCTCACCGAATCACATGTAACACCGCGGGCCTGCTGGGCCGGGCGTCTAGCGGTCTCGAGCGATGAGAAAAGACGGCCGCAGCCAGCGATGTCGCTAGCTAATAATCCCTCGGCAAACGCCGAAAACGATGCGGTACCCGTACATGGCCGCGCACAATGATGGGTCGAGCGCAACCCGTCAAGAGCTGCTGCAGGTAATTCGCAACCACAGACTGTCACCACGGGGCCACGCCACAGGAGAAAACGGCTGAAGCCTTGTGGAAACGCCAAATCCGTCACGCCCATGCGTTGCCTGTCGGCGCAAATCATGAGAGCCAGCCGTCGCGGCTCGCCCGAGCCGCATGAACGTCACTTAACCATAGCTTAACCGCGCAGCTTCATTGTTCCGCCCCATTGGGGCTCGGGCGGGGCCGCGTCCTTCGCGGACAGCGGACCTAGATTTTCTGCCTGGATGTGTTCTGGACGAGCAAGGCCTGCGCCGGTTGGGGGATCCATGCGTTTTTTGATTGCGGCCTGCGCCGCGGCAACCATGCTTTTGGGCGCCGCCTCGGCGGAGGCGGAAAAGCGCGTCTTCATCATTGCCAATGATGGCGACGGCTACGGCGTCGACAATTGTCTTGCCTCAGGCGGCCCCTGCGGCGCGGCGGTCGCCAATTCTTATTGTCATTCGCGCGAATTCGCCCAGGCGACCTCGTTCCGCAAGGTCGACCGCGACGACATTACCGGCGCCATCCCGGCGAGCGCGTCCAACTCCTGCCATGGCGGCAGTTGCGATAACTTCGTGGCCATCGAGTGCTCGCGTTAAGTCGAGCGCTCGTGCTGAGCTAACGCTCGCGCCGATCTGAATAGGCCGATCTGGCTCTTTTCGCCCCATTTTGACCGCCGGAAGACCCGCGCCGCATCCCGTTGCGCGGGCTTATAAGTTCGTCCATCCTCAGCGGCGCATGTCCCGGAAGAGTGGGAAACCGGTTTTCCGATAAGGACATGCGCAAAACTGATGAAGCTGGCTGCGTTCGACCTCGAAGGGGCGCGAGGGGGATGAGCGCGCCAAACAACTGGACCCATAGGTGGTCAATGGGTGGTCAAGAAGCCAGGGAACGCTACGTCGAGGAGGACGATGTCTCATCGATCGCAGGGGGCGATGAAGCCCTCCTGAAACTCGATCAATTCCTGCCGTGTCAGCTCCAGGTCGTCTCCGCGCTGATGTCGCAGGCGCTATCGCGGGTCTATGCGCGCCGCTATCACCTCGGCATCCCGGAATGGCGGCTGCTTGTCGTACTCGGCCAGTTCGGCTGGATGAATGGCAAGGCGATCTGCGCGCACACCCACATGCACAAGACCAAGGTGTCGCGCGCAGTGGCGACGCTCGAGCGGCGCAAGCTCCTCGCACGGCGCACCAACCGCGCCGACATGCGCGAGTCGCTGGTCTCGCTCACGCCGGCTGGGCGCGCGATCTATGATGAGCTCGCGCCAAATGCGGCCGCCTTCTCGCGCCGGCTCACCGAGATTCTGACGCCGAGCGACCGCGACGCCTTCCAGCGCGCGCTCAAGCAGCTTACAGACCGGTCGGCGCAGCTTGTCGCGGAAGCCATCGAAGAAGACGGCCGCGTGGAGGAACTGTGAAGCTCTATTCCTATTTCCGCTCGTCGGCCGCGTTCCGGGTGCGCATCGCGCTCAATCTCAAAGGCATCGCCTTCGACACGATCCCCATCCATCTGATCAAGGACGGCGGTCACAACCGGCGGCCGGAATTCCGCGCCGTCAATCCGCAGATGCGCGTGCCGGTGCTGGTGACGGATAAGGGCGAGACGCTGATCCAATCGCTCGCCATCATCGAATATCTCGACGAGACGCATCCACAGCCGCCGCTGTTGCCGAGGGACCCGATGGTGCGCGCCAAAGTGCGTGGGCTCGCCGAGCTGATCGCTTGCGACATACATCCGCTGAACAATACCAGCTCGCTGCGCTACCTGAAGCGCGAGCTGCATCAGGAGCAGACTGCGATCGACGCCTGGTACCATCACTGGGTGATCGAAGGTTTTGAGGCGCTCGAGGCCTTCATCGGCGACGGCCCTTATCTTTGCGGCAAGGAGATTACGATCGCCGATGTCTGCCTGGTGCCGCAGGTGTTCAATGCGCGGCGGCTGAAAGTGCCGCTCGACAAATTCCCCAAGATCGTCGCCGCCGAGGCGGCCTGTCTCAAGCTACCGGCCTTCGACAAAGCGCGGCCGGAAAACCAGCCGGACGCCGAATAAAGAAGCGGCTAATTCGGCAGTGTCTTGAAGCGCTTGGATGGCGCAATTGACATCGCCTGCCTTCACATTTTAACCACCATTGCGGGGCTTGATCCGCAACCCCCGACGAACCGGGGCCGGAACCCTCAATGCTCGAAAAAGCGCGTGTCTTAGGTCCGATCATGTCGCGAGACGTGGTGGGAGCCTTGTTCGGTTTGCTGGTCTCTTCGACGGCCGCACTCGCGCAGAGCACGCCGCCTGTTCCGACGCCTTACCGGCCAGCGCCCGCACCGCCGCCGCTGGGTGTGAGCCAATCGGCACCGAGCCAGCAGGCACCAAACCAGCCCGCACCGAGCCAGCCAGCACCAAATCAGCCGGCAGCAAACCAGCCGGCACCGAGCCCGCCGGGCGCGAACCAGGCGGCATCGAATCCGGTCTGCTACCGCCTGCAGCAGCAGCTGGCTTCCGTAGATCAGGGCGCGGCCGATCCCGCGCGCGCCGACCAGATCAAGCGCGCCGACGAGGCCATCGCCAAACAACAGGCCGATCTCGACCGCGCGCTATCGCAGGCGCACAAAGCCGGCTGCGCCGGCGAGGGTTTCTTCGCTCTGTTCTCGGCGCTGTCGCCGCAATGCGGGCCGATCACCTCGACGATCCAGCAGATGCGCGGCAACCTCGATCGCATGACGAGCGAAGAGCAGCAGCTGAAAACCGGCGGCGGCGAGGCGCAAGAGGGCCAGCGCCGCGCGCTGATCGGCGCCTTGGCGCAGAACAATTGCGGCGCGCAATATGCCTCTGCCGCGGCATCGTCCGGTCCGGCCAATTTCTTTGATGCGCTGTTCGGCAACGGCACGGTCGTTAATCCGAGCGGCGACGGCGCGCCGACGGGCACATACCACACTGTCTGCGTGCGGACCTGCGACGGCTATTATTTCCCGATGTCCTATTCGACCAATGCGACCCGCTTCGCCGACGACGAGAAGTCCTGCCAGCGGCTGTGTCCGGCGTCCGAAGCTACGCTGTATTCGTTCCGCAATCCGGGCGAAAGCATGGACCAGGCGGTATCGAATACCGGACAGCCCTATACGGCGCTGCCGAATGCCTATCGCTATCGCAAGGAAATGGTCTCCGGCTGCTCGTGCCGCCGCCCCGGTCAAAGCTGGGCCGATGCGCTGAAGGGTGCCGACGATTCGACGACGCTCGAACAAGGCGACATCGTCGTGACCGACCAGAACGCAAAGCTGCTGTCGCAGGCGCCGAAGCTGCGGGGAACAGCGCCGGCCACGAGCCAGCCTGGCACCGCCGTCACGGCCGCGTCGACGCCCGCTGCAAGCACCAGCACCGATCCAGGCAAGCGCACCGTGCGCACGGTCGGACCGCCGTTCCTGTCGCTGGGCCAGATGCAGATGCAACAGCAGCAGCAATCACAGCAGCCGCAGTAGTGATTACGTTAGCCAACATCGCATTTGTGCCTTGAGGAGTCGCGGCGTTCCCGCGCCCGCCCTCTCCCCCTGCGGGAGAGGGCTACTCAGCCCTTCAACAAAAAGAATGGGTGAGGGGTCGTGCCGCAACCCCTCACCCGTCCGAGTATTTTGAAACGCCTGCGCTGCCCTCTCCCGCAGGGGGAGAGGGCGCTGCGATGACGCCATCAAAAATCCGCGCTGCCGGCTTTGGCCATCGCCGCGCCTGTGGCCTGCGCGCGGTCGGGCTGCGGCGACACGACGCCCGGATCGGTGAAGCGATTGACGATCGGATAGCGGCGGTCGCGGCCGAAATTCTTCAGCGTCACTTTCACGCCGGGCGCGGCCTGACGGCGCTTATATTCGGCGAGATAGAGCATGCGCTCGACTTTGAGCACGGTGTCGCGATCGAAGCCGGCGGCGACGATCGTCGCGGTCGATTCTTCGCGCTCGACCAGCCGTTCCAGAATCTGATCGAGGACGTCGTAGGGCGGCAGCGAGTCCTGGTCGGTCTGGTTCTCACGCAGCTCCGCGCTCGGCGGACGCGTGATGACGTTTTGTGGAATAACATCGCCGTCTGGACCGCGGGCGCCTTCCGGCTTCCAGCTATTGCGCAATCGCGCCAGACGAAAGACTTCGGTCTTGTAGATGTCTTTGATCGGATTGAAGCCGCCGTTCATGTCGCCATAGAGCGTGGCATAGCCGACCGACATTTCCGACTTGTTGCCGGTCGTCACCACCATGGCGCCGAATTTGTTGGAGATCGCCATCAGCATCACACCGCGGGCCCGCGCCTGCAGATTTTCCTCGGTGACGTCGCGTTGCGCGCCGTGGAAGATGCCGGCGAGCGCCGCTTCGAGGCCCTTCACCGCGCTTTCGATCGGCACGATGTCGTAACGGACGCCAAGCGCCCGTGCGATCGCCGCCGCATCGTCGAGCGAAGCTTGCGAGGTGTAGCGATACGGCAGCATGACACAGCGCACGCGATCGGCGCCGAGCGCGTCGGTTGCCATAGCTGCGCATAACGCGGAGTCGATACCGCCCGAGAGCCCGATGACAACACCCTTGAAGCGGTTCTTGTCGACGTAATCGCGCAGCCCCAGCACGCAGGCGGTGTAATCGGCCTTGTCCGGATCCTCTGCCGGCGCGATGAGGCCGTGCGCACAACGCCATTTGCCGTCGATGCGCGACCAATGCGTGGTGAGAATCTCTTGGCGAAACGCCGGCAGCTGAAACGCCACCGAGCGGTCGGCATTAAGCGCGAAGGAAGCGCCGTCGAAGACCAACTCGTCCTGGCCGCCGAGCTGGTTGATATAGATCAGCGGCAAGCCGGCTTCGGTGATGCGCGCGACCACGACATTCAACCGGACTTCGCCCTTGTCGCGCCAATAGGGCGAGCCGTTGGGCACGACAAGAATCTCGGCGCCGGTCTCGACGAGGCATTCGACGACGTTCTCGTAGTCGCCCCAATCGGTCCAGGTGTCCTCGCAGACCGGAATCCCAAGCCGGACGCCGCGGAAACTCACCGGGCCGGGCAACGGGCCCGGAGCGAACACACGCTTTTCGTCGAACACCCCGTAATTCGGCAGATTGACCTTGAAGCGCAGCGCCTCGACCCGACCGGCGGCGAGCAGCGCGTAGGCGTTGTAGAGCTTGTCGTCCTCGACCCAGGGCGTGCCGATCAGGACCGCGGGCCCGCCGTCGGCGGTCTCACGTGCCAGCGCCTCGACTGCGGCCCGGCAGGCGGCCTGGAAGGCCGGCTTGAGCACCAGGTCTTCCGGCGGATAGCCGGCGATGAACAGTTCGGAAAAGGCGATGATATCGGATCGATCGCGCGCCGCTTGCGCGCGCGCTTTGCGGGCGAGCTCCAGATTGCCGGAAATGTCACCGACGATCGGGTTGAGCTGCGCTACCGTGATGGCCAGACGGTCGGCGGGTGGAGCATTGGTGGCAGCGTTGGTGTTAGCGTTCATGGCGTTGATCTAGAGCACGATCGCAAACAAGGAAACCCGGCCTTCGCCGGCGACAGGCGCAGGCTACATTTAGGCATCAAACCCGTGCAAATGAAGCACGCGTTCAGTGCATTCCGGTCGGATAGGGCCCAAATTTGAAGCTCGCCTGAAGGAAGCCGCCATAGACGTCGGTCTTCCAGTCCACCGGTTGAGACATCCCTCCGGGCACAACATCCTCGAAATGCGAGTTGCCGCTGGTCGTCATATGCCAGTAGCGGCCGCCAATGCCGACGTTGAAATAGGACGTGACCTTGTAGGAAAGCATCGCCTCCAACTGAAAGCCCTGCCCGGTGCCGTCCTCGGGGATGGGCCCGCTGAAGTCGCTGCCGATGCGCAGCCAGTGGGAGTCGCGCCCGCTCAAATTCACATAAGGCAGGTAGGCGCCCTCACCCCACAGCGTGAAGCGATCGCCGAGCAGCACCGCGCCATCGAGGCCGACGCGCAGCGACTGGAACGTGTTGTCCTGGGTGATCGCTTTGACGGTTGCCGGGATCGCCGGCTGGCAAACGTCCGGATTGGTCGCGTTCTGCGCGCAGCCATAAGCGCTCTCGCCCTGGGTGAGGTAGTGGTAGCCGACGAAGGCGCCGACGCGGAAATCGCCGCCGCGCAGAATGTCGTAGCCGACATCGACGCTGCCGTAGCCGAGAAACCCGTTGGCTTCGCGGCTTGTCGTCGAGGAATAGGGCGTGATCCCCGGCGGGAAGTCCTCGTCCTGGAGTTGGCCTTGCGTGGCCGCGCCGCCGCCGATGTAACCCTTGATGAACCAGCCGTTGGTGAAGGCGACCCGCCAGTCGAATTCGCCGGCATTGACCAGGAAGTTGTTGTAGGTGAGCCGGGACACCAGCCCGTTATAGACGGCCGGCGGGCCATAGAGGTTCTTGCTGGTCTTGCCGGTGCCGAACCAGTAACGGGCGCCGAATTCGACCTGAAAAGCCGGCACGGCCCGCGGCGTGAAATATTCGACGTCCGCGATGGGCGCCGGCGGCGTCGAAGGCTCGAACGGCAGCGGCATGTCGGCCGCGGCAGCCGGCCTTGCGATCATCGCCGCGACCGCAAGCGCGATCGCGAATGGCAAATACTTTCGTAACGACACAACGCGCCCCACGCCTGTTGCCAATTGTTGTTTTGGCGTGGAAAATTTGAATCAAATTACTTGTGCATTTGTTTACCGGCGCACGCTGCCTGCGATCAGGCTGAGCGCCTGGTAAAACGTCTTGGTATACAAGATACAAATAAAACGGGCTCACCCGGGGGCGAGCCCGTGCATTTGCGGGCGTCTCGTAAAGTTAGAGCGCCGCCACTTGCGGGATCGGCTTGGCCTTGGCCTGCCGCTCCGACTTCAGGAGATCGGCGAGCAGAAACGCAAGATCGAGCGACTGCTCGGCATTGAGCCTCGGATCGCAGACCGTGTGGTAGCGATCGTTGAGATCTTCTTCGCTGATGGCGCGAGCGCCGCCGGTGCATTCGGTGACGTTCTGGCCGGTCATTTCCAGATGCACGCCGCCGGCAATGGTGCCCTCGGCGTCGTGAACTTGAAAAAACGCCCGCACCTCTTTGAGGATCTGATCGAACGGCCGGGTCTTGTAGCCGGTCACCGAGCTGATGGTGTTGCCGTGCATCGGATCGCACGACCACACGACTTTCCGGCCTTCGCGTTTCACCGCGCGCACCAGAGGCGGCAGCAAGTCGGCGGCCTTCTCGGCGCCGACACGGCAGATCAGCGTGAGCCGGCCGGGCTCGTGATCCGGATCGACAATGTCCATCAGCTTGAGCAATTCGTCAGCCTTCTGCGACGGCCCGGTCTTGATACCAAGCGGATTCTTGATACCGCGGCAGAATTCGACATGGGCGTGATCGGCCTGGCGCGTGCGATCGCCGATCCAGACCATGTGGCCCGAGGTGCAGTACCAGTCGCCAGTCGTGGAATCGACGCGGGTGAAGGCTTGCTCGTAGCCGAGCAGCAGCGCTTCGTGGCTGGTGAAGAAATCGGTCGTGCGCATTTCCGGATGGCTTTCCGGATCGATGCCGCAAGCGCGCATGAAGTCGAGCGCCGCGGTGAGATGATCGGCCATTTCCTGATAGCGCTTCGACTGTGGACTGTCTTTAACGAAGGACAGCATCCATTGATGCGCGTTCGACAGATTGGCATAGCCGCCGGTCGAAAAAGCACGCAGTAGATTGAGCGTCGCCGCCGACTGCCGATACGCCTCCAATTGCCGGCGCGGATCGGGCGTGCGCGCTTCAACCGAGAATTCGGTGCCGTTGATGATGTCGCCGCGATAGACCGGAAGCTCGACGCCATTGCGCTTCTCGACCGGCGAGGTGCGGGGCTTGGCGAACTGGCCGGCGACGCGGCCGACCTTCACCACGGGACAGGCCGCGGCGTAGGTCAGCACCACCGCCATCTGCAAGAACAAGCGGAAAAAATCGCGGATATTGTTGGCGCCGTGTTCGGCGAAGCTTTCGGCACAGTCGCCGCCCTGGAGCAGGAAAGCATCGCCGGAGGCGACCTGGGCCAGCGCCTTTTTCAGATTGCGCGCTTCGCCGGCGAAAACCAGCGGCGGAAAGGTCGCCAGCTGCGCCTCGACATCGGCAAGCGCCTTCGGATCGGGATAATCCGGCACCTGCACGATCGGCTTTCCCCGCCAGGAGTCAGGGCCCCATTTCGGCATATTTGACCGCACCGACATAGCTCATCTCCAAACCGTCATTCCGCGGCGCGGGCATTGTCCCGCGGGCCAAAAATCCACATTCACACAGGGTGCCATGGATCCCGGCACTGGCGGCTTCGTCGGCCCGGCCGGAATGACGGGGGATATATACACAAGGACTTTGCGCTGCGACAGCCCACCAAATTCGTCATTGCGAGGAGCGAAGCGACGAAGCAATCCAGCGCCGCAGCCGCTGGCTGGATTGCTTCGCCAACGCTCGCAATGACGACCGTTTTGGCCCCTTTTTAGCGGCCTACTCGGCCGCCTCTCGGGCGAAGCTTGCGGTCTTTTTGCGCATGGTGACGAGCTCTTCGGCGGCGGTCGGGTGCAGCGCCATGGTGGCATCAAAGTCGGCCTTGGTGGCCCCCATCTTGACGGCGATCCCCGCCAGTTGGGCCATTTCGGCAGCTCCCTCGCCGACGACGTGGCAGCCGACCACCCGATCAGTGAGCCCATCCACCACGAGCTTCATCAGGATGCTGGTGGCACGGCCGGACAGCGTCGCCTTCATCGGCCTGAACATGGCCTTGTAGATGTCGGTGCGGGGCAGCCGCGCCCGCGCTTCGGCTTCGGTGAGGCCGACCACGCCCACTTCCGGCTCGGAGAATACCGCGGTCGGCACATTGGTGTGATCGACTTTGGTCGGCTTGCCGCCAAATACCGAGTCGGCGAAAGCATGGCCTTCGCGGATGGCGACCGGAGTCAGGTTGATGCGGTTGGTGACGTCGCCGACGGCGTAGATGCTCGGCGCTGACGAGCGCGAATATTCGTCGACCGCGATGCCGCCGTTCTTGGCCAGCGCGACGCCCGCTTCCGCTAATCCCATCTTGGTGACATTAGGCACGCGGCCGGTCGCGAACATGACTTGGTCTGCCGGCACATGATTGCCGTCCGAGATATGAACCGAATAATGCCCGCCGGCGTGCTCGATCGCGGTGATGGTGCGCTCGCAAACGACGCGGATGCCGCGCTGCTCGAGCTCGACGCGCAGATGCTGGCGCACGTCGTCGTCAAAACCGCGCAGGATCATGGGGCCGCGATAAACCAGCGTTACATGCGAGCCCAGCCCGGCGAAAATGGTTGCGAACTCGACGGCAATATAGCCTCCGCCTTGGATCACGATGCGGCGCGGCAATTCTTCAAGATGAAAGGCCTCGTTCGAGGAAATCGCATGTTCAAGGCCCGGGATCGGATTGCCGAAGCTCGGCGTGCCGCCGGTCGCGATCAGGATATGGCCCGCACGCACGCGTTCGCCATTGGCCAATTGAATCGTGTGCGGATCGGCGATCACCGCGCGTGTTTTGAGCACTTTGACGCCGGCTTTGCCAAGCGTCGCGCCATAGGCCGCCTCGAGGCGCGCGATCTCGCGATCTTTGTTGGCGATCAGCGTCGTCCAGTCGAATGAAGCGTGCGGCACGGTCCAGCCGTAGCCCGCGGCATCTTCGAATTCGCCGTGGAAGCGCGAGGCATAGACCAGAAGCTTTTTCGGCACGCAGCCGCGGATGACACAGGTGCCGCCGAGGCGATATTCCTCGGCCACCATGACCCGCGCGCCATATTCGGCTGCGATGCGCGCAGCGCGCACGCCGCCCGAACCGCCGCCTATGACGAAGAGATCGACGTCGTGATCGGCCATGGTGTCTTCTTTATCTTCACGTCACATATCGTGGCCGCGTTTCTTCAATTCAACACGCATGGCTTGGATGATTTCCGAGGACAGATTGTCGGCCCAGGTGCCGGCGAAGACCATGCTCTGGTCGAGCACTTTCGGCTCTTCGGCGAGCGCCTTCTGGCCGAGCGGTGACTGATAGAACGCCAAAAGATCGCGCAATTCCTGTTCGGTGAAGTGCGTGGCATAGATGCGGGCGCTGGCATCGACGAGCTCGGTGACGCGCGGAGCATATTGTTTCTCGACGTTGAACGCGACCTCGTCGATATCCTTCTGGTACATGAAATTGGTCTGCAGGAACAAATCTCTCGTCTTCTTCACGACGCCAGGGATGATCGGGTCGAAAACGGCTTTGACGTTTTTCACCTGCACGATCTGCTTGGCGAGAAGGAGCGCGCCGGGCGATGGCTGCGGGGCGCTGGCGGGCGGCGACGTGGTCTGCGCCACCGCCGGATGCGCGACGCCAATGAGCGCAAGCCCGAAGAGAGTCGCGGCGAGATAACGCCTGCCGACAGATCGCTTGCCCGCGAGACGCATGGAAAGATTGGCAATCATAGGCGTACTCCGTTGTGGGCTAAAATTCAGGTCCGTTCGATCAGCCGGGCCCCGCCGGGACCGGCAACAATAACAGCCCAGGCGAGGCCGATGAACAAGCCATGCTCCATGACGCCGGGGATTGCGGACAGCCGCTCCGCTAGCGCTTTTGGATCGGCAATGCGCTGAAGTTGAGCGTCGAACAGCCAGTGCCCGCCATCCGTGACGAAAGGATGGCCATCTTTGCCCTTGCGTATAAGGGCTGGCCCCGGGCTGCCGGCAGCGGCTGTTGCGGCTTCCACGGCGCGATGGGTCACAGCCGCGCCGAACGGCGCGATCTCGATGGGGAGCGGAAAGCGTCCCAATTGCGGGACGACTTTCGATTGATCGACGATGACCAGCATTTTCGCCGAGGCCGAGGCCACGATCTTCTCGCGCAGCAGCGCCCCACCGCCGCCCTTGATCAGCGTCAGGTCCGGCGCGACTTCGTCGGCGCCATCGACCGTCAGATCGAGCTCGGGCGTTTCGTCGAGCGTGGTCAGCTTGATGCCAAGCCGCTCGGCCTGGGCGCGCGTCGCCTCCGACGTCGGTACACCGATGACGTCGAGACCGTCTTTTACCCGTGCCCCCAGGAGATCGACAAAGTGGTAGGCGGTCGAGCCGGTGCCGAGCCCGAGCCGCATGCCCGGGCGGACGAAATCCAAGGCGCGGGCCGCGACGGCCCGCTTTTGTTCTTCGACGCGCTTTTGCTCTTCGCCATTCATGGGCTGCTGTGTAGCCGCCTTCCGGCGGCGAGCCTAGAGCATGATCGGGAAAAGCATGCCCTCGGACCTGATCCGAGGGTGGATACCGGTTTTCCGAAAAGATCATGCTCAAATGGAAAATCCGGGGAAGCTCCGAACTTGCGCCTTTGGCCCAGGCCAGCTAGGGCAAAATGATGCGCACCATCGTCTTCGACCTCGACGGCACCCTGATCGACACCGCGCCGGACCTTATCTCGACACTGAACTTCACACTGACCCGCGCGGGCATGCCGGTCGTGCCCTACGAGGACGCCCGCAAGATGATCGGCGGCGGCGCCCGCGGCATGATCGAAAAAGCACTGATCACCGATGGCCGCAATACTGCCAAACCCGAGTTCAAGACCGAGCTCGACCGGATGTTCGGCGATTTCATCGAACATTACGCGGCGCATATTGCCGACCATTCACGCCCTTTTCCGAAACTTGAAGCGGCTCTCGATGGGCTCGCTGCGGCCGGTTATCGGCTGGCGGTCTGCACCAACAAGCTTGAATGGCTGTCGGTGCGGCTCCTCGAGATGCTCGGTCTTACGCACCACTTTGCCGCCATCTGCGGCCAGGACACGTTCGGCATGCAAAAGCCTGATCCGGAAGTGCTCCGCCGCACCATCGTCAAAGCCGGCGGCGAGCCCGATCGCGCCATCATGGTGGGCGATTCCGGGACCGATGTGCGTACCGCACGCGCGGCTGCGCTGCCGGTCATTGCCGTCACTTTTGGCTATAGCGAGGTCCCGATTGCGAGCCTGGGGCCCGATCGGCTGATCAGCTCCTATGCCGAACTGCAAGCGGCCATACACGGGATCGAAACCGCCGCGGCGTAAAGGCGCTGGCGGCGGCCGGGCGGATGGCGGCGGGGTCGACATTTCCTGGACCGTCAGGGGTTTATCCGGCAAAATCCGGCATTATCTTTGAGGGGTATGAAAAGCTTGCGGCCATACGAATTGGAAAGCGTGGGCACCGGGCGGCCGGTCCTGGTCGATCCGTTCGGCCGCGCCATCAGCTATTTGCGCGTCTCGGTGACCGACCGCTGCGACTTCCGCTGCGTCTATTGCATGGCGGAGAACATGTCGTTTCTGCCCAAGGCAGAGGTGCTGTCGCTCGAGGAACTCGACCGCGTCTGTTCGGCCTTTATTGCCCGCGGCGTGAAGAAGCTGCGCCTCACCGGCGGCGAGCCTTTGGTGCGCCGCGGCGTCATGACGCTCGTGGAATCGCTGTCGCGGCATTTGCGCTCGGGCGATCTCGAGGAGCTGACGCTGACCACGAACGGCTCACAGCTCATCAAATATGCCGCTGAACTGAAGGCTCACGGCGTGCGCCGGATCAATGTCTCGCTCGACACACTGGATGCCGACAAGTTCCGCGCCATTACACGCTGGGGCGATTTGAGCCAGGTCTTGGCCGGCATCGATGCGGCGCAGGCGGCGGGACTGAAGATCAAGATCAACACGGTGGCGCTGCGCGACGTCAATGACGGCGAATTCCCCAAGCTGATCGAATGGGCGCACGGCCGCGGCATGGAGATCACGCTGATCGAAGTCATGCCGCTCGGCGAGATCGGCGAAGGCCGGCTCGACCAGTATCTGCCGCTGTCGATGGTGCGCGCGCGGCTGGCCGAGCGCTACACGCTCGACGACATCGATTATCGTACCGGCGGCCCGGCGCGATATGTGCGTATCGCTGAAACCGGCGGCACGCTCGGCTTCATCACGCCGATGACCCACAATTTCTGCGAGTCGTGCAATCGCGTGCGGCTGACCTGCACCGGCACGCTTTATATGTGCCTCGGCCAGGAAGACGCCGCCGATCTGCGCAAGCCACTACGCGCCTGCGAAAGCGACGACCTTCTGCTCGCTGCCATCGACGAGGCCATCGGGCGCAAGCCGAAGGGCCACGATTTCATCATCGATCGCCGCCACCAGCGGCCGGCGCTGCCGCGCCATATGAGCGTGACGGGCGGCTAAGCGCGGCTGGTTCTTAAAAAGAAATCCAAATCAAAGCGTTACTGCGAATACCGCGCATGCGACACTGCGCCTCAGACGAGCGACATCTTGGCGCGCGCGCGGCCGTTTAAGCTTTGCTCGATCTGCCAGCGGGGGCGCCGTGCCGATCGCGATTTGCAAGTGATTGCGGCCCGGACGTGCGCGAGCGCCTCCGGGCCGCATGCTTTGTCAGGATCGAGATTTCGCCGATAGAGCCGTTGTTCTCGATTGGCCGGGCGAGGTACGGCAGCCGTCAAGAAACAATCCGACCGCCGCGCGCAGCCGGCGCTCCTCTTCTTCCGGCGTTTCGCGAACACCGAACAGCGCCAAGCGTTGGGCGAAGCCGGCCACCGACATGGCAAACTGCTCAGCCATCAGCTGCGGTTCTTTCAGCTCGATCTCACCGCGCTCCGCATAAAACGCCAAAATTCGCTGAACCTCGCTGGTGCCGCGCCGCCGATTGCGATCGTAAAAGCGCTGCACGAGGCCGGGAAATTTTGGCGCCGCCGAAATGAAGAGCCGCATCAGGGCGAGCCCATCCGGTGCCGTGGCGGTCTCCCGGAGCTTGCGTCCGAACTCCACAAGGCCGAATTCAACGCGCCGCCGCGGCGGCTGAAAGGCGTGCAGCTCCTGCAGCTTCTCGACGATCATATGCTCGACGGCAGCCGCAAATAACTCCGACTTGTCGCGGTAACGCGCGTAGAGAAAGCGCTTGGCGACCCCTGCCCGTTTCGCGATCTCGTCGATCGAGACCGCATCCAGCCCACGCTCGAGGAACAGCCGCATCGCGGTTTCCAGCAAAGCCATATGGCGGCGTTCGGCCTCCGCCTGGGTCGGCCGTCCGCCAGGTCCGCGCTTGAATTCGCCGGTTTCGAGCGACGGCGGAGCCATACAGCTTCACAAACCTCCATTGCCAGTTACGACGCAGAAGTGCATAATGCAACACTATCGTTGCGTTGCAAAGGGAATTTTCAGTCGTGCGTCGCCCCCTCCTCATCGGTCTGGCTCTGGCGCTGGTCGCCGCAATTGGCGCTGGCGCTTTCTGGTATCAACGGCAGGCCCGGGCGCCGGCGCGCTGGCAGGGCTATGCCGAAGCCGATTTCGTCAAGGTCGGGCCGACCCAGCAGGGGCTTCTCACCGAAGTCGACGTGGCGCGCGGCGACGAGGTAAAGGAAGGCACCCTGCTCTTTGGGCAGGACGAGATCGCCGACCGCGCCGCGCGCGACCAGGCGATGCGTCAGCTCAATCAGGCCCGCGAGCAACTCGCCAATCTCGAGGCCGCCGGCAAGCCGACCGAGATCGAACAGGCGCAGGCCAATTTGGCCGACGCCCGCGCCACGCTGGAGCGCACCAAAAATGATTTCGACCGCGGCGAATTCCTGGTCAAAAACGGCAATATCGCCACGCAGACGCTCGATCAGCGCCGCGCCGATTTCCGCTCGGCCACGGCGCGCGTGAATTCGCTCGCGGCGGCGCTGGCGCAAGCGCAGGCGCCGATGGGGAGGAACGGCGAAATCGAGGCGCAGAGCGCGGCGGTCCAGGCGGCGCAGGCCGCGCTCGAAATGGCCAATTGGCGGCTGTCGCAGCGCCGCGTGACGGCGCCGGTCACAGCGCGCGTCGCCGACGTGCTAGCGCGGCCCGGCGAGACGATGGCGGCCGGCGCGCCGGTCATATCACTGTTGCCGCCAGGAAACATTTTCGTGCGCTTCTTCGTCCCCGAGACGGATCTCGCCAAGATCCATCTCGGCGATCGCGTCGGCATCATCTGCGACAGCTGCCCGCAGGATCTGAGCGGCACGGTGTCGTTCATCGCGCCGCAGGCCGAATACACCCCGCCGGTGATCTATAGCGACGAAACCCGCGCCAAGCTCGTCTTCATGATCGAGGCGCGGCCGCCGCGCGAGCGCGCCACAGTACTCAATCCCGGCCAACCGGTGACGGTGCAAGCCATCACGGCCGCTGAGGCGCCGAAACGATTGCCGAGAGCCTTGCCATGAGCCAAGAGCCGAGAGCGCTACATGGACAATGACATCATCGACGTCCGCGGCCTGTGCAAGAATTTCGGCCCGCGCCGCGTCGTCAACAATCTGTCGCTGCGGGTCGCCGAACGCGAAGTCTGCGGCTTCCTGGGCGCGAACGGCAGCGGCAAGACGACAACGCTGCGCATGCTGTGCGGCCTGCTCAAGCCCGATGCCGGCTCGGGAACCTGCCTCGGCCTCGACATTCTGCGCGACGCGCCGACGATCCGACGCCAGGTCGGCTACATGACGCAGCGCTTTTCCTATTACGAGGATCTCACCGTCAACGAGAATCTCGAACTGGTCGCCGGCGTCTACGAAATGCCGGACGCCGCAGCAGCCGTGCGCGACATCATCGCCCGCATGGAGCTTGGCAGTTACGCCAAGGAGCTTGCCGGCAATCTCTCCGGCGGCTGGAAGCAACGGCTCGCGCTCGCCGCCTGCGTGCTGCACCGGCCGAAGCTCCTGCTGCTCGACGAGCCGACCGCGGGTGTCGATGCTAAAGCCCGCCGCGAATTCTGGGATCTCATCCACGACATGGCCGTCGAAGGCCTGACCGTGCTGGTCTCAACGCACTACATGGACGAAGCCGAGCGCTGTAATCGCATCGTTTATCTCACCAACGGCCGCATCGTGGTCGAAGGCGATGCGCTCGACGTGGCGCGGCAGTCCGGCCTGATCACCTATGACGGCACCGGCGGCGACATCGAAGACATTGCGCAGCGCATTCGCGGCAGGCCCGGCGTCGAAGCCGCCGGCGTCTTCCGTCGCGCGGTGCATGTGGCCGGCACCGATCGCGCCCGGATCGAGCATGCGATCGGCGAATTTCCGCAGCTGCAATGGCGCGAAGTCGAGCCACGCATCGAAGATGTGTTCATCCACGAATTGAGCGTGGAAGAGCGCGAGGATGCCGCGCGATGATGGGCATTTCACGCAAGCGCCTAACCGCACTCCTGCGCAAGGACTGGATCCAGGTTCGCCGCGATCCGTTCACCTTGCGGCTGATCATCGCCCTGCCGATCATGCAGCTTCTGTTGTTCGGCTATGCCGTCAATACCAATCCCAAACATCTGCCGACCGGGCTTCTTGCCGCCGAGCCCTCGAAATACGAGCGCACCATCGTCACTGCTTTGCAGAACACCGGCTATTACGAGATCAAGACGCTCAGGTCCGAACAGGAAGCCGAGAAGGGTCTGGCGCAGGGCGCCTTTTTGTTCGTCGTCAATATTCCTCCGAATTTCGATCGCTCGGTCGATCGCGGCGAATCCCCCTCCGTGCTGGTCGATGCCGACGCCACCGACCCGACCGCGGTCGGCTTTGCCACCGCCGCGCTCGGCGGCATCACCAGCGCGCTCGATCGCGACCTGCCGCCGATCCGGCGCATGCAGCCTGATGTGCCGGCGTTCCAGTTCACCGTGCACAGCCGCTACAACCCGGAACAGCTCAGCGTCCTCAATATCGTGCCGGGCCTGGTCTGCGTGGTGCTGACCATGTCGACGCTGTTTCTCACGACGCTCTCGATCACCCGCGAGCGTGAACGCGGCACCATGGAAAATCTGATGGCCATGCCGGTGCGGCCGATCGAGATCATGCTGGCCAAGATCGCGCCCTACATCCTGATCGGCTACATTCAGGTGGTCGTCATTCTTTCCGTCTCGGCGGTCGTGTTTCAGCTGCCGGTCCACGGCTCCATGATCGTCCTCCTGCTGGCGCTCGGGCTGTTCATTGCCGCCAATCTCGCCCTCGGCCTCACCTTCTCGACAATCGCCAGCAATCAAATGCAGGCGACGCAGATGGCGCAGTTCGCCCTGATGCCGTCGATCTTGCTGTCGGGCTTTTTTGCGCCCTTCGCCGGCATGCCGCTATGGGCACAATGGGTCGCGGAAGCCCTGCCGACCACACATGCCATCCGCATCGTCCGCGGTGTGTTGCTCAAGGGCAATGCCGTTCCCGACATCCTGCCGGAGCTCTGGCCGATCGCCTTGTTCACCGTGATCGTGATCGGGATCGGCGCGTGGCTTTATCGCGAAACTTTGGACTAAGAAAAGATGTAGCCCGGATTGAGCGTGAGCGTAATCCGGGTACGATCGAACCATCTCACCGCCGCTCCCGGATTGCGCTGCGCTCCATCCGGGCTACGATCTCTGCGATTGCTCGCTGAGCAGCAGCCGCATGGCGTTGACGCCGATCGGCGTGGCGCCATGGCTGTTGCTGAGTACGAACAGGCCATGCGAAGCGGGCGCGCCGCTGCCCTGCCAGCGGTTGAACCCCATCCATGACGTGAAGCCGGGGACGCCGCCGTTCTTGTTGAGCACGATCATTTCGCCCTGCGGCGTCCGGTACTTGCCGTGAAACCAGCCGTAGCTGGTCGCCCAGCCTTCGTCGTCAGCATTGGAGCAGCGATTCGCTTGAAACGTCTCGGTCTGCTGCAGCGCCAGCGCCGGATCCGTCAGCCCGCCGGGGAGATGCCCCATGCTGTAAAGCAGGAACCGCATCATGTCGGCACCAGTACTCACGATGCCGCCTGAGGGGTAGCCCGGCGGCGACGTCGGATAATAGAGGTTGCGCGGCGGCAACGACCTGAACCCGTCGCGCTGGAAGCCCCTCGGCAGGTGTGGCTTCAAGTCGGGATCAAACAATCGGGTCCGCGGCGCGTCGAAGGCGCGACAGTATTCTCTCAAGCGTGCATTGTAGTCCCGGACGTAGCGCTCCGTGTCAGTGCCGTCGATCCCAATTGACGCCATGCCGAACAGCGACCAGCCCATATTGGAGTAGGCGTAGCAACTGCCGGGCTGATAGGGCGGTGTGAAGTCGGCCATAAAGCGGAAGAGGTTTTCCAGGTTTGCCCAAACGCGCGCCGGATAGACGCTGGCTTGATTGTCCGCCGCGAAACCTGAACGGTAGGTGGCAAGATCCTTCAGCGAGATCGCGGCCACGGCGTCCGAAAGCCGCACATGGCCGCGGAGGTGCGAGCCGAGCGTGCCGTCATAGTTGCCGTGGAGCATGTAGTGGATGCCGGAGGTGAAGACCTTCGAGATCGAACCGATTTCGAACAGCGTATGTTCATTCAGATCGAGATGCTTGCCGTAGGGATTGGTAAGCCAGTCTTGACCCGCGGTTAAGAACTGCCCGCCGCTCTCGGCATTATCGGGAGTGACGATGCCGACAATGACGCCGACATTTGCGCCGAAATTGTTGAGCGTGTTTTGGCAGAAATTGTTGATCCGATTCTGGATGCCCCCGATTGGATCGGCGTAAGCGAGCCGCGGCCATAGGCCGGAGTAAAGCAGGCCGGCGAGTCCGCCGGTCGTCCGCAAGAAAGCACGACGCGTTTGCATTGTTCTCTCCGATCTAATCACTGGGCGCGCCCTCACTTCCGCTTACTGGAAGAAGAAGCGAAAGACCGCGCCGGATTAGACTTTGAGGAAGCGTCCACGCATCTAAGCCTGGCGCGAACGCTTCCCGGCAGTGTGGAGAAGTCCAGCCGTGGCGCGGCCACTGCGCACTCAGCGACGATGACCGCCGCCGTGATGACCGCCACCGTGATGACCACCACCGTGGTGTCCGCCGCCGTGGTGCCCGCCGCCGTGGTGTCCACCACCGTGATGTCCACCGCCGTGGTGTCCGCCATTGTGCGAATGTTCGCTGGTGTGGCTGTGCCAGTGTTCACTGGTGTGGCTATGCCAGTGCTCACTGGTGTGGCTATGCCAGTGTTCGCTGCTGTGACTGTGCCAACTGCTGTGCCAATGCCAGCCGTGCCAGCCAGAGCCGCCGCCCCATCCGATGCCGTGCTGCCAAGCGTAGCCGCACCAGTACCAGCCGGGGCCATTCCAACCGCTGTTGTACCAACAATACTGCTTGCCGCCGTAGACATAGAGCTGCGCTTGCACGACGGGGCTGAGCGCATCGATCGCAGCGCTCATTGCGCCCGGTGCTCCGACCGGCGCGGCCTCGGCGCGCCCGGCCATCAATAAGCCCAGCGCGATGGCCGAACCGGTTGCGATCGCAAACAAAGAGTCACGCATTGCTTTCTTCCCATGCATTTCAACGTTGCGCACGGTCGCCGTGCACGATGGGGAGAATGTAGATGCAGTGTTGTGTCGAGCTTAATGAATGGCGCGCAGCGATTGCATTCGCGTCCGAAGATGAATGGTTGGTGTACTCGCGGATAAATCGTCGGTGTAACGGGACGGCCGCTTGTTAAGCATTGGTTGCGCTGACGCGCCTGGCTTTATCGCGAGACGCCGGATTGGGAGTTCGTGTCTCCGCGCAAACCTGAAGTTCATCACATCTTTGAAAATTCACAGAAGCCGGAGTACGGCCGCCGCTGCATCAAATTCGGCCCGACGAAATGCACGTCGTTCCAGCGCCATTTCGTCCTGGCCCCACTGGTCCATATTCCAGTCCTCGTCGACATGGGCGGCGCGCCAGGCGTCGTCGGCGGATAATTCGCCGCGGAGCATCGCAAGCGCGATCAGCGCCGAGCCGGTCAGTGTCGTGATCACGTGCAGCGCGCCAAGCTGCCACGGATTATCAGGAATGGCGGCGCTTGCAGCCTTGAGAGCCTCGGCAGGCTGCTTGATATGGACGACTCCTTCGCCGGTCTTGAAGTCCGCCCCCAGCGTCTGCTTCGCCCAGCGCAGGATCGGATCCCACAGTTGGGACTGGCGCGCGCACAACCCCTCAGGGCCGACGGCGCGATAGAACAACAGGTCTGAGGCCAGATATTTCTCGATCTCGGCTTTGACTGCCCATGGCGCGTCGACGACACCATCGATGATGGAATTGACCAGCCGTGTCAGCGGCATGGCGGCCGGATCGATCTTGTCGCGCTGGGCGTCCCATTCGGCTGCCAGAGCCTGTGCGAGCGGCTGCGTTGGTGCGGCAAGCAGCCTCCGTGCCGGCGTCTGGACGGGCTTGCCGTCGAGTTGCACGGCATGGCCGTCAGGGCCGCTGGCGGTGCTCGCATGTTCGTAAAAGCGCTGCCGCAGCGCCGGGCGGGCATTTCGCCGCGCGGCAGCGATTGGGTCGCCTGGGTCGAAAGATTCGAGAAGGTCGCGCATGATCTGCAATCTATCTATTTTATCTTGTTATTTCAATTAGTTAAGTTGAATATTGTGAGCGACAGCTGGGCTTTATCTGGGTTCAGCGCGGCCGTCTCGCCAGTCGCGTTTTTGTTAACGGCAAAACCACGGAAAACCGCTGTCGTTACAAGGCGAAGCGGTGGAAATCCCCTCCCCGCTCGACTAGTATCGCCGTCCGGACTCGGCTACGGGGCTCCGGGAGGAATTAAATCCACGCGGCAAGCGTACTACCGCCCAATCAAGAGCGGGTGCCGCGGGAACGAGGAGCGAATGAAACCAACCGATATCTCGGTTCCGGATTATTTCCACAAGGTGGTGGACTGCCAGTGGGCGTGTCCGGCGCATACGCCGGTCCCGGAATACATCCGTTTGATCGCCGCGGGCCGCTACAGCGACGCCTACATGATCAATTGGGATTCGAACGTGTTTCCGGGAATTCTCGGACGCACCTGCGACCGCCCCTGCGAACCGGCCTGCCGGCGCGGCCGTGTTGAGAAAGATCCGGTGGCGATCTGCCGGCTCAAGCGCGTCGCCGCCGACTTCAAGGACGACATCCGCGAACGCCTGCCCAAACCGCCTGAGAAAAAGAATGGCAAGCGCATTGTGCTAATCGGCGGCGGACCTGCTTCGCTCGCGGTGGCGCGCGATCTCGCGCCGATGGGCTACGAATGCGTGGTGTTCGACCAGGATCCGAAATCCGGCGGCATGATGCGCACGCAGATCCCGAGGTTCCGGCTGCCGGAGACGGTGATCGACGAGGAATGCGACTATATCCTCAATCTCGGCATCGAATTCGTCGGCAATAGGCGCATTGACAGTTTGAAGTCGCTGCTCGCCGAGAATTTCGACGCGATCTTTGTCGGCTGCGGCGCGCCGCGCGGGCGCGATCTCGATATTCCCGGCCGCGAGGAAGCGGCCAAGAACATTCACATCGGCATCGATTGGTTGTCGAGCGTCTCGTTCGGCCATATCGACAAGATCGGCAAGCGCGTGATCGTGCTCGGCGGCGGCAACACGGCCATGGATTGCTGCCGCTCCTCGCGCCGGCTCGGCGGCGAGGATGTGAAAGTCGTCGTGCGCTCCGGCTTCGAGGAGATGAAGGCGTCGCCTTGGGAAAAGGAAGACGCCATGCACGAGGACATTCCGATCTTCAATTATCTGGTGCCCAAGGAATTCACCCACGACAACGGCAAGCTCACCGGCGTCCTGTTCGAGAAGGTCAAGGCGGTGCGCGACGACAAGGGCCGCCGCAATCTGGTGCCGACCGGCGAGCCGGATGAGCTCTTCCCCTGCGACGATGTCCTGGTCGCGGTCGGCCAGGAGAACGCCTTCCCCTGGATCGAGCGCGACCTCGGCATCGAGTTCGACAAATGGGACATGCCCAAGGTCGATACGAAGACTTTCGTCTCGACACATTCGAAGGTCTTTTTTGGCGGCGACGCGGCCTTTGGACCGAAGAACATTATCTGGGCGGTAGCGCACGGCCACGAGGCGGCGATCTCGATCGACCGTTTCTGCCGTGGCGAGGACATTAACGTGCGGCCGGCGCCACAAGTTGGCGTCAGCAGCCAGAAGATGGGCATCCACGAGTGGTCCTACGACAACGAAATCACGCTCGATAAGCGCTATCGGGTGCCACATCGCGAGAAGGTCGTAGCGTTGCGCGACATCAAGGCCGAGGTCGAGCTTGGCTATGACATCGAGCTCGCGCTGAAAGAGGCCGAGCGCTGCCTGAATTGCGATGTGCAGACCGTCTTCACCGGACAACTCTGCATCGAATGCGACGCCTGCGTCGACATCTGCCCGATGGATTGCATCACCTTCACCGCAAACGGCGAAGAGGCGGAGCTGCGGCAGCGGCTGCAGGCGCCGTCAAAAGACCTGACCCAGGATCTCTATATCGGCAACAATCTGAAAACCGGCCGCGTCATGGTGAAAGACGAAGACGTCTGCCTGCATTGCGGCCTGTGCGCCGAGCGCTGCCCGACTGGCGCCTGGGACATGCAGAAATACTTGATCGAGATGACTCACGCGGAACAAGCATGCCACTCCAAAGCGTAAATGACTTCGTCATCCGGTTCGCCAACGTCAACGGTTCAGGCTCGGCGAGCGCCAATGAAATGTTCGCCCGCGCGGTGCTGCGGATGGGTATCCCCTGCGCGCCGCGCAACATCTTTCCCTCCAACATCCAGGGCCTGCCGACCTGGTATGAAGTGCGGATCTCCGAGGCCGGCCATCTCGGCGCGCGCGGCGGCACCGATTTCATGGTGGCGATGAATCCGCAGACCTGGGACAAGGACGTCGCCGGCATCGAGCCCGGCGGCTATCTGCTCTACGATTCGACCAAGCCCCTGCCGGCGTCGAAATTCCGCGACGACATCAACGTGATCGGCGTGCCGCTCACTGCCATCACCAACCGTGAATACAGCGAGCCGCGCCAGCGCCAGCTGTTCAAGAACATCATTTATCTCGGCGCGCTGTCGGCGCTGCTCGACATGGATGTCGGCGAGATCGAGAAACTGATCGCCGAGCAGTACAAAGGCAAGGAGAAGCTGTTCGACGCCAATAAGCACGCGCTCCATCTCGGCCGCGATTGGGTGATGCTCAATCTCGAACTTCCGATCGGGCTGCGCTTAAGGCGCGCCAATAAGGTCGGCGACCGGATTTTCATCGAAGGCAATGCCGCCGCCGCGCTCGGCGCGGTCTATGGCGGCGCCACCGTCTGCGCCTGGTATCCGATCACACCGTCGTCGTCGCTCGCCGAAGCCTTTACGCGCTATTGCGGCCGGCTCCGCGTCGATGCCGACAGCAAGCAGAACAAGTTCGCCATCGTGCAGGCCGAGGACGAATTGGCCTCGATCGGCATCGTGATCGGCGCCGGCTGGAATGGCGCGCGCGCCTTCACCGCTACGTCAGGCCCCGGCATCTCACTGATGCAGGAATTTTTGGGCCTTGCTTATTTCGCCGAGATCCCCGCCGTTGTCTTCGACGTGCAGCGCGCCGGGCCCTCGACCGGCATGCCGACGCGCACGCAGCAGACCGACATTCTCGCCTGCGCCTATGCCTCACACGGCGATACCAAGCACATCCTGCTGTTCCCCGAAGACCCCGCCGAGACCTTCGATTTCGGCGCGATCTCCTTCGATCTCGCCGACCGGCTGCAGACGCCGGTCTTCGTGATGATCGATCTCGATATCGGCATGAACCATCGCCTGTGCCGGCCGCTCGCCTGGGATGACGCGCGCAAATACGACCGCGGCAAGGTGATGACGGCGGCGGCGCTCGAAGCCGGCAAGGAATTCGGCCGCTATCTCGACGTCGATGGCGACGGCATCCCCTACCGCACCTATCCCGGCACGCATCCGACCAAGGGCGCCTTCTTCACCCGCGGCACCTCGCGCGACCGCTATGCGCGCTACACCGAGGACGGCGCGGCTTATGCCGACAACATGCAGCGGCTGTTGCGCAAGTTCGAGACCGCCAAGGATCTCGTGCCGCGGCCGCTCCTGGCCAATGCCGAGAAGCCGACCAAATACGGCGTGATTTATTTCGGCTCGACCTCGCCGGCCATGGACGAGGCGATCGAGATGCTCGAGGCCAAGGGCGCGCATCTCGACCGCATGCGGATACGCGCCTTCCCGTTCCAT
>DATAQN010000093.1:0-16375 GCA_036264635.1 Xanthobacteraceae bacterium | reverse complement strand
GACGATACGCATCTGAAAAACCTTTCCAAAAACTCGGAATGTTCCCCTCCCCCTTGTGGGGAGGGGTTAGGGGTGGGGGTCGGGACGTGATGCGCGGCGAAGACACACGCAGAGCACTGTCAAAGCGGAGACCAAACGTCTCGACCCCCACCCCTGCCTCTCCCCACAAGGGGGGAGGGGAAAGAAAGACTACGCCGCCTCCGCCTTGGCGGGCTTTTCCGGCGGCGTGATCGCGCCGGACACCTTGATCTCGCCGACTTCCTTCTCGGAATAGCCCAGCACCTTGCGCAGGATTTCCTCGGTATGCTCGCCAAGGAGCGGCGAGCGGCGCACATCCGCCGGCGAATCCGACAGTTTGATAGGGTTGCCGACGGTCAGATATTTGCCGCGGCCAGGATGGTCGACTTCGACGACGGTGCCGGTATCACGCAGCGACTCCTCCTCGGCGATCTCCTTCATCGACAGGATCGGGCCGACCGGAATGTCGTGCTTGTTGCAGATGTCCATGACCTCGAACTTGGTCATGGTCTTGGTCCATTCCTCGATCGTATCGAAGATATGGCGCAGCCGCGGCAGCCGCGCCGGCGGCGTAGCGTAATCCGGATCGGTCTTCCATTCCGGCTTGCCGATCAGATCGCAGATCGGGCCCCAGACCGGCGCCTGCGTGATGAAATAGATGTAAGCGTCGGGATCGGTCTCCCAGCCTTTGCACTTCACGATCCAGCCCGGCTGACCGCCGCCGGAATCATTGCCGGCGCGCGGCGTCGCTTTGCCGAACGGGACGCCCTCGCCGTATTGGCTGTATTCGGTGAGCGGACCGTGTGCGAGCCGCTGTTGATCGCGCAACTTGACGCGCGACAGATTGAGCACGCCGTCCTGCATGGCGGCGAGAACTTTCTGGCCGCGGCCGGTGCGAACGCGCTGATAGAGCGCAGAGACAATGCCGAGTGCGAGATGCAAGCCGGTGCCGGAATCGCCGATCTGCGCACCGGTGACAAGCGGCGGGCCGTCGCGGAAGCCGGTCGTGGAGGCGGCACCGCCGGCGCATTGCGCCACATTCTCATAGACCTTGCAGTCCTCGTAGGGGCCGGGGCCAAAACCCTTCACCGAGGCGACGATCATGCGCGGATTGAGCTTGTGGATGTGCTCCCAGGTGAACCCCATGCGGTCGAGCGCGCCCGGCGCGAAATTCTCGACCAGCACGTCGCAGTGCTTGATCATCCGATCAAGGATTTCCTTACCCTTGGGATTTTTGGAATCGATCGTGATCGAGCGCTTTGAGCCGTTGAGCATCGTGAAATAAAGGCTGTCCTGCCCCTTCACGTCGCGCAATTGCCCGCGCGTGATGTCGCCGACGCCGGGCCGTTCCACCTTCATCACGTCAGCGCCCATATAGGCGAGAAGCTGCGTGCAGGTCGGGCCCGACTGCACATGCGTGAAGTCGAGGATTTTGACGCCTTCGAGCGCCCTGCCCGCCTGGCCCCAAGGCTTCGCGCTCGGGCGCGTGTGGCCATTGCCGTTCGCCTTCGCCGCGGATTTCTTGATCGCGAGCTTCACGACTTTCTTCGACGACTTCTTCGCCGCAGCCTTAACCGACTTCTTCGCGGCCGGTTTTTTCGTTGCCGCTTTCGACTTTGCTTTGGCGGCCTTCTTGCGCGTTGCCATGTGATGGTCTCCTTGAGTTCGTTCGAGCCCGCGAAGCAGGCGATTCCCTATTTCTTCTTCAGCGCGCTTTGCGGATTGAGATTGCCGATGCGCCCGCTCTCGCTGCCGGAAGCCGGATCGATCACCGCATTGATCAAAGTCGGCTTGCCGGAATCCATGGCGGCGTTGACGGCGCGCTTGAGCTCGTCCGGCGACGTCGCATTGACCCCATTGCCGCCGAAGGCCTCGATCATCTTGTCGTAGCGTGCGCCCTTGACGAAGACGGTCGTGGCGGGATCGGAGCTGCCGGAGCGATTGAGGTCGGTGCCGCGATAGATGCCGTCATTGTTGAAGATGACAACACAGACCGGCAGGTTGTAGCGGCAGATGGTCTCGATCTCCATGCCGGAGAAGCCAAAGGCGCTGTCGCCTTCAATGGCGAGCACCGGCTTGCCGCTCTCGATGGCGGCGCCGATGGCATAGCCCATGCCGATGCCCATGACGCCCCAGGTGCCGACATCGATCCGCTTGCGCGGCTGATACATGTCAATGACGCCGCGGGTCAGGTCGAGCGCATTAGCGCCTTCATTGACCAGGATTGCATCGGGGCGTTCCTTGACGATGGTGCGCAGCACACCGAGCGCGCCGTGATAGTCCATCGGCGAATTGTTGTTCATCAGCCGCGGCGCCATCTTGGCGATGTTTTCGTCCTTCTTGGTGTTGACGCCTTTTACCCAGTCCGCCGGCGCCGCCGCCCACTTGGCGCCCATCTCTTCGAGCAAGGCCGCAACGCAGGAGCCTATATCGCCGACCAGCGGCGCGGCGATCTCGACATTGGAGTCCATTTCCTTCGGTTCGATGTCGACCTGGATGAATTTCTTCGAATGCGGCTCGCCCCAGGCCTTGCCCTTGCCGTGCGAGAGCAGCCAGTTCAGCCGCGCGCCGATCAGCATCACGACATCGGAATCTTTCAGCACCGTCGAGCGCGCCGCACCCGCGCATTGCGGGTGCGTGTCGGGCAAAAGTCCCTTGGCCATGCTCATCGGCAGGAACGGCGCGCCGGACCTCTCAACGAAGGCGCGAATCGCATCGTCGGCCTGGGCATAGGCGGCGCCCTTGCCGAGAATGATCAGAGGCCGTTTCGCGCTCTTGAGCACATCGAGCGCGCGCTTGACGGCGGCTGGCGCCGGAATCTGGGCCGGTGCCGGATCGATGACCTTCACCAGCGACTTCTTGCCCGCCTCGGCATCCATCACCTGCCCGAAGAGTTTCGCCGGCAGGTCGAGATAGACGCCGCCGGGACGGCCTGACACCGCGGCACGAATGGCGCGGGCAATGCCGATGCCGATATCGGCGGCATGCAGTACGCGGAACGCCGCCTTGCACAACGGCTTGGCGATGGCGAGCTGATCCATCTCCTCATAGTCGCCCTGCTGCAGGTCGACGATCTCGCGTTCGGAGGAGCCTGAGATCAGGATCATGGGAAAGCAGTTGGTCGTCGCATGCGCCAGCGCGGTCAGGCCATTGAGAAAGCCGGGCGCCGAGACCGTCAGACAGATACCGGGTTGTTTGGTTAGAAAACCGGTGATGGATGCGGCATAGCCGGCATTCTGCTCGTGCCGGAACGAGATGACGCGAATGCCTTCGGCCTGCGCCATGCGGCCGAGATCGGTGATCGGGATGCCGGGCACATTATAGATTGTTGTGACGCCGTTGAGCTTGAGCGCCTCGATGACGAGGTGAAAGCCGTCGGTCAATTCGCGTTCGGGCGCGTCCGCCGTTTCAGGCTTGGTCTTTACTGCTGTATCAGCCATGGCGCCTCTCCCTTATGGGGTCCCTTGTGGAGCGGTTGCGGTGTCGCGCGTGACGGCGCGCATCGGATAAATCTCGCAGGTAAAACCGCGGTTCGATTTGATCGCCGGGTCGCCGTCGGCAAAAGCACGGGCAGCCGCCTCGTCCGCTGCAGCGACCACGCCGGCGCCGTAAGGGCCTTTTGGATCCATCACCGGGCCGAAGACAAGCACCTCGCCGGCCTCGAGCTTTCCCCGCCAATAAACGAGATGCTCGGCCATGATGGCTTTCTCTTCATCGTTCATGTCCATCGCGAAGCTCGGCCGCGGCGCAATCAGCTTGAAAAAGAAGTGCGGCATCGCGGCGATCTCTTAGTCCAGATAGTCGGCATATTTTTCGACATGGTCGGCGAGCCCGAGCGCGTGATCGCGCACCAGGGTCTCGGCCCGCACCATATCGCGCGCCTCCAGCGCCTCGATGATATGCATGTGATCACGGATCGAACGGTCGGCGCGATCCTTCTCGCCGATCGTCTTCCTGCGGATCATCCGCATGTGCGTGAACAGATTCTCCGCGAGCTCGACGAGGACGCCATTGCGGCTCAAGCGGATCAGGGTCTGATGGAATTCGATATTCACCTCGGAATATTCGTCGAGATGTACGCGCACCTGGCCGTTCTCGAAAGTCGCGAACATCTTGCGCAGCGAGGCGATCTCCTCGGCGCTGGCTTTTTCGGTGACGAGCCGCGCCGCCATGCTCTCGAGCGCCGCCCAGGCGGTGATCATCTCGATCACTTCCGCCTTCGTCTTGCGCACCACATAGACGCCGCGGCGCGGCACGGTGCGGACAAAACCTTCGCGCTCGAGCTGCGCCATGGCCTCGCGCACCGGCGTGCGGCTGATGCCGAATTCCTCGGCCAGGCTGCGCTCATCGAGGCGGATGTCGCTGCGGCTGCCATAGACATCCATGCCGACAATCACGGATTTCAGCGCCGCATAGGCCTTGTTCTTGAAGCTGAAAGAGGTGTCGATCGGCTCGAGCCGCGGCCGTTCGATCACGGCGGCCTCGCCGCTTTGCGGCACGGGAATTCGGGGCACACTGGGCGACATGAAAGACGCTCGCGACAAAGACGCTTCACAACCCTGTCTCACTGACGCGATCTTATGGCGATCCAACGCCTATCGGGCCGCGTTCAGAACAGCATCCATAGCGCACTGTAATACATTATACCAGGGCCAAAATCGCCCATTTTGGCCCATCTTTCCGGCTCTTACTTCAGTAGCCCGGATGGAGCGCAGCGCAATCCGGGAACGACTGTGAAGCCTGAATGCCGCTCCCGGATTTCGCTTCGCTCCATCCGGGCTACAGGATCTCATCCCCGTTGCATCGTCCGCGCCCGCAATGGCTTGAGCACGAACAATGCGAGCGCGACAACAGCGAAGTTCATCAGCGCCGTGACCACGAACACCATATGCCAGCCGCCGGTGGCGCTTTTCACCAGATTGGCGACCGGCACCAGGAAGGCCGAGGTGCCCTTGGCGGTGTAGAGCAGGCTCAAATTCACCGTGGCGAATTTCGACCCGAACGTATCGGTGCAGGTCGACGGGAACAGGCTGAAGATCTCGCCCCAGGTCAGGAAGATCAGCGCGGCGAAGATCACGAAACCCCAAGGCTCGTGACCGAACGATCCGAGAAGCCAATAAGAAACGCCGCCCAATCCGAAGGCCAGAGCCATCGTGTATTCACGCCCGATATTGTCCGAGATCCAGCCGAACAGCGGCCGCGCGGCACCATTGCAGATATTGTCGACGATCGCGGCGAGACTCAGCGTCGACAGGCCGAACAAGATCAGGACATTGCTGACATTGAAGTCACTGGCGATCGGCGCGAGCTGCGCCGTGGCCATCAAGCCTGACGCCGAAACCATGATGAACATGATGTAGAGCAGCCAAAACACCGGCGTCATCAGCACGTCCTTGGGACTATAGCTGCGCGCTGATTGCGCGACTTTCGCCGCCGGGGCGTTCGCCAATTCGCCAGGCTCCGGCGAACGCAACGCCCAGGCCAGAACGAACACAACAGCGCCCTGGACGATGCCGAACCAAAGAAAGGCAGCCTGATAGCCGTAATTGGCGATCACATATTGGATAGGAATAACCGTGAGCGCCGTACCGGCGCCATATCCCGCCGCTGTCAGACCGACGGCAAGTCCACGCCGGTCGGGAAACCATTTGACCGCCATGCCTACGCAAGTTGCATAGACGGCGCCGCCGCCGATGCCGGAGACGACGGCCCCGAGATAAAGCATTTCGAGCGACTCGGCATAGGAATTGATAACCCAGCCGATGGCGACCATCGCGCCACCGAAGGCGACAACAAGCTTTGGCCCGCGGGGACCGAGCACATCCGCGATCCAGCCCTCGATCGGCGTGAGCCAGGTTTCGAGCGCGATGAAGACGGCGAAAGCAAACTGGATTGAGGCGATCGACCAGCCGTGCGCCTTAGCGATCGGATTAACGAAGAAGGTCCATCCGTATTGGAGGTTCGCGATCATGACCATGCAGATGATGCAGACCGTCAGATAGCCCCACCGGGCCGTCGACGTCGTCGCTTCCGCACGATCCAGCGTGGAGGTAACCGTCATGGCGTTTCCCCGAGAGTTTGGTATAATTTATTATACCCAAGCTTAGTGCAGCCGATCGGGCCTTGCCAAGTTCGCCGCAAACGCGCGTGGCGAATGGCCGCAATGCGCGTGCGTTTGTCAAAAATCAAAGTGCACTGCAGCAAAAAATATTTGAACGATCCGGCTCGCTTGGCGTTCGTGTTCCAGTGTGTTGTGCGAGCGCGCCGCGTTTTCGCAGGGGCGTTGGATTCGGCGCTGCGGTGTCGGGCCCGACGCTTGAGGTTTTGCCGTAGGTCCTCATGCCACTTGCGAATGAACGGCCAACCAGCAAGCGAAAAGCCAAACCAAAGACCAACTCAACGACCAAGCCAAAAACCAAGCGAACAACAATGTCGCCCAAAACCGCGGCCCAAATCGCCGGTCAGGCCGATATGCCGGCTACGACAGGCGAAGCGCAGGAAGCACTCTTCGCCATCACCGTCTCGCAGCCGGCGCGGCCGTCGCGGGCGCTCAAATATGGCGACACTTTCGTTGTGCTCGACAGCCGCGGCGACATTGGCAACGATGCCGGCGCTGTGTTGTCCGCCGGCTCCGCCGGGCTATTCCACAAGGACACGCGGCACCTGTCGCGCCTTCAACTCCTGGTCAATGGCGAACCGCCGCTATTGCTGGGCTCGACGCTGCGCGACGACAATTCCGCTTTCTTTATCGACCTCACCAATCCGGATCTGGTCGAAGGCCAGCGCGTCGTCCTGGAAAAGGATCGCGTCCACATTCTGCGCACGATTTTTCTGTGGCGCGACACGGCCTATCAGCGGCTTGGCGTACGCAATTACGGCGATCACCCAGTTGACCTGCGGCTGTCGATCCTGTTCGACAACGATTTCGCCGATCTGTTCGAGGTCCGCGGCGCGCATCGCGACAAGCGCGGTACCGCCAGCACCGAGGTGCAAGGCAAGGATCGTGTGCTGCTCGCCTATAAAGGACTCGATGCCAAGGTGCGGCGCACGACTTTGATCTTCGATCCGCCGCCGGATCGGCTGACGGTCGATGCCGCCATCTACAAGCTGCATCTCTCGCCCGGAGAATCGCTGCCGTTGTTCCTGGCGGCGACTTGCGACCAGGCCCATGCAAGGCCGCAGCCGTTCCTGCGCGGCATGATCGCGTCGCGTCGCGAGATGCGCATGCAATCGCTGCAGCGCGCCTCCGTCCAGACGTCCAACGACAGCTTCAACGAAATTCTGTGCCAGTCCGCCGCCGATCTTGCGATGCTGATGACGGACACGCCGCAAGGCCGTTATCCTTACGCTGGCATTCCCTGGTATTCGACGACATTCGGCCGCGACGGGCTGATCACGGCTTTGCAAATGCTGTGGTGGTCGCCGGAAGTGGCGCGCGGCGTGCTGCGCCGGCTCGCTTTCTATCAGGCCAAGACCATCGATCCACGCTCCGACGCAGAGCCCGGAAAAATCCTGCACGAGATGCGCGGCGGCGAGATGGCAGCGCTGCACGAAGTGCCGTTCGGCCTCTATTACGGCAGCGTCGACTCGACGCCGCTCTTCGTGCTGCTCGCGGGCCTTTATGCCGAACGCACCGGCGACATCGAGACCATCGCCGAACTATGGCCGGCCATCGAAGCGGCGTTGGCCTGGATCGACGGACCGGGCGACCCGGACGGCGATGGTTTCATCGAATACCGGCGCGCCACCGAACAGGGTCTCGCCAATCAAGGCTGGAAGGATTCGCACGACGCCATCTTCCACGCCGACGGAAGGCTGGCCGAAGGCGCGATCGCGCTCGTGGAAGTGCAAGGCTATGTCTATGCAGCCAAGCTCATGGCGGCGCGATGCGCGCGCCGGCTCGGCCACATGGCGATGGCCGAGAAGCTTGACGCGGCGGCCCGTCGCCTCGCCGACCGCTTCGAAGCTGCCTTCTGGTGCCCCGATCTCGGCACTTACGCGCTCGCGCTCGATGGCGACAAGACGCCCTGCAAGGTGCGCACCTCCAATGCCGGGCAAGCACTGTTCACCGGCATCGCATCCGCCAATCGCGCCGCCGCGATCGCCAAGGAATTGCTGCAGCCGAGTTTCTTCTCCGGCTGGGGCATCCGCACGCTGGCGCAAGAGGCCGCACGCTACAATCCGATGTCCTATCACAACGGCTCGGTATGGCCGCACGACAATTCGCTGATTGCGCTCGGGCTCGCACGTTACGGCCACAAGCGTGCAATCGATACTCTGTTCGGCGGCCTGTTCGCCGCCGCCACTTATATGGATCAGCGCCGGCTGCCGGAATTGTTCTGCGGCTTTCGCCGCCAGCACGGCCACGGGCCGACGCTTTATCCGGTCGCCTGCTCGCCACAGGCGTGGGCGAGCGCGACACCATTCTCACTCCTCGAAGCCGCGCTCGGGCTTGAATTCGATCCGTTCAATGGCGAAATCCGTTTGCGCAATCCGTGCTTGCCGGCATTCCTGGACGAAGTCGTGCTGCGCGATTTGCGGTTGTGCGCGTCGCTGGTCGATTTGCGCGTGCGTCGTCACGGCGACAGCGTGTCGCTCGATACGCCGCGCACCAGCGGCGATATTCGAGTGTCGATCGTGTTTTCCTCCTGACGGGTTCCCTTGCCGTTCCGTGGCCGCAGCGAAGCGCGGGCGGCCGTTATGGAACCTGTGCGATCGGCTCGGCTTAGTGGACTGAGGTTCCACAGCGCTGGGAGGGATGATGCGCAAGTCTCCATCGGAAATCGCGGCGGCGGTGATATTCGTCGTGGCCTTGAGCCTCGCGGCGTTCGGCATCGCGCGTTCCGAGAACGCGCCGGCCCAGCCGCCGCCCCAAACCGCCGATAAGCCGGAACCGGCGCCGGCACAAACGGAACCGCCCGCGCAACCACCCGCGCCTCCCGCTCCACCGCCGGCTTCGGCCACGGTTCTGTCCAGTCACGAGGTGCAGAGCATTCTCGGCCGCGAAGTCTTGAGTGCGAATGGAGAAGATATGGGCCGCATTGTCGACGTTCTTGTTGATCGCGGCGGCGAAGTGCGTGCCGCAATCATCGACTTCGGCGGCTTTCTCGGCGTCGGCAGCCGCAAGATCGCCGTGGAATGGAACGCGCTGCATTTTCCGCCGCCGGCGCAAACAGATGCAAAAATCACGCTCGAACTGACACGCGACCAGGTGAAAGCGGCACCCGAATATGTGGACGGCAAGCCTGTCGTCGTGCTCGGCGCGCTCGGTAAGCTCGAGCCGCTGCCGTTCCAGTAGCCATCTGCAATGACCCGCAGGAGATAAGGCCCTGCATTCCAAGCATCGCTCATCGCGGTTGCCGGACGCGCCCGAGCCGCACGACGCGGCCGAGCATGATGCGGCAGAGCACGACAACGGGAATTTGCCGGCGCCCGGGCCCGTCTCCGAGCCGGCGCAAATCCCCACCAAACCCGCCGGCCCGGAGCCGCCGATCACCCCGTCGCCGCGCAGCTTGCGCGGCTTGGACTGGTTTGTTTTCTTTGTCGCCGATGTACAGACCGGCTTTGGACCTTTCGTCTCGGTCTATCTCACCGCGCAGAAATGGACCCAGGTCGATATCGGCCTGGTTCTGTCCGCGGCCGGCTTCGTTTCGCTGATTGGGCAGATGCCAGGCGGGGCGCTGGTCGACGCCGCCAAATCCGAACGCTTTGTCGCCGGCTGCGCGATTGTCGCGATCTGCATGAGCGCTCTCACTTATGCGGCATTGCCGATGTTCACGATCGTGTTCGCCGGTTCCGTGGTGCATGCGATGGCGAGCTGCGTGCTCGGCCCCGCCATGGCGGCGATCAGCCTCGGACTGGTCGGCCCCGCCGCCATCGGCGAACGATTGGGACGCAACGCGCGATTTGCTTCGGTCGGCAACGGCCTTGCCGCGGCGGCCATGGGCGCATTCGGCTATCTGTTGTCGCCGCGCTCCGTTTTCATCGTCACCGTTGTTCTGCTCATTCCGGCGCTCATCGCGCTGCGCGAAATATCCAACAGCGAAATCGATGCCGAGCGCGCGCACGGCGCCAAGCCGCGGCGGCGCTCGATCAAGCCGCCGATCAAGGCGCGCGAGCTGTTGCAGAATATGCCGCTATTGATCTTCGCGGCGTGCCTGTTGCTGTTTCATCTCGGCAATGCCGCCATGCTGCCGCTGGTCGGCAGCGTCGTGACCATGCATTCGAGCCAATGGGCGACCGTGATCATCGCCGCCTGTATCGTCGTGCCGCAGCTTCTTGTCGCAGCCCTGTCGCCGCTGGTCGGCGAGAAAGCGCAGCTCTGGGGACGCAGGCCTTTGCTGCTGATCGGCTTCGCCGCGCTGCCCATTCGCGGCTTTCTGTTCGCAACCGGCACCGATCCGATCTTTCTGCTCGGCGTGCAGATTTTCGACGGCATCACCGCGGCGGTATTCGCCGTTATGGTGCCGCTCGTCGTCGCCGATCTCACCCGCGGCACCGGACGGTTCAATCTCGGCCAGGGCGTTCTCGGCACGGCGACCGGTATCGGCGCCTCTTTGTCGGCGACGCTGGGCGGCTATGTCACCGATCATTTCAGCAGCGCTGCGGCTTTCGCGGCGCTCGGAGCGATCGGCGCGGCAGGCTTCGCGCTTGTGGCGCTGTTGATGCCGGAGACGCGCCCCCCGGAGAGAGAGGAAGAAGAAGGGGAGGCATAGCCCTCATTGCGAGGAGAGAAGCGACGAAGCAATCCAGGGCCGCCACGAGCATCGAGCTGGATTGCTTCGCTCGTAATGACGAAAGTCTACAGCGCCGGGGCGTCTTCACCGACCAGCCGCAAATGCGGCGCCGCGGCGGCGGAGAGGCTGCGATAGACGCTGAGATAATCCTGCGCCATGCGGCGCGCGGTGAAGCGCTCCTCGAACCGCTTGCGGATCCCCACGCGCGACAGATGGCTGAGCCGATCGACCGCGACGATCGCGCCATTCATATCTTCGACGACGAAACCGGTGAGACCATCCTCGATGATTTCCGGCACCGAGCCGCGATTGAAGGCGATGACCGGCGCGCCGCACGCCATGGCCTCGATCATCACCAACCCGAACGGCTCCGGCCAGTTGATCGGAAACAGCAGCGCCACCGCGCCGCTGAGGAATTCCGATTTTTCGTGGTCGCCGATCTCGCCGACATATTCGACATAAGGCGAGCTCATCAACGGCTTGATCTTCTCGTTGTAATAATCCTCATCAGCGCGGTCGACCTTGGCGGCGATCTTGAGCTTGATGCCGCAATGTTCGGCGATGCGGATCGCGGTGTCGACGCTCTTCTCCGGCGCGATGCGGCCGAGAAAGGCGAAGTAATCCGGCGTCGCGGGCTTCGGCACGAGAAGCTTCTCCGGCAGCCCGTGCGGCACGGTGCGCACCCAGTTCGCCTGCGGCAGCGGCCGGCGCTGGGCGTTCGAGATCGAGATAACCGGCACTGACGAAAACGTATCGAAGACCGGCTGGTGCTCCGGCAGATCGAGGCGGCCATGCAGCGTCGTCACGAAGGGCGTCGCCTGACGGCTGAACAGAGAAAAAGGGTAATAGTCGATATGACCGTGCAGAAAGTCGAAGTCACTGGAGCGCCGATAGACGCGTTCGAGCATCATCATGTGCAGCGCATTGGGATCACGCACCGAACCGTCGAGCCGCAGCGCGCGCGGCCACATTGCTTCGAGCTTGGCCGAGGTCACCGAATCCCCACTCGCAAACAGCGTCACGTCGTGGCCGAGCGCAATCAGCTCTTCCGTCAGCCACGACACGACACGTTCGGTGCCGCCGTAAAGCTTCGGCGGGATGGCCTCAGTCAGAGGAGCAATTTGAGCAATATGCATCGACGTACCTTTCGCTTTGCGTAAAGTTCCCGGTCAAAGAATTGCTTTCCAAGAACCGCGTTTGAACTTTGATCTCCGAGTGTCTTGTCGATCCCTGTTATTTGCATCCGACCAATTCGGCTAAATTTTGCGGAGTTCGAATTGGAACACTCGCAACAACGTCGCAAAGGCGAAATATTTCATTTTATGGATGGAACTTAATTTTCGTGGCGTGCGGGAACCTTCGCGCCGTTCCGGAGTCAATTCAATACCGTCGAATCGCCGAGCAAGCGAAAGCGAGTGAGCGTGGTTCGATGCAAAGAAGTCACGTCGGCCGCAGTTCGTCAGCCGCAAAGCAGGGCGGCGGAACAGTACGGGCTTGTGCTCGTTCTAGCCTCGGGGCGGAACCTGCAGCGGCGGAGATTTCATCACGCATGTCAGCACGTACGGTTGAGCTTTGTGTTTATGCCTCCCGTCCTCTTGCCTTTATGTTTCGTTACATCCGGCACCGCCCGGTCGCACATGCGGTGATCCTCATCGCGGTGCTCGGCGCGGTTGTTTGTTCGGTCGGGACGCAATATGGCGTGAAATTCCTGGTCGACACTTTGTCCAAGGGACAAACAGCCAGCGTGTGGATTGCGTTCGCCCTGCTCGGCACGCTGATCGCCTGCGATAACATGCTGTGGCGCGTGGCCGCCTGGATCGCGAATTACGCTTTCGTCGGCGTCACCGGCGATTTGCGCCGCGATCTGTTCCGCCACCTCATGGGCCACTCACCGAACTTCTTTGCTGAGAGGCTGCCGGGCATGCTCACCAGCCGCGTCACCGCGACGTCGAACGCGGTGTTCACGGCAGAGAACATGTTTATCTGGAACGTGCTGCCACCCTGTGTGGCGACGGTAGCCGCAATTGCGCTGGTGACGACGATCAGCCTGCCGATGGCGACCGCTTTGGCGCTGATCGCCGGCGTCATGGTGATGCTGATGTTCAAGCTCGCCGCTGGCGGAAAGCCGCTGCATCACGACTACGCCGCCAAGGCGGCCGCCGTGGACGGCGAGATGGTCGACGTCATTTCCAATATGCCGCTGGTGCGCGCCTTCGGCGGCTTTCTGCGCGAGCATCGCCGCTTCAACGCCACCGTGGACCGCGAAATGGACGCGCGGCGCCGCAGCCTGTTCTATCTCGAGAAGCTCCGCATTTTTCACGCCGTTGTAACCGTGCTGCTGGCGCTCGGCCTGCTCGCCTGGGCGATCATGCTCTGGCAGCAAGGCGCGGCGACGACAGGCGACGTCGTGCTGGCCTGCACGCTCGCGATCTCGGTGCTCAGCGCCACCCGCGATCTCGCGGTCGCGCTGGTCGACATCACCCAGCATCTCGCCCGCCTGTCGGAAGCGGTCGCTACGCTGCTCGTGCCGCATGAGCTGCGCGATCATCCGCAGGCCGAGCCACTTGTCGGCCGCGGCGCCAGCGTGAAGCTCGAGAAAGTCGATTTCCGCTATGCCGACGGCCAGCAGATCTTCAAGAATTTCAGCCTGAGCTTCCGGCCGGGCGAGCGCGTCGGCTTGGTCGGCCGTTCCGGCGGCGGCAAGTCGACGTTGTTTGCACTGCTGCAGCGCTTCTATGACGTGCAGTCGGGCCGCATTCTCATCGACGGCCAGGATATCTCACTGGTGACACAGGAGAGCCTGCGCGAAGCCATCGGCGTCGTGCCGCAGGACATTTCGATGTTCCATCGTTCGGTGATGGAGAATATCCGTTATGGCCGACCGGATGCGACCGACGACGAAGTGCTCGAGGCTGCCTTCGACGCGCGTTGCGATTTCATCGAGGACCTGCCGCTTGGCATGCGCACCATTGTTGGTGAGCGTGGCGTAAAACTCTCCGGAGGTCAGCGCCAGCGCATCGCCATTGCCCGCGCCTTCCTCAAAGACGCGCCGCTGTTGCTGCTCGATGAGGCGACGTCCTCGCTCGACAGCGAGTCCGAGGAAGCCATTCGCGAGGCGCTTGGCCGGCTGATGAACGGCCGCACCGTGATCGCCATCGCGCACCGGCTCTCGACGGTGCGCAGTTTCGACCGCATCGTCGTGCTGCAGACCGGCGAAGTCGTGCAAGACGGCCCGCCCAATATCCTGATGCGCGACGAAGGCCTTTATCGCCAGCTCGTGCAGCGCGAGATGGATCGGCTCGCGCAACAGGCGGCGTGACGTGACTCCGTGACGTGACTCCGTGACGTGACTGCGTGATGTCAGTTGGCGTGTTCCGGTTTAACGGCGCCGCAGCCATAGTGTAAGACTGGCTGCGGCGCGGTCATACCGGGGGACCCTTGGAATGAATCCATCACATGTTCGACATGCAGCTGTCGCTGCACTCCTCCTTCTCGGTTCCGTTTCGCTAAATCTGTCGATCGTTGCGCCGCTTTATGCGCAAGAGCGCCCGATCGTGCGCGTTCTCGCCGCCGGAAGCTTACGCAACGCATTCGGCGACATCGGCGCGGCGTTCCTGAATTCCGCCAAAGTCGCTGTCGAGACGGGCTTCGGTCCATCCGGCGTATTGCGTCAACGCATCGAAGTCGGCGAGACGCCCGATCTCTTCGCCTCCGCCGACATGGACAATCCCTTGGCGCTAGCGAAAGCCGGCAAGGCCGGACCCGTTGTGACGTTCGCGCGCAATCGCCTGTGCGCTTTTGTCCGGCCGGGGCTTAAGGTCGGGTCTGACACGCTGCTCACGGCGCTGCTCGATCCGAAGATCAGACTGGGCACGTCGACGCCGAAGGCCGATCCGGCAGGCGATTACACCTGGCAGGTGTTTGCCAAGGCGGATGCGATTCATCCGGGCGACGCCGCGGTGTTGCAGGCCAAGGCGCTCCAGCTCGTCGGCGGTCCCAACACCGTCGCACCGCCCGCGGGCATGGATGCCGCGGCCTGGAACATCCGCGAGGATCGTGCCGACATCTTTATTTTGTACTGCTCGGCCCGCGTGGCGTTCGCCAATGCGCTGCCTGATGGCGCGGTCGTCGAACTGCCCGACCGGCTTGCAACCAGCGCCGCCTATGGCTTGACCCTGCTGCCGACCAAGAATCCCAATGCGGCAGAGCTCGCGCTCTTTATTCTGTCGCAGGACGGGCAAAGCATCCTCGCCAAGAACGGCTTCTCCGCCCCGCTGCTCGACCGCGCGCAGTGACTATAGGGCGCGGCTTTCCCTGGATTTTTGCAGATAATTTGTTTCCGCGAGCCGACGCCGCGGCGGCGAATTCATTCGCCTAAAGCAGGGTCAAACGACCAAGACTCTCTTATTTTTTGCACTGCATTGACTGATCGCCCCGCCATGCTGAGATCATGTTCCGGTTCAGCCTTTGCGTGGACCGACGACAGACGCGATCGGCGCGATCGGAAGGGATTCAGTCATCATGGCGACCTATGCGGCGAAACAAAAAGTCTTGTCGCGCTTGGCGCAATCCGATCTGCGCTCGGAAATGCTGTATCCGGATCTGCACGGCGGCCTCGCCAATTCCGACAGTGGTGAATGGCAGGCGGTCGAGAAGAAGCTGATCGGCTTCAGCCTCGGCATCGGTGCGTTGCTGCTCACAGCCCTCGTGATCGTCAATCACGTTTTCCCGGCGATGCCGTAAGCAGGGCGTTCGCCCGCCCACCCCACCTCGCCTCAGGATTAATACCGAACGTGTTAGGTCGGATACAAAATCCGCCCCTCCGTTAACCTTTCGTTAATTTGGCACATCGTGTAACGTATTGTTTTTGTTGATGTTATAGCTTTACATTTCCCCTCGACTAACGCTCAACTAACGCGCTTTCGCCAAATTTAAAAGCCTGTGGGCAAATGCGCGCGCGGCGCTGGCAACGGGTGCTGCCGGGCCGTGCCAACGCACCAGCGGGTCCGGCTGGCCCAAACTTGCGGCATTGCCGCGCGGCCCGCCCCCCGCTGGCAGGCTAAAATCGCCGACCGCCACTACCATCTAACTAATTGATTTAATTCGCACTTTCTTCCGATTTTCATTGTCATTCTCTCACTCGACAAATAGGTTGAACTTGTCAGTAGACACAACCTATGGAGAATACCAATGAAGACCCCTGCAAAGACTGAACAACCCGCCACTGAACAGCCGACCACTGAACGGCCCAAAGCCCTCGACACGCTGACTGCAATTACCGAGCAAGTGATCGCGTTTCGGTACGCCGACCGCACACCCAACCTCGTCGATATCGGCCGGGTGGTGATTGGCTGCTCACGCGCGATGCACGTCAGAGACACCGACGAGCGAATTTCTGTCGAGAACGCGACTGTGCTGGCGATTGCCAAGCGGCGCGGAATTCTGAACTAACAAACAACGCGAGTACTACAATAAGGGCACTGCGGGAACGCGGTGCTCTTTTTTTGTAGGACGTCTTGCTCAGGTTCAAACTTACTACGTCTATCCAATGATGCAGGACGCGTTCTTGCGGTCGCTCTGTGGATGACCATCGACCTCGACTATCCGGGCATCGGCATAAT